>JACKBR010000038.1 GCA_020634495.1 Ardenticatenaceae bacterium | reverse complement strand
GCGACATGCCGTGATAGCGCAACCCACCAGCATGGATGGCAGGCGGCACAAAGGAGTGTCCCAGCGTGTGCATTTTCACAACAGGTGCCATTTTGGCCGTGTCGCCATAGTCAAAGGCGTAGGTGCCTCGGGTGAGGCTAGGCGAAGCGGCCGGTTCGGCAGCGATGACGGTGGTGTTTTTGCCGTTGCGCAGGTTTTCGCGCACGAAGGGGAAGGCAAAGCCACCAAAATTAGAGCCGCCGCCGGTGCAGGCCACAATCACATCGGGATATTCTCCCGCCATTTCCATTTGCAGCAACGTTTCTTCACCAATCACAGTCTGGTGCATCAGCACGTGGTTGAGCACGGAGCCGAGGCTGTACTTTTTCGTCCCGCCAGAGGTGGCGGCTACTTCCACAGCTTCGGAGATGGCAATGCCCAGGGAGCCAGGTGAATCAGGGTGCTGGGCTAAAACGGAACGGCCGTACTGCGTGCGATCCGTCGGGCTGGCATACACCTCTGCCCCGTAATTTTCTATCACCATGCGGCGGTATGGCTTTTGCTGGTAAGACACTTTCACCATGTACACTTCCAAATCTAAATTGAAGAAGTTGCAGGCCATCGCCAGCGCAGAACCCCACTGCCCGGCCCCGGTCTCGGTGGTGAGCGCTTTGGTGCCTGCTTCTTTATTGTAGAACGCCTGGGGAACGGCCGTATTCGGCTTATGCGATCCCACCGGACTGACACCCTCATACTTGTAATAAATGTGCGCCGGTGTATCCAAAGCCTGCTCCAAACGGCGGGCGCGGAACATTGGCGTAGGCCGCCACAGCTTGTACACCTCGCGCACTGGCTCCGGAATCTCAATCTGAGCCTCAGTGCTGATCTCCTGCATGATCAGGCTCATGGGAAACAGTACGCTGAGAAAATCTGGCGTCACCGGCTCCAGCGTTTGCGGATGCAGCACCGGTTCCGGCGGCACGGGCATATCGGCATTGATGTTGTACCACGCTTTGGGCAGCTTGCTTTCGTCCAATAAAAACTTTGTATTATCGCTCATTTTCCACTCCTTTGATGAAGAGACTGGAGATTAGAGATTGGAGATTGCCAAGAAAGCCCAATCTCCAATCTCCGGTCTCCAATCTCCAACAAAAACGCTCTCGTCCCAGCGAAAAAATTCGCCACTGGGACGAGAGCGTCAATAAAATTCACTCTCGCGGTGCCACCCGGTTTAAGCTGAAACAAAAAACGCGCCCGTGATAGCGCGTTGTGTGTTAGCCAGCTCCACTCTCTTCAACTCATTAACAATTAACCATTCATTATTCACAATTAATTATTAGCAAGTCTATGCCCTGATAACGGTGGCACTTCCGACTTAAGCTACTCGCTAAGAAAAACCAGCTTTTGCCCAAGCAACTCCCCGATCCATTCAGCAGCGGCGCTGTTGTGGATTTTTCAGCTCAACTGTTTGCAACAGTAGAACCCACTCTCTAAAACCCGCTATGCTGCGTACTCGTTCGGTTCAACGTCTTTGTTTTTTAAGTTGGGCGAGATGGTAACACGGCCGTTTTGCCCTGTCAAGCCATCTCACACACAAAATAGTTTACATAACCAAACTTATTTTTGTTGTTTTAACCACAAGCGGAAAAATATAGGCATCAGCAGAGCCAGAACTGTCAACAAACCGCCTACCCAACCAGAGGGGTTAACTGATTCGGTCTCCATCAACGGAGCCGCCAACGCCGTAAGCGGCAGAAGCAGCAAGAAAAAAGCAAAATAAAGCGCCAAACGAAATTGTTTTTTCATAATTTTGTTCCTTCTGTAATTTCAATTCTTCAATATCATTGTCTTAAAAAGCAAGGTTGCACGACAACTATTGTAACACTTTTACACCGCCTTCAGAAAATCCAACAACCACCGTTCTTGTGGCTGTAAATTTCCTTCATGCAGGGTGTCGATGCTGACCCATTGTGGATTGGTGGCTGCTTCGTCATCGACCAGTTCAGTGGGGAGCAGTTCATTGGTGAGTGGCGTGCAGCTGTAGTAAAACAGCAGGCCGTGCCAGGCGATGTCTTTAGGATCGTAGTAAAAGAACTCTTCCTGAAACTTCACCAACGGGCCAACTTTTACCTGAATACCTGTCTCTTCTAGCATTTCTCGCTGCAAGCCAGCAATGTTATTTTCCCATGGCTCAACACCGCCACCTGGAAGACAGTAACGGCCGTTCTCCCCCACCACCGTCATCAGCAACACCGTATCCTCACGCCGCACAATGCCATATGCACCCGGCCGGTGAACCAGCTTCTCTTTGGGAATCAAAATCTCTCCGCCAAACCAGCGACGACAAGTAACCATTAACCAATCCTTGAATTAAAAAACGGAACACAGAGTTCCACAGAGGAGCCACAGAGTGACACAGAGAAAAACAAAAAATCTGCGCCAATCTGCGAAATCTGGGGATAAACCTCTTAAATCTCTGTGCTCTCTGTGGCAAAAAATTAACTCAACTTCTCGTAGCGCTGCCACACCTCTGCCGCTAGCTTGCGGCTGCGCTCGGTGATTTCTGCCTCGTCCAGCGTGAGCAGCTGGCGATTGTGCATCAGCAGCTTGCCTGCCACCATCGTGCTGGTCACCAGGCTGCTCTCAAAGCCAAAGATGATGTGCCAGGGCAGATTGCCCGCATTCAGTGGCGTTGTGGCATGGTAATCGACAAAAATGATGTCCGCCGCCGCCCCTTCCACCAAACGGCCGATTTGCCGTCCAGGCCAAAACATGTCTGCCAGCGCCGCATTGTTGTAAATGGCCATCTGCACAACATCCATGCCGTTGGCCCGGCGCGGATCGCGGTGAACCTGTTTGTGCATCAGGTAGGCCATTTTCCACTCGGCCCACATGTTGTTGCTAAAACCATCGTTGCCCAGGCAAACCGGAATCCCCAGCCGGAGCATCCCTTCGATGTCCGCCGCGCCAACAGCGTTGTTCATGTTGCTGCGCGGCTGGTGAGTCACCCAGGTGCCCGTCTCATGGAGGATGTTTTTTTCTACGGCGTCAACGTGTACCGCGTGGGCCACAATGCTTTTTGGCCCCAAAATGCCCGCTTCGGCCAGGCGCGGCACCACGCGCTTGCCATATTTTTGCAGCGAATCGTACTCATCTGCCTCATGCTCGGCTACGTGAATGTGGAAGCCCGTGTCTAGATTGGCAGCTGCGGCTACGCAGTTGGCCAGCGTCTCGTCGCTCAGCGAGAGGGAGGCGTGCAGACCAAAGGTACCTGCCAGCAGGTCGCCGCTGCGCTCTTTGAGCGAATGCAAAAAGCGCACGTTTTCACCAATGCCCGCTTCGGCCTCTTCCGGCCCGTTGCGGTCTGTCACTTCGTAGCAGAGCGCGGCACGCACCCCGGCCATCTCCACCGCGTCGGCAATCATGTCCAGCGAGTTGTTGAGGGCGCTGGGGCTGGCGTGGTGGTCTACCAGCGTCGTGGTGCCGTGCTTGATGGCATCTACCAGGCAGACCAGGGCGCTGTATTGCGTGTCCAAATCAAGCAGGGCGCGGTCCAGTCGCCACCAAAGCCGCTCTAAAATATCGGGGAAATCTTTGGGCGGCGGGCCAGGAATGCCCATGCCGCGAGCAAATGCGCCGTAAAAGTGGGTGTGGGCGCAGATGTTGCCGGGCATGACAAGCTGGTTGCCTGCATCGAGCTGTTCCAGGTCTGGATGGGCAGCAATCAGTTCTGCCGAATCACCAATTTTGGCAATACGGCCGTCTGCCACCAACATGCCCCCGTTTTTAAGGATTTTATTCGGTTCAGCCCAGGTGACGATACGGCCGTTTGTGATTAAAAATGTGCTGGTGTTTAACATGATTCACCCCTGTCAGATAATGGGAAAATGGGTAATTTAGTAATCGGGTAATTGTAGGCTTTTTTGCTTGACAGCCCAAACGGTTTCGTTAAACTCATTAGGTAAGAAAATCTCATGTGACCTTATCTAAAAAAAGTCATCTAAAGAATAGACATGCCAAGGGCATGTAAAAAATAAATGCAAGGAGCAATAAAATATGGCAACCCCGGTAGAAATTACTGATAGCAGCTTCCAGAGTGAAGTTTTAGATTCCGAAAAACCCGTTTTGGTAGACTTTTGGGCCGATTGGTGTGGCCCCTGCCGCATGATCGCCCCCTCTGTTAAAGCGATTGCAGAAGAGTATGGCGAAACCTTAAAAGTTGGCAAAATGGACGTGGACGACAATCCGATGGTGCCCGGCCGCTACGGCATCGTTGGCATTCCCACTTTGATGCTGTTCAAAGGCGGTCAGGTTGTAGAGCGCATTACTGGCGCACTGCCCAAAGACCGGATCGTGGCTCAAATTTTGCCGCACATGAATTAATCGTCTAAACATCATCTTGTGATGATTTTTCAAACGCCCAGGCTGCCTACCAGTGTGGGCGTTTTTGTTTCTAACGTTGACAACCTCCGGGAGGTTTTGTCAACGGGCAGGGTTATTTTGGGAACCTCCCGGAGGTTCTCGATAGGAGAGGAAAAATGATTGAAGTTGCCATTATGTTGGAAGGGCAAAATGGACTCACCTGGGAACGCTGGCAGCGCATTGCCCGCGCCGTGGAAGATTTGGGTTTTGTCGGGCTGTACCGCTCTGATCATTACACCAATGCTAATCCGCCAGACAAGGAGTCGCTGGAGCTATGGGTCTCGCTTACCTGGCTGGCCAGCCACACCAGCCGCATTGAGTTTGGGCCGATGGTTTCGCCCGTCTCCTTCCGCCAGCCCACCATGACGGCGCGGATAGCCAGTGCGGTGGATGATTTGTCTAACGGCCGTCTCCATCTTGGCTTAGGTGCAGGCTGGCAAGAACGGGAGCATCACAACTACAGTTGGGACTTGCTGGATATGAACGGCCGTTTTGCCCGCTTTGAAGAAGGACTCCAAATCATCTCTCATTTGCTGCAAAATGAGGAACCGCTTGATTTTTCCGGGGAATATTACCAGCTCCACGAAGCCGTTTTGCTGCCCAGGCCGCAGCGCCCCGGCGGGCCGCCCATTCTCATTGGCGCAATGGCCCCAGGCGCACCTTACCGCTCACCGCCAAATATGCCCAGGAATGGAACGGCGTTTACATTCCGCCGCAAACCTTTGCTGAACGGTGTGCGCTGCTGGATGAGATGCTGCTGGCAAACGGCCGTCAGCCTGGCGACGTGCGCCGCTCGCTCGCGACCGGTCTCATTTTTGGCAAAGACCAGGCAGATTTTGACGCCAATGGCCCGCGCACGCTGTCTGCTGACGAGCTGCGGGCGCGGATTGGTTGTGGGGACAGGGAATGAAGTTGGAGCAGCTAGCGGCATTTGCCCAGGCAGGCGTGCAGCGCATCATGCTGCAATGGATTGATTTGGATGATATGGACGGATTGGAGGCGTTAGCAACGCCGTTTTGCCCTGAAGTCCAGTAAGCCAGTGATCGAAGGTCAGTCATCAGTGCCCTTAACTGAACACCGATTACTGAGTCACTGATTACTGAGTCACTGATTACCGGAATCACTGATTACCGATTACTCCGCAGTTTCTTCCTCAGCGACAGGCTTCTCAACAGGGTAAACCGCTCGGCCAGCTTGGCCAGCTGTTCACCGAGCGCCTGCAAGCCTGGCAACGCCCGTGCGGGCTTTGTGGCCACATCGCTGCTTTGCACCTTTTCACGAACGTTGACGGCTTCCGTTTGACCCGGTCGGCTGCCGGGCTTTTCTTAATTTCCTGAATCGCCTTGTCCACTTCGTCGGCAAAAGAGCGCATACCATCCGCAGCTCAGTTTCTAGCCGCTGCCGCTCGGCGCTGTTCCAGGCAGAACGAATGGTGTCGGCAAACTGCTTGCCAAATTCGCGCAATTCGGCGTTACGTCGGGAGTCTGCACATCGCCTTGGTTACTTCATCTTCCTCAACAGGAACTTCTACTTTCAACCGTGCCTTAATTCTTCAACGCTGGGGGTTGTTTCTTCAGTCATCGTTTCACATACTCCTTACTCAACAAACATTTGTTGGAAAATAATTATTTTAGACAGTGACCTTTACGTGCCTGCCAGACAGGAGTTGCATTGCTTACCAGCAATTTCTCCGTAGCTGCGCCGGCTTGCGCGAAAAACGCGCAATGGAATTCGTGGCTACACTTTGGGAAGCGGGAGAAGATGAGCCAGTCGTGAAGGATGTTGGTTTGATGGTGGCGGCGATAGTTAGCCAGACGGGCTTCCAGTTGGAAACCGCAGCGTTGTGCCAGGCGCACGCTGCGCTCGTTGTGGGGTAACATTCCAGGTGCACCTTTGGCACCCAATTGGCAAACGCCAGGTCGGTGATGGCGTTGACCGCTTCGGTCATGTAGCCCACCCGCCATACCTACATGCTGCCAGTAGCCAATCTCAAATTTGGGAACTTTCCAGTCGGGTTGTGCAGCCCGCTGCCGCCAATCAAAGCGCCGGTTTCTTTAAGAAAATGAGCATGGTCATATCTTCCTTATTCAGATACCGATCCCGATTGCGCAGGATAGAGGCTTCGGCACGTTTAGGGGAAATATTGGGCCAGTCTGCCCAGGAAAGCCAGGCCGACAGATGGTCTTTGGAGGCCAAAATGGCCTCATACAAGGCTGCCCTATCGCCCGGCTGCGGGCAGCGGATGAGCAAACGCCTGGTTTCAAACTGTTGGGGAATTTCCGGCAACGGGTGAGTTAATGGCACTAATTATGAACGGAGGTGCCTTTTTGGCGAATGGGAAGTGAGTTTTGTTAGGTTGTAAACGGCCGTTCCTCACTAATCTCCGAAATTTAAAAGTTGTACTATGACAGCAGAAGTAAACGATCATCAGGGCGGGAGAAAGGAAAATGGTTAAGCAACAGAAACAGAATCGGCTAGTGGTAATGTTGCGCTGGCTGGCGCGGGCTGGCAGCCTGGTGTGCGCCTTTCCTGCTGCTTTTCTTGTTCGGGGAAGAGATGGTGATTAGCAAAATCAGCTTGTCGAATGGATTGGGCTGTTGTTCTTCCCCATCGGCGTGACGGTGGAATGCTGCTGGCCTGGCGTTGGGAAACGTTAGGTGGGCGGTGACCGTGCTGAGCCTGCTGGCCTTCTACGGCGTGATGTATTCCGACAGAGGGTACTTCCCAGAAGGCATCTGGTTTATGCTGTTTGCCCCTGCCGGGGTTGGTCTTCCTCTACTGCGGTTTACGCAGCAGCAAAACAGTTGCCTACCCTGCGAGCCGTCTAAGCAATGTCTCACCCTAACACCGCAAGCAGAGGTGAAGCTGCGTCATTACTTTCGCTACTGAACCGCTTTATGCTGCTGATGTGGCGGCTGGGGCTGGCTCCGCTTTATCAATGTCTGGCCAACCGTTGGCGGGCGCATCATGGTCATCCAGCACCTGGCCGTAAACGGGCAAGGTTCGCCGGACGCCCGTGAATTATGCAGAAATTGAGGGCGAGGTTTACTGCACGGCCGGTTTTGGCTCTGTTTCTCACTGGTATCGCAATATTTTGGATCATCCCAGCGTAGAGATTTGGCTGCCAAACGGCCGTTTCCAGGCCCTCGCCCAAGCACATCACCGACGAACCCAACACCCTGCCTATTTGCCAGGTGCTCATCAGCAGTGGCTTGCCGCACCTGCTTTTGGCATTCACCCCCAAACCCTGTCTGACGACGGCTGGCAGCCGTAACGGACAACTATCGCCTCCTTCGCTTCACCCGCCAGCAGCCAGCCGCAGGCAAGGCAGATTTACTTTTGGTCTGGCCACCCTGGCAACTGGTTTGTTGGCAGTGGCTCAGTCAGGCATCGTTATGCAGAGGATTGAGGTAAAAAATCATGAATAAAAACACAAAGCGTTTGCTTTACTGGCTGCCCAGGGTGTTGAGTATATTGTTTGCCCTGTTCATCAGCATTTTTGCCCTGGATGTTTTTAGTGAAGGGTACAATGTGGGCGAAACGATCATCGCCCTTTTCATGCACCTGATTCCCACTTTTGTCGTGGTCATCACTTTACTCATCGCCTGGCATTGGGAGAGAGTTGAGCAGCACTCTTCTTCGCCCTGGCCTTGATCTTTTGGTCATGTCTGGCGGCGAAGGCTGGATTATTGGCGGGCTACTGCTGCTGCTGGGCGTGCTGTTTTGGTTTGACTGGCTGGCAGACGCGCGGCTGAAAGTTGGATGAACGTAAAAGAAACGGCCGTTTCCTCGCCAGAGAAACGGCCGTCCAATCACCATCCTGTTCACAATATTCACCAACCGCCCCTTCACCACAATCACCTTGCGCGGCGGTTTGCCCTCCAGCCAGCTTTGCACCTTGTCAGAAGCCAGGGCAATTTCCTTCAGCACTCGTCGTCCTGACCGGCGTTCACTTCAATTTTGTCCCGCACTTGCCATTGATCTGCACCACCAGCGTGATGCTTTCCTCTTTGGCGGCTTCGGCGTCCCACTGCGGCCACGGCTGCTGGTGCGCTGCTGTAACTGTGCCCACGCTGCGCCCACAGCTCCTCGGTGATGTGCGGCGCGATGGAGCCAACACCAGCAGGCTGTCGATGGCCTCGTTCCACACCGCCAGGCTCACATTTTTGGCCTTTTGGGCGTCGGTGATGCTGTTGCGCAGTTCCATGATGGCGGCAACGGCCGTATTAAACGAAAAACCCTTCCAAATCCTGCGTCACCTTGCGGATCACCTGGTGCGTCTTGCGCCGCAGGCCCGATTAGCGTCATCGTCCACCTGACCGGCGCGTAAGCGTGCGTGCCAACTTCCCACATCGTCGTTCAGCAGGCGCTGCGGTCTCTTTGATGCCGTCGTAATTCCACGGCCCGCCCTGGCCACTGGCAAAAAACATCAGGTAGGTGCGCACCGTGTCCGCGCCATATTTGTCCACCAGCGCATCCGGGGCCACCACGTTGCCGCGGATTGACATCTTCGCCATCCTCGCCCAGCACCATGCCCTGGTTGTGCCAGCGCCGTCATCGGCTCATCAATCGTCACCAGCCCCATTTCGCGCATCGCCTTGGTAAAAAAGCGCGTGTAGATCAGGTGCATTGTGGCGTGCTCAATCCCGCCGGTACTGATCCACGGGCAGCCAGTAAGCCCCTTCTTCCGGGTCAAACGGATGCTCGCCGTCGTGTGGACTCAGGTAGCGGTACTGGTACCAGCTGAGCACATAAACGTGTCCATCGTGTCCGTTTCCCGCAGTGAGGGCTTGCCGCAGGTGGGCATGTCATGTGCAAAAAGCCATCGTGCATTTTCAGCGGACTTTCCCGGTGGCATAAACCCACGTCTTCCGGCAGCATCACCGGCAATTTCATCCGGCACGGCCACCGCGCCGTGCTCCGGGCAGTAAACCACGGAATCGGGCGCACCTCAATACCGCTGGCGGCTGATCAGCCAGTCACGCAAGCGATAATTGATTGCGCCCTTGCTAATGCCCTTTTCTTCCAACCAGGCGGTTACTTTTTCAACCGCTTCAGCCACCGGCGTGCGTCAAATTCCATGAGTTCACCAGGTGGCCTTCGTATTTGGAGGTGTACGCTTCTGCCAGCGGGCCATCGCTGGCCTCACGCCCCGGCATCCGGATCACCGATGATCCCAGGCCAAACTTGGTGGCAAACTCAAAGTCACGCTCGTCGTGGGCAGGCACGGCCATGATCGCCCCGGAGCCGTAGGTCATCAGCACGTAGTCGGCAATCCAGATGGGAATCCGCGCCTCATTGACGGGATTGATGCATACGCTCCAGTGAAGACACCTGTTTTTCTCGCGATCTGCCGTTTCTCGGTCAATGTCCGTCAACTTCTGCGCCTGCTCACGATACGCACTCACCGCTTAACTGGTCATCGGTCGTAATTTTGCCCACCAGCGGATGCCCGGAGCCAGCACCATGAACGTCGCCCCCCACAGCGTGTCTGGTCGCGTGGTAAAAATCTCAATGGGATCGCCCTGTTCGGTGTGAAAGGTCACGTCTGCCCCAGTGGAACGGCCGATCCAGTTGGTCTGTATCACCTTCACCTGCTCGGCACTCTGATTTGGCTAAATCCAGCAGCTCCTCGGCATAATCGGTCGTCTTAAAGAACCACTGCTCCAAATCTTTCTTGATGACGGGCGTACCGCAGCGCTCACAGTGACGATCCTCCCCCAACCTGCTCGCGGGCCAGGTCGTGTTGCAGTTCGGGCAAAAATCCACCGCCGACATCTTGCGGTAGGCCAGATTCAGCTCCATCAGCTCTTTAAAACCACTGCGTCCAGCGGTAATATTCGGGTCGGCTGAAACCGCTTCCCGCTCCCAATCAAACATCGCCCCCATGCTGCGCAGCTGGCCGCGCATCCGCTCGATGTTGGCAAATCCACTTGGAGGGATGCACGTTGTTTTTGATGGCTGCATTTTCTGCTGGCAGCCCAAAGGCATCGAAGCCCATCGGAAGAGCACGTTGTATCCGCGCATCCGCATAAACCGCGCCCGCGCATCCTGATGGCGTCATGGCGTACCAATGCCCAATGTGCAAATCTCCAGACGGATACGGCAGCATCGTCAGCGCATAATGCTTCTGGCCGACTTTTATCAATTTTCTGCCGGTACAGTCCGGTTTCTTCCCACTTTCTGCCATTTCGCTTCAACGGCATTGGGTTATATTTTTCACTCATCTTGTTTCTCCTATATTTTAGAGATTGGAGATTAGAGATTGGAGACTATTCGTGAAGATAATCTCCAATCTCCAGTCTCAAATCTCCTCATTTTGCCAAACAAAAAGCCCCGCTCGTCTGTTCAGAGACGAAAGGGGCTTCCGCGGTACCACTCTGTTTGATGGTTTATCCATTCCTGTCGGAATGGATTTAGGAGTTTCTGCAAAACTCCACTTTCTTGTGGACCTAAAGGGGCTCGAACCCTTGACCTCTACAATGCCATTGTAGCGCTCTCCCAACTGAGCTATAGGCCCATGTCAATTTCACAGTTGACGACTTTCAATTTTAATCCAGTTGCACGCTTTGTGCAAAAATTTTCAATCGTCCAAACCATCCACTCTGGCGCGTAACGGGCGCAACTCGTCACCGAGTATTTCAGTAATCAGTGTTCAGTAGGTCAGTAATCAGAACTGGTTTACTGATTACTGTTTACTGATAACTGACCACCGTTTCCCCGGTGCAGCTCCCAGGCGAGTTCAGGACGTTTTTGTCATGCTTTCAGCCAAAGGCACAACTCTCTATCTGTCTTCTAAACCGATAACCGTTCACTGAATACTGATTACCGATTACTGTTCCCTACTACTCCTGTTCACAGCTTTTAAATGTTAAATTGTAAAGAACTTATTCACGTTTGCAGTGGACCTGAGGAGATTCGAACTCCTGACCTCTACAGTGCGATTGTAGCGCTCTCCCAGCTGAGCTACAGGCCCAGGGAGCGAGCCGGATCGTAGCCCACCTGAGGGCTGTTGTCAAGGTTCCCAAGGCTTACTATACTTGGCAAAACAACCTCGTATTGCATCTTGGATTTTCAGCAACAAGAAACGTCTAAATCTAATGAATTTGCAATGCACATCTCGCTTTGGAGGAAGCCCAATGGAGAAGAAATATACGATTACGCTTGAATATTGCGTGCCTTGAAACTATGCAGCGCGTGCCGTCCGTGTGGCGGATGATATTCTGAGCAATTACCAGCACATCATTAAGGAATTTACGTTTATCACTGGCAGCAAAGGTGCCTTTGAATTCAAGGTCAACGATGAGCAACTTTACTCCAAAAAGCAGTTGGGGCGTCATGCGGAGCCGGGTGAGGTTTTGGAGCTGTTCAAAGAGCTTATTGGCCCTGATGTGGAGCCGTATCCCCAGAGTTAATGTTTTTTTTCGTGTCATTACCGCGCAGGCGGTAATCCATACTGGCAACAAAGGTGGATACCCGCTTTCGCGGGTATGACACAGCCTCAATCAAGATATCCAATCTCGGCTATAGCGATCCCAATCGCGGTGTTTGTAGCTGCGGATGCACTCTTTGCACACTTGGGCGGAGTCTACGTCGCCGCTGCTGCGCCAGCGCCAGCGGACGGTGCCCAGGTGGTTGCCACAGGTGGGCTGGTAGCAGACAGGGCAAACAATGCCAGCGGCCAGGGCACTGCTGCTGGTGTGTCCCTGTCCGTAGCGATCTTCGCTGTTGCAGATGTGGCAAAATTTGATGGCCATACGAATTGTGAATTGTGAATTGTGAATAGAGAATTGTGAACGAGATGATCCGTTCACAATTAAGCATTCACAATTCACGATTCATAGTTAAAGAAGCCTTCGCCGGTTTTACGGCCGTATTTCCCCGCCAACACCATTCTCTTCAGCAATGGAGAGGGCCGGTATCTGTCTTCACCCCACTCGCTAAACAGACCATTCATCACGCCCAAAACCGTGTCCAGGCCCAAATAATCGCCCCATTCCAGCGGGCCGTAGGGATAGTTGGTGCCCAGCTTCATCGCCTGGTCGATGTCGGCGGCCGTGGCGACGCCCTCGAACAGGGCGCTGGCGGCTTCATTGATGAGGCAGCAAATGGTGCGGGCGCGCACCAGGCCAGGGCCATCGCCCACAACGGCCGTTTCATAGCCCAATCCCTCTATAAATTTTTCTGCTTGCACCAGGCTGGATGCGGCCGTTTGCAGCCCCGCCGCCAGTTCAATCATCCCCCCATCCTTGCGCAGCGGTGGCACCATGCCAAAACCCACCACCCGGCCCGGCATGGGCACCCAGGCCGCTGCCTGCGTGGCGCTGGTAGCCAAAGCCGAGGTCAACAGCAGCGCATCCGGTGGAATGAAAGCGCCCAGCGCCGCCAGCAGTTCCTCTTTGGCGGCGGCCGATTCATTGTGCAGCTCAATAGCCACATCCACGCCAGCGGCATCTGGCATGGCATAGCCACTGTGCAGGGCAGACGTAAAATCTTCTACCAGATAGAGGACGGTGTCATGGCCTGCCTGGGTGCAAAGCTGGCCCATCTGTTCCACAAAGGGGGATTCCCCGGCGATTACTACTTTCATGCAAAATCCTTATTGTATTAATTTACCGCGGAGGGCGCTGAGATCGCGGAGGTTTGGCAGGAAACTCTGCGTACTCCGCGTGCTCTGCGGTAAAAAGACGGCCGAATTATACTCTCTTTCAGTTAACCATGTGCAGGAAGTTGAGAACGGCCGTGTTAAAAGCCTCTGGTTGGTCAACGGGCGTGGCGTGACGCGAATTTTCTACCACATGAAGCTGAGAAGTAGGCAGTTGGCGCATGTACGCTTCCTTAAAAGCCACAGGCGTGTAATCCATGTCTCCACTAACGACCAATATGGGAAAGTTGATGCGATCCAGCCGGGCACTCACGCTCCAACCAAGCAGCGCATCGGTCGCTGCCTTGTACGCTTTGGGATCATTGCTGCCCATTTGTTGGATAAATTGTTCTTTGAGATTGGCTTGATGCGGTTCTGGGAAAAGGCGACCGCCGATGAGTTCGGCAATTTTATCCATGGCCACAAACCGGGTAATCAGCTTTCGCTGCCAGATTTGCCATTTCTCCTTCAAACCACGCGGGATTAGTTCCGGGCCGCTGTTAACCACAATCATGCTTTTGAACCGTTCTGGCTGCTCGACGGCCATTTGGAACCCTATCATGCCCCCCATCGACAGGCCCATCAGATGAAACTGATCGATTTGCAAATGATCCAGCAAGGCAAAAATATCCTTGGAAAATTGGGCAACGCTGTAGGGCCCTGGCGGCTTGGCAGATTGGCCGTGTCCGCGCACGTCTGGCACAACCACCCGAAACTCCCTGGCAAAGGCCTCCTGTTGATATTCCCAGGAACGGCCGTTAGACCCCAACCCGTGCAAAAGGAGAAGTGGCTCACCCGCACCTTGCTCCTCATAAAATAGCGAAACTGTTTGCAAATCAATAACGGGCATCACACGCTCCTTCTAATATGGTTGATTGATAAAAATCTCACATCGACGAATATTCATCTATTTCTAAATGCTCGTTCAGAATCTTTTTTGCCTTATTCAATTCCCAATGAAAAGCAATCGTTGGTGCCCCTAAAATAATGGCAGTAAGCGGAATAATCATCCAATATCCTACCGACTCACCGGTAACAGACATCACAGCTAGCATCCCCAATCCCATGATCGGCCATAAAATCATCACCAGCTCATGCAGGTGTGCCGTAATCACCAGCTTCGTGACATCTAAATCATTTTGAATCTCACCTTCCAGAATGGGCAAGAAGCTATTGCGATAATTGATCACCCGGGAAAACCGGAAGGTATTGACCTCGACTTCCCCTTCAAAAGGCAAATGATTACGTGACCACCCCCAGCGCATCCGGCGCGGCTCCACAATTTCCATCAGCTTTTGCCGGGCAGCTACCGAACTTAATCGTGTTTTGATTTCAAATTTTTGATGGGGAAGAAGCGCTGTCATTTTGCCTCCGCAACGGCCGTTTCCCGTTGGTCACCTTGGAACAGTCGTGCTATTCTTATGTCTATATTTTTCACCATGAGGATGCGACACTTTCATGTCTGAGCTGCAAGCGGTGACAGGCCAACTTTACATCGTTGACGGCGTAATGCAAACGGCAAGCTCAACAGCAGTTGGGCCAATGGCCGTTCCTGGCATCCTCGTCCAGCCCCCGCCCCACAAACCCCATCGCAGCCGCAGCCGCGACTTCCTGTTTGCCCACCTTACCCTCAGCGGCGACCCGGCAGAAACGGCCGTGTTGGTTCAAGATTTACTCGATCTCATCAGCCAAAAATTTTATAACACCGGCGGCAGCCTGACCGCCGCCCTGCGCGGGGCCATGATGGCCGCCAACCAAATCCTGCTGCGGCGCAACTTGTCTGGCCAGGAAACCGTGCGCGAAGGCGGGCTAACCTGTGCCGTGCTGCGCCATGACGAGCTGTTCAGCCTGCAAGCGGGCGAAACGCTGGCGCTGCTGGGCCACAACTTCGGCATCGAGCGGCTGCCGCCGCGCCCGCTGGACCACATCACGCCGCTGGGCCGCACCAGCGGGCTAGACATTCGCTACGCCCACCACCGGCTGCAATCCGGCGATTTGCTGCTGCTGGCCGACCCGCGCATTAGCCATCTGCCCACAGACAGCTTCAGCGACGCCCTGGTAGACACCGACATCGAATCCGGGCTGGACGCGCTCATCGACATTGTGGCCGATGAGTCCGCCCGGCTGCTCATGATTGAGTTTAACGACAACACGCTGTTGGATTTGCCCGATGTGGTGCAGCCAACGCCACGCGAAGGGCAAATTGTGGCTCCCGCGCCACAGCCCCGGCGCGACCCCACGGCCGTCACATCACCCGTTACCGCCGAGCGGCGGCCACAGCCCCTGCGTGAAGCCACGCCACCAGCAAGCAAAGACGGCATTCGCACCCTGCCCGCCCTGGACAGGCAGCAGGTGGAAACAACGGCCCGACGCGCTGGCTCGCAAGCGGCGCTGGGTTTATCTACCTTCACTGCCTGGCTGGCTGAACTTTTTACCCGGCTGCGCCCGCCGCGCACGGCCGTTCCCCAAGAAGAGTCAGACGAACCAGTAAGCATGACCTGGCCCATCATCCTGGCAATCCTCATTCCCATCCTCATTGCCGTGATTGTGTCCGGCGTCTATTTGGAGCGCGGGCGCGTCCAGCGCATGTCAGAAATTCGGGCAGAGATGGCCCAATTTATTGGTCTGGCCGACCAGGCAGGCAGCGATGTTGTCCTGGCGCGACAATATTACAATGGCGCATTGACCCTGGCTGTTGAAGCTGAAACGCAAGTGCGTCCGGGTGATGAACAAGTGGCCCGGCTGCGCACCATTGCCCGCGAGCGGCTGGACGTTTTGGATGATGTGACCCGGCTAACGGCACGGCCGTTTTACGAATTCAGCGAAGGTACGGCCCTGACCCACGTGACGCTGCGCGATGGTTTTAACGGCGGCCTATTCATTTTGGACAAGGGCAATGGCCTGGTTTACGAATACGAAACCAATGAAACGTACCTGACCCCACTTGCTCCAGAACCACAGGTGCGGGTTTTCAACGGCCAGGCGGTGGGTAACCAGGTGGTAGGCAGCATCATCGATATGTTCTGGCGACCCACAGGCAACGCTGTTAGCCGCGAGGGGTTGGCCATGCTAGACAGCGGCGGGGCGCTGCTGACGTACCAGCCCAATTTGGGCAGCACCTTTGCCGTGCCGCTTGATCTGGCCAGCGAATGGCAAGCGCCCATCGCCACCGCCACCTTTAACGAGCGGCTTTACATTTTGGACATCGGCGCAGAGCGCATCTGGAAATATTTTGCCAATGGCGATGATTTTACGGCCAGCGCCGATGACCGGGCCATCGTTTTTACCGACGATCCAGAGCTGAATCAGGTCATTGATTTTGACATTTTCAGTCAGGATGGGGGCCTGGTGCTGCTGTACCGAGACGGCCGTATGCGTTATTACGACACGCGCTCCAGCCGCCTGGTTTGGGACGAGGCTGATATGTTGGCCAACGGGTTGCAAACGCCACTGGTCGCGCCAACGGCCGTTCAGATTGTGGGTCGTGGTTCCATTGCCTCAATTTTTGTCGCTGATCCGGGAAGCGGCCGTATTGTGCAAATTAGTCGGCCCACCGGGCAAGTGCTGGCCCAATACCGCGCCACCGGCCCCAATGGCGAAGAACTTTTCAATCAAATCACCGGCTTCGCCATCGCCGAAACGCCCCTCCGCGTTTTTGTCACCACCGGGCAAACGCTTTACCTGGCGGTGCAAGAATAAACCCTCATTTGTCTTAGGCACACTGGTGGAAATGGCATGTGAACATAGTCTATTTACAGAAAAACCTTTGAAATAGAACCCTCAGTTTATCGTGATTCACACAAGTAATTCACAAATTTTGGCTTAGTTTTCTTAAAACACTTTTGGTGAATTACAAACTTCTCGCAAAATGCGAGAAGTTCTCTAAGGCTCAGAATGGTGGCTCGTCGTCTGGATCTTCCCCCGCCTCTAACTTTTTCCGCATTTCCAGATAAGACTTATTGCTAATAACTGGCCGTCCCGAAGCTTCCTCAAACGATTTACGGGCAACACCCGCATTCTTTCCCCCTTTAACGGCCGCATTCTTGTTCTCATCAAAACCTTGAGCATCGGCAGCCTTCGCCTCTTCGATGGTCGAAGCCTCACCTAAGATTGTGAAGGCAAGTTCTAGCGGGGTCATATGATCCCGCAGGTTCCCTTTTTGCACACCTTTGTACTCTTTATGCGCCTTCACACTCATATTATCAAACGTGCCCTTGTGAATTTCGTTCGTTAAAATCCCGTATTCGCGCCCCTGGACACCCCGCTGCTGCCACTCATCCGTCAGCTGGTTGCGCGTTGCAATAGAACCGATTCGGGCATTTATCCAATCTTCATCATAGCCAAGTAACCGATAGCGTTCCCGTTCAGCTTCAAGAGGATCCGCTTGAATTTCATCCAGGCGACGGCTGCCCGTTTTAGCCAACCATTGCTTAAACGGCTCTGCCTTTGGCGAAGGAATTGATTGCACAATTCGCAAAATCCCTTCCTGGTTAGCGCATTCAGTTTGGTAAGTGCGGTTGTTTTTGGGGCTCTTCATGGGGAACTTCTCGCAAATTGCGAGAAGTTGTCCCGATTTGTCACGACGTTTCATATCGGCCCAATAGCGACTAGGATCCGTTGCCTCGCTTAGTAAGCCAACGACATCCACCACAGCAAACCACCAGCGCTGGGTGCTTTCGTCCCAAATGCGTCGCAACCCTTCATATTCATTCAGTGGTTGGAGTTCTCCAGACATGATTGCCATCCTCGCTAAGAACCTAATGTGGAATCGTGCCAACAATTAGGTAAGTTTTATCCATTCATTTTGGATATTGTAGCACATCTGATCTGGCACAGAGTTGTGCAGCAAATGGCAGGCTATTTAGCCAGCAGCCAGCGGCAGCTCGATGATGAAGGTGGCACCCTGCCCCGGTGCGCTTTCGGCCCAGATACGGCCGTTATGACTTTCCACAATTGATCGGGCAATGGCCAAACCCAGCCCAGAGCTGCCTTCATGCCGCTGGCGCGACTTGTCACCCCGGTAAAAGCGGTCAAAAACGTGAGCCAGTTCGGCGGCATTCATGCCGGGGCCGCTGTCTTGTACTTTTAGCTGAACGGCCGTTGTCGTTTGGGTGGCGCTGAGGTGGATACGGCCGTTTTCCGGCGTGTAGCGCAAAGCATTGGTCAGCAAATTGTCCAGCACCTGCGCCAATCGATCCGGGTCTGCCAGCACCTCTGGCAGGTTGGCAGAAACGTTAAGCGCCAGCCTGATTTGCTTTTGCTGGGCAGCAGGCGAATGGGCCACCACCGCCCGTTCCAACAAACTTTTTGGCGGCACCAGGCGCATGGCCAGGGGCAGCTCGCCCGCTTCTGCCAGAGAAAGCAGCCGCAAATCTTCAACCAGCCGGTTCAGGCGGCGGGCTTCATCGTGAATGACATCAAACGTTTCTGGCGTGGGCGGCAGCACGCCATCGCTCAGCGCCTCGGCGTGGCCCAAAATGAGGCTGAGCGGCGTGCGCAAATCGTGGGCAATGTCGGCCGTCATTTGCCGCCGCAGGTCACGGGATTTTGCCAGATCAGCGCTCATCTGGTTGAAGGAGGTGGCCAGACGGCCCAGCTCGTCGTCGGAGCGTACCGGCACTTGTTGGGCCAGATCACCCTGGGCAACTAATTGAGTTGCCTTGGTGATTTCCTGAATTGGTTTGGTGAGGCTGCGAGCCAAAGCCACCCCAATGATGAGGGAAACGGCCGTTGCCCCCAATGCCGCCAAGAAAATCGCCCGGTTTACCCGCTCAGAAAAATCGTTGCGCGGCGCTTGCACCATGCCACGCTGCATTCCCTCAGCAAAAATAATCTGCCCAACCTGTTCGCCACCAACCTCAATGGGCGTACCGCGATTGAGCCAGCCACGCGGCACCCGGTTGCCCCGGCTCTGCCCCAGCCCGTCCAGCACCACCTCACCCTGGCTATTCACAACGGCAAACGGCCGTGCCTGCCCGCCGTTTGCACCCCCAATGCCAATGCGGTCCAGATTGTCCCAGCTGCCATTTACCTCGTAATAATTAGCCAACTGCACCACCAGCAAGCTGTCTGATTGCGCTTCGGCAAAGTTGTTGAACTCATTAACCGACACACGTCCGGCAAAATAAGCCACCAGGGCAATGCCAATCAGGCTCACCAGCAAAAAAGCCAGGCTCAGCTTAACAACCAATGATCGCATCAATCCATTACTCCGGGGCGAAACGGTAGCCAATGCCATACACCGTTTCTACATAGCGAGGCTTACGCGGGTTGGCCTCAATCTTGGCCCGCAAATTTTTAATATGAACATCCACCGTGCGCTCTGACCCTTCAAAAGTGGTGCCTTGCAGCCGGTCTAGCAAATCAAGACGAGAAAAAGCGCGGCCTGGGGAGCCCATCAAAATAGCCAGCAAATCAAATTCCGAACGTGTCAGATCGATCCGTTCACCGCCTACTTCCACTAAAAATCGTTCTAAATCCAGGGTGACGTCGGCGACGCGCAGGCGTGCTCCGCTGGCAACGGACTGGCTGCCGCGGCGCAGCACCGCCCGTACGCGCGCCATCAGCTCACGCGGGCTAAATGGCTTGGTAACGTAATCATCCGCTCCCAGCTCCAGCCCAATGATTTTGTCGTCTTCTTCTACTTTGGCGGTGAGCAAAATGATGGGGGTGGCGCGTTCCTGGCGATGAACGCGCATAAATTCATGGCCATCCATCTCTGGCATCATGATGTCTAGCAAGATGAGGTCTGGTTTTTCCTGGCGGGCAATGAAGAGAGCTTCACGGCCGTTTCTTGCCGTCACCACCCGAAAACCACCCTGCTCCAGGTACGCCTTCACCAAATTTACCAATCGGGCTTCGTCATCGACCACCAGAATCGTTTTACTCATCACACGACCTCATCAAAACCTCCCGCAGGTCTTGTCCAGGCACACGCTCTGGGCAGCAGCCTGTGGGAGGTTAGTATCAGGAGTTCATCTCTCGTTCGTTTGCCAAGGCAAGCTGCCGCTGCTTTTCGCGGGCGCGTTCAATTTGCTCAGGCGTCAGCTCGGCGGCGCAGTTGGGGCAAGAGACGCCAAATTCATAGTTGGGCGAGAGACGGTGCTGGGGCTGCACGGCCGTTTTGCACATGGGGCACAGCTCAACCAGATCAGGCTGCAAATGATGGTCTACCGTCACACGATCATCAAACACAAAGCAGTTGCCTTGCCACAAGCTTTCTTCTGGCGGCACCGTTTCTAAATATTTCAGGATGCCATCTTTTAGATGAAACACTTCCTCAAAGCCTTGTTCTAGCATGTAAGCTGTGGCTTTTTCACAGCGAATGCCGCCGGTGCAAAACATGGCCACCTTTTTGTGGCGGCGCGGATCCAGGTTTTGGCTTACAAAGTCGGGGAATTGGTTGAAAGCGGCCGTTTGCGGATTAATGGCTCCCTTGAACGTGCCCAGCTCTACTTCAAAATCATTGCGCGTGTCTACCAAAATCACGTCTGGGTCGCTGATGAGGGCGTTCCACTCAGCGGCGGGCACGTACTGCCCCACCTGCTTGTTGGGCGTGATGTCTGGTCTACCGAGGTTGACAATTTCCCGCTTGAGCCGCACCTTCATCCGGCCAAAGGGCATAAATTCGGCGGCGGATTCTTTGTGGGTGAGGCTGGCCAGGGCAGCATTCTGGCGCAGGTAGGCCAGAACGGCATCAATGCCCTGGCGACTGCCAGCAATGGTGCCGTTGATCCCTTCGGCCGCCAGCAAAACAGAGCCTCTGACCTCCTGAGAAACACAAAAATCGCGCAACGGCCGTTGCCATTCGCGGTAATCGGGTAAGTTTACAAATTTATAAAAAGCGACAATCACAATTTTAGACATGCGCACCACTATACCCCAAGGCAAAAAGCGTGTCATCCTGACGGGGAGTCGAGTGGATGACACGCTTGCTCATGTGGGGGTGAGGTAGCAGCCAAGGCTACCTCACCGGGTCACTTAAGCCCCTGAATCTGTTGAAGTTTGCGGAGCAAAGGTGCCATTTCCATTGCTAAAGTTGCCATTGCCTGGCCCAGACCCGCCGCGATGCGAGCCGCCGTGTCCACCGTGTCCGCCATGCCCACCGCGTCCGCCATGTCCACCAAAACCACCAAAGTGGGAGCCTTGTTGGCTTAGCAGCAGGTCAGCCTGTTCTTGGGTGAGCAAGCCATCGGCTACGGCCTGTGTAAAAGCGGCGGTGCGGGCGTCGGATACGGCCGTCATCAACGTGTCCATGTCGATGCCTTGTTCTTCAGCCAAATCGTAGACGTGTGTGCCTTCGTCGCGGGCAGCGGCCAGTTCTTCAACCGTCAGGCCCAACTGTTCGGCAATGACTGCCTGGGCGTCGTCACGGCTAAAGATGTCCTTGGCCAGGTCGTGCAGGGCGCGCATTTCCAACATCTCATCCAGCTGTTCCTGGGTGATGGTGCCATCTTCTACCAGCTGGGCCAGCATTGCTTCTTGCACGGCCGTTTGCGCCGCTTCCAATTCCTCAACGGTGACGCCTAACTCGGCGGCCAGCAGAGCGTGTACTTCATCCCGGTCGGGACGGCCGTCTTCAGCCTGAACAGCTTCCATCACAGCATCGTGAGCAGCTTCCAAATCCTCAACCGTAACGCCCAGCTCTTCTGCCAGCAGCTCGCGGGCCGCTTCCCGGTCAATCAGACCATGATGCTGGCCGCGGGCTCCATGATTGCCAAAACGGCCGAATCCTGGTGCAGCGTCTTCCGTTTCCGAGCCATCTTCCGGCACGGTGACCGTGTCGTCTGAATCTGGCGTGTCATCTTGAGCAAAAGTGAGTGAACTACCAACCAAGGCGGCTAATGCCAAAAGCACAATCAAAATGCCACCCATCTTTACAATTTTATTTTTGTTCATTTGTTTACCTCCGAACGTGTCAAAAAAGTGTTCCTTTACAAAAAGCAGCAAATCAGTTGCTGATAATGAAAGATTAGCAATGAGTTGTTCAGAAATTGTGAAGAACTTTTATCAAATTCGTAAAATTTAGTAAAAGCGTAGTGGTCGGGCAGTTCTTGGAAAAATTTTTACCGCTTTCTACTTTTGCATATAATCAGCCGATGTCCAAGAAACACAGCCCTCAGGAACTGGCGCATCAACTGCAAACCCTTACTTTTTTTGTGGGTCTACCGCAATCTACCCTGGATGCTTTGGTGCAAACGGCCGTTTGGCGCACCTACGACGCGGGGGAGATTATCTTCTTGGAAGGGGAGCAAGCGACAGGACTCTACTTTTTACAATCTGGTTGGGTAAAAGTGGTCAAAAGCAGCCCGGCAGGGCGGGAGCAAGTGCTGCGTTTTATGGAACCGGGCGACACGTTCAACGAAATTGGCGTATTTGCCAATCAGCCCAATCCGGCAACAGCCATTGCCCTGGAACCCGCTGGCATCTGGCTGCTGCCCCGGCAAAGCCTGACCAGCGTCCTGCGCCAAAACCCCGATTTTGCCCAACACGCCATTGCCAAAATGGCCGAGCGCGTGCTGCATCTGGTGACCCTGGTGGCCGATTTATCGCTGCGCCCGGTAACGGGGCGGCTGGCCCGGCTGCTCACCGACGACGCCGTAGATGGCGTTTTGCCGCGCCCGCGCTGGTACACCCAAACAGAGCTGGCCGCTCGCCTGGGCACCGTGCCCGATGTGGTGCAGCGTGCCCTGCGCCAGCTAGAAAACGACGGCCTGATCCAGGTCGAACGCCAGCAAATCCTCATTTTAGACGCCCCTGCCCTGGCAGAAATCGCCATTTAGCTGGCGAATCCGACAAAAGTCGGCGCATCTGCTAACCCAATCCTTTATCCTGCTTCATACATTCATTTTTGCACTTTCCTGGCAACTTCTGTTGGGCTTTTCATCAAAGAACACAGTTTCTGGGAATCATTTGAAACGAGGCATGATAATGGCAGAGGCAGCGGAAAAGCTTACGATTGAGGCTCAAATTTGTATAACTTGTGGCGATGTGCGGGAAACGGCCGTTTCGCGTGGCATGTCCATTTGTAGCAGCAGCGGCGAGGTGGTGGGGCAAGTGGCGGCTGTGTTGCTAGACGGCCGTTCCCAGCAGCCCACCCACCTGGTGCTAACCCGCCTGGTTCCCGAACACCGGCTGGTTCCACTTAGCCAAATTGTGGGGGTCAACCAGGCTTGTGTGCTGCTAGACATTACAAACCAACAGCTAAACCAGCTCCCCCTACACACACCCAAACCATAAACCAGACAAAAGTCGGCGACGGCCGTTTGCCATTTCAATAATATTTGTTCCAACACACAACTTGATCCGAGAGAAAACTAGCGACAGGAGAAAAAATCTTGAACAAACCAACCCTTTATCCCACCTGGCAAGAAATAGTTCAGTATGATGCTGCTGGCCCAAATCCCCAAAAAATCATTGAAACCAATAATTTTCGGGCTGTGATGGTAGGGTTAGCCGCTGGCCAAAAAATACCGCCGCACCCAGCCCCCGCCTCCACCTACCACTTTTTTGCTGGAACCGGCAGCATGTTTGTCAACGGTGAGCGGTTTGCCGTGCAGGCCGGAGCCACCGTTGTGGTGCCCGATGGCGCAACCCGCAGCATTGAAGCTGAAACTGAGCTTGCTTTTTTAGGAGCACAGGCTGCGTAACATCAATCCCTAATTTGCAGAAAAGGAGTTTCCCGATGAATCTTTACTTTTTAATGACCTTTCTATTCATAGCTGTGGCTGGACTCACCGCCCTGGATGCCGCCCTGACCAGCTGGACAATCATCCCCTGGGTAAACGGGCTGCGCTGGCTGCGCGTCCATTTTATTACTTTGGGTGCCCTCACCGAGATGCTGTTTGGCCTGCTGCCGCTGCTGGTTGCTAAATGGGCCAATCGTCCCCAACCCCGGATGCGCTTAGACATCTGGCTGGTGCTCAATGCCGGGCTGATGCTGCTGTTGGCAGGCATCCCCATCGTCAACAAGGCACTCATCTTTGCTGGTGGCACGCTTATTTTTAGCGCAACGGTGCTGCTGCTGCACCAGCTTTACCAGCTGCAACCAGCCAACCGCACCCAACCAGGCGCGGGGCGCAAATTCTACCTGATGGGTCTGGCCTTTTTCCTGGTGGGGATTATTGTGGGCACCGGCTTGTGGCTGGGCTGGAACGATGTCCTGAAAATTCAAACGCCGGTCGAGGTGCATATCCATGCCAATAATTGGGGGCTGATGTCTCTGGTGTTTGCCGGGCTGCTGGTCGATTTGTATCCCAAGGTGATGAAACGGCCGTTTGCCTGGCCAAACTCCATCGACAAAATCTTCTGGCTGATGAGCCTGGGCGCACTGGGGCTGGTGCTGGGGCCGTGGGTCAACTCACTGTACTTCACCGTGCCGGGACTCATTTTGCACCTGTTTGCCACCACCTGGCTGCTGCTCAACGTAATCAAACCGGTTTGGGGTGACCGGGCTGCCTGGGCCAATCCCGGCCTGTGGCACCTGACCACCGCCTACTTCTGGCTCATTGCCCCGCTGCTGGTGGCCCCGCTTATTATTCTGCAAGTGCCAGGAATCCCCGGCACCGCCATTGAGCAAAATGCACCGCAGGCGCTCATTTATGGCTGGCTGCTGCAATTTGGCGCGGCCATCGTCCTCTATTTTGCCCAGCGGCAGTTCCAGCCAGAGGCAGACCCGCAGTTTGGCGGTAGCTGGCTGAGCCTGGCGCTGATTCATTTAGGCGGCATTAGCTTGTGGATTAGCATTTTTGTGGAGGCGGGCAGCGTGTGGCACGGCCTGGCTTACGGGCTGTGGACAGTGGCCATTGTGCCAATTGCCTGGCAGCTGTGGCGGGCCATTCACCCCGCACTGGAGAACGAGGTACAGAAAACGGCCGTTTCCCCCACCGACTAGTTTTCCCAGGTGCGACGCACTTTGCATGTGCGTCGCACCTATTCCTATTTTTTCACCGCTTCCAGGTGGGCCTGAACGGCCGTAACCGAATCCATCTTTAGCACCTCAGCCACCAATGCTTCCGTTTCTGGCAGCGACCAGTGGCGCAGCGCGGCTTTCACTGCTGGAATGGACGGGGCGGCCATGCTTAGTTCCGTCAGGCCCAGGCCCAGCAGCAGCGGCGTAGCCAGGGCATTGCCCGCCAGCTCGCCACACATTCCCACCCAGATGCCCGCTTTTTTGGCCGCAACGGCCGTTTGCCAAATCATCCGCAGCACAGCCGGTTGAAACGCCTGAGCCAGCTCCGCCACGTTGGCGTTGCCCCGGTCGGCGGCCATCACGTATTGCGTCAAATCGTTGGTGCCGATGCTGAAAAAGTCCACTTCTGCCGCCAGCAAATCGGCCACGGCCACTGCCGAGGGCAGCTCAATCATGATGCCCACGGCCATTTCATCATCAAACGGTTTGCCCTCCGCCTGAAGCTGTTCGCGGGCGGTTTGCAGCATTGCCTTGGCCCGACGCAGTTCAGCCAGCGTGCCAATCATGGGGAACATCAGCTTCACATTGGCTGCGGAACCATTGTCTAAAACGCTGGCCTGCAAAATGGCGCGAAGCTGCGGCATGAAGATTTCTGGCTTGTCCAGGCAAAAGCGAATGCCGCGCCAGCCTAAAAATGGGTTTTCTTCTGCGCCTAAATCCAAATAAGGCAGCGGTTTGTCGCCCCCCACATCCAGCGTGCGGATGATGAGGGGACGCTCACCCAGCCCAGCCACCACCTGCCGGTAGGCGGCCAGCTGCTCCGCCTCGCTGGGCGCAGCAGAACGATCCAAAAATAGAAATTCGGTGCGAAACAGCCCAACGCCTTCAGCGCCGTAGCTCAAGGCAACTTCAATATCGTGGGGGCCGCCAATGTTCGCAGCTACCTCTATGCGCAAATCATCGGCGGTGCGTGCCGCGGCTTGGCTATCTGCTTTGGCCGCTTGTTGGGCCGCCTGCCAAATCTCTCTGGCTGCTTGCAGTTCGGCCGTTTGCGCATCGTCGGGGTTTAGCCAGAGCTGCCCGGTACGGCCGTCCATGCCCAGCAGCGCCCCCTCGGCAATCTCTGCCAATTGATTGCCCACGCCCACCACAGCAGGCAGCCCCAGGGCGCGAGCCAAAATGGCGCTGTGCGAAGTGACCCCACCCAGCTCGGTGCAGATGCCCAGCACTTGCTGCGGGTCCAGCTGGGCTGTGTCCGATGGGGTCAAGTCAACGGCCACTAAAATGTACGGCCGTTCTGCCTGTAAAGACGGCAATTGAACATCCAGCAAATGGCGCAGCACCCGGTTACCCACATCGCGCACGTCGGCGGCCCGCGCCCGCAGGTAGGAATCAGCCACATTTTGGAAGGCAACGGCCGTTTCCTCCACCGCGTCGGCCCAGGCTGCTTCTGCATTGATTTTGTCACGCTCAAGCCTGGTTTTTACGGCCGTATGCAAATCTGGGTCTTGCACAATGAGCTGGTGGGCTTCAAAAATGGCCGCTTCCTGTGCCCCCGCCTGCTGCTCGGTTTGCTTTTGCAGCTTTTCCAGTTCAGACACGGCCGTTTGCACGGCCGTTTGCAGCCGCTGCCACTCAACCTCACTCTCTTTGCCCGCCTCTCGCGGAATGGCGGGGAGCCGGGGCCGGTATTGCAACACCGGGCCGATGGCAATCCCTGGCGAAGCAGGCAAACCGGGCAAATCGCTGGCAGCAGCGGCGGGAGCGGCCTCTGGCTGCATCATTTCCGGGGCCGGTTCAGCTTCTATTTCACCAAAATTTTCATTGGCCAGCTGCTGAATTGCGGCTAACGCGGCGGAACTGTCTGGGCCAACGGCCGTTACCACAATCGTTTCCCCCCGCCGCACACCTAACGTAGCAACCTTGTTAATGCTTTTAGCATTGGCGCTCTTATCCCCCTTCTGCACAAAAATATCTGCCTGAAACTGGTTTGCCAGGCGCACAAAATTGGCCGCAGGGCGAGCGTGCAGCCCCATTTTGTTGTTGACTACCAGGTTAATTTCTTCTGTGGCGGTGGGGGATACGGCCGTTGGCGCAGCCACGGCCACAGGGGATACCTCATTTCCCAAATTGAGCTGTTCCGCCTTCACAGCCAGCGACCCAGTTGCCTCAGCAGCCACCTGGGATAGCGTTCCCCCCACCATGGCCTGCACCGCGGCCGCCATAGTTCCTTCCACCAGCGGCGCAGCACACAGCATCACGTTTGCCTGCTGCGCTTCGGGCAAAAATTCCAGCGCCATCTCTGCGCTCAGCAAGGCGCTGCCCAAATCCATCAGCACCAGCACGCCATCTTCGCTGTACACTGCCTCAATGGCAGCCAACACCCGCATGGGATCGGTGCCAATTGGCTGCTCAGGATCGTCAATTCCTCCGGCCACCGCCAGCGAAACTCGCCCTTGCACCATCTGTTCAGCTAATTCGCGTACGCCCTCTGCCAGGGATGCACTGTGAGAAACAACGACAATACCAACCATACCCCCACCTACTTTCTTGGGGTGGAAAAAGGTTCCCAACGGCCGTTTCACCGCTGAGAACCTCTCATTCTATTCGTTTCAGCAACAACAAACGTAGCTAACTATGAACAAGTAGAACTCGTTGGTCGCAGCCACAGATTCTTACTGCGCTCCAGATGCGCGGGAAGAATCCGCGGCTGCATACTCAACAAAATTTGTTCGTTTACACTTAGTCAACCCAATCAAAGGTACGAGTAACCGCTTTCTTCCACTGCTTGTACAGCTTGGTGCTGGCATCACTGTCCTTCTTAGGCTCCCAAGTCTTATCCATGCCCCAGTTTTGGCGCATTTCGTCGGTGTTCTTCCAGAAGCCCACTGCCAGGCCAGCCGCATAAGCTGCGCCCAAAGCCGTTGTTTCTGCCACCTTTGGCCGAATCACAGGCACGCCCAACACGTCTGCCTGGAATTGCATCAGCAGATTGTTGAACACCATGCCCCCGTCTACCTTCAACGCCGTCAGGTCAACGCCAGAATCTGCATTCATAGCATCCAGCACCTCGCGGGTTTGGTAGGCGGTAGCTTCTAGCGTGGCGCGGGCAAAATGGCCGCGATTCACATAGCGGGTCAGGCCAGCAACGACGCCACGAGCATCATCCTTCCAGTAGGGTGCATACAAGCCAGAGAAGGCTGGAACAAAGTAGATGCCGCCATTGTCGTCAACCGTTTTGGCCAAATCTTCTACCTCTGGCGCTGTTTTGATCATCTTCAAATTGTCGCGCAGCCACTGCACCAAAGCGCCGGTGATGGCGATAGAGCCTTCCAAAGCGTACACAGCTGGCTGATCGCCAAATTTGTAGCACATGGTCGTGAGCAGCCCATTTTTAGACGGGACTGGCTCTGTGCCTGTGTTTAAGATCATAAAGCAGCCGGTGCCGTAGGTGTTTTTAGCTTCGCCGGGGCTAAAGCAGGCCTGCCCCACCGTCGCTGCTTGCTGGTCGCCTAAGTCGCCAGCCACCGGTACACGTCCGCCAAAGGGGCCGTTATCCAGGGTATAGCCATACACCTCTGAGGAGGATTTAATGGTAGGCAGCATAGACATGGGAATGCCCATTGCTTTGGCGATGTCTTCGTTCCAGCTCAAGGTATCCAAATTCATGAGCATGGTGCGCGAGGCGTTGGTGACATCTGTTACGTGCTGGCCGCCGTTTGTGCCGCCAGTCAGGTTCCAGATCAGCCAGGTGTCGATGTTGCCAAAAATGGCGTTCCCAGCATCGGCCGCAGTACGGATTTCTGGCACGTTGTCCAACAGCCATTTTACTTTAAGGCCAGAGAAGTAGGTGGCCAGCGGCAGCCCAACTTTTGGCCGGAAGCGGTCTTGCCCGCCATCTTTGGCCATTTCGGCCACAATGCCTGCGTTGCGGGTGTCTTGCCAAACAAGGGCGTTGTGGTAGGGCTTGCCGGTGTTTTTGTCCCAAATGACGGTGGTTTCGCGCTGGTTGGTAATGCCAACAGCTGCTAAATCGCTGGCCGAAATGCCAGCACGCTCCATAGCGCCTTTCACCACATCCTGGGTGCGTGCCCAAATTTCCATCGGGTCATGCTCAACCCATCCTGGATTGGGGTAAATTTGCTCATGTTCCATTTGGTGAGAGGCAACTGATTCACCACTATGGTTGAAGATCATACAGCGGGTACTGGTTGTACCCTGGTCAATTGCTGCTACATATTTTGACATTTTTACTCCTTGCTAAAATTCATAATCTGCAAGTTTTACAGATTACACAGATTATTCTTTCACGGTTTCCAGCAGGGCATTTAGCATCAGGTAGGATGAGGTAGCACCGGGGTCTTGGTGACCGATGCTGCGTTCACCCAGGTAGCTGGCCCTGCCTTTGCGGGCCTGTAGTGGGATTGTGTTTTTCATGCCTTGTTCAGCGGCAGAAACGGCCGTTGTCAATATTTCTACCGTTTCTTTGCCAGAGGATAGGGCAGCTTGCATTGCTTCCAGCGCCGGGGCCCAGGCATCGTACATTGTTTTATCTTCAAGATTGGGGCGGCCGCGCTGCAAAACGCCTTCCACACCGGCTTGCAGCAGCTTAAACATATCTTCGTCGCTGAGCTCTTCTTTGGCAGCCATCGCCATGCCGCTGCGCATAAAAAATGTGCCGTAAAGCGGCCCGCTCGCCCCGCCCACGCTGGAAATAAGCGTCATGCCCACTGTTTTGAGGATGTTACCAATATCTTTGTCGGCCACGGTAGGCAATTTTTCCATTACCTTTTTGAAGCCGCGATCCATGTTGGTACCATGATCGGCATCTCCAATGGCAGAATCTAGCTCAGTGAGGTAGATTTTATTTTCATGCAAAACGGCCGCTGTTTTTTCTAGCCATTGCACAATTTGGTCTTTAGTGATCATGAAAGACCCGCTCCTTGTTTCAGTAATCATTGTTCAGCAATTCAGTAATCAGTGGCATTTCACTGATTACTGAATCCTGTTTTACTGATTACCGTTGCTATGCTCCCCAACGCAATCCGGGCGTGTTGACCGGCGCATCCCAGAACTTCAGAATCTCATCATCTGTCTTTACCAGCGTAATGGAACATCCCTGCATTTCTAGTGAAGTAATGTAGGGGCCAATCAGATTGCGGGCAATGGTCACCCCCCGTGCCTCGCATTCTGCTGCTAGTTTGCGGTAGACCGCGTACAGTTCGGATACTGGGGTACCGCCCATGCTGTTGACAAAAGCAATAACGGAATCACCTGATTGGAAGGGGGGATCGGTGAGTTCTTTATCCACCCAGGTACCGTTGTCATTGTCCCATTCACGTACGGTGCGGCTGTAGGCTTCGTCGTCTAAAACGGCCGTAGCCATCATGGCCGTAATTTCATCGACAGAAGTCATAGGCAATCGCTTGCGCCCCGGTTCACCGTGGATGCCAATGCCAAATTCAAATTCGCCATCACCCAGATCAAACGTCGGTTTACCAGCGGCAGGCACAATGCAAGAGGTGAGCGCAATACCAATGGAACGGCCGTTCATGTTCACCTTACGCGCCAGGTCTGCACATTGATCTAAACTGTAACCAGCTTCTGCGGCGGCCCCGACAATCTTTTCCACAATTACCGTCGCGCCTACGCCACGGCGGCCAGCGGTATACAAACTGTCTTTTACCGCAGCATCGTCATCGATGAGGATAGACTGAACCTTGATTCCTTCCGCATAGGCTAGCTCTGCGGCCGTTTCAAAATTCAAAACGTCCCCCGTGTAATTCTTCACCAAAAAGAGCACACCTGCGCCGCCATCAACCGCTTTGGCACATTCATACATCTGGTCTGGCGTGGGCGACGTAAACACCTCGCCTGGGCAAGCGCCATCCAACATGCCCATGCCCACAAAACCACCATGCATCGGTTCGTGGCCGCTGCCACCGCCCGATACCAGGGCCACCTTTCCTTCAATGGGAGCATCAGCGCGCACCACAAAGTAAGGATCATAACTTACCGTTAGCACATCACCATGAGCCAACGCCATGCCCTCTAGCTGCTCTTTAACAACATCCTCAACACCATTAATCAATTTTTTCATCGGAAAAGGCTCCTTTCACTACCTAAGCCTGCTGGCAAACGCCAACTGGCAAGAAACACGAGCAAGTTAAATTAAATTTGCTTCTGCAAACAAGAACAAATTTTAAGGTTGTTGTGGACCCACCCGGCAGCATGTTTCATGCAGATGTGCCGGGTGGGCTATCTAAGCAAACCACAGAAATTAGTTTGAAAAACAAGATGCGATTTCTCGGAAGTTTGCTCAGGTAAAAGCCAAATCTGAGCGCATTTCAAATGCCTGTTTGGCTTTTACCTATTTTTTGGGAGGTATTGTTAATTAAAATAACAGGAGGAAGATACCTGCCAAGATACCGCCAACGATTGGGGCAACAACGGGAATCCAACCATAACCCCAGTCAGAGTCACCCTTGCCAGCAATAGGCAGCAGGAAATGGGCAATTCGTGGGCCTAAGTCGCGGGCCGGATTGATGGCATACCCGGTGGGGCCGCCCAATGACAGGCCAATACCCCAAACGAGCGAACCAACCAAAAACGGGCCAAGCGCATCACTTACACTGCCAGCAAAGATGGCATGGACGCCCACCAACAGCACAAACGTACCGATGATCTCGGTAATGATATTGGCGGTGGTATTGCGAATCGCGGGTCCCGTGGAGAATACGGCCAGCTTCAAACCTGCATCGCTGGTTTCTTTCCAATGGGGCAGATAGGCCAACCAGACAATTACCGCGCCAATAAATGCGCCAATCAGTTGAGCGAGAATAAAGGTCACAACATTGCTCCAGTCGCCATCACGCAAAGCAAAGCCAACCGTTACTGCCGGATTAATGTGGGCGGCTGCGCTGCCAAAGGCCTGGGCTGTAAATACACCAGCCATCACGGCAAAAGCCCAGCCAGAGGTTATAACCATCCAGCCTGCATTTTCACCTTTTGATTTCGCCAAAAGAACATTGGCCACAACGCCATCACCCAAAATAATCAACACCATCGTGCCAAGCAATTCACCTAAAAACGGACTCATTGTTCCTCTCCTTAGTATGTAACTATTTTCTTCTTCCTAAATTCCCGAATTTACAAATCACACGCCGTTCCACTGTGGGAGTGGCTTTTTTGTGATTTGCCTAAAAGTAAAAGCGGTCGAGATGGATTGTGTTTTAAACATTTTCCCCGCTTTTACATACCGAGCGTACAGCCAAAATGGCGTACAGGGGGAGCAAAACACATCATTGGTTTTGCGGGGGTAAAAGCTGCATATTTGTTTTATATTTTTGACTAGAGCGACCACCTCCTTATTTCTGTGTAAAAGCCAAAAAAGTATGTTGACTCAATACTTATCCAAAAATTTGCCACAGCGTTTTCAGAGGCTTTTGAGTTCAGGTTCAAACTCTTTTGATTCTCTGTTTCCTCTATGGGTTTTCGGATAGATTCAAGTGTGCTGGTTTCAATGACAAAGCGTTTGTGGTTTGTTTTGTGTTATCCGCGCAAGCTCGGAAACATTCAGCAGTTGTGAAAGAGGATATTTTTGTAAGTTTCAATCTATTGGGCAGTCAATACAATGAAGAATGCTTTTTTGTTGGTTGTTTTATACAGTACCTGGATACTATACGAGGGATTTGGCAAACCGTACAAGAAAAGGGGGTGTTTCGTTTCAAGGTGAAACAAATATTTCCTAAAATTGTTCCAATATGAAACAGACTGGTTGAGAGGTGGGGAGTTATTAACGGCCGTTTCTAAATCGTGCCGGGTCTATTTGGTGCAGCTTCATCTTGCGCCATAACGTGGTACGGCCGATTTCTAGCTCGCGTGCCATCTCCGTCACGCGCCCCTTGCAGGCCCACCCCGCCCGAATGATCGCTTCGCGCTCGGCTTCAGCAGCAGACAGCACCGGCTGTGGCTCCGGCCCACGCCCCACCACCACACGGCCGTTGCGCACACTCTCCGGCAAATCGATTGGCCGAATCACATAATCACTGCTCTGGTACGCCGCCCGCTCCAACACCATCTCTAGCTCGCGCACATTGCCCGGCCAGGGATAGCGGCACAAAATGGCAGCGGTCTCGTCGTCCAGCACCAGGTGTTGGCCATGCCTCCGGGCAGACCGGGCCAACAGCCGCTTGGCCAGCAGCAAAATATCTTCCGTGCGCTCACGCAGCGGGGGAATGGTGATGTGGAACACAGAAAAACGGTAATACAAATGTGAAAGGAAGTTGCCCTGGGCAACGGCCGTTTCCAGATCGGCCGTTGTTGCCCCCACCACGCGCACATCCACCGGAATCGGCCGCGAACTGCCCAGGCGCATCACGTGGCCAGTTTCAATCAGTTGCAGCAGAGCCGACTGCATCTCCAGCGACAAGCTTTCGACCTGATCCAGCAGCAGCGTTCCTTCATGGGCCAGCTCAAATTTACTGGGACGGCCGTCTCGTCCCGACTCTTTTTCATACCCCAAAAACTCACTCACAATGAGTTCACGCGGAATGGCATGGCAGTTAATTGAAATAAACGGCTTTTCGGCCCGCACGCTGTCGTTGTGAATCGCCCGCGCCAGGTGATTTTTGCCCACGCCGCCTTCACCGCGCAGCATCACGGGGGCGCTGCCTCTGGCGGCAATACGCGCCTGCCGGGTGACAGGGCGCATGGCCGCCGATTCGGCAAAAATATCCTCCAGCTTTAGCATCGCCTGGTTGCCAACCTGCTGGTGTACCAGGCGGCGCACCTGTTCCAAAGGCCGCAGCATCATCATGTAGCCAACCGGACGGCCGTATTCCCACACCACTCGCAGCGTCACAACTGTTTGCAAATAGTCGCCAAAAAGCTTATTGCCCAACGTGACTTCAGTATCTTCCACGTCCTGCTTGTCGGCCAAAGCCGTTTGCAACACCTCCGGCAAATGCAAAATCTCGGCAAGCGGCAGTCCTAATATTGAAGCAGGCGATAGATTCAACAGGCGGCCTGCCTGGGCATTGATATGATTGATCCGCCCGACACTGCTCCAGGTAATCACCCCTTCTGTAATGGATTCCATGATGGTGTTTAGCTCGGTCAGGCGGCGATTGGCCTCTTCCAAATACAGCTCCGCTTGCAGCTGGTTGCCAATAGCCCGCGCCACAGCCATCACCAACGAGAGGGTGTGTGAAGTTGACGATTCTGCATCACTCACTACGCCAATGATGCCGATGATACGGCCGTTTACATCATGGATTGGGGCAGCTGTACTGGTGAACTTGTGAAACGTCTCAAAATAATGCTCCGCGCCAACCACCTGCACCGGCATGGCCGCCACCAGCGTTACCCCCAGAGCATTGGTGCCCAGGTACGGCTCCGACCAGTAAGACCCAACGGCCAGATTACGCGCCTGCACAATCTCCTGCGCCACCGGATCGCCACTGAGCGACAGCACGCAGCCCGTCCCATCGGCCAACAAAATAGCCGATCCAGAACCTTCGATATATTGGTGCATATCTTCCATGAACGGGATTGCAACCGTAATTAATTCTTGCTGGGATTTGAGCAGCGTTTGCAAGGCTGGCTCGCGCAGCACAGGTGGATGGGGTTCTTTGGTAGGATCTGCCAGGGGGGCGCAGCGCTGCCATGATTGAATGATGGTGATGTCCGGCCCTGCTTCGCCAACGGCCGTTAACTGGCCTTTGGCCATAAAGGTTTGCCAATAATGCCGTAAAAGCGAATGATTTACCGGGTATCCAATCGGCTGCATGATACATTTTCACAAAAATCACTGTCTGGCGCAAACTTTTTGGCGCTGCCTGACGGGCAAAACGGCATTCAATTCTGGTCACTGGACAACCAGCCATCATCTGACCTATCATTCAAGCAAAGCGAAAACACACAAAGGATGGCAGCTATGAAACGATGGAATGGTTGGGGGGATACGGCCGTTACCTATCCACTCCCAGAAAAAGCAGGCGAATTTCTCACAAACCTGGTTGGCGAAGCAACACCAACACCAGATGCCACTCTGGCTGAGATCATCCTTACCGTGCCAGAAAGCCGCTTGCCCGCCCATCCACTCATTAAAACCGATGCCGAAACGCGGCTGAAGCACGCTCGTGGCCAAAGCTTCCCCGACTGGGTAGAACTGCGCAGCGGGCATATTCGCACCTTCCCCGACGGGGTTGCCTTCCCGCATACCGAAGCCGATGTACGCACCTTGCTCCAGTTTGCCCGCAGCCACGACATCAAGCTAATTCCTTACGGGGGTGGCACCAGCGTGGTGGGGCACATCAACCCGGAACCGGGCGACCGTCCCGTGCTTACCGTGAATTTGCAGCGCATCAGCCGCCTGACGGCGCTGGACAGCACCAGCCAGTTGGCCACGTTTGGCGCGGGCATTGCCGGCCCAGAAATGGAGGCGCAGCTGCGGGCCAAAGGGCACACGCTGGGTCATTTTCCCCAATCCTTTGAATATTCTACGCTGGGTGGCTGGGTGGCCACGCGCTCCAGCGGGCAGCAGTCGCGGGGCTACGGCCGTATCGAAGACCTCTTTGCGGGCGGCAAGCTGCTGTCCCCAGCCGGTGACTTGATCATGCCCCCGCTGCCCGCCTCCGCCGCCGGGCCAGATTTACGCCAGCTTGTCCTCGGCTCCGAGGGCCGCCTGGGCATCATCACCGAGGCCACCGTGCGCATTTCGCCCCTGCCAGAGCGGGAATCGTTCAACGCCATTTTCTTCCCCAATTTTGCCGCTGGCAAAACGGCCGTGCGCCAAATGCTCCAGGCAAATCTCCCCCTCTCCATGCTGCGCCTGAGCACCGGGGTGGAAACGGAAACCACGCTCAAACTCGCGGGGCATGAGATGCTCATCGGCACGCTGGAGCGATTATTAAGCATCCGGGGCATCGATGAAAACAAATCGATGCTCTTGATCGGCTTTAGCGGCAACCGCCACATTGTAAATGCCGCCCGCAACGAGGCCGTGAGCCTGGCCAAAGAGCAGGGCGGCATTCATGTGGGGCAGCAATTTGGCAACCAATGGCAAAAAGGGCGCTTCCGCACCCCTTACCTGCGCAACACTCTGTGGGAGATTGGCTACGGGGTGGATACGTTGGAAACGGCCGTAACCTGGAACCAGGTAGACGCCACCCTCGCCGACATCGAAACCAGCCTCAAAACAGCCATGGCCCAATTTGACGAACGGCTGCACGTCTTCACCCACCTGTCGCACATGTACGCCACCGGATGCAGCATCTACACCACCTACCTCTTCCGCCTCTCAGCAGATGCAGATGAAAATTTAGAACGCTGGGACAAGATGAAAACGGCCGCCAGCCAGGCGATCGTGCGGCACAGCGGCACCATCAGCCACCAGCACGGCGTGGGCAAAGACCACCAACCCTACCTGGAAGCAGAAAAGGGCAAGCTGGGCATCGCCACCCTGGAAGCATTGGCACGGCAGTATGATCCAGTTGGTGTAATGAATCCAGGGGTTTTGGTGACAAGGTGACAAGGTGAACGGGTGAACGGGTGAAGGGGTGAAGGGGTGAAGGGGTGAATTCTTCAATTATTCACTTGCAAACTCGCACACTTTTCGCAGTAAAAAACTGCGGCAACGGGACTAACTTTTATGTGGAACAAAAATTGGCGTGAACAGATTTGGCAAAATTTGGACCAGCCGTGGGACATCGTGGTGGTCGGCGGCGGCATTACCGGCGCGGGGATTTTGCGCGAAGCGACGCGGCTGGGGCTAAAAACCTTGCTCGTGGAGCAGCGCGACTTTGCTTTTGGCACCTCCAGCCGCAGCTCCAAGCTGGTGCATGGCGGGCTGCGCTACCTGAAGCAGGGCAAGATCGGGCTGACGCAGGCCAGCGTGCAGGAGCGGCAACGTCTGCAAGAATCCGCGCCAGGTCTGGTGGACCCGCTGGGCTTTTTGCTGGCCAACGAGAAAGGCAGCGGCCAAAGGCGGGAAAAGTGGCTCATTCAAGCAGGGCTTTCTTTTTACGATCTGGTGGCGCTGCAATGGAGCCATCGCTACTACAGCCCGCAAGAGGTGTGGATGTTGGCCCCGCGCCTGAATGTGCAAGATTTGGCGGGCGCGTTCCACTATTTTGATGCGCAAACGGACGATGCCCGGCTGGTGCTGCGGGTGCTGCGTGAGGCTGTGGCGGCGGGCGGTACGGCCGTAAATTACATCGCCGCTGTTGACCTGATTCGGGAAGAGGGGCAGGTTGTGGGGGCAAGGCTGCAAAATCGGGAAACTGGACAAGAAACGGCCGTGCGCGCCAAAATCGTTATCAACGCCACCGGGGCCTGGGCCGATGATTTGCGGCAAAAAGTAGACCAGGAGCCACGATTACGGCCGTTGCGCGGCAGCCACCTCATCTTCCCCCAATGGCGCTTCCCCTTGGCCCAGGCGGTCTCGTTTAACCATCCGCTAGACGGCCGTTTTGTTTTCATCTTCCCCTGGGATGGCGTCACTTTGGTCGGCACGACAGACGTGGATCATAGTGAAGATTTAAGCCACGAACCGCACATCACCCCTGGCGAGGTGGCTTACCTGATGGCTGCCGTTGAAGACAGCTATCCATCGCTGGGCCTGACGCTGGATGATGTGCTGGCCACTTTTGCTGGCGTGCGTCCCGTCATCAACACTGGCAAAACAGACCCCTCGGCCGAATCCCGCGACCATGTGGTGTGGACGGAAAATGGGCTGCTCACCGTGACCGGGGGCAAGCTGACCACCTTCCGCCTCATCGCCCTGGACGCGCTGAAGGCGGCGCGAGAAATGCTGCCAGACATGCCCAAAATCGATGAAGATGAACCCGCTTTAGATGAAGTGACCGAAGATTTACCCGCCTCCCTGCCTGAAGCAATCCGGCGACGGCTGATTGGCCGCTACGGCAAAGAGGCAGCCGATTTGGTGGCTGCCGCCCAACCCGACGAACTACTTCCCATTCCCAACACCAATGTTTTGTGGGCGGAGCTTCGCTGGTCGGCCCGCAGCGAAGGCGTGGTGCATTTGGATGATTTGCTGCTGCGGCGCGTGCGCCTGGGGCTGCTGCTGCCGCATGGTGGCGCAACACTCGAGGGGCAAATTCGGGCCATTTGTCAGGGGGAGTTAGGCTGGGAAGACGGCCGTTGGGCAGAGGAATGGGCGGCTTACCAGCAGCGTTGGCAGGACAAATACAGTCTGCCCCCCCAAGAAACTGTGCCTGACTGGCACACCATGTTGCAAAAGCCAGAAGCGCCGATTGCTCCAGAGCAGTCACCACGAAAAAATAGAACGGCCGTTGCCGGGCTTTTGTTGGCGGCGGCGTTCACGCTCATTTTGTTTTATTTTGGTCTTCGTAAACGGGGCTCCCCAGAAACCAGTTCAACTGAAGCGCTTTCGGCGTGAGGCTTCCGGGAATAATTTGGCTCCGGGCCAGAGGTGTTTTTCTTGCTTAGTTACTCGACATTTGGGCACGCAGCGGCTGCGATTGGTTGCCGCTGCCTTCTGCGTTATCATACGATTCTGTCCAATTCTCGTGGCGGCTCAGGCGCGAGGAAAGGATTGCCGCAAAAATAACCAGTATGGAAGTTATCAGGCTTAAGAGGAGAAATAGTAGGAGTGCCATCATTATTTTCGTTCCCAGTTTTTGCCGTGTGGACGGCCGTTTGCTTACCAATGAGGACACTATAGCCGATGCTTCTTCTTAACGCGACGACATACGTGCCAATGGTCACGCACTCAAGTGCGTCAGATTTTCGATGAGCGCCTTCCCCACCTCAAACTCCCCCATAGAACATGATGCGGAACGGCCGTTACATCCTCTGCTGCCAGCGCTTTTGCAACGTTCCGCAGCGCGGCATCATCATTTGTGTCCGCGCCAGGTGCTGGGGGTGCGGCTGGGGCTGCGTGGGCTAATGGCGTTAGGCATGTTGGCCACAGACAGCGCCACCCCATTTTGTAACGGCAACAAGCGGCTGCTCACCATTGTGGAAACGGATGGCTGCGGCGCAGATGGCATTGCGGTGGCCACGGACTGTTTTGTTGGGCGGCGGACGCTGCGCGTAGAGGATTACGGCAAAGTAGCGGCCACGTTGATCGATACGTATTCTGGCCAGGCGGTGAGGGTCTCGCCAACGGCCGTATCGCGCGATCTTGCCCAACAATACGCCCCCCAGGAGCCAAGCCGCTGGCATCAATATTTGCTGGGCTACCAACGCATCCCCGACGACCAACTGGTGGTGGTTCAACCGGTCACCCTGCGCCAATCGTTAGCGGCCATTCTAAGCCAGCCAGACAAGCGGGCCATTTGCCAACAGTGTGGCGAAGAGATAATGAATGAGCGAGAGGTGGTGGTAAACGGCCGTGTTTTGTGCCACTCCTGCGCGGGAAACAGCTATTATTTTCCACACAAAAAGTAGGGCAAGTATTCGGCTTGCCCTACTCTTTTCAATCAGTTATTCAATTGTTGACGGCTTTGGAATGCCTATTGGCAACCATTGATAAGGTCAAAGCATACAGCGCTTTCAGGCACTGCACTGGCAAAAGAAGTGTGGTACGAAGGTTGTGGATTAGGCGACATGCCATTGCAGGAAATGCCAAACTCATCTGCCAGACTGCCGCCACCATGCCAATACTGCGTGGTTAGCAGCGACCAATCACTGGAGCCAGCGGGCTGCCACCACAGGCGCATGTAGCGTGGGGCGGGCAAATTGGGGATGGCTACATTGTTGAGCTGTTCACCAGCATCGACATTGATGGTTGCATAATGAATTTCGTCACCAAAGGAGCCTTCATTGCCAAACAAAACATGGAATTCCAGCGTGCCAGCAGACGGCGCTGTATCGGTCGTAAAGAGTTCGACGGTCGTATTGCAACCGACGTTTGGCCCTGGGCCAAGTCCCTTCCAATCAACACCACAGACGCCGGAAAGGTATGTGGGCACGTCATTCGGGTCTGAGGACGCGATGTAGGAGTAGGTGGCGGGGGGATAGGGTGTGGTATTGAGGCTGTTGACAACGGCCGTATGCGTACCGGCAGATGCCTGGAACTGGCTCATAACTGTATATTCGTGCGTGCTATTGACATAGTAATTGTAAGAGACAAGCTGGCCATCCGCTTTGACGTCGAACAAATCATCATTGGGAACCCCACCAGAATCACAAACGCCAAAATAGACGGTCTGATCAGCAGCGCAGGTGTAATCAAAATTGATAGAGCCTAAAGGGGCAAACCCTCCCGACCCAACAGCATAACAATCTGAAGAGCCAGCGTGGGTTGGGCCTACCTGTACAGCAAAAAGCATCGCCGTAAGGAGCAAGGTGACAAGCAAAAATAACTTGGTTTTCATTGTGAAGTATTCTCCTGTAAGAAGTACCTGCTTTGATGCTTTCAAAAGCAACCAGCAAAACTATCCTGCTTTTCCCCTCATGATAGCTCCTCCTTGCTGGCGGCTAACCTGCATCAAGGGCAGATTTGTGGATTTTTCAAACTGACACAAATTTGGTAATACCTGGTTTGAACGTTAAATCATGCACCCTCCATGTATAAATATTCAAAGAGCTACGCGCTGTGACAGGTCTGTTTGGCATGACAAATTTCATCAACCAACCAGCCTACAGCAAACAACTCTAGGGCCAACAAAAGTATTTGGTTGTTGCTACTTGGGGTAGCAGAGAGAAATACGGGGTCATCATAATCAATCCTCGATTTCGTGTCAAGCATTCCAAAATTACGTAATTTCTGTTATTTTTTTATTTGTCTTGCGTTTGATTCGTGTCATTTTTTTGTGGCGTACGGCCGTTACACTACAGATGCCAGAATAGTTTGTAGCTATTTAGCAGGTCGTAAAATGGAGGAAACGTATGTCGCTCTCAATCAAGAATCGTGCCACTTCTCTTATTGTTTTGCTGCTTGGTTTGCTTTTGCTGGCCAGCCAGGTAGCCTGCTCCCCGGCTCAACGCGATGGCGCGCTGCGATTTGGTGAAGCATTTAGCCAGGAAATTGATAAGTCCTTAGAAGAGCCTTCTGATCTGGTTTTTGCAGGCCAGGTTGCAGACGAAAACGGCCGTTGGCTCAATGATTGTGTGGTTGTCCTGTTCCAGAACGAAGAAGAAGTCGCTCGAACAACTTCCCACATGATGAACAGCGCCTATTCGAACCAAGGCCCAATGGATGGCGTTTTTGAATTACGCATTCCCAATTCTTACGAGCTAACGTTAGCTCACGAATTTTACTATTCAAATGACCAGCTTATCCAAACGATGACCACCACACCAGGATTTGTGGGCACCCGCGACATTGGCCATTGGTTTGAAAACTTAAACATGGAAGATTTGCGGGTTATACAAATTCCAGACAAGCAGCTTGAGTATACACTTGTTGTTTTACCTTATGCCTATGACGACCTGCCAGAGAACTTTGCCAAAGGGAATCTCTCGCTTGATGGAAAGCGTTTGATCGTTGCGCCTGAAATTCATGAGGATGAAAACCCACCAGCGCAAGAAACGGCCGTTCCCAACAACGCGGATGTGCTAGCCACGGCAAATCTCCAGATCAGAATCCTTCCAGGCTTTACAGAAGGTCTTGCTTGGAATAAGGAGATAAAAGGTCTCACCGGCAGCCGCCAGGATGTTTGGCACCAGTTTGTCATCGACCAAGGTGTGGCAATGAGTTTGGAAGCATTCGAATATTCTGTGGTTGTTCACAACCCCCATTTAGAAGCAAACGGCTTCCTCTTTTATCCAGACCAAACGTATGTGCTCCCCATGAATAATTAACTTGCCTCTTCCCATTGGAGAATGGCTGTTGCAAAGCAGCCATTCTCCATCACCCCTTTTGCCCGATGACAATCATCTGGGAAAAGGGAGCCTCCTGAATTTCCACAGCAAAGCCAGCTTTTTCCAGGCGCATGGCCAGCACTTCAATCATGTGGGCAATGTCTAAAACCACTATGCGGCCCCCAGGTTTTAGCACCCGCATCATTTCGCTTACGGCGTCGCCAAAATCCTGGCTGCTGCGGCTGATGTGGTGCAGCGCCCAGCTGGAAAGCACCACATCAAAAGTAGCATCCTCAAAAGGCATGTTGCGGGCATCCGCTTCCTGAAAATTGATTCGATCAGCCACATTTTCCACCCTGGCCTGCTTGTACAATAAATCCAAACTGCCCCCACCGCCATGTTTGGCCCAAATGTCAATGCCCAGGGCTTTACCGCTGGTTAAACGAGCCGCTGCTCCATTCAAAAGCATTCCGCTGCCACAGCCAACATCCAAAACCGCCTCATCCCCGCGCCAGGGGATGGCGTCTAAAATTTGCTGGCGCACAACGGAACGACGCTGCCAACGCCGACGCACAAACCGGGAAACGGCCGTAAGCACCCAACCAATTAAAACCGCCCCAGCCAACAACAAAACCCGGATGACCCATTGCTCACCAGAAACCAGGGCAAAGGCAATGATGACCAAAACAATTCCCAACAAAGCCAGCGGATAAAACCAGCCGGGCCGCTGCGGCAAATAACCGGCCCATAAATTGGTATCATGGGCACGGAGCAAAAATTGTCGTCTTAACTGCTGAACCATAACAGCCTCCTACACAATGGAAGCAGCCACATGCTGCGGTATACTTCCTGTTATTGAACAAGTTGTTCAAAAACGAATGTAATTCCGCCAAAAAAGAAAGTCAACAGACAATGAAGTTGTTTCGTTCAAAAGTGAACAAAAACAGCAAACTGTTCAGAGGTGACGCAAAATGAATCCATCCCCAACAGACCGCCGGGTGCTGCGCACGCGGCAAAGCATACGCAATGCCCTGATTGAGCTCATGCTAGAAAAGCCGTATGAGAAAATAACCATTCAAGAAATAATAGACCGGGCCAACGTCGGGCGGGCCACCTTTTACAACCATTACCAGGACAAAGATGATTTGCTGCTGCGCGGCGTGGCTGAACTGGCCCGCGATGAGGGGAGCATGGCCCAGGCAACGCCGCGCCCAATCGCCCAAACAGGTGCGCCCACCACCGTCAACACCGCTGGCATGTTCAGGCATTCACAACAAAACAAAAGAATGCACCAGCTGCTCTTCAAACGAAACCAGGAAAATGTCATTCAGGCAGAGATTAAAGCTATTTTGCACACCCAGGTGGAAGAGCAGTTGGCTCAACTCCAAGGAGTTGGGCCTGCGCCGCCCGTGCCAATGCCCATCCTGGCAAACTTCATCTCTGGCGGGCTGTGGTCGCTGATTCATTGGTGGCACGAGCAGGATTTTCCTTACACGCCAGAGGAAATGGATGCCTTCTTCCAGCAAATTGCCATGCCGGGCACCCTGAGCCTGCTGGGGAAAAGCGAAAGCGATTTACCGGCAGGCAGCTAATTCGCAAATCGACATGCCCGAGCGGCAGAGGCTCTCCTCCCGTCTCCAAACATTGTGGAAAACGGCCGTTCCCGCTATGATTGCCCAAACTTCAGCAAAAGGAAAAAATGATGAGCACATTGTCTGACCAGCTACTGCAACAGTTAGGGCAAGGGGGGCTGTCCCAAATTAGCCAACAAATTGGCGCAGATGAATCCTCAACTGGTTCTGCGCTGTCCATGGCAATACCGCTGTTGACATCGGCGCTGGCAAACAACAGCGCCAACCCAAACGGCGCACAGGCACTGCACCAGGCGCTGGCCAACGACCACGACGGTTCCATTCTGAGCAATTTACCCGCGTTTTTAAACAATCCGCAGGCGGCCAATGGCGCGGGCATTTTAGGGCATGTTTTGGGTGGACAGCAGCCCGCCGTGGCCCAAGGATTGGCCCAAAACAGCAATCTCAGCAGCGGGCAGATGGGCCAACTGCTGGAAATTGCCGCGCCGTTGCTGCTGGGCGCTCTGGGGCAACAGCAGCAGTCGCAAGGGCTGAACGCCAACGGTTTGGCCGCATTGTTGGGCAGCCAGCAGCAAGCCAGCCAGCAAGCCAACCCCAACATGATGGGAATGCTCAATCAACTCTTGGATCAGGATAAAGACGGTTCTGCGTTGGATGACATTTTTGGCTTCCTGCGTCGCCTTTTGAGCCGCAGATAAGGCAATCGGCTGAAGATGGCGAAATGAACCATCCTGATTGTCTGGCCTTTTTTTATTCCTTGATTTTCCAGTTTGCCGAGGGTGAGCAGACGCTTTGGCCGGGCTTGCTTCACTCGCCCAAGTGATCGGCAGTAAATTTGTCAATCTATTTTTTTGTATGCGCCTGTCTGCTTTTCCAGCGCAACAGGAATACCCCACCCAAAATCAGCAGACTGCCCCCCATTTGCAAGGCAGTAAGCTGTTCCCCCAGCAAGAAGTAGGCCAAAACGGCCGTAAACACAGGTTCCGTCGTCAGCAGCAGGTTGGCCACGCTGGAAGGCAGCAGCCCTAAACTGGTGTTGTACAGACCAAAGCCAGCCACGGTGGGGCCAGCCGCCAGCAAAATGACAATCCCCCAGCCCGCCCAGACTTTGCCAAACCAAAAAATGTCTGAGGGAGAAACGGCCGTTCCCAACACCATCTCGCCCGGCAGCAAATTTGCCAGCAAAAAGAACGCCGTGGCAAAGCCAAACACGTACAGCAGCGTTGTCCACGGATTCAGGCCGCGCTGGGCCGCCGAGCGCCCCATCAGGCTGTAGATGGCATAGCCCAGGCCCGCCAGCGTGCCGGTGAGGATGCCCGTCAGATTTTGCGCCCAGGCGGCCGGGTTCAGCGCTTCGGCCACCAGCACGCAGCCAAACAGGCACAGCGCCACGGCCAGCAGCTTGGCAAGCCCCAACGTTTCCTTGAGCAGCCAGCGGCCTAGAACGGCCGTAAACGCCGCCGAACTATAAACCAACACCGTGGCTACCGCCGCCCCGTTCAGGGCCACAGACAATGTCCACAGCCCATTAAACACGGCAAACAGCAGCCCGTAGCCAAACAGGTAAGGCAGATGGCGACGCGGCAAACGCAAAAGCGCCGGGCGAAAACGCAAAGCCAGCAGCAGGGTAAGCGCCACAAAAAAGCTGCGCCAAAAGGCCAGCAGCAAGGGCGGAATGTGGTAAGTTTCTGTCAGGTAACGGATGAAAATGGCCGTTGTGGATAAAATGGCCGAACTGGCCAGGGCAACCAGGTACCCCTGGGCGGTACTGTCTTGGTGGGTTGTGATGGACATCCGGGAATTGTAGAGGAATTACGGCCGTTGCCAATGGCTAAACGGCCGTTTTCATTACTGTGTTTATTCTGGGAGCAGCCAGTCTCGTTATGCCCCGGCTGCTCAAATTTCTAGACAGACGATTGTTTTTAATGGGCCTTTTGTTCTCCACTAACTTTAAGTGTGTCGCGGATAAAATCTAAAAACGGAACTCCGCGACACCGCGAGGTTTGTCGGTTTGTAGTTGAATTTTTATTAAGAAACAAACCGACAAACACTTAGGCCAGTTTGGATTTGATAAAGGTGCGGGGGGTAAACGGCCGTCCCAACAGCAACCTAAACAACTTCCCAGCCAGTTCAAAAATCGCTATTATCAACACGATGGCTAAGACAGCCTTGGCCATGGTGGTAAAAAACGGCACCGTGGAAATCTGTTCCAGGCTAAACACCAGGAAGGTTACGTACAGGCCAAAGCCCGTTGCACCTACCTCCAGCCAGCGCGTCAGCCGATTCCAGCGACCTTGAATGAGAACGGCCGTTTTCAAAACCACATCCAGCAAAAGGGAAGCGCTAAACCAGGGAATGAGGGCCAGAAATTCGGCCGTGACCAGCACAAAAATCCCCGAACCTTCCTCACCCAGCTTGACGCCTCCCAACCAGTCTGGGAAAAAGTTTAGCCAGACTAAAAACGCAATCGTAAAGAAAATGCCCACGATCAGCTCACCCCGATTGATGCGATCCGGGTCCTTCACTGGCGGCAGGTCAAAAGGATTCCACCCCTTTGCCTTATGGTCTGGCAATTCTAAAGAATCACCCACTGTCCGTTCGATTAGGGCAAAAACCAACGTCACAATTCCGGCATTTATAATTGCCGACCGGCCAAAAGAAACAATGAACGAAAGCGCTTTGTCTACAAAATCTGCCCCGCCACTTTGCCACAGGGCAAACCCCAAACCTAACAAATGGAAGGCACCAATGATGCTCACCGTAATCACCACACCCACTTTGTAATGGGGAAACAGCTTAGGGCCAATGAGCGATTCTTCCGGGCGGTATTGGGCCGCAATCGCTTCGGGATGACCAAACTCGCGCAGCAATTCGGCCGTGATTTTGGGCGTTGGCTCGCCGTCGCTTTGCTCTTCTAATGTGTCCAACAGCAAAGAGCGTAGTTCCATTTCAATATCTGCCCGCGTTTTGCGCGGTAAATGCTGGCCAACTTCATTCACGTAGCGGTCAATCATTTCATTCGTGTCCATTTAATTCCTCCAGCAAAGTGCGTTGCACATGCATCATTTCGATTTCAGGCCTAGCAGTTCGTTCATTACCACCACCAGGGCTTGCCATTCTTGGGTAAGATTGGCAAAAATCATTTCACCCTGCTGGCTCATTTTGTAGTAGCGGCGCGGACGAGTGTCGTCTATCACCTGCCAGTCGCTTTCTAGCAGTCCCTGGCTTTCCAGGCGACGCAGCAAAGGGTAAAGCGTTCCTTCATTGATCTCCATCCCCTGCTCGTCGAGCGTTTGCTTGAGCGAGTAGCCATACTGTTCAGCTTGCAACTGACTCAACACCGCCAGCATGAGCACACCGCGCCGCAGCTCTAGCAGATGTTTTTCATAAAGGGCTTCTTTGTCGGTATTTGTTGCCATGCGGCACATTATACTGTGTGTTACACAGTATTGTCAATACCCAAGTATTTTCTAGCTGGAATTGTGGTAAAAAAATACCCTTTTGAGTGTGGCGGGGAAACGGCCGTTTCTCAAAAGGGCATAGCAACGCTTACTGATAAATTCTTATCGTCAGGCCGCAGATTCTGCCTCGTAATGAGGATAGGAATGTTTGAGAACGGCATGGTTGAGCAGCATCTCTGCCTTGATGATCTCCCCGCTGGCATCAAAAATACGGCTGCGTACCCAATAAGATTCCGTGCGCCGACTTTCGGACAGGGCAACAATTTCGCGGCGGATTAAATAATCCTCCCCGACAAACAGCGGCCCGTCAATCATGCGAATTTCCTGATCGGCAAACAGGCCAACAACTGGCTGCCTGACCGGAAAATCAGCCAATCTGCTGCTGTACGAGGCAAGCACGCTAACCATTTCTAGCGGAATGATCGCCCGACCCCACGGCGTGGCGCTGCCATCCGAATACCAGGGCGAATTCTCGGTGATGCGCGCCAGTTTCTGACTTAGCGAAAAGGGATACAGGTTGCCCATGTGCTGGTCGGCCGCCATGCGCACCGGCTCATCCGCTGCGCCACTCATGCCCACGTGCAGGTCGGCCAGGATAATGAGCTTTCCTGGGGGGCGCAGTTTAGCCATCCGCTGATCGAGCAGGCTGTCGCCATCATCCGGGCCAAGGCTGGCGCTGGCCTCCAGCACTGGAGTGCCGTCCGCCTTTTCGGCCCAGGCGCGCAGCCGCGTGGCCCCAGGCGCGGGGCGTTCTACAAAGGCGCGAACCTGTTCCCCTTCCACCACCATGTTCTGAAAATGGGCCGAAAAGCAGCCGCGCTCAAACCAGGCCTGGCCCCAAATCTCGGCCAGCAAGG
>JACKBR010000037.1 GCA_020634495.1 Ardenticatenaceae bacterium | reverse complement strand
CAGCACCGCTGGCAAAAAAATGAGAAACAGCGGCCCCGGCTGGCCGTCCTGGCTGGCATCGTTGAGGCCCAAAATCAGGTCGTGGGGCAGGCGCAGCAGGGCAATCGGGTCGAAGCCGAGGCCGGTGCCCGTGCCTGCGTAGGCGGCGGCGCGGAAATCGTCCCAAAACTGGCCGCCAAAGACGAATGGGTAAACGGGGTTGCCGGTGAAGGCCCAATTTTTGAGGTACCAGGGCAGGGCGATGAGGGTAGTGGCGGCGGTTAGGATAAGCAGGGGGGTGAGTGAATTTTTTAACGCAGAGGCGCGGAGGCGCGGAGGTGGGGTTGATGCTGATTGGGGATTGTTTCGTTTTTCGCGGTTCCAGAAGTGCCAGACAACAAATCCAGCAAGCAGCAGCGGGGTGACGAAGCTGGTGTATTTGAGGCCCATCGACAGCCCGGCGAAGGTGCCGCTGAGGATGAGCCAGCCGGTTTGTTCATTTTGTCGCCAGCGCAGCAGGGCTACCAGTGCGGCGACCTGGTAGAAGGCGAGCGGCAGATCGTTGTACGCCTGGGTTCCCAGGTTGAGCACCATGGGCATGGAGATGAGGACGAGAACGGCCGTCCAGCCATTTTTTTTATTAGCCACAGAGGTTTTAGAGAAATCCTCTTTTTCCTCTGTGCCCTCTGTGGCAAAAAATTGATTTGAAATGAGGTAAATCAGGGCCATGAGCCAGGGGATGAAGCTGAAGTGCAGCAGTTTGGCGGCAATATCGCCGCGCAGGCCCATTGCCAGGGTGAAGAGCATCTCAAACAGGGCGGGGAAGCTGAGGTGGGGGATGTCTATGCCGCCGACGATGCGCCCGGCTGCCAGGTAGAGCTTGGGGCCTTTGAGATGGTAGAACAGGCCGTCCCAATCGGTGGGGGGCAGCAGGGCGAGGATGAGGGCCAGGCCGAGGACGATGAGCAGGTAAATTGTGATGCCGCGTGTGGGGAGGTTTAACCGCGGAGAGCGCGGAGGACGCGGAGAATTTTTATCCACAGATTTCGCAGATTGGCGCAGATTTTTTGTGGTTTTGTGGAGTTGCCAGATGGCTAGGCCAGTGGTCGCGCCTAATGTGCCCCAGAAGGCAGTTGCGTTTAGTCCACCGACGAGTCCGAGAAAGAAGACCCACAGCCCCAATACGCCAAAGCCGAGACCGGTGCCAAAAACGGCCGTTTCCAACCCATCCATCTTTATATTGGTGTAACTGAGTATTTCTGTGCCAATTCCCCAGGCGGCGAGGTTGATGAGAACGGCCGTTCCCACATCCAGCAGCGAGCGCCCCACCGACGACCAGGCAAAATCCAGCGTCAGCCACGCGGCAGGATCATCTAGCAGCGCCACCAGCTGCGGCACGCTGAACGGTTTTTGCACCACATAGTAGGCGCTCAGTCCGTAAAATAACCATAAGACAAAGAGAAAAATGAGGCCCCACTTGAGCCTGGAGTCGCGCATGGGATAAATCATACGGCCGTTAGCCGTTTGGCACAATAGGCGGTTGTCATGATTTTTATTGAGAAGGTACCTGGGCAAGAACCGCTCCAATTGGGAGGGAACTAATAACGGGTGTACCAAGTAATTCATTCATCGGTATCGCAAAATTTTCCACTGGCCTTGAACCGTCCGGCATAAGCACGGAGTGAATAAAAGGTGTTGCGGGGCTATTCGCCAATCCAATTGAAATTTGCAAAATGAACATGCCCCCAGGCGCTTGGGCAATTCTATTTCTAATAGAGCTTTCCACCGAAACGGGAGAGTGTGATTTGACTTCTCCAGTCTCATCCAGGTAATAAAAATGTTCAAGCACATACGGGTTATTAAAAGATTCCATTGAAACAATGGGAACCACCTGACCATCAATCTCACCAAAGGTCTGAAGCACAACAAGTGCTTCCTGACCGTACTCTCCAAAATCAACGATATGCGTACCTAGATAATGAAAACATACATCAATCCATCCCTGTGGCGCTTCAGCCAAAGGGCGTGAAGCAATTTCTACATCAAGCCCACAGTACAAACGCATGGCGACGTAAAAATCAGCTTCTGATAGCAAATTTTGTGCATACAGATTCCAATCAAATTCTGTATAGGGGGGTGATGGTGGCCCAATACTTATCACATCGGGATCTGGTAAACCGTTTGGGTAAATCAAATGCCGCACGATAGTGCTTTGATCTTCGCTCAGATCAATGGTGCTGACAAGGCGAGTCTGTACTGTTGCCGGGGCCATTACCGGCTCTTTTAATTCTGGGTTTATTTCCCAGGCCAATTCAGAATTCAACATGACAAGCACAGTGCCATCCGTATCAACAGCAGTTGGTAAGCCAGTTTCTTCGTCTGGCTCAAGGTGGTCAATCGTGATGCCCACTTCGGCCAAATCAAGAGCCTGTTGTGCCTCTTGTAAAACCACCAGAAGTGGCTCTTCTGATTCATCATTCTCAAAAAACAACCATGCTTCTGCCTGATAGGGTTGACCGTAGTAGGCAATTTGCCCACTGATTACCTTTAGCCACAATTCCGGGTTTGTTCCTGTCCTATGTATTTCCCAGCCAAAACGGGTATCTGCCTCAAATGAGAAATTGGCGGCATCTTCTTGGCTGGCGGCAAGAAGATAATCAATAAAGCGCTGGTATTGAAATTGTAACGCTTCAGATTCTTGGATTTCTTGGGACATTGCCAGGTCAGGCATTAGGGTCGGTTTTGCGGTTGGTGTTTGGGTGGGCTGTGGTGTTTGTGTTGGCGTGGGGGTGGTTGCGGTAGGATCAGGTTGGCTGGGCTCTGATTCTTCTACTGCGACTTCTTCTGGTTCTGGATTGGTTGTGGCAACGGCCGTTTCCCCTTGAGAGGTTTCCGTCGGTGTGGTGCAGGCTGCCAAACATAGCGCAAGCAGGCTTGTAAAAACTGCTAAAATGAGAGCATACCTTCGAGAAAATTGGTTGAGTGGCATTTTTTCTCCATGTGGGTTCAGCTTTATAAATGTGAAGAGATTCACATCCTGATTATTGGGGCATATTTTCCTTACATCCTGCCTGGAGGTCCGGTTACGGCCGTTCCACCCCCCCATTCATTTTCTCACATTCACCCCCTCCTAATCTAAAATTCACCCTTTTTATACCATTGATTTATAGTACCCCTGTTAATATGCTCCTGCTGGGGGGAAAGTTAGTAGTAAATCATTCCTTGCGGGAGCGAAAGATGTATAAGAATCTAAAAACTGTTACCTTATTTGGTTTGTTTGTTTTTTTGTTGGCCATGAGCTGGCCCAAAACTGAATCTACGGCCGCAGCGCCCATCATGGAGAGTATTACCTGGGTAGGTGAAGATTTTGCTCAGGGTAGTGGGATGGACACGGCCGTTTCCGCCACGGGTCTCACGATGAATGATGCGGCGCTGACGGCCGTTTTCACCTCCAACCCCATCCAAACCCCGATCAACTTTAATGCCCTGGTCACCAGCTGGGAAGCCGAGGTTCCCGCCGACAGCAGCCTGGCAATTCAGGTGCGCACCCGCAAGGGCAGTCAGGCATGGTCAGACTGGTACAGCCTGGAGAGCCATCCCGATTTTGTAGAAGAAGAAGACCATGAAACGCTGGGCGATATGATCACCGTGCCAGCCGACGACGAAACGCACGATACGATTCAATTTAGCGTGCGTTTTGATCGATTGGATACGGCCGTTTCCCCCCAACTCAACCGCATTAGCTTCACCATCATCGACAGCACCACTGGCCCCACAACCGAAGAACTGCTGGCGCAACAACAGGCGCTGGACGCCGCCAACGACAGCAAATCGGGCGTTGCTGGCTACCCGCGCCCCACCGTCATTAGCCGGGAGGTTTGGTGTACGTCGGTGGACTGCGATTACACCGATGGCCTGGAGTATGATGATGCCAGCCACATGATTGTCCATCACACCGTTTCTAGCAACAGCAGCAGTAACTGGGCTGCCACCGTTCGGGCCATCTGGGCCTTCCACACTTATCCTGTCTCCGACACCTGCACCAGCTGCCGGGGCTGGGGCGATATTGGTTACAACTACCTCATCGACCAGACCGGGGTTATTTACGAAGGCCACATGAATGAAGATTACCTGAACCAGGATGTGGTGGGCACCCATGCCTCTGGGGCCAACACGGGCAGCATGGGCGTGTCGCTTATTGGCACATTTACCTCGGTTGATTATCCCAATTTGCCCGGCATTGCCCCGCCAGAACCCATGAAAAATTCGCTAATTGAGCTACTCTCCTGGAAGGCAGACCAGCGGGGCATCAATGTCTATGAATCGGAGGCGACAATGCCTTTTGTTGAGGGAGGGCGGCCAAACTTGATGGGGCATCGTGATGTGTATGGCACAACGGAATGCCCCGGCGATCAGGCGCACCAACTGCTGCCCTGGCTGCGGGATCAGGTAGCGGCCAACATCGGCCTTGTTGATGAGCATTTGTACACCAATGAAGACAGCGCTCAGTTTACCAAGAGTGCGGCGACCTGGTATGAGGGCGGCAATGAATGCGGCCACAATCTGCACTCTTATTACACATTTTCCACAACAGAGTCGGCAGACAGCGCCAATTGGGGTATCTGGCGGCCCATCGTGCCAGAAACGGGTTATTATCTCATCGAGATGTACGTGCCGTACTGCGCCACCGGCAACTCAGAAACGGATGGGGCCACGTACGAAGTGCATCATGCCGATGGCGTGACCACGGTTGTGGCCAGCCAGCAAGAGAGCCTGGGGCAATGGCTCTCGTTGGGTGTGTTCAATTTGGCGGCCGGGACGGATAACTTTGTTTACCTGGATGATCTCACCACGACCGACACCGGTTTGGGCCTTTGGTTTGATGGCCTCCGTTTGCTGAAGGTGCCACCGCCACAGGATGTAATAAATCCCATTGCCCCAGCGGAAGGCAGCTGGCTGAACGATCCGCAGGTGGATTTTAGCTGGGACGTGGTGACGACAACCAGTAAAGTACTGACCACAACGCTCACTGTCAGCACAGATAGTTTGCAAACCGATAAGCTGGTAATGGAAACGTGGGATACGGCCGTTCTCAGCCACACGCATGATTTTGTTACGGAGCAACCGGCGCTGTATTGGCAGGCAACGGCCGTTGTTAGCAACACCGATGGCCTGACCGAGACCCTCAGTACGCCGCTCATCCAGTTTGGCATCGACACCACTGTGCCGACCTCAACGATTACGGCCGTTTACCAGATGCCTGTGACCAATACCTTTTTGGTCAAATGGAGCGGCAGCGATACCATGTCTGGCCTGGCGAGCTACATTGTGGAGTACCGTGCCCAAGGGGAGACTGCCTGGACAAGCTGGCTGAATGGGACAACGGCCGTAAACGCCATTTTTACCATGCCCAACCCGGCCGCCCTCTACGAATTTCGGGTTCGCGCCACCGACCAGGCTGGAAACAGCCAGCCAGTCGATACCCCGCCCGCCGCCCTTGGCACCGCCCAGGCAGTTCCGCTGCCCCGTGCTATAATGGTTCCGTTTGTGACACATTAATCAGTTACCGGTGTTTAGTAAACAGACAAACCTAAAAACTGTTTTACTAAACTCACGTTACGCGGTTACTCTAGCAGAAACCCTAAGGGTTTTGGCAAAATCAGCGCCAATTTCCAGAGTTCAAGGAAACCCTTAGGGTTTGCGGTGTGTACCATCAATTACTGGAAACTGGTGGAAAGTGGAGGCGGAAGGCGAAAATGGCGGAGATTCAAAATGTCGATATTTTGATTGTGGGGTCGGGGCCATCAGGAACATCTACAGCATTGCATCTTGTAAAAAGCAATCCAGCCTGGGCTGGGCGCATCGTGATGGTAGACAAAGCGGTGCATCCCCGCGAGAAGCTGTGCGGTGGCGGCGTTACCCACATTGGCCAAAACATTTTAGCCCGGCTGGGGCTGCCATTTGAACCCAAAAATTTTGAAGTGCGCGAGGTTCGCCTGCTGTACGAAGATAAGAGCTACTCCTTTTTTGGCAACCCTGTTTTCCGCATTGTGCGCCGGGATGAGTTTGATCATTGGCTGGTGAAAACGGCCGAATCCCTCGGCGTTTCCGTGCGGCAGGGCGAAGCCGTCACTGACGTGGTGCCGCACGATGAATACGTGGAAGTCATTACAAAGAAAGCCACGTTTCATGCCAAAACGGTGGTGGCTGCCGACGGTTCGCGCAGCTTTGTGCGCCGCCGCCTCAAGTGGGAAGATGATTCCCGCGTTGCTCGCCTGATTGAAGTGTTAACCCCAGAAAACGGCCAAACCCAGCCAGAATTCCGTGACGGCGTGGCCGTCTTTGATTTTACCCCCATGACCCGGCACCAGTTGCAGGGCTACTACTGGGATTTTCCCAGCTATGTTGATGGGCAGCCTTATATGAACCGGGGTGTTTTCGACAGTCGTGCCCGGCCAGAGCGTCCCAAAGCGGACTTGAAGCAAACTTTGGGTGAGGCAATGGCGGCGCGAGACCGGAACTTGAGCAAGTATAAGTTGAAAGGGCATCCGATAAGGTGGTGGGGGTCAGACGGCCGTTTTGCCCAACCCCGCGTCATTTTAGTGGGCGATGCCGCAGGCACCGACCCGCTATTTGGCGAAGGTATTTCCTTTGCCCTGGGCTATGGCGAGGTGGCCGCCGCTGCCCTGGAAGACGCTTTCGCCCGGCAAGATTTTAGCTTTGGCACCTACAAAGAGCGGCTGCGCCAGCATCCACTTTTTGTACAATTACGCATTCGCGCGCGTATTGCCCGCTTTGCTTATATCCTCAAATATCCACGCCTCTTCCGGGCTGGCTGGTGGGCGGCGCGCCACATTATTAAGTTCACTCGCTGGCGCGATCCCAGCTACGTGCCTGCCGAGCTGCCGCAGATGCTCCTTACCGAGAATATACGTCCAACTCGACCCTAAGAAAGCCAAATAAATAAAAAACTGTTCTGCAGCTGAAAAATTGGGAAAGATTGTAAAAATCTTACAATCTGTTTGATTTTAAGCAATTTCTTGCCATCCGTTTGTGATTATGGTAATTTTTGTACAGAAGAGAAGTAAACCTTTTGTACAGTAGTTACAAAAAGAATAAGCTTAGCCAAGAAAGTTCACCCAATAAATTCCTATAAATTACTAGTTCGCCTAACACATAGCTGGTCAAGGTCGTTTACACCTCCTTATACAAATTAGAGGCTGCATGAATTCAGACACTGTGTTACTTGACGTCAAAAATGTATCTTTGAGCTTTGGGGGAAACACAGCGCTCTCCAATGTTGGATTTACCGTGAAGCGGGGTGAGATGAGGGCTATAATTGGCCCAAATGGTGCTGGGAAAACATCCATGTTGAACTGCATCAGTGGCTTCTATCGACCACAAAAAGGTGAAATTCTTTTTAAGCAAACAGACCTCACAAAAACGCCAACCCACAAGATTGCCTCCCTTGGAATTGCCCGAACTTTTCAGAATATAGCCCTTTACACTGGCCTTAGTACACTTGACAACCTGATGGCTGCCCGACACATTCATATGAAACAAAGCGCCATCGCCGGGGCTATTTATTGGGGAAAGGGCCAAAGAGAAGAAGTAAAACATCGCCACCACGTTGAAGAAATTATTGATTTCCTGGAAATTGCTGATATTCGCAAATCAGTTGTGGGGGCTTTGCCCTATGGCTTGCGTAAGCGCGTTGAGTTAGGACGTGCTTTGATGCTTGAGCCTGAACTCCTTTTGCTTGATGAACCGATGGCGGGCATGAATATTGAAGAAAAAGAAGATATGGCCCGGTTCATTTTAGACATTCATGAGCGTCGCGGGATCACGATTATTCTGATTGAGCACGACATGGGCTTGGTGATGGATATTGCGGAACGAGTTGTTGTGCTTGACTTTGGTAAAAAGATTGGTGATGGCATTCCAGAGGAAATCAGAAACAACGAAGAAGTGATTCGGGCTTATTTGGGACAAGCTTAGCGCTTTGTCAACTCTCTACGATTTACGTCTTGTGTAGACGTTACCCAAAAACATTTCGACAATTCCTGGTACGGGGAAAGAAGAGACATGGATAAACCTCAAACTCTGCCTCAATATTTTTTGGCCCAAGTAAAAAGGCGCGGCGGAAAAGATGTTGCCCTACGTCAGAAGGAGCTTGGCATCTGGCGCGAATTTACCTGGCAAGATTCTTACGAGCAGGTGAGTAGCTTTGCCCTGGGCATGATCTCATTGGGATTACAGCGGGGCGCTCATGTGTGTACTGTGGGTGACAATGACCGGTATTACATGTGGGGGTACGTTGGCATACAAGCCGTGGGGGGAACGGCCGTTGGCCTTTATACCGACGCAACCGCTAGCGAATTTGCTTATGTCATCAACCATAGCGATGCTGTTTTTGTCATGGCCAAGGATCAAGAGCAGTGCGATAAGCTGCTTGAGGTTCGCGAAGAGCTGCCTCATGTGAAGAAAGTAATTTATTGGGATGATCGCGGTCTGTGGGACTATAACGAAGATTGGCTGATTTCCTATGAAGAAGTGCAAAAAATTGGGCGTGCCATCGCTGAAAAAGAGCCAGATCGTTTTGAAACAGAAATTGCTCTAGGGAAGGGCGATGATTTAGCCATGCTTTGCTATACCTCTGGCACCACTGGCTTGCCGAAGGGCGTCATGCTGAGCCATGAAAACATCATGTTCTCCGCAAATGCTTATGTGGATGTGGATCCACGCTACGAAACGGATAACCATGTTAGCTTTTTGCCAATGGGTTGGATAGCTGAACCGGTGTTGGGCATTGCTCCGCATGTGGTTACGGGGATGATAATGAACTTCCCCGAAGAGCCAGAAACCGTGCGTGAAAATGTGCGCGAAATTGCCCCGCAAAACCTTTTATACAATTCTCGTCTTTGGGATGCAGTCGTGGCCACCGTTCGGGTGCGCATGAATGATGCCTCCTGGTTAAACAGGAAACTGTACCAGTTTTTCCTGCCAATTGGGTACCAGGTGGCGGACAAGAAACTTGTCAACGAAGCTGTGGGCATTGGGCTGCGGATTGCCTATGCACTTGGCAATTTGCTGGTTTTTGCGCCGCTGCGCGACAAGCTGGGTCTTTCTAACCTACGGTCTGCTTATACGGCCGGTTCTGCACTAAGTCCTGACGCAATGCGTTTTTTCCACGCGATGGGGGTTAACTTAAAGCAGGTGTATGGCTCTACAGAGGTGACTGGCGGCGCAACCATTCATCGTGATGGAGATATTAAATTTGCCAGTGTGGGTAAACCAGCGCCAGGCTTAAGCATACGAATTAGTGAATCGAGTGAAATCCAGATCAGTGGCCCAACCATTATGCAAGGCTACTACAAAAATCCTGAGGCTACCGCTAAGGATATTTTGGTCGAAGAAGACGGAAGCCGTTGGTTTTGCACGGGTGATGCTGGTTATATAGATGAAGATGGCCATTTAATCTACCTCGACCGCGTGAAGGATATGATTGAATTGGCCAATGGCGAGCGATTCTCTCCGCAATTTATTGAAGGGCGGCTTAAGTTCAGCCCGTATATTCGTGACGTGATGGCAATTGGTGGGGAAACGCGCGGGGCTGTGACTGCGCTCATTATTATTGATTTTGACAACGTGGGCAGTTGGGCAGAAAAACAGGGCATTAACTACACGACCTTTGTGGATTTATCCCAAAAACCAGAAGTGTATGACTTGGTTCGGCAAGCTGTGGCGGATGTTAACGAGAATTTGCCACCTGCTGGTCGCATATCGCATTTTGTGTTGATGCACAAGGAATTTGATGCTGACGAGGCTGAAATGACGCGCACCCGCAAGCTGCGTCGTGGCTTTTTGTTTGAGCGTTACCTCGACATTATTGAGGCTATGTACAATGGCCAGAAGAATATTCGCGTTAAGGCCCCGGTGCGCTACCAGGATGGCAGGGAAGATGTTATTGAAACGGATATTCGTATTGCGTCGTTAGCTGCATGATTGATTGGTAACGGCCGTTGCCTAATTGTCTTGTCTGGCCGTCAGGGCGCTCGCTACAACCCATCAACAACTTAGCCACAAGGAGAGAATTGAGGAATGAATTGGACACTCGTACCCCAACAGATCGTCACCGGCCTCTTAAACGGTGGGGTCTTAGCCCTTATTGCATTAGGCATTGTCCTCATTTACAAATCGTCAGAGGTCTTTAATTTTGCTCATGGCCAGCTGGTGATGGTGGGGGCCTGGATTACCTGGTGGTTTAGTGGTGGCACAAATGATGGTTCTGAATTAATTAGCTTACCCCTTTGGCTGGCGATTATACTAGGATTGGTAACGGCCGTACTCCTCGGCCTACTCATCGAACGACTGGCATTACGGCCCATGTCTGGCCAGCCATTACTCGCCATCATCCTCATGACCCTGGGTTTAGGGCAGGTGCTTCAAGGGCTAACCAACATCGCCTTTGGCGTCGAGCCAGAAAACTTTTCCCCGCCCCTATTCTCCCCCGATGATGTAATCCAAATACCCATCCCCCCCGTGAACGGGGAAAGCATCGTTTTTTTAGATCGAATCATCATCAAAGAAGCATTACTGGCTTCATGTGCAGTCGCAATAATTGCGGCCGTACTTTTTGTCATCTTCTTTCGCTACACAAAAATTGGTCTGTCCATGCGAGCCACATCTGAAGATCATGAACTGGCGCGAAGCGTAGGCATCAAAGTTCCCCGCGTTTTCGGAATTTCCTGGGCGACTGCTGGGATATTGGCAACCTTAGGCGGCATCCTGTTAGCCACTACAAGCGGGATTAGCGCCACCTTATCGTTGGTAGCTCTCGTAGCATTCCCAGCCATTTTGCTGGGCGGCCTGGAATCGCTGTCCGGTGCCATTGTCGGCGGCCTGCTGATAGGACTGGTCCAGGCACTCGTGCAGGCCTCCACAAACATAGAAGTGCGCAACTCAGCAGAAATAGCGCCCTATGTCTTGTTACTCATCGTATTAGTCTTCCGCCCCGAAGGACTGTTTGGGCAAAAGCGCATCGAAAGGATTTAACAATGTCTGTATTACGACCAGCAGGTGATTTTGATCGAAGCTATGAGCAGGACATGTCCGTTCTGCGCAAAAATTGGCATTGGTGGGTAACAATAGCCGCCCTGGTGGCATTATTTACGGTTCCAAGCTGGGGCAGCGCCTACGTAGTAAACACGGTAAATCGCCTGGCTTATACCATTATTGCTTTGCAAGGCCTCAATTTGCTTACCGGGTATTGTGGACAGATTTCATTAGGGCAGGCTGCCTTCATGATGGTTGGCGGCTATCTGTCCGGCCTCATGATGATTCACTGGGGATTACCTATTTACTTAACCATTCCCTTGGCAGCCATTGGCACTGGTCTTGTAGGTTTAATCTTTGGTTTGCCTTCCTTACGTGTGAAAGGGTTTTATCTAGCAATGGCTACGCTAGGTGCCCAATTTATCATCCCCTGGTTAAGTCGCCACATTTACAAAGATTACCTAGGCGGTACATCCGGCTTTATAGAATTGCCAATTGTAGAAATTGCTGGCCAATCCTTTGGTGAAGTGTCACGATTTGTCTATATTTCTTTAATCCTTTTACTCATCACCACAGTTATAACGACCAACATTACCAGAACAAAACTGGGGCGTGCCTTTGTTTCAGTGCGGGATAATGACCTGGCAGCTGAATTATTAGGGGTAAACCTCTTCTCAACCAAGCTCACCGCCTTTTTCATCGCTGCCTTGTTAGCGGGTGTTGCTGGCGCGTTAAGAGCGCACGGCCAGCGCGGCATTGGTTCCGAATTTGGCTATAACCTACTAGAATCCATTACCTTTTTAGGCATGATTGTTGTGGGCGGCCTGGGTACCAGGTTAGGCCCCTTCTTTGGCGCAGCCATCATTATTTTGTTGGAGGATGTTGCCATTGATGTCGGTACTCATTTGGCCTTGGTTTTTCCAGATCAGGCCGCCGGATTGCTGGCTTCGTTTCGTCCCATTTTCTTTGGATTTATGCTGATGCTGTTTTTGATTTTTGAGCCACGGGGCATGGCCTACCGTTGGCAGCTGATAAAAACGTCTTGGCGTCTACGCCCCTTTTCACGCTGACCGAGCGGACGTTTACACTTGGTTGTGCCGAGTAAGCAAAGAGACACTCATTCTCATTTTTCAAAAGGAGGTGAAACTGGTTTAGATAAAGTTTGTATTTGTTAGTTTCTACTCAGAGCTCTTTTTTGTCCTGAGGGTAAACTATTTACTTAAGTTCTTGGAAGGAGAAACGATAATGAAGAGATCGCTTTTTATCTTACTGTTAAGTTTACTGATGGCTTTATCTCTTGCGGCATGTTCAACGGCCGGTGATGATTCAACAGATACGGCCGATACCGCAGATACAACAGAATCTGAAGACACCAGCACCGCAGCCGATGAGGAAGAGGCCATGGATGAAGAAGAAGCCATGGATGAAGAAGAGCCTGCGGTTGAAGAAGAGTCTATGGATGAAGAAGAGGCCATGGACGAAGAAGAGACCGCTGACGAAGAAGAAGTCATGGATGAAGAAGAGTCTACGGATGAAGAAGAAGCCATGGATTTTCAAGAAGGATGTGAAGTTGACCTGACCGGGGAAACCATCACGCTTCATCAACATGCTGGTCGTGAAGGCCCATTGGCTGCCATTTTAGGCGATGCGTTTGCCTTTGCTACAGAGGATGCCCTTGAAGATATTAACGGCGCTGGGGGAATCTGTGGGGCAACGCTTGAAGTTGTATTCCGCGAGACCAATTACAATGTCGATCTTGAAGTTGCTGCCTACGAAGAAGCTCGGGACTTTGATCCAAAACCAGCTATCATTTTGACCTATGGTAGTGGTGCCACAATTGCTTTGAATGAGCGGGTAATTGAAGACCAAATTGTAAACATTGCTGCCGGGTTAAATGCAGAGGCCATTTATATTCCAGAAAATGGATATACTGTCAGCAGCCCTCCTATCTATTCCGACCAATTTGCAGGCTTTGTTGAATGGGCCTACAACAATTGGAGTGATATTAAGCCAGCCTCCGCTGGGGATGATATTACGGTTTGTGTCATTGGCTGGGCTGGTGCTTATGGCACTGGGGCAGCGACGCCAGAGGCGTTGGATTATATTGCCGGGGTAGATTCAAGCATTACCGTTTTACCTCTTGAAGAACAGCCAATTGATCCGGCGGCAGATGCCACCGGGTTGATCCAGAGCTGCCTGCTTCAAGGCGCAAACATCATTTGGAACCAGAACCTCTCGTTTAGTGTTGCTCAAGTTATTGGCACTGCTCGTGCGCTGGGTGTTTGGGAAGAAGCCATTTATTCTGGGGTTAACTGGACCAATAATATTGATGTTATCAATATTATGGCTGAGAATGCGGCTTTGATGGATGGCTATTATGCCATGTTCCCCTATTTAACCTTTACTGATACGGATAATGCTGGAATTCAACAAGCGATCTCCAACTTTGAAGAGAAAGGTTACCCGGACAGTGATCGGAGTAATTCTTACCTGACTAGTTATGCGAGCTTCTTCAATATTGCTGCTACCCTGCGGCGGGTTGTTAATGAGCACGGTATTGAAGGTGTGACTGGGGAAAATTACCTGGCTGCCCTGACTGACCCAGAACATTGTACAGACGATGAGCTTGGTATTCTGCCGACAAATTTCTGTGACGGAAATCGTTCAGGCCGGGTATCTCAGATTCGTCGGGCAACGTGGATGGATGACCACATTGAGTATGTGGTTGTGGAAGATTTCTTTGAGCTACCGGACACACGGCCGTTGCCCTAGTAGCCTCCGTGTTTAGAGCAAAGTTTTGTTATTTGTTTTAGTCGGGTAAGGAGCTGATTGCGCCAGTCTGTCTTTTGGTAGACTGGCGCAATCTTAACAAAATGAGATGGGTATATGTAAGAGTTAAAAGATTCATGCACGAAGGTGGTTTCAATATTGGCGTTTACCCAAGTAAATCACCAGAAATCTTGTTGACTATTGCAAGAGTTTTTCTGTGAGTGGCTTAGCGAATCGATCAAATCTGGTTTATTAGAGGTACCTGGCATTTTGTTTCACAATGGCCTGGTATTGGCGTGTCCTTCCGGAGGTTAGATAAACGGTCTACCTCTGAAGATGGAATCTCGGGAAGGATCACAAACTTAACTGCATTATGCTAAAAGTTAATAATATCGAAGTTGTCTATAATGATGTTATCCTTGTTTTGCGTGGCGTGTCGTTTGAAGTGGGGCAGGGGCAGATTGTCTCACTTTTGGGGGCGAATGGCGCTGGAAAGTCTACGACTTTGAAAGCTCTTTCTGGTTTGTTGGTAGCTGAACGAGGGCGGGTTACACGGGGCAGTATTGAATTTGAGGGTGAGCGGATTGACAACAAAACGCCGGATGAGATTGTGCGGATGGGGATTGTGCAGGTGTTGGAGGGACGGCCGTTATTTCAGCATTTGACAGTGGAAGATAATCTACTCACAGGGTCGCTCTTCCGCAAAGTGCCCAACAGCGTTATTAAACAAGACCTGGCAGAAGTATACAATTATTTTCCGCGACTGAAAGAGTACCGCACACGCACAAGCGGGTACCTGTCTGGCGGTGAGCAGCAAATGCTTGTCATTGGCCGGGCGTTAATGGCAAAACCCAAACTTATGCTTTTGGATGAGCCTTCCTTGGGTTTAGCCCCGCTGCTGGTTCAATCAATTTTTGGGATTATTGAGAAAATCAACAAAGAATCTGGTGTGTCTATTTTGTTGGTGGAGCAAAATGCAAACGTGGCTCTAAAAACGGCCGGTTACGCCTATGTTATGGAAACGGGTCGGGTTGTTTTAGATGGCAAAGCTTCTCAACTTGCTGAGAATGCCGACATCAAGGAATTTTACCTGGGCTTGACCCACGTTGGTGAACGCAAAAGCTACCGCGACATAAAACATTACAAAAGACGCAAACGTTGGGTTGGGTAAATGATACCCAATTTTATTTTGGATTTTACTGCTTGCAGCAGCAGGGCAGGCAAAATTTCAGGGCGAAGCAATGAGTGACGTAGACCAAAGATTAAGGCAAATGGTGCAATCTGCTTATGCAAATGCGCCTGCGGTAAAAGCCCGCTTTGACAAAGCAGGGATTCATCCGCATGATATTCAGACGGTAGCAGATTTGGTGCATCTGCCGATTATGCCTAAAGATGAACTTGTCCATCTGCAACAGGCCAATCCGCCATTTGGGGGGATGCTTGGCGTCCCTTTTGCGCAGCTAACCCACATATTTTTTTCGCCAGGCCCCATTTATGAACCAGCTATAACGCAAGAAGAAAATGGTTTTGATGGCGCGGTTGAGTGCTTGCGCCGTTCTGGATTTCAGGCAGGGCAGGTTGTATTAAATTCGTTCTCATATCATCTGGTGCCAGCCGGACTGGCCTTTGATAGCAGCCTGAGACGCCTGGGTTGCATTGTTGTTCCAGGTGGGGTGGGCAACAGCGACTTGCAGCTGAAGATGATTGAGGATTTGGCGATTAGTGGGTACGTTGGGACGCCCAGTTTTTTACTTCATTTATTAGACAAAGCGGCCGAATTGGGCAAAAAATTGACCCTGACCCATGCCTTGGTATCGGCGGAACCGCTGCTGCCGCCTATGCGGGCGGCTATTGAAGCGCATGGGGTTTCGGTGGGGAATGCGTATGCCACGGCCGATTTTGGTTTGATGGCTTTGAATCTGGGTGATGGCCTGGCGATGCAGCTTCTGCCAGAGCCAATCATTGAACTGCTTGATCCGGAGACGGGGCAGCCGGTTGGCCCTGGTGAGCCGGGCGAAGTGGTGGCAACCAACTTTAGCAAGGTGTACCCGCTGATTCGTATTGGCACGGGCGACATGGCGGTAAATGTTGATCCCAATCCGGGCCATAGCACACAGGCTGAACGAGCGATTATTTTGGTTGGCCGTTCCGGCGAGGCGGCCAAAGTTCGGGGGATGTTTGTCCATCCAAACCAATTGCGCTTTGCCACTGGGCAGATTCCCGGCGTGCAAAAGGTGCAGGGCGTGGTGTCGCAGCCGGAGAACCGCGACTTTTTTGTGGTGCGGGCTGAACTGGCGGAGGGCGCAGATGAAACGGCCGTAACTGACCAAGTGAAAACGGCCGTGCAGAACCTCTGTCGCGTGCGTGTAGACGAAGTGGAAATCATTGCCCCTGGCACCCTGGCCGACGACGCCCCTGGCATGGTAGATGCCCGCGACTGGACGTAAATTTTCCCTGGTTCAACAAATCAATATGGTACAATATGCTCCATAACGCAATGGAGCATTTTTGTGCCAAAAATGAAGTTTAGTCTGGGTTTGTTTTCTGGTGCCCTGGTAGGCAGTGTGCTGCTGGTCTATTATCGATTGAGCAATCCTGCTGTTGCGGAAAATGGTACCTGGCACGGCATCCTAATTGTATTGATTTGTCTGGTTCTGGCTGAATTGATATGCCGTTTTATTCTTCAATCCATTAATTTATATCGAAGAGTTTTGCTCGGCGTTTTTATTTTGTCTAATTTAGGCGCGGTTCCAGCTCGGATAGTGGCCTGGCAGCAGCACATGAACAGCGAAGCTGCCTTTGTCCTGCATTTTCAAGGAGTTTTTGGCGCTTTATACGGCATGGGTTTTGTTGTCCTGTTCCTTTTAGTTTGGCAAAATTATCGTCGTCCAAATTCGCTTTCATAAGTGATAAAAGTATGAAAACCATCATCACGGCCGCCCTCACCGGCGTCCTCACCACCAGAGCCCAATCCCCCGCCATCCCTTACACGCCCGCTGAAATTGCCGAGGAAGCCCGGCGCAGCGTGGATGCGGGAGCCAGCATTGTCCACATTCACGCCCGCCAGCCAGACGGCCGTCCCGCCTTCGACGTGGAAACCTATGCCCAAATTGATGCCGAGGTGCGCCAGCGCTGCCCCGACGTCATCATCAACTACTCCACCGGAGCCATCGGCATAGACCGCGAAACGCGCATTCACCACATCGCGCCCTCGGCCAGACATGGCTGCGCTTATGGGCTCCATGAACTACGCCATCTATTCGCGCCAGAAAAAAGACGTTCTACCAACCACGTTTTTGCCAATCCATTCAAGGACATCCAATTTTTGAAGCGATGAATCGAAGCGCACCCGGCCTGAGATGGAATGCTTTGATGCGGGGCACATCAACAACGCCCAGCCGCTGATCGATTTGGGGATTTCGCAGCCGCCGTACCAGTTCAGCCTGATCATGGGCGTGCTGGGCGGCATCCGGCCAGCACCAAAACGCTGGTGCAGCAGGTGGATTTGCTCCCGGCTGAATCGCACTGGCAGGTGATTGGTGTTGGGCAGAAGCAGTGGAAGCTGGCGGCGGCAGCGGCCGTTTCTATGGCGGCAACGTGCGGGTGGGGCTGGAGGACAATCTCTACCTACCCAACGGCGATCTGGCGCAGTCCAACGGCGACCTCGTTGCCAAGGCCGCTGAGCTGGTGCGACTGGTTGGCGGCGAGGTGGCGACTATCGCTGAGGCACGAACGATGTTGAAACTGGAGAAACTGAATTGAGTAAACAACGCGCTACGGCCGTTTCCTGGCCCAATAAACCAATGCCCGACGCTCGTAAAGAACTGCTGCTAGACGGGCAGTACACCCGCGAAGAATTTGTCACCATCAGCCAGGGGCTGGTACCGCAATCGCCCGCCGATAAATGGTTCATTTACCTGGAAGGCCAATGGCTCTACTGCCACCGCAGCGCCAGCGGGAGCTGCATCTTCCAGCTGCAAATCACGCCCAGCGAAGAAGGCTACGCCGCCGACCTCCTGCTGGTGAACCAGGCCCCGGGTCAATACCGTTCCCTCTCCGACGAGTACGACGTGGCGCTGGTTTCTTACCTGATTGATGCCGTGTTGCTCGGCCGTTTTGCCCCGTTTCCCCAGCCAGAGCAGTTTTCCCAGGAGGACCACGCGAAGCACCAGCAGCACGTCATGGGCCAGGCCGCGCGTGACGGTGGGTTGAGTTTGCGTGTGGTGAACGGTAATCGGTAATCAGTCATCGGTTATCGGTTTAGCCGGTAATTCATCACCCGGAAATTGTGCCAGACAAAAAGTTATGCTACTATTCAAAGTTATACAAGCATAACACGTGGGATGTCATATGTCTGAAGCAAATTTGAAGCGAACTACCATCATGGCCGATGAGGAGATGCTCTACAAAATTGAGCTAATTGCCCGGCGGGAGGGAAAGTCGAAAGCGGCCGTAATTCGGGAAGCTCTGGTTGCCTATGTCACTGCTGCCGAGGCAGAACAGCCTGCCGAAGACCCACTGCTTCGCCTGATTGGATTGGCTGGAGAAACGGCCGTACCCACCAACATGGCCAACGGACAGGACGAAGCCGACATCCTGGAAAATATCGACCCCCACACCGGATTTGCCCTGCGCGATGAAAAAGACGCTGCTTGATTCCAGTTTCCTCTTCGCCCTGATTAACCAAAAAGATGCCAACCATGCCGCTTGCGTAGAAGTCGCTCGCAACACAACGCTGCAAAAAAACATCCTGGTCACCGTCATTCCTGAGACATGCTACCTGCTGCACCGGTGGCTGGGCCATGCCGTCATGCGTGCCTTCATCCAAAATTTACAGGATCCCATCTGGCAAATTGAACAGATGCAGCCGCAAGATTGGGCGCGCGTCAATGAACTGCTCAACCAATACGCCGACGCCCGGCTGGATTTGGTAGACGCCACATTGGCCGCCGCCGCCGAACGACTCAATATCGAGACCATTCTCACCCTGGACCAGCGTGATTTTCGCTTAATCCGACCCAAACACGTTGATTATTTCAGCATCTTGCCAGTTATTGGACAATAGAGTCATTCAATCATAGATTGATATAAATTTATTCAAACGATATGCAAAAACCTTCTCAAGAACGTGAATGCCCTGAGTGCCAGACAAGATTACCTGTTCACACAGAATATGTTACGTGGTGTCACGTTTGCGGCTGGAATCTAAATCCGGCTCAGCCATCGCCGTCAACCAATGCCTTTGCCCGCTTATATGAACAAATTGGGCTGGTACAGAATGAGGCGTTATTTAAGCGCCTGAAACAAAATGACAGTTTGTCGCCTCAACTGTCCCTGGCTCAGGTGGCGCGGGTCCAGAGAAAATTAGGCAGGAACAGACGAAGACTGCAGACGAGGGAATGCGCAGAGTTCAGAGCAGAAACAGGAAAAATAAAATCTGCGTAATCTGCGATGGTGAATCATGCTCGTGGATAAAAAATGGATAAACCTGAAATCATCTCTCATTACCCGCAGTGAAAGAATCAACCGCACCGCAAACGCTCGACATGCTGGAAAACTCGCGCCTGGCCGTTGAAATGCTGAAAGCACGCTGGAGACGCGGCAGGCGCAGGCGCGTGTGCTGGCCGGCGACGCAAGGGCGTGAAGTGGTGCATGACATACAAAGAATTTCGCCAACAGGGCGAAGCTGCTGCCCGCAGCGAACGGCTGAATGGTGCGCTGAGCTGGTTGTGCTAGACCCTGGCACGCCGTTTTAGAGCTGTCCCCGCTGGCGGCCTGGGACATGTACAACGACGAAGCGCCCGCCGCCCTGCAAATTGTGGGCATTGGCGTGGTGGGCGGCGTGGAGTGCCTGGTTTCGGTGAATGACGCCACGGCCAAGGGCGGCGCGGTTTACCCAATGTCGCTGCAAAAGACGCTGCGGGCCCAAACCATCGCTGCCGAAAATCGCTTGCCCTGCATCACCTGCGTGGAGTCGGCCGGGGCCAATTTGCTGTTTCAGGACGAGATTTTCATTTTGGGCGGGCGCACCTTTGCCAACCAGGCGCGACTGTCCGCTGCCGGGATTCCGCAGGTGGCGCTGGTCTTTGGCTCATCGACGGCGGGCGGGGCGTACGTGCCGGGGATGAGCGATTACACGGTGTTTGTGCGGGGCAAAGCGACGGCGTACCTGGGTGGCCCGCCGCTGGTGAAGATGGCCATCGGGGAAGAGGTGGATGATGAGACGCTGGGCGGTGCGGAAATGCACGCGCAGGTGTCGGGGTTGAGTGATTATCTGGCGGAGGATGATGCGGATGCGTTAAGAATCGGCCGTTTTATTGCCAGACAGCTCCAGCAGCAAAAACCACAGGCCTGCCTCAGCCGCCGCCAGTCCCCACGTGAACCGGCCTATGACCCCGATGAGCTGTTGGGCGTCATTCCAGCCGATCCGCGTGTGCCATTTGACATTCGCGAAATCATTGCCCGACTGGTGGATGGCTCCGAGTTTTTTGAGTTTAAGCCAGAGTACGGGCCGACGTTGGTGACGGGCCATGCAGTGCTCAACGGTTGGCCGGTGGGGATTTTGGGCAACAACGGCATTCTCTTTTCTGAATGTGCCAACAAGGCAGCGCAGTTTATCCAGCTGTGCAACCAGAGCCGCACGCCGCTGATTTATTTGCAAAACATCACCGGCTTTATGGTGGGGACGCAGTACGAGCGGGGCGGCATCATCAAGCACGGCAGCCAGATGATTAACGCGGTGGCGACAAGCAGCGTGCCGCAGTTTTCGGTGATTGTGGGCGGTTCGTACGGGGCGGGCAATTATGCGATGTGCGGCCGTTCCTACGATCCGCGTTTTTTGTGGAGCTGGCCCAACAGCCGGGTGGCCGTCATGGGCGGGGAGCAGGCGGCGGGCGTGCTGGGCATTGTTCAGGAAAGTGCTGCTCAGCGACGCGGCATCGAGCCAGACAAGACGACCATTGAAGCGATGCAGATGATGACGCGGCAGAAGTTTGAGCAGGAGTCGGATCCGTATTACGCGACGGCGCGGCTGTGGGATGATGGCATCATCGACCCTCGCGACACGCGCCGGGCGCTGAGTGTGGGACTTTCCGTGGCGCACAATGTGGATTTTGTGACGCCGGGCCAGCCTCATTACGGCGTGTTTAGAATGTAGAGGCAGACACGGGGGTCTGCCTCTACAAGATGTAATACATTACGGGGCTGGCACAACTTCTACGGCTACGGCGATGAACTGGGTGAGCTGATCAACCGGGTTGAAGTTGTTGTCGGATACGATGATGAGCAGCCGACGGCCGTCTGGCAGCGTGGGGCCAAACGTCATGCCTTCCAGGTTGTCTGGGGCAATGCCAAAGTCAGCTTCAATGTCGAAGACAAGGTTTTTGGTGACAGGGGTGAAGGGGATAACGGCCGTTCCCGTCACCTCGTCGTACAAATCATCATAGGCCAAAACGTCTGTGGCTCCAACCAGGCTAATTTCATAGATGCCAACCGTGTTGCCCTGGCCCACAGAAAAAGCGCGCTCCATTGCCAGGAACGTGCCGCTGTCATCCAAAGGCAGCAGCTCTACCAGCCCGTTGGTGCGGAACGCATCCGCTGGGTCTGGCACTTCCGGCACTTCGCCGACTTCGTAGATAAATTCGTGGGCAGGCGTTTGCAAGCGCAAATCATATGCCAGAATGCGCGACCAGCTTCCTTGGCCTACATCGCTGGCTGGGCCATCCTGCGCCAGGGCGTTTTCTGAAGCAGTGACAATATATCTTTGATTGGGGGTGATGGTCAGGCTCTCAAAAGCCAGATTGTTGCGTACGCCAAACGTGCCAGCGCCGTCTGGTAAATATTTGGCCGGAACCATCAGGCTGCCATTTTGCACCCCATTGCGAATAAACCGCTTAATGAAGGGATCGATGGGCGGGCTGGCGTTGGCGTTGCCCTCAGAGGAGATAAAGAGGGTGCCGCGTGCGGTTAAGGCCAATCCTTCTGGATCGAGCGAACCGGTGGCAAACGGCTGGCCATTTTCATCTAAAATGGTGGTGACGCGCACAAAGGCGACGTCGCCATCATCCAGCGAGCCGTCGGAGACATCGATGTAAAGTGTGTAGTAGCGGGCGTCGTTGATTTCGCTGCGGTCATCGGCGATGGCGTAGTAGAGGCCGGTGCGAGCATCGTAAACAATGCTGGATAGGCCGCCCACTTCGGTGTTTTGGAACATGGTGCCGGTGGGAAAGGTGACCTCGCCCAACAGCTCGTAGCTGGCTACCGTTTTGGCGTTGTGGTAGCGGGTTTGATTGGTTTGGGCGGCGGCCAATGAAGCAAATAAGAGGGTAAAAAGTAGCAAGAACAAAACGCGGGTTCTACGAGCACGAACTTGAGAAATCATTGTAAACCTCCCTGGGGATATAGTGCCCATTGTAAAAATGAGCAGATGAGTGGTTTACGGCCGTTTGGTGGCGTCTGTGTTGGGGAAGATGTGGCGGATGCGGGCTGTTTGGCTCAAAACGGCCGTATCGCAAATAAGTAAGGTTCTAGAAACTGTGAAGGAAGGGTACCATGAAGAAATATCCAGGGTCAATATCGAATTGCCTAAAGAAAATTGGCAGCCTTGGCCTCGTTTTGTGGGGGATGTTGATCAGCTGCACAACGGGCGTTTTGTCCAACGACCCCACGGCCGTTCCCCCGACGCCCATCATGGATGAAGAGACTGGCCTGGAGCTGAATCCTGTCGTTATTCCAGATGGCGAGTTTGTGGTTGAAGGCACAATTACGGCCGTAACGCTCATCCCCCAAGACGAACCGCTCATCAAAGTGATGGCCGAGAACGGGCAAGTTTACCAGATTCGTTCCCAGCCGGTGCCGCAAATCACCGATGCTGGTGGTACGGCCGTTCCGCCGCTGGAAATTAAAAATGGGCGGCAGGTGCGGGCCACCGTGCAGCAAAGCGATACCGGCGGCCTGGGCGGAGAGCCGGTGCTGGCCAGCGCCAACTTAACCATTTTGGACACGGATTAAATAAACGAGCCGCAAAGGACGCCAGGCTCGCAAAGCGTTTTCTTTGCGGACTTTGCGCCCTCTGCGGTAGAAAATATTAGGAGCCGAGGGTGGCCGGGAAAGTTGTTTCACGGTACGTGTCGCCTGTGCCGGTGGAGATGCGCAGCCGGACATCGCCCAATTCTGCGTTGGCCGGTGGCGTAAGGCTGGTTTCCCAATAGCCAAACAGGTCTGGCACGGCCGTTTCCGAGGCCAACACAACCTCGTTCTGAATGAGTTCTACCTGCACCAGGCCATTAATTGGATTAACGGCCGTACCAATCACCACTTTGCTCTGGCCTGGGAAAAAGCGCAGCTGGGCTGCTTCTGAAACGGTAAACAAGTTGGCGCGCTCGTCGTTTTGGGTGACAAGCGTGAGGAACTGGTCGCTGGCCCAGGCGATCTGTGGATTGTTGCCGGGGAGGCCGCCGGTGGTCACGCGCAGGCGAGCGGTGTCACAGTCAGCAGCGGCCGTTTCTGGCAGGATGATTTGGGCACGCCAGGGGCCGTTCCCCGCTTCAAACTCAATGTTGGCTTCCAAATTCTCATCCGTGTCGGCCGGGCAGCCAAACAGCCCTACCTGAATTTTACCGTCGATCAAATTGCGGCTTTCGCCGCTGATGAGCAGCGTTTGCCCCGCTACGGCAATATCGCCAGACAGCGGCTGGTTGACGGTGACAATGGTGCTGGGTTCATCTTCGGCCAGTTGGAGTTTTACCGGGACGGCGACGCTGGCTCCGGCAACGCGCACATGCAGCGTGGCTGGGCCGGTGCGGCGCGGGTGAATCGGGGCGCTCACCTGCCAGATGCCAGTTGCCGGGTCCACTTCGGCAAAGGACAGCAGCGTTTCGCCGTTGCTTTTGCTGCCTTGGGCGACCATCTCTAGCTCTAGCCGCTGGCTGGGAACCGGGCTGATGCTGCCGCTAAAGGTGAAGTCTCGCGCCACGGTAATGGCCTGGTTGGGCTGCGGGCTGGTGACGCTAATGGTGTAGCTGACGGGTTCGGTGGGAACGGCCGTTGCGGGTTCGGTTGCCTCAACTTCTGGCGTGCTGGCTGGTGTTTCCGTTGGCGTGTCGGTTGGTGGCGCGTCGGTGATGGTAGGAACGGCCGTTGTCGTCGGTTCACTCTCGATTTCTGCCACCGGTTCGGGGGTGGGGGTGTTGGTAGCCGGGGCAGGCGTTGGGTCTGCACAGGCCGTCAGGCTAAAAAAGAGAAAAAACGCCAGCAAAGCGGCGCTCAGATTTCGTGATTGCATGGGACAGCTCCTAAACAACAAATTTGCTTCTCAGCATAGCAGGTTTGGCCAAAATTGCCCTACGCCAAGCTGACGACAGGATGACGCCAACAGGGTAGAATGGAGGGCATGGATTACGAAACGCAGCTCCGACAGCTAATTTGGCAAAGCGATCAGGTAATGGCCATTTTGCGTACCGTGCGGCAGTGCGAACCGCCCGACTGGCTGGTGGGCGCGGGCCTGCTGCGCAATCTGGTGTGGGATCATTTGCATGGCTACCGCCAGCCAACCCCGCCCCGCGACGTTGACGTGGTCTTTTTTGACGCGGCAAATTTATCGCCAGAGCGGGATGAAGAAGTCACGGCGCAGCTAACGGCCGTTTTGCCAAATGTGGAATGGGAAGCAACCAATCAGGCGGCCGTTCACCTCTGGTATGCTGAAAAGTTTGGCAAAGCGGTTCCTCCCCTCACTTCCTCGGCTGAGGCGATTACCACCTGGCCAGAGACGGCAACGTGTACGGCCGTTCGCCTGCTGCCCGATGATTCCCTGCACATCGTTGCCCCGTTTGGCCTTGAAGATTTATTCCAAATGATTTTGCGTCGCAATCCGGCGCGAGTGACACAGGCGCAATTTCAGCAGCGGCTGCGCGATAAGCAGATTTTGCAAAAATGGCCAAACGTTTGTGTTATTGAGGATTGATCTCCGAGGAACGGCCGTGCCCGGCCAGGGTAATGAAGACATCTTCCAACGTGGGGTCACCCGGGGAAACGGCCGTGTCTGCCCCAAATCCTTTTTGCTGTAGATGAGAACGGATCTGTTCCGCACGCAGCGCCACCCCGACCGTTTCCACCCGCAAATGATCGCCCGCCAGATTCACCCGCGTCACGCCCGGCAAATCATCAAGCGCCGTTAAAGCAGACATCAGAGGGGTCACCGTTATGTCCCAAATGTTCCCTTGCAGCGTGTCGGCTTTTAGGGCATCGGGTGTTCCCATTGCCAGCAGCTGTCCCCGGAACATAATGCCCAGTTGATGACAATATTCTGCCTCGTCCATGTAATGTGTGGTTACAAAAATGGTTGTGCCTTGTTCCGCCAGGGCGTAGATTAAATCCCAAAAAGCGCGGCGGGCTCTGGGGTCTACACCGCTGGTCGGCTCATCGAGGAAGATGAGGGTTGGCTGGTGGGTGAGGGCCACGCCCAGGGCTAGGCGCTGCCGCCAGCCGGTAGACATGCCCTTCACCCGTTCATTTTGCTGTTCGGTAAGGCCAATTTGGGCCAGCACCGCTTCCAGCCGCTGGTCGGCTTGCTGCACCCCGTACACACCGGCATAAAACGCCAGGTTCTCGCGCACGGTTAGATCATCATACAGGGCAAATTTTTGCGACATGTAGCCGACGCGAGGGCGGATGGCCTCAGCCTCAGATTCAATGTCTAGCCCCAGCACTTTGCCTTGCCCGCTGCTGGGGCGCAATAAGCCCAGCAGCATACGGATGGTGGTTGTTTTGCCGGAACCGTTTGGCCCCAGGTATCCCATAATTGCTCCGCGTGACACGGTGAAGCTTACCCGGTCAACGGCCGTAAAGTCGCCAAACTTTTTTGTTAAATCCGTCACTTCAATGATGGGTTCGTTCATGATTACCGTTTTCTAGCAGGTCAATAAAAACATCTTCCAGGGTAGAAGGGATAGGTCGTAGCCGGTTGATGGTGGCACCGCTGGCACCCACAGCCTGCTGGAGCCGCTGCTGAACGGCAACGGCCGTTCCCGCCTTCACCCGTAGATGGAGCTTGCTGCCAAAAGTTTGCACAGCCTCAACATCGGGATCAGCGGCGCTGATCTGGCGCAGCAGGCGCGGCGGCGTACCCGTGAGTTCAAGAATACGGCCGTTTAACGGCCGTGTCAGTTCCTTAACCGTACCCTCGGCCAAAATGCGCCCACCGTTCATAAAGCCGATGCGCGTGCAGCGGCTGGCTTCGTCCATGTACGGCGTACTCACCACCACCGTCACCCCTTCCTGGGTAACGGCCCGACCAATAAGCTGCCAAAAATCTTGCCGCGTCACGGGGTCCACACCACCGGTTGGCTCATCGAGCAGCAGCAAGCGCGGCCGGTGAATGAGGGCAGTGGCCAACCCCAGCTTTTGTTTCATGCCGCCGGATAAATTTCGGGCCAGGCGACCTTCAAATTCGCTTAGCCCGACAAAGGCCAGCATGTCTGCTTTGCGCTGCTGCCAGGCTGCGGCCGTAATGCCATGCACTTCGGCAAAAAAGCGCAAATTTTCCCCGACGGTTAAATCGCCGTACAGGCTGAACCGCTGCGGCAGATACCCGATTTGGTGGCGTATTTTTTCTATGTCTTGGGCCAGGTCACAGCCCGCGATACGGCCGTTTCCCCCATCTAGCCGCAAAGCGCCCACCAGCAGCCGGAACAGCGTTGTCTTGCCTGCGCCATCTGGCCCAACCAGCCCGTAAATTTCGCCAGGGTTGATGGTAAGGTTGAGGTGGTCAACGGCCGTAACTTCGCCCGTGCCGGTAGTAAAGCGGCGCAATAAGTTTTCCACGACAATGATTGGGTCGGTCATTATTCTCCAAAATCCACATCGGCGGGCATACCGGGCCGCAGCTTCTCTAGCCCGTCGGCCAGCGCCAGTTTAATGGCAAACACAGTTGAGGCCCGCCCTTCAGCCGTTTGCACATTGCGTGGGGTGAATTCAGCCTGGTCGGCAATCTGGACGACCGTGCCGCTAAATGGCTCATTGGGGAAGGAGTCGGCGGTGATGACGGCCGTTTGCCCCAGGCTAATTTGCCCATAACGATCTTCCGGTACGTATACAGTAATGGTCAGCGCGTCCAACTGGCCAATTGTGAGCAGCGCCGCGCCGGGCAGGCGCACTTCACCAGCTTCAACCGTGCGTTCCAAAATGACGCCATCAGTGGGGGCAGCTAGCGTCTGGCGGCTAATTTGTAGCTCTAGCAGGGAAACGGCCGCTTCGGCGGCAGCCACCTGAGCCGCGGCGGCCTCTAGCTGTTCAGCCCGTGCGCCCGCCAGCAGCTGATTTAGCTGGGCCTGAGCGGCGTCAACGCCTGCCTCGGCCACATCGACCTGCGTTTCTAGCAATTTGTCCTGAGCGGCCAGACTGCTTTGCATCTGTTCCGCCAGGCGCAGCTGGCCATTTAAGCCCGCCAGTTCTCCCTGCGTGGCGGCCAGCGTTGCTGCCAGATCGGGGGATGGCTGCGTTTGCCGCAGCGCCTGTGCTTCTGTAAAAGCCGCCGTTAAGTCTGCGATCTGCTGGCTGAGATCGTCAATCTCGCTTTCCAGGTCTGCTTGATCGGTGGCCAGGGTGTCTAGCTGTTCATTGAGGGCATCGAGGGCGGCCTGGGCGCGGTTTACGGCCGTTTCGCCCGCAGCGATTTGCTCAGCAGATGGCCCGGCCGCCAGCAAGGCATGATTGGCCTCAGCCGCAGCCAGAGCTGCTTCTGCCTGGGCCAGCTGCCCTTGGAGCAAGGCGGTATCAAACTGCACCAGCGGCTGTCCGGCGGTGACGGTGTCGCCCACGCTTACCAGCAGCTCAGACACCCGTCCGCCGCTTTCAGCGCTGATCTGAACTTCGGTGGCTTCGATGGTGCCAGAGGCAATGATACGGCCGTTGGAATTCACCTCGCGCACAAAGAAAAACCAATACCCGGCGGCGCTCAGCACCGCCAGAATCACCATCACGCGTACAATCAGGGGAGGTCCATGTTTCATCAGTTGCACTCCTGTATCTTTTGTTCTCAACCAGTTAGGGGACACAGTTTTTCACAGATAAGCTCAGGTTTCATTCTCCTCTCTGTGTCCAAAATGCTTTGTGTTAATCCAAGCGTTTGCGGAACCGGGTGGCGGCCGCACTTAACATAATCATGGCGAAAATTGAAAGGGCAAATACTTCTGGCCCCAAGGCAGTCAGGCCGGAGCCTTTTAAGATGATGCCGCGCACGACAATCAAGTAATAGCGCAGGGGCACCGCATAGCTAACCCAGCGCAGCACCACGGGCATCGCTTCTAGCGGGAACAAAAAGCCAGACAGGAAAACCGAGGGCAGCAGGGTAAACATCACCATCAGCATTGCTTCTTGCTGGGTGTTGGCCATGGTGGAGATGAATATGCCCATGCCCAATGTGGTGACAATAAACAGCGCCGACAGCGCCAGCAGCAGGCCAATGCTGCCATTTATTGGTATTTTGAACAGGACAACCCCGGCAATTAAGATTTCTAGCATGTTGAAAAAGGCAATCAGCACGTAGGGGATTACTTTGCCCAGCACCAATTCCCAGGCCTGGATGGGGGTGACGATGATTTGCTCAATGGTGCCATATTCACGTTCGCGGACGATGGCGCTGGCGGTGAGCAGGGTGGCCAAAAATTGTAAGATCATGCCGATGAGGGCGGGAATCATGTAGTAAGAGCTGACAAGATCGGGGTTGTACCAGACCTGGGTGCGCACTTCTACGGCCGTTCCCAAGGCATCACCCAAACCGCGCGCGGCCAGCCGTTCAATGGTTAGTTCGGTGGCTTTGCTTTGCCCAATGAGGGTGGCGGCGGCCAGCGCGGTGTTGGCCACAGTGGGGTCGGAGCCGTCGATGATGAAGGCGACCTGGGCCGAATCGCCAGCAGTAATGGAACGGCCGTACGTAGGTGGAATAATCAGCCCGACGCGCACATCGTTGCTTTCAATCAGGCGGTGCAGTTCTTCTTCTGACTGCACATCATAAGCCAGTTGAAAATAATCGGCCGTGCGATAAGCCTCTAGCAGCTCGCGTGAAGCGGCGCTTTTGTCCTGGTCAAACACAGCCATCGGTACATTTCGTACGTCATTGGTCGCCGCGTAGCCCAGCAAAATTAGCTGCACAATCGGCAGCAAAATGGTGAGCGCCAACGTGCGGGGATCGCGCCGAATTTGGATAAATTCTTTGCGGATGAGTGAAATGAGCCTGGAATTGAACATAGTTGGTCCGATAATTTATGTCAGTGATCCGGCTGCACTTTTGTGCCGGTTAAAAACAAATCTACTACAAATTTTGCTGTCTTGGCCGGATTGGTGACAGGCACCTCATAAAATGTTGGGCGTACGATAGTAAAAGCAAACATGATGCCCACCAAAGCTAAAGAAAGTTCAGTGGGATCCGCCGGCTTGAGGTGTCCGGCCTCTATTTGCTTTTGCAAAAATTTGGTCATTAGCCGAAGGTTTTGTTCCTGAAACAGCCGCACCTGCTGGAAGATGCTGCTCTCATCTTCGTAAGAGCTGATGGTGTGACGAAAAATATCGCGATGTTGGTACATGAAAGAAACGATTGTCTCTACCATTTTGCCCAAAGTGTGCTCAAAATCGGCTGAAGAATTTAATATTTCCTGTTCCAGGGCCGCATTGGGTGTGATGCGTTTGGTAAAGGCTTCGATGAGTGAAGCGCGGTCGCCAAAATGGCGGTACACGGTTGCGATTCCAACACCTGCCTCCTCAGCAATTTGCTCCATTGTGGGGCGCAGCATACCGTACCGGCTGAATACCGTGCGCGCCGCAGCCAAAATCCGCTCCTGAATGTCTGGCTGGCTCAGCGCTTGAATATCCATATTCCGTTCATCTGCCAACCGTTGCAGCAGGGCTTCTTTGCTGCCCATGTGGCGATAAATGGTGGCCCGCGAGAGGCTGGTTTGGCTGGCCAGCTGGTCAATGGTAAAGAGATCGCCGTGGGTGTTTAGCAGGGAAACGGCCGTATCTAAAATCAGCTTTTGGGTGTTATTTTCCACTTGAGACGACATGATTGAGTATTGTATCTATCATCTCGTTTCAGGACAAGCCTGAATCTGTGTCACACTGCTTGCCCAAAGTTTGAATGACTTTTGGGTCGGGCGAACGGCCGTCATGCGTTCCCACCTTGCTTGCATTATAATTGGCCATCTTTACCAATTGCCTGTTTAGCAAAAAACAACCACCCACTCGAGGATCGCATGAAATTTGATGTTACCCTACTTTCCCACGATTTGAATGAGATGGCGCACATGGCCCAAACGGCCGAATCCCTCGGTTTTGACGGGCTGTGGACGGCCGAAACCAACCACGACCCCTTTTTGCCGCTGCTGCTCAGCGCCGAGCACACCACCAATTTGCAGTTGGGCACGGGCATTGCCGTGGCCTTCCCGCGCACGCCTGCCATTTTGGCCCAGATGGCCTGGGATTTGGCCAAGTTTAGCAACGGCCGTTTCCTCCTTGGTCTTGGCACACAGGTAAAAGCCCACAACAGGCTGCGGCTGGGGGCACCGTGGGACAAGCCGCTCAAGCAGATGCGCGAAACGATTTTGGCCACCCGTGCCTTTTGGGACTGCTGGCAAAACGGCGGCCCGCTGGACTTTGTGGGGGAATATTTCAAGCTCCAGCTGATGACCCCGTTTTTCAACCCTGGCCCCATCGAACATCCACATATTCCCATCTACATCGCGGCGGTGAACAAGGGGATGCTGCGCCTGGCGGGCGAGCTGTGCGAGGGGGTACACATCCACGCGCTGCATTCGGTGAAGTACCTGGAAGAGTTTGCTTTGCCGCACATCGAAGCGGGCTTGCAGAAAAACGGCCGTTCCCGCGCAGATATTTCGGTGAATACGGCCGTTTTCGCCATCCCCACCGGCGATCCCGACTATGAAAAGTGGGCCGAAAACCACGTCAAGCAGCAAATCTCATTTTACCTGAGCACCCCGGCGTACCGGGTGTTGGCAGAACTGCATGGTTGGGAGGAAACGGCCGTGCAGCTTAGCCAGCTGGCCCGCGAAGGCAAATGGGCGCAAATGCCCAATCTCATCAACGACAACATTCTGGCCGTGATGGCCGTGCGTGGGTCATGGGCGGCATTGCCGGGAATGATTCAGGGGAAGTACGGCACGCTTCTCGACCGGGTTAGCTACTATTTGCCCTTTGTCTCAGGGGAAAACGAGGCAGGTTGGCAGGCCACAATAGAGGGTTTTAAACAAAACCGCCACAAATAATGTCTGGTAGGGGCGACCCGCCGGGTCGCCCTTACGCCGTGTGGAAATGTGCAATCAGGAGCAAACATCATGTCTATTTATTTCAACAACGAACACGAAATGCTGCGCCAGACGGTGCGGCGGTTTGTGGAGACGGAAATTAACCCGAATGTAGAAGTGTGGGAAGACGGCCGTACTTTCCCCGCCCACGATCTGTTCAAAAAGATGGGCGATCTGGGCTTGTTGGGCATTGTCTATCCAGAAGAAGTTGGCGGCATGGGGCTGGATTACTGGTATCAGGTTGTCATGCTGGAGGAAGTGGGCCGGGCGCACTGCGCGGGCGTGCCGATGGCCATTGCCGTGCAGACCGATATGGCGACGCCAGCGTTGGCCGAATTTGGCACACCGTGGCAGAAGGAGACATTTTTGAAACCGGCAGTGATGGGAACGGCCGTATTCTCCATTGCCGTCAGTGAACCAGATGCCGGGTCAGACGTGGCCGCCATCCAAACTCGCGCTGTGGCCGACGGCGATGACTACGTGATCAACGGCAGCAAAATGTGGATTACCAGCGGTACCCAGTCCGACTACCTCACCCTGTTGGCCCGCACGGGCGACCAGCCGGGCGTAAAAGGCATGTCGCTCATCATTGTGCCCACGGACGTGCCTGGCTTTAGCGTCAGCCGCAAGCTGGAAAAGCTGGGCAACCACAGCAGTGACACCGCTATTCTCAGCTTCGACAACGTGCGCGTGCCGCAAAGCCATCGCATTGGGCCAGAAGGCCAGGGCTTTTTGCTGCAAATGAAGCAGTTCCAAAAGGAACGATTGGCTGGCGTGGTGATGGGCATTTCTGGCATGGAGCGCATCCTCCGGCTGACCATCGACTACTGCCGCCAGCGGGAAACATTTGGCAAACCGCTCATTGAAAACCAGTGGATTCAGTTCAAAATTTGCGAACTGCTCACAGAAGTGGAAGCTTTGCGCCAGTTGGCGTACCATTGTACGCGCGTCCTGGTGGCCGGTGGCGACATGACCAAAGAAGTGTCGATGGCCAAGCTAAAGGCCGGGCGGCTGGCCCGCGAAGTGGCCGATACCTGCCTCCAGTTCCACGGCGGCATGGGCTATGTAGAAGAATACCCCGTCGCCCGCTACTTCCGCGATGCCCGCCTGCTCTCCATCGGCGCAGGCGCAGATGAAATTATGCTGGGTATCATTGCCAAGTACGAAGGCATTCTAACCAGATAGTATTCAGTAATCTGTGAGGCGGTATTCAGTTAACTGGCCACTGACCTACCGATTACTGATTACTGACCTACTGATTACTGACCTACTGAAAACTGATGACTGACAAAATGGGAGAAAACAATATGAATCAAATCCGCGTAGTGCGCTCATTTGTAGCGGCCGATGCTTTAGCCGACCTGATTGCTGCTGATTACAATCTGGAAGGGCCGGTGCGCTGCCAGTTGTTTAGCAAAATGTTGCGCACGCAAGACAACGATCATTATTTAGTGACAACCGGCAAAGGGGAGCGGTTTGTGGTGCGTGTTTACCAGCTGGGCACCCGGCTGGAGCGTCAGGAATCTGACTATTTGTACGAGGTTGACTGGCTCAACTTTTTGTACAAGGCTGGCTTGTCGGTTTCGTACCCTATTCCCCGGGGCGATGGCGGGCTGTTGAGCAGCCTGAACGCGCCGGAAGGGCTGCGCTATTACGCCTTGTTTAGCCTGGCTCCCGGCCGACCCATGTCTGTGCAAAATGAAGAACAATTATTTGTCATGGGGCGCGAGATGGCCCGTATTCACCTGGCTTCCAACAAATATGAAAGCCCGTACCAGCGCCAACCGATGAACCTGGAGTTCCTGGTAGATAAGCCAATCGAGCGCATTAAGCAGTACTGGGATGAAGATCGGGCCAACGATTTGGAAATTTTGATGATTTCAGCCGAAGAGGCGAAGGAAGAGATTGAAGATTTGATTGCCAATGAGGAAGACACGCCAGATGGGTGGGGGCCGATTGGGGGAGATTTCCACAGCGGCAGCGTTTTCTTTGCCAATGATAATCAGCCTACCTTTTTCAATTTTGATTGGTGTGGCCACGGCTGGCGCGCCTATGATATTGCGGTGTTTTTGTTTAACACGAACCTGATTCATAACAGCTCGGCTGATTTGTCGGAGGCGTTTTTTGCTGGATATTATTCGCAGCGGCAGCTTTCGTCTAATGAACATGCGGCCATTGCCCCATTTTTAACCATTCGGCGCATCTGGCAAACGGGTCTGTTTTCCATGAATGATGGCCTGGTGGGGCATACGTTTATTGCTCCTGCGCACAACTAAACCTTGGCTGCCAAGTTCAAATAACAAGAAGAAAATAATCAAAGATTTCGCAGATTCAACAGATTTTAATCTTTTCAATCTGTGAAATCTTTGATGAAATCAGTGGGTTTCCTTGTGATTCGCTCAATTTTAATTGCCAACCGGGGGGAAATTGCGTGCCGCATTGTGCGGAGCTGCCAGCGGCTGGGCATTCGCACGGTGGCGGTGTATTCTGCGGCTGATGCGGGGGCGAAGCATGTGTTGTTGGCGGACACGGCCGTTCTCATCGGCCCTCCTTCCGCAACAGAATCTTACCTCAACCAAACCGCCATTTTAGAAGCTGCCCGCCAAACCGGCGTGGATGCCATTCATCCCGGCTACGGCTTTTTGGCCGAAAACGGGGCGTTTGCCCGTGCTTGTGCCGAGGCGGGCTTCATTTTCATCGGGCCAAACCCAGACGCCATTGCATTGATGGGCAACAAGCGGGCGGCTAAGGAGTTGGTGGCGCAGGCGGGCGTGCCGGTGCTGCCGGGGTATGGGGGGGCGGATCAGTCAGACGGCCGTTTCCAAAGCGAAGCTGCCAAATTAGGCGTTCCCCTGCTGGTAAAAGCAGCCGCAGGCGGTGGCGGCAAAGGGATGCGGCTGGTGACCGACCTGGATCAGCTGCCAGAGGCGTTGGCCGCTGCCCGGCGCGAAGCGGCCCAGGCGTTTGGCTCAGACGAACTGCTGTTGGAGCGGGCGCTGGTGCAGCCCCGCCACATTGAATTCCAAATCTTTGGCGACCAGCAGGGCAACCTCATTCATTTGGGCGAGCGTGATTGCTCCATTCAGCGGCGGCACCAAAAGGTGATTGAAGAGTCGCCTTCCCCAGCGCTGACGCCGGAATTGAGAACGCGCATGGGGGAAACGGCCGTAACCGCCGCCCGCGCTGTGAATTACGACAATGCCGGAACAGTCGAGTTTTTGCTGGATGCCAACGGCGAGTTTTACTTTTTGGAGATGAACACCCGGCTCCAGGTGGAGCACCCCGTGACGGAATTGGTGACCGGGCTGGATTTGGTGGCCTGGCAAATTGCCGTGGCGGCCGGGGAGCCGCTGCCGCTGGCCCAGGACGCGGTTTCGCTGACGGGGCACGCCATCGAGGCGCGGCTGTATGCGGAAAATCCAGCTAACGATTTTTTGCCGGTAACTGGCCCGGTGCTGTTGTGGCAGCCCCCGGCGGGCGAGGGCGTGCGGGTGGATGACGGCATTCAATCTGGGGATGAAATTTCGGTGCATTACGACCCGATGTTGGCCAAGATTATTGTGCATGGGCCTGACCGCAAGACGGCCGTTCAGCGGTTGCAGCGCGCTTTGGAAATGACTGTTCTGCTGGGGTTCACCCACAATTTGCAATATTTGCAAGCGATTATCCATCATAACATGTTTTTAGACGGGCATTACAACACCCATTTTGCTGAAATTTTTGCTAACTGGTCACCGCCTGAGGCAAACAAAAACCTTGCCCTGATTGGCGCGGCGCTGGCCCAGTTTTACAGTTGGCCGCAGCACCCGCAGAATAGCGGCTACTGGCGCAACAATCCGAATGGGCCGATTTGTAGCCAGTTTGTGGTGGGGGATGTGACGATGGCGGTGCTGCTGGAGCCGGTGCGCTTCCAAACCAATCAATTTGACATAAAAATTGGAGAAGAGACGTTTTTGGTGCAATATGCGCCGCAGGTGGGGCCAGATTGGTTGGTGGTGGCCAACGGCCGTTCCCACCGGCTTCTCATCGTGCCAAATGAAGCGGCGTTTTGGGTACAGGCGGAACATGGCGCAGTTTGTGTCACCGCGCTGCCAAGATTGCCTCGGAAGACGGCCGTATCTGCTACGGCGGGTTCGCTGCGTGCTCCCATGCCTGGCTCCGTGCTGGCCGTGCTGGTGCAACCGGGGCAAAGGGTGGCCGAAGGTGAGCCGCTGCTCAAGCTGGAAGCGATGAAGATGGAACACACCATTCGCGCCCCGGCAGCGGGCCAGGTGACGGAGATCTTTTACGCGCCCGGCGATAGTGTGGCGGCGGATGCTCAATTGCTCCGTTTAGCAATTGCTGATTGACAATTTAATAGGGCATGGCAAAATCTAACACTATGTTTGCAGAAATATTTTTTCACCGCAGAGACGCAGAGAGCGCAGAGGAGGAATTAATGAGAAACTCCCTGCGTTCTTTGCGTCTTTGCGGTTGGTTTTTCTCTTGCAACCTTAAAAAGTGCAAAGTTGGCGAATCTAAGAGAGACCTTATTTTTGATTAGCAAATCAACCCCGTCAGGTTGGGGCTAAAGTAGATTGGTGATTGTATGCAAGCAATTGTCATCTCGGAAAATGGTGAGGAACGGGAGTTTCTGAGCTATGTTTTACGTCATGCGGGGCTGGCTGTGGCTCGCACGGCTACCGTGAAGCTGGTGATGAGTTCGCTGCTCAAGCAGCCAGTGGACCTTATTTTGTTATCGGCCAAGGGGCATACGGCCGTTGCCGATGATGTTTTGGCAATTCGCACCATGTCGCAAGCGCCCCTGCTGCTGCTGCACGATGCCACCACGGAAGATGAAACTTGTGAACTGCTGGATGCGGGCGTAGATTTGATTTTGGAACGGCCGTATTCCCCCCGAATTTTGGCCCGCTACGTCACAATGTTTTTGCGTCGGGCTGGCTCTGTGCCCGTTTCTATTTTAACCACCATCCATGCCAACAACATCGAGCTAGACCCCGGCACCCGTACCGTTACCCTGGTTGATCAATCGCCCCAGCAGCTTACCCCGCTGGAATTTCGCTTGCTGTACGTGCTCATGACCAATGCTGATCAGGTTATTCCCATTGATGTGATTATTGAGCGCGTCTGGGGCTACAACGGTGAGGGAAACCGGGAATTGGTGCGTGGTTTGGTACGTCGTTTGCGCCGCAAAATTGAGCCAGACTCGCAGCAGACACAATTCATCCACACCCATCCTGGGATAGGGTACCGCTTCTCCATTTAGCCCAACTGCGTTTGCCTCTGAAAACGTCATAGTACCATGACACTGCCACAAATTTTACACATTTGGCACGCCTCCGTGGCTTTTGACACGCAAATGGCACACATTTTCCCCTACGTTTTACACGCCCGCCGCCTATATTGGAAACCATAAATAGCATTTGGGTTTAAGAAGTAACCCTAAAGGAAAGAGGTAGCTAGACTCATGAACATGGCTCAATCCAAGAATATTGGATTATGTCCCGACTGCGGAGAAGAAGTGCGTTTCAAGAAATTGCCCTTTGTTGGCCAGCTAATGACGTGTCGTCGTTGCTCGGCGCAGCTGGAGGTCATGCGCAAATCGCCGGTTGAACTGCGATTAGCGGAGGAGGCCTGGGAGGATGAAGATGACATTGAAGCGTTTGAGTCACCCCGGTCTAATCAGCGCAATAAAAAGGATCGTTGGTAGGCAAACGGCCGTTACCACATCCCCATCTAAACAGTTTGTTCTCATGAATAGTTAGCCCCTGCCTGGCGGGCAATAAATATTTCCATTTAGGAGGTAATAGATCATGAGTGTAAATCCGCAATTTAAAACAGAGGTCGGAATTTGTCCTGGCTGTGGTGCCCGTATTCGCTTTCAGAATAAGGTACAGGTAGGTGAGTTTGTCATTTGTGATGAATGTGGCGATGAGTTGGAAGTTGTCAATCTGTCCCCCATCAAGTTAGATTGGGCTTTTGAAGACCCCTTTGACGATGATTTCGACGGGGACTACGATGACGACTTTGACGACGACGATGATTTTGATGACGACGACGATGACGATTGGGAGGATTAACCGTTTGGCGGTTTGATTCTGTCGTTTAAATTTTTACAATTAAGAAAGCACCATCTTTCAATGCCGGAAGATGGTGCTTTTTTTCTGGTATTGGTAGTAAAGATTTACCGGGGCGGTCGCCTACAAATGGCCGCCCTCGGCTACCAAAGGGTATAAGCTTATGAATAAGCAATTATTTTTCAGACGTTGGCACAAGGGGCGGGTACGGCCGTTTCCCTGGGCAAAAGTCTGGCATCACATCCGGGTGAATCTGTTCATGATTGTGGGGGCTGGGCTGGCTGCATTTGGTTACGCTATGTTTCAGGTTCCCTACAATATTGCCGCAGGTGGCATCTCTGGCATCAGCATTATTGTGAACCATTTTGTTGGTTGGCCAGTTGGTTTGCTGTTTTGGCTGCTCAATTTGCCGCTGCTGGCGCTGGGATTTTTCTACCTGGGTCGCTGGGGGTTTTTGCTGCGAACCCTGGTTGCCGCCACCATTTTTTCCATCGCCACAGACTTATTTGTGGCCTACATGCCCCAATGGCTAAGCCAATATCCCCTCACTGATGATTTATTGTTGACAACCATCTACGGCGGCATTGTGGGCGGCATTGGCGGTGGCCTCATCTACCGCTCTGGCGGCACAATGGGGGGAACGGGCATAATCGGCCGTATCATTCAAAACAAAACTGGCCAACCGCTCAGCCAGGTTTACTTTTACACCGACGGGATTACCATCTTGGTGGCCGGGCTGGTATTTGGCTGGCCCATTGCGCTCTATGGTTTCTTAATGTTGTTTCTAAACGGCCTGGCCTCGGACTACACGTTGGAAGGCCCAAGCAGCGCCAGAACCGCCACCATCATCACCAACTCCCCGCAGGCTGTGATAGATGAGCTGATGGTGCATTTGCACCGTGGGGTAAGTTTTTGGAAAGTCACGGGTGGGTTTACCGGGCAAACACGTTACCTGGTGCTGTGTACCATCACCCGGCCCCAGGTGGCCCAAATGAAGCGGCTGGTGGCCAAAGTGGATCCGCACGCTTTTGTAACCATTGGGGTAAGCCATGAGGCGATGGGGGCGGGCTTTACCCCCATGCCAGCCACCGAGGAAGTGTAGGCGGCTCATCTTTAGCTCATAAACACCTTTTTGAGGCACAGTCAGGCAGTGGACTCACTCGTCTGTCTGTGCCTTTTTTCCTATTCACGCTTTTCCTGCCCCTTTTGTATAGTCAAGCCGCTTCTTGCTTCTTCACCAAACGCTGCTTGCTTGTTGTACGGCCGTTTGCCCGGCAATTCCCTGTCATCCACCACATCTTGCTGGAGGTGACTTTCCCTTCCCCATACCCTTCATCTTTGATCGTAAAACGCCGATAGCGTTTTGCTTGCTGCTGGGCCAGGTGCCAGGCGGGTAAAACAGGAGCAGAGAGAGCTTGCAAAAACAACTTTACAAACCGCTTTGGGAATATGTTCCAATCACGGGGTACCGCCGTCCGGCTGCGCCCGTGCATGAAACAGTGCGCCACAACTGCCAATCGTGGCTTGCTCGCTTACAACCACGATTATTTCGTCAAAATCATTTTTTCTCTATGCCACCCTATTTGCTCAATAGGGCAGCGCCGCTGCCAGACTCAGAACAAATCATCACCGCCTTAACAAGCGCGTTGCATGGCTGGGAATTTTCTAAGGAGTCTGGGCAGATGGTGCAGGTGCTGGTTGGGCCGCCGGGCAGTGGGGTAGAGCAAGCAGCCGTGGCGCTGGCCAAACAAAATGGCTGGCAGATCATGGGTGCGCCGACAATTCGGCAAATTTTAGCTGGCGGCGATGCCTGGGTAGAGCAGGTAACGCGGCCCGCGCTGACCCCGCTGGTCATTCCTCGGCTGGGCAAATGTTTTTTGCGCCACCAGGAGGGGTTAGAGTTATTGAGCCGCTTGCTGGATTGGCTGCAAACGACAAACCGCCGCTGCCTGATTGCCTGCGACAGTTGGGCCTGGGCTTACCTAAAGAAGACGCTGCAAATTGATGTGATGTTGCCAACGCCGCTGGTGCTGGCTCCATTTGACGGTGCCAAGGTGCAGTTTTGGCTGCCTTTTTTAGCTAATCGCATTCATAACGGCCGTTTTATTTTTCGCCAAATGGAAGATGGCAGATTGATTTTTCCGCTGGCAGAAACGTACAACAAAGCGTTGGCCCATTATCGCGCACCGGGCGAGATAGAACGATATGGTGATTGGATTTCTGTCCACCACTTCTTCCGGCAGCTGGCGGCATACGGCCGTGGCCTGCCGGGCGTTATCTGGCAGCTATGGCGGCAAAGCCTGGAAATTGCCGCAGAGGGCAAATCTTTCGACCTCAAAACCGAAGCATCCTTTGATGACGATAAACGATACACCGTCTGGGTTCAGCCGTGGTCTCGTTTGCAGTTACCAACGATGCCGGGCGGGCTGGGCACCAACGAATCGCTCGTATTGCACACCATCTTGCTGCATGGGGGCGCTTCGGCCGCCCTGGTGGCCGATCTCACACCCCTTTCGCATAACGAAGTGCGCCGCATTTTGCAGATGTTTTGGAATGCCAATTTGCTAGAAAAAGAAGAAGAGCTGTGGCAGGTGCCGCTGCTGGCTTACCCTACCGTGCGCAATTATTTAGACAACGAGGGGTATCTGGTAGATGAGTTTTAGATGCTTAAATTGAGGACTGGCAGTCCTTAAGATGATACCCAGGCAAGAAAAGAATATTGCAGGACTGCCAGCCCTGGGATTTGGAGGTTGAAATGATGATTGATCCAACTGAAATTGTGTCCCATCTTACACAAAGCAATGTCATTCACATCATTGTGATTTTGCTGATGGTTTGGCTAATTTTGCGGGGGTTGCAATGGTTTTTGCCCTGGCTAACGGAACAAATTCCCAGCCGGTTTCGGCTGTATGTGCTGCCGCTGCTGCCCATTTTACAGCTGGTGCTGGTGGTTTTGGCGTTTATGCGCATTGTGCCGCTGGTGATTGATCCCACACCGGAAAACGTGTTGGCAATTTCTGGAGCGGTGGCCATTACGGTGGGTTTTGCCTTTCAGGATTATGTAAGCAGCCTGATTGCCGGCATTGTGACAATTTATGAACGGCCGTATCGCATTGGCGACTGGGTAAAAATTGGCGATGCCTACGGCGAAGTAACCGCTCTTGGTTTCCGGGCCATCCAACTGGTTACCCCAGACGACACCGTTGTGCTGATTCCCCACAAGCTCATGTGGGACAGCATCATCTACAACGACAACAGCGGCCAGCGGGAACACCAGTGCGTGGCTGACTTTTACCTGCACCCGGAGCACGACGCCGAAATTGTGCGCCAAAAACTGCGCCAGGTGGCCCTGACCAGCCCGTACCTACAATTAGATCGCCCGATTTCTGTGGTGGTGCTTGAAAAACCGTGGAGCACACATTACCGGCTCAAAGCCTATCCCATTGACGGACGAGACCAGTTTAAATTTACCTCAGACATGACGGTGCGGGGGAAAGCGGCCCTGGCTGGGTTGGGGGTAAAGCCTGCGTGTGTGCCGGTAGCAGCGGCCGTTTAATGCCCACGGGCCTTGCTGGTTTTATCGTTGGGAGCTGGAGATGGTTATATAAAGCGCTGGGGGCGGCGAGACGGCCGTAGGGGCACGTGCTGTAAAAAGGGGAAAGCTGGCTGCCAGGAGGGAGAGGCTGGGGTGGCGGCAGCTTTGCGGGCGGGCTGGCACTCATCGGCACGGATGAGCCATTCACGCCGTACCGACAGGCGTGCTTCCTGGTAGCTGGTGCCGGTGCGCCGGGCTTCAAACGTGGCCAGTCGATCTAACAAGGCAGCGGGTACGGCCGTTACATCCAAATAATAAACGGCTACATCGCCCCAGCGCTGGGTGCAGGCCAGGTGGGGTAAGGGGAATTTAACGGGGAGTTCGGTACGGCCGTAAACCTTTTCCCACCGCCTGGCTCGGTTTTCATTAATTGGACTAATCAGATAATGTGCCATCAGGTTATCCTTGCTAAATTAGAACAACTGTTCTGATTTTAACATAGAACAACCTGCTTGTCTACCCCTGTAAAATTTGTGATGGGAACGGCCGTGTCTCCCAAACAAAAAGAGTGGAAAGTGCGATTGCGCACTTTCCACTCCAACAATATGAAAATGAGCAGAGCTATCTTCAGTCGTGAATCTTGATGTTGCCGCCACCAATTGACTGGTTAAAACCATTGTCATAGATGACTATCTCACCACCATCGTCGTACCAAATTTTGATGCGGAAGGTGTCACCGTAAACTGGATCGTTATCCTTAGCCCAGATCATGAACTTGTACAGATTTCCAGTGGGTGCTGCATCACCGTTGATGGTGCCTGAGCCTTTATACTGCGCGTTAGTACCACCCTGATTGACAACTAACCAGTCATAGCTATCCGAGTGGAAGTTTAGATCACCAGCCTTGAAGTTGAATTCCGTGTTGCCTTCTGGAATAGATTTGCCTTTCTTGTATTTAGAGACGAAACCGAAATTCGCTTTCCCTTCCAAGGTTGGATCGGCTTGGTATGCACCAGGTTCAGAGTAAATCCAACCACCACCGGTTACAAAGCCGCCATCTGGATCGTAGACCACTACAAATTCGTAAATGGATACGCCTACGCCGCCATCATCATCAGTAACAGTTAGAGTTACGGTGTAGACGCCAGGTTCCACATAGTTGTGATTACCAGTAACCGTGCCGCTGTTGACTGTTCCAGGTGAGGTAGTATTGTCACCCCAATCCCATTCGGCCGTATGCGTATCTGGCACCCCGGCATCTGTGAAGGATGCACTAGCATTCACTGGCGTTCCCAGTTCGACAGGATCAGTTGGTGCTGTGATTGTGCCCACAATCGGAGCAACATTGTCGATTGTCACCTCTGCAGTGTCGATGTCAGATGCACCACTAGGGTCGGAAACACGGAGTGCTACGGTACGGCTATCGGTTGGACCATCCAGATTGGTAGCATCGAAGGTGGGTGCTGCACCAGTTGTGTCTACATCAAAGTTGATGCCATCATAATCCAGATCCCATTCATAGGTAAGTGGGTCGCCATCTGGATCTGAGCTATTAGTGCCATCCAGTGGAATGCTGCTGCCTTCATCTACTGAGTAGGGGCCATCTGCTTCGGCCGTTGGCGGTTGATTTTGCACGGCTTCCAGCTCAAAGGCACCAATATCACAGTCTGCACCTTGCGGTCTACTGACGCCACGCTGGTCAGTTGCAGCAGTACAAGAACCAGCAGGTACGGCATCTATTGCAGGGCTACCTGGAACCAATGCATGGGTATCTGTATCGCCGCCATTGTTTTGCAAAGTGGTATCAAGAATATCGCTAACCTGTACGCCTACACCAGGTACAATATCTGTCGCGCCTGGTGTAAAGCCGCTAACGCCAGGATCGCCATCATATCCAAAAAGATTGTAATTATCAGCGGGAGAATATGCATATTGCATATAGACTTCGCGGCTATTTGGAGCAGAGTTACCAGATACTATGGTGTGATTCAGATCAGCTGGATCATAGTAAGTATAAATACCCCCACCAGTGTTGGCCGAATTGCCGGTAATAGTGCTATGGTTGATGGTTGAGAAGCCAATATAATTGAACATTCCACCACCTTTATCAGCACTATTTCCAGATAAGGTGCTATTATTGATTGTCAGATCACCTCCGTTAAATATGCCACCACCTTTATCAGCACTGTTTCCAGATATAGTACTGTTATCAATAATTAAGCCTGTACCAAAACCATTACTATTGAAAATCCCACCGCCTTCACTAGCACTATTACCCGAAATATTTGTATTTGTAATAGAGATTGAAGCATCTTGTGAAAGAATGCCACCACCCTGACTACCATAAGCCACATTATTAGTAATTATGCTATTGTTGATGCTGATCGGGATGAGTCCACCAGTATAATTACCGAAAGTTCGGACGCCACCATACAAATTCCCCGAAATAATACAATTATTTACATCGAGTCCACCTTCGTAATTGTAAATGCCTGCACCATTGTTCCCGCTAATAGAGCTATTATTGATCTCCGCATAACTTGAGTAATTGCCAATGCCATTGTGAGCATTCCCGGTGATAGTACTGTTATTAACGACGAGTGGCCCATTGTTATTAATGCCCGTGCCATTGACAGTATTGGAAACAGTACTATTATTTATCTCCAGTGTGCCAGTATTTTCTAAGCTCGAATTATATCCTCCGGAAATCGTCACATCATTTAAAGTTAAATCACCGGAATTGCTGACTGACAAGATGTCGAAGTTGGGCGCACCGCTGTCCCGTTCAATAGTAGCACCATTGCCCTCAATGGTTATTTCGGTAGAAATTTGAGGTAATCCATTATAAGAACTATAAGCACTAATTAGGGTATGGGTACTGCCAGCTTGCAGCACAAGGATATCGGCACCGCTGCCGGCCGCACAGCCGCCTACAGGTGCATCCGTATTGGCGGCAACGATGGCATCTACCAAGGTGCAGGTCGTTCCGTCCACATTTATGGTGGCAGCATAAGCCGGTGTGCTGCTGAGAGCCAATAGTAATGATGCGCCGACAAGCGTTGTTGCCGTTTTTGCTTGCAAGAAACGGCGTATGCGGCGTGGTTGTGCTCGCAATCGCCGGTAAAAATGGACAAATCGGCGCAGAATTCGTGAGCCGTGTTTGAGTATAATACCTGCCAGCCACGGTTTCTTTGCCACCTCAGCCATCTGCGTTTGCCAGATGGCCAGGCTGATACGATTGATTTCTTGATTGTCAGTGGGTTGGTTCAAAACAAGTCCTCCCTAATTCGAAACGCAAATACAACTTAACTAATGCACGAGAACTACATCAAATTATTGTGTATCACCTCCTTCTTGTGGCAGGGGAACATCCTGCAATGCTTCATCCGGGATGACATAGGAATGGGCTAGTCGCTCGTCATCCCACTCCATGATTTCAGGAAAGCGGGTACCACGGAGAGCTTGAACAGCAAAGATTTCCTGAACGCCTTCCTCAAAACGCAAAAAAGCAATGGTCTGGCCGGTTTGGATATTCACAACCCATACCCCGCAAATTCGCTCTTTTTGTTGCTCAACTAAGGGTATCCCACTAAATACAGCACTTTCCCGAACTTGCGAAAGTCCGATGAAAGCTAATGGTCCTACAAAATCAATACCGCGTGTAAAACCAGGCAGTTTGGCAACGGTCTGCCAAGTCCGGTTTTGCAAGTCAACCTTGGCTAAACTGCCTTCACCCGATTCCAGCACCCACAATTGCCCACCGTACAGACGAGGTGAATGGGGCATAGAAAGACCACGCAGCATCACTTCGTTGTTGTCTACCTCTATGAGGATGCCACCATTGGCTTTGTTCTCACGCCAGCCACCAGGCGAGTCTGTTTCGCCTAAGGCGGTAACGAATTTTGGCTTGCCATTTACCATAGCGATGCCGTTTAAGTGACATCGGTCTTGTGGTGCTAATGCGGTGACGAAATGTGGTCGCCACCGAGGGTTAAAACTATGATCTTGATCCAATGTACAAAGACAGCAAAAACGTGTGTTGACTAGCCAAAGCTCGTTGTCAATTGACCAGGCCATTTCGTGAATATCGATGTCGCCAGTAATATGGATTCGACGGGGGAGAAAGCAGGCATCATGCTTGCCAAGAGGCTCAAGCTTTTGGGCAACTGCTGGCATATTGCGTAAGTACCAAACGGTTTTGGTACCGCCAATGGTGAGACGATTTTCATGCACAGCAATACCCATTGGCTTTTGGAAGTTCCGAAAATGGGTATTGATAGTGCCTCCGTCGTTCCGCACAAGGATGACCTTGCCAGCCTGATACGTGGAAATAACAAGGCTGATATTTAATTGCGCCATGATTTCAGGAAGATTGGACGTATAAACACTACGGAGGACGTTTGTTTTGGGGTTCGATGTAGATATTGACATGTCTTTCCCAAGGGGGGCATGAGAAAACCTAAATTAAAAAGAGTTTCTCAAACGAAGAGTTGCAGGGAACACAATATTAGGTTCATTCTAGCATAAAAAGGGGAGTGTTGAAAAGAGGTGTTTGGCTAATGAGATAGAGCGGTTTGGACAGGGATTTGCTTGCCAGCTCTTGAGATTTAGTTTGGGTTTTTGTGAAAAGTCACAATCGTTATGATGAGAAAGGATTGCTCTTGTTATTGGGCCAGGAGGTTTTCGATGCGGCGGTCGGGGATGAGCCAGATGATGGCGACGAGGACGTACAGGCCGCCAGCCAGCCAGGTGCTTACGAAGGCCAGGGGAACGGCCGTTACGTAAATCAGCACCGATATTTTGCCCTTAAAGTCGCTGTTGACGGCCGTAGCCAGTAGAGAATCCGCACCGTGGCGGGCGAGGAGCGTGCGCACAAGGATGAAGTAGGCAACGGCGGCCAGCAGCAAGTTGATGCCGTACAGCGCCACTGGCCAGGCGGCAAAGTCTGTCTCCCCCATCCAGGCGGTGACAAAAGGGATGAGCGACAGCCAGAGCAGCAGGTGGAGATTGGCCCAAAGGATACGGCCGTCTACCTGCTCAACCGCCTGAAGCAAATGATGATGATTGTTCCAGTAAATGCCAATAAAAATGAAGCTAAGAAGATAGCTCAGAAACGTGGGAATTAGCGGCACGAGCGCTGCCAATGTGGGTTCCTCTGGCGCAGCTAGTTCCAGCACCATGATGGTGATGATGATGGCCAACACGCCATCGCTAAATGCTTCCATGCGGCTTGTGCTCATAGTTCACCAAAAAAGGAGCTGTCAGCTATAAAAACTGAGACAGCTCCTTTCCTAAAAATGCCCCTGTCAGAATTCGAATCTGAAACCTCTGCCTTCGGAGGGCAACGCTCTATCCAATTGAGCTACAGGGGCGAACGGTGCCGGATTTTGCCATACGCCAGGGTAAAAGTCAAATTCGGTGAGCGGTATTCAGTATTCAGATCCGCTAATTTATTTGGGGATGGCTACCTGGTTAACGAGTCAGGCAATCTCCACCAAAAGCGTGTTGCGCGTCACTGTTTCGCCAGCGGGGACGTGAATTGCTTCGACACGGCCGTTCATTGGGGCGCGTATCTCATTCTCCATTTTCATCGCTTCCAAGATGACAACAGGCTGCCCGGCTGTAACCTCATCGCCTACCTCAACCAGATAGCGGGCAATCAGCCCAGGAATAGGCGCTTTTAGACGGCCGTCTCCACTGCGGTGCCTGGGACTCATTGCCGCTAGATCGCGTACATCAACCGGATGCTGGCCTCGTTTGCTGGCCACCCAGCGCAAATCAGGATCGAACAGCAGTTCATACGGCCGTTCATCCACCAGCATCCAGGTGTGATCATTTACCGGAGCAGCAGGGTCTGGAATTTGCACCGTCACCGTTTGGCCATTTACCTGCACCGTCAAATGATTTGCTGGTGGTGTCGGCAGATCAAAGCTAACCTCGTACGATTTTTCATTGAGCGTTACCAAAATTTTGCTCATGCAAACACTCCTACTGCGGCAGTCGCCGACTGTCCTGATGCCAGCCGCTTTGCCAGCGGGCAGGCGTGGTGGGGTTAAACATCTGGTGACGGCGGGCATAGTGAACGGCCGTAATCACCGCCAGGTCTCGCAGCTGCACCTCAGAATCTGCACCATTGGCCACCGGCCTGGTAAAAAAGCTGGTGTTGTAATGCGCCTTGGCAAAAGCCGTCGTGTGCATAATGCGCTGCATCAACGGCAAATTAGTAGGCGTTCCCACCAGTACAAAATCGGCCAACGCCCCTTTCATGCGGGCCAGACACACTTCACGATCTAGCCCCCAGGTAGTCACTTTAGCCACCAAAGAATCAAATTTTGGCGGCACGCAGCAGCCACTATACACATAACTATCGATGCGCACCTGTGGCCCGCTGGGCAGCCGCACCTGTGACAGGCGGCCAGGACTGGGCAAAAAGCTTTGCCAGGGGTCCTGGGCATTCAGGCGGCACATCATGGCCCAACCGGCAAAGGGCACTTCGTCTTGCCCCCAGGGCAGCAGCTGGCCAGCGGCAATCTGAATTTGCTGCCGCACCAGGTCGATGCCAGTGATCATTTCCGTTAGCGAATGTTCCACCTGAATCCGCGCCTTGATCTCGCTAAAGAAAAAGTTGCCTTTGCCATCGAGCAAAAATTCGACGGTACCGACATTTTGGTAATTGAACAGTTGCCCGATGGTTAAAGCCGTTTGCAATATGCTTGCTCGCTGTGCTTCATCCAGGTTTGGCGAGGGGGATTCTTCAATGATTTTTTGGTTGCCCACAATAATTGATCCCTCTCGCTCGCCCAGGTGGATCAGGTTGCCGTGTTGGTCGCCCATGAGCTGCACCCCAATTTGGTGGGCAGGCAGCAAGGCGCGTTCCAGGTAGATACGGCCGTTGCCAAAAACGGCTCTGGATTCGGCGCTGGCTCGCTGAACGGCCGTTTCCAACTGTTCCGGCTTATGCACCAATCGCTCACCACGCCCGCGCCCGCCCCGGCATGATTTGATAACCACAGGGTAGCCAAGCTTTTCAGCATTTGCTTGAAGCGTATCCAAATCGTCTACATTTAGACATTCACCAGAATGTGTCACGGTGGGAATGCCAGCCGCACGAACCGTTTCCAGCACCTTCACTTTGGCCCGAACGGCCGCAATCACCTCAGCCGGTGGCCCGATGAACGTAATGCCCACCTTGGCCAGCGCCTGGGCAAAGGGGGCGCTTTCTGCCAAAAAGCCATAGCCCGGATGCACCGCATCCACTTCATAAGCCAGCGCAATCTGAACAATTATCGCTTCATCCAAGAATGCTTCTGGAGAGGGCAGGCGCACGCAAAAATCGGCCAGCCGCACGTGCAGCGAATCCATGTCGCTTTTATCGTAAAGCGCTACCGTCTCAATGCCCATCTCCCGGCAGGTGCGAATAATTCGTACCGCAATTTCGCCCCGGTTGGCGATTAGAATTTTTTTGAACATTTTTT
>JACKBR010000036.1 GCA_020634495.1 Ardenticatenaceae bacterium | reverse complement strand
TATGTCTATCACTTGCCGGTTACGGCCGTTACCATCACCGCTTTTTTGTTGTGGCAGCTCACCCAACAGCGCAAGAACTTTTGGCGCGATTTGCTGCTGGGCGGCCTTGTGCTGCTGCCGATGGGGCTGCTGCTGCTTTATTACATAGTTTTTGCCAATCAGGATCCCTATTTTGCCAGCTATGCCCGCTTTGAGCATATCATTCCGCCGCCTGCGCCGCTGGCCGTTGTGGTGGGCGCTGGCTTGCTGGGGGGGCTGGCCGTTACGGCCGTCCCCCGCTGGCTGAAGCAAGGCAAAACGAGGCTGCTGCCGCTGTGGCTGATTATCAACCTTGGGCTGCTCTACCTGCCCCTTGTGCCCTACACCGGGCGTTTCGCCCTGGGCATCATGGTGCCGATTGCCACGCTGGCTGCCTGGCATTTAGAAGAAACCGTGCTGCCCTGGCTGGCCAAACGGCCGTTTTACACCACATTCTCCCGCTTTACAACCACCCCCTACGCCTCGCTGCGCCGCGTGTGGCTGGCACTTTTCCTGCCCAGTACGCTGCTGATTCCATTTTTGTTTGTGAAAACGGCCGTAACCACCCAAGATTTCCCCCTGTTCCTGGCAAACCAGGAAGTAGAAGCCGCCGCCTGGCTGGGGCAGCACAGCCAGCCAGACGATCTCATTTTGGCCGCCTACCCGCTGGGCAACTATTTGCCCAGAACCATTTCTGGCAAGCTCTTTTTAGGCCAGCTAGACTTCACCACAGACCTGGATGGCAAATTGGCCCTGCTGGAGCAATTTTGGGCAGAAGAAACCACCCCAGCCTGGCGCGAAGCATTTTTACAGGAATGGGGCATCACCATGATTTACGCCGGTCAATATGAGCAAGCGTTAATCCAGCAGCCGGTATCCTTGCCGGCCCAAATAATTTTCCAAAACGAAACCGTTACAATTTATGGCATAGACCCATAAGGAGTTCATCATGAAAGTTTTATTTATTGGCGGCACCGGCATCATCAGTTCTGCCTGTTCCCAACTGGCGCTGGCGCGTGGCTACGAACTCACGCTGCTCAACCGGGGGCAGTCCAGCCGCCCGCTGCCAGACGGGGCCAGACAAATTCAGACTGACATTCGCAATGTGGCGGCTGCCAAAGAGGCCCTGGCCGACGAGCATTTTGATGTGGTTGTGAACTGGATTGCTTTTTCCCCAGAACATATTGCAACCGATCTAGAACTGTTTACGGGCCGCACCGGACAATACGTGTTTATCAGCTCTGCCTCAGCTTACCAGACGCCGCCAGCCCATTTGCCCGTCACCGAATCGACGCCGCTGCACAATCCGTTTTGGGAATATTCGCGGCAAAAAATTGCCTGCGAGAACCGGCTGATGCGGGCCTATCGTGAAACTGGGTTTCCGGTGACTGTGGTACGGCCGTCTCACACCTATGACCAAACGCTGCTGCCCATGCGCGGCGGCTACACCATCGTCAACCGGATGCGCCAGGGCAAAAAGGTAGTGGTACACGGCGATGGCACCTCCCTTTGGACGCTGACCCACCACCGCGATTTTGCCAAAGGGTTCGTGGGGCTGCTGGGCAATCCTGCGGCCGTTGGCGATGTATTCCACATCACCTCAGATGAGCTGCTGAGCTGGAACCAGATTTACCAGCAGGTGGCCGCCGCTGCCGGAGTGGAAGCAAAGCTGGTGCACATCTCCTCCGCCACCATAGCCCACCACGATGCCGATTGGGGCCGCAGCTTGCTGGGCGATAAAGCCCACAGCATGATTTTTGACAACAGCAAAATCAAGCGGCTCGTGCCTGACTTTGTGGCCACAATCCCGTTTTGGCAGGGTGCAAAAGAGATCATCGGCTGGTACGATGCCGATCCGGCGCGGCAGGCCATCGACCCCGCCTTTGATCAATTTCTGGATGAACTCATTGCCCGGTACGACCCGGCCTAAAACCAACCATTCGCGCCTTTACCAAAGTAGCAAATCGCAAGAAAATTTCACGCGAAAGCGCAAAGATTCCCGGTGTTAACCTATGCGTCTTTGCGTGAGAAAAACTGACATTGGTAAAAGAGTGACTCCGCCCTTGGCGCGTTGCGCGTCGGGTACCGCTGCGCTACACTGGCCACTTTTACAAGATTATGATGAATTTCATTACTTTAGGACAACGTCGTGCCACTCTTCTCTGGTATTGTCTGCCCTAAACATTAAATATTTTGGGAGAGAACTGTTGCTGCTACCCCTACTCAAAACAATGCGTCCCCGCCAATGGACCAAAAATGGCTTTGTTTTTGTAGCCCTCTTTTTTGATGGCAAGCTGCTGGAAACAGCTTATTTGCTGCCGACGATAGGCGCGTTTATTTTGTTGTGCCTCATGTCCAGCGCGGTCTACATCATGAACGATCTGGCTGATATTGAAAATGATCGCCAGCACCCTGTAAAAAAGAAACGGCCGTTACCTGCTGGAACCCTCAAACCGCAAATAGCGCTCATTGCCGCTGTCGTCTTTGCCCTGGGCAGCCTGGCGGCTGGCCTGCTGCTAAATCTCTACTTTGGCCTGGTGCTGCTGGCGTACCTGCTCAGCCAGATCGCCTACTCTTTTTGGCTTAAGCACGTGGTGCTGCTAGACATTTCTATTGTGACAGCTGGCTTTGTGCTGCGCATCGCTGCGGGGGTCACCGTCATCGACGTGCAGCGGTTTTCGCCGTGGCTCTATCTGTTTGGCGGCTTTTTAGCCTTGTTCATGGTGCTGGGCAAGCGGCGGCATGAACTGGTTTTGCTGGGCCAAAATGCAGACAGCCATCGCGCTATCCTCAAAGAGTACAACCTGGAACTCATTGATCGCCTGCTGGGAATCGTGACCACCAGCGCGGTTGTGTCTTACAGCCTCTACACCTTTTTGGCTGAGGGGCTGCCAGAAAACCATCTGATGATGCTAACGATTCCGTTTGTGCTGTATGCCATTTTCCGCTACCTGTATTTGATTCACGTGCGGGAATTGGGCGGCGCGCCGGAAGATATTTTGCTGCGGGATCGCTCCTTCCAGGTTTCGCTCATCGGATTTGCCCTGGTGGTGTTCCTCACCCTCTACATTTTTGGCCAATGATCGATTTTAACCCTGTCACTCAGGCATCGGCTCCGGGCAAGATTATTTTGTTTGGCGAACATGCGGTGGTGTACGGCCGTCCCGCCATTGCCGCCCCCATCTCCCAACTAAGAGCCAAAGCCACCGTCACCCACTCCTCCAGCAACAACTGCTACATCATCGCCCCCGATTTGGAGCGGCATGACCGGCTGCAAGATTTGCCCGACGATGACGCTTTGGCCCTGGCGGCCCGGCTGGTGCTGGATGCGGCCCAAATCCACCAAATTCCTGACGTGACCATTCGCGTGAACAGCCAGATTCCCATTGCCAGCGGCATGGGCAGCGGGGCAGCGATTGCGGCCGCGATCATCCGCGCCCTGGCGCAGCACCTGAATCGGCCCGATTTGCAAAGCAACGAGATGGTCTCTGCCCTGACGTATGAGGTGGAAAAAATTCATCACGGCACGCCCAGCGGCATCGACAACACGGTGGTGGCCTACGAGCAGCCCATTTACTTTGTCCGCCAATCGCCCAAGAACCAGATTGAGCCATTTCGGGTGGCCGTGCCGCTGCGCTTTGTGGTGGCAGACACCGGCGTGCGCAGCAGCACCAAAGTGGCGGTGGGCGACGTGCGCCGCCAGTACAACCAGCAGCCTGCCAAATTTAGCCGCATTTTTGATGAATGCGGCCGTATTGCCCAAGCTGCCCGTCAAGCCATCGAAGCCGGAGACGTAACGAAAGTGGGCCAGCTCATGACCGAAAACCACACCTGGCTGCAAAAATGACCGTCTCTTCGCCGGGCTGGATCAATTCTTGATTGTTTAAGTTTAGTTCTGTCCATTCTTCGGCGGCGGCGCGGTCAATTAGTTGGCGTAGTTCTTGTTGGTTCATTTGGGTTCCTCGCTAACGTCAGGCACTGAATACACATTCATTTTACAGCAGTTTACCCAGACCTGACAGGCCGCACTTCATTTCAATTAAACCATTTTCCTTGTCGTGCTTGCTCTCGCCTTCGCGAGGATAAACTCCGGCAGGCAAGCATTCTTTTCGATGGAGAAGCTGGATTCCCGCCTTTGCGGGAATGACGGTTTAGTTTGGGCACAGATGCCTTCCCAACAGGTTATGATACAATTGCGAGTTTAACAGTTCTGCTGAAACATTTCAGGAGTTACCATGTCTGCACAATCGCATGACCAAGAAGGAAATCTCGGCGTGATAGATATTTCGACAACGGCCGTTACCACCATCGCCAACCAGGCAGTGAATCAATGTTATGGTGTGGTGGGCATGGCCAATAAAAATTTAGCCAATGGCATCGCCAACCTGCTCTCCCGCGACAGTAAGCGCGGCATAGACGTGGCCATCGAGAATGGCGAAATCACCATAGATGTCTACGTCATTGTAGAATACGGTGTCCGCATTCGGGCCGTGGCCGAAAGCATTCAGCACACCGTCAAATTTCATGTAGAAAAAGCGCTGGGCATGGCCGTCCGCGAGGTGAACGTCTTTGTCCAGGGCCTGCGCATGGGAAAAGAGAACAGCTAATTACCAAATTACTTAATTACCCAATTACCTAATTGCAGCCGTAATTAAGTAATTGAGCAATTGGGCAATTTGTCTTTCGGAGAAGAATTCGTGACACAAACCCACACAACAGAAGCCACGCAAATGGCGGCCCCACCCCCACCCAAATGGCTGCATTGCAACGGCCAGCAGCTCAAAAAGTTGGCCTTTGCCGCCCTCAACTGGCTGGACCAAAACCACCAACACGTCAACGCGCTCAACGTGTTCCCCGTACCGGATGGCGATACGGGAACCAACATGCTGCTAACGATGCGCTCGGCATACGGCCGTGTGCAAAATAGTGAAGAAGAGCACGTCGGTAAGATTGCCGAACAGTTGGCTCATGGAGCCCTTATGGGTGCGCGGGGCAACTCTGGCGTCATCCTTAGCCAGATTTGGCGCGGCCTGGCCAAAGGGCTGAAAGGCAAAGAAACGTTTAACGCCCAAGAACTGGCCGACGCCTTCCAGGCCGCCTCAGAAACCGCTTACGGTGGCGTGATGAAGCCCGTCGAAGGCACCATCCTCACCATAATTCGCGAAGGAGCCAGCGAAGCCGCCGACGCTGCCAAAAAGAGCCGCGACCTGCGCTTTTTGCTGGAGCGGGTGCTGGAACGCTGCAACCAGGCTCTGGAGCGAACCCCAGAGCAGTTAGCCATTCTGAAGCAGGCAGGCGTGGTTGACTCTGGCGGGCAAGGGCTGGTCTACATTTTTGAAGGAATGCTGCGCTATGTCTACGGCAAGATGAACGAGCTAAAGCTTTCTGCCGTGCCCAGCAGCAACAATGTTGGGTTTCAGCAGCAAATTACGGCCCAAGAACTGGCCATGCCCGATGGCGGCGAGATCGAAAATCCGTATGATGTGCAGTTCATTTTGATGGGCCAAAATTTGAACGTGACCGAAGTGCGCAGCCGTATCGATGCCATGGGGGATTCAACGGTAGTTGTGGGAGACGAATCAACTATTAAAGTTCATATCCACGTTAAAGACCCCGGCGTGCCAATTTCCTACGGCATCAGCCTGGGCAAGATTACGGATGTGGTGGTAGAAAACATGCAGATGCAAATGGAAGAGATTGTGCATTTGCCTGCTACGCCAGTGGCAACGGCCGTTCCCCTCATTAAACCCACCGTGCAGCCAGGGCAAATTGGGGTCGTCGCCGTGGCCGCCGGGGACGGGCTGGCCGAAATTTTCCGCAGCATGGGCGTCTCCTACGTCGTCAACGGCGGCCAAACCAACAATCCCAGCATCGAAGAGCTGTTTCAGGCCATTCAGGACGTGCCCACAGACAAAGTCATCATTTTGCCCAACAACAAAAACATTATCCTGGCCGCCGAAGCCGCCCGCGACCTCAGCCCCAAACATGTGGCGGTGGTGCCCACCAAAACCGCTCCGCAAGGGCTTAGCGCCCTGCTGTCGCTGAATCCAGACGGCACGCTAGAGGAAACGGCCGCTGCCATGTGTGACGCCGCCCAAGATGTTTCTACCGGAGAAATCACCCGGGCTACGCGCACCGTGACGCTGGATGGTGTGGAGGTGAACGAGGGCGAATTTATTGGGTTGGTAGACGGCCGTTTATGCACATCTGGTTCGGAATTAACGGCCGTTCTCACGGCCGTGCTTACGGCCATGGAAATGGAAGAGCGCGAACTGCTCTCCCTCTACTACGGCCAGGACATTACCGAAGACGAGGCACAAGAGCTTGCTGGCCAAATTGAAGAACAGTACGAAGAGATCGAAATCGAGCTGCTTGCTGGTGGGCAACCTTATTACTTTTACATTTTAGGAGCGGAATAAACGCTCTACAGCAAAACCTCCCGCAGGTTCTCTCGAAAATGAACGCATTTGACTAAACCTGCGGGAGGTTAAAAGTAAACCTTCTCCATGACGATAAAAATCGTAACTGACAGCGCCTGCGATGTGCCACCAGAACTGGCCCGCCAATTTGATATTACTGTTGTGCCTGTTTACATCAACGTGGGTGAAGCTAGCTATCTGGAAGGGGTTGAGATTAGTCGCGAACAATTTTATGATCAACTCCCCACCTTTGCCCAATACCCCACAACGGCCGCACCGTCCGTGGGGACATTTACCCAGCTTTACGAGCAGCTAACGGCCGCAGGCGCGACCCATATTTTATCGATGCACATCGCCCATGATTTGAGCGCCATTTACAACACAGCCCGGCTGGGTGCAGCGGCTGCCCGGTCTGCCCCCGTGTCCTTGTTCGACACCCGCCAGATTACGCTGGGGGCAGGGCTGCTGGTGCTGCTGGCGGCAGAAGCCGCCGCTGCTGGCCAAACGGTTGCCGAAATCATTGCCATGCTCAATGAAAAAGTGCGCCGCACCCGCGTGTTTGGCATGATCGATTCGCTGGAATCGCTGCATCGCAGCGGGCGGGTGAGCTGGGCACAGTTTGGCATCGGGTCTCTGCTGCAAATTAAGCCCATCATGATGATCACCGATGGCGTTATTTCGGCAGCAGCAAAGGTAAGAACGCGCAAGCGAGCCCTCAGCCAGATGCTAAAAATGGTATCCGAGCTGGCACCTTTTGAGCGATTGGCCATTATTCACGTCAATGCACAGGAAACGGCCGAAGAACTTTGCCAGATGTCTAGCGATTTATTTGCCAGCCTGTCAGATGCCGCGCCAATCATTCAGGGCGTCACGCCAGCCATTGGAACCCATTTGGGCGTGGGGGCGGTGGGCTTTGCGGCCGTTTCCGCACTGACAAAGAAATAAGAGGGATTAGGAACAGGAGATTAGAGATTAAAACAATCTCCAATCTCTGATCGCTACTCTCTGCACAATCAAATTTGATTAGACATCATCCATTAGGATAAACTCTCTCACATGAAAAAAGCGCTAAAAAGATTGCAACGTGTATTGGATTTAGAAGCCAGTCAGGGATTCAAAAATAAAGCAGTGGTTGGCGGCATTCGGCAGTTTGCCACGTTTTGGGTTGGGCAAGCGCGAGATGAGGCCGTCACTGAAATGGACAAGGCGCTGGTGGAGCAGGTCGCCGATGTGCTTGCAGGATACGCCCGCTTGCCCGGCACCGAAGCGCGGGCCAAAGCAATTGAGCAGCTGCAAAACAAGGTAAAGGAGCGCCAGGCGCAGAAGCCTGCCCCTCCCGCAAAAGCGGCCGCAGCCCAAGCGCCGCCAACGGCCGTTCCTCCAACAGAAACACGTCCCCAAAAACCGGCACCACAGCCGCAGCCAGCCAAAGATCAGCCCAAAACCACGCCAATTCAGGTTAGCGAACCGCCCCAGCCGCCCAGGAAAAAATCGGGCAAGTGGGATCGCGGGCCAGCCAGCCGCAAACCCGTCGAGCCAGACCCAGAAGGTTTAGCCCAACCAGCAACGGCCGTACGCGGCATTGGCCCCAAGCTGGCCGAACATCTGGCCAAATTGGGCGTCTCCACCGTGGAGGATATGCTCTACCTGTTCCCCCGCCGCTTTGACGACTACACCCTGATGAAGCCAATTCACAAGCTGGCTTACGGCGAAACGGTCACCGTCATTGGCACCATCTGGGAAACCCGCGCCCGGCGCAGCCGCAACAACCAGGTCATTGTGCAATCAGTCATTAGCGACGGCACGGGCCAAATACAGGCAACCTGGTTCAATCAGCAGTGGCTGGCCAACAAGCTCAAAGCCGGGATGCAAATTGTGATCAGCGGCAAGGTGGAGCAATATTTGGGCCGCCCCGTTTTTAATTCCCCGGAATGGGAACCGCTGGAGCTAGAACCGCTGCGCACCCGGCGCATTGTGCCCATTTACCCGCTCACGCAGGGGTTGAGCAGCAACCGGATGCGGGACATCATGCGCAGCACGGTAAATCATTGGGCCGCCCGCGTACCAGACCCGCTGCCGCAAAGCGTGCGCCAGCGGCAAAAGCTAGAACCGCTGCCCGAAGCGCTGCAACAGCACCACTTTCCAGACAGCCAGCACGCCCTGCATGAAGCGCGTCGCCGCCTTATTTTTGATGAACTGTTTTTGCTGCAATTGGGTATGCAAGGCTTCCGACGTGAGTGGCAGTCGCAGCCCGGTGTAGAAATTGGTGTGGATACGGCCGTACTCGACCAATTCCAACAAAGCCTACCCTACACCCTCACCAGCGCCCAACAGCGCGTGATCCAAGAAATTGTCCAGGACATGGCCACCAGCACCCCCATGAACCGCCTGCTGCAAGGCGATGTGGGTGCAGGCAAAACCGTCGTGGCCGCAGCCGCCCTGCTGCTGGCAGCCAAAGGCGGCTACCAAACCGCCCTCATGGCCCCCACCGAGATTCTGGCCGAGCAGCATTTTAATGGTTTGCGCCCGCTGTTAGAACCCTTTGGCCTGCGCATCTGCTTGCTCACTGGCAGCACCTCGGCCGCTGAAAAAACCCGCATTTACGACGAGCTATCCAATGACCAGATCGATCTGGCCATCGGCACGCACGCGCTCATTCAAGAAAACGTGACGTTTAGCAACCTGGCGTTGGCCATTGTGGATGAGCAGCACCGCTTTGGCGTAGACCAGCGGCAGGCGCTGCGCGCCAAAGGCCCAGCCGACGGCCAATTTAGCCCCCACCTGCTCACCATGAGCGCCACGCCCATCCCCCGCTCGTTGGCCCTGTCGCTGTACGGCGATCTTGATCTATCCATTTTGGACGAGATGCCGCCCGGCCGTCAGGAGATCAAAACGCGCTGGATTCGCACCCGCGAGCGGGAACGCGCCTATGCGTTTATCCGCAAGCAGGTGGGTGAAGGTCGCCAGGCGTACCTCATCTACCCATTGGTAGAGGAGAGTGACAAGGTGGATGCCAAAGCGGCCGTTGAAGAACATGAGCGGCTGCAAAGCAAGGTTTTCCCAGATTTGAAGGTAGGGTTGATACACGGCCGTTTGTCTGGCAAAGAAAAAGAAAGCACCATGCGTGACTTTTATGAAGGCAAGCTCAACATTTTGGTTTCCACGTCGGTTATCGAGGTGGGGGTGGATGTACCCAACAGCACCGTCATGCTCATCGACGGAGCCAACCGCTTTGGCCTGGCCCAGCTGCACCAGTTCCGGGGGCGCGTGGGGCGTGGGGCACACCAATCCTACTGCATCCTCGTTGCCGACAGCGACACACCAGACGCCGAGGAGCGGCTGGGTGCCCTCACCCAAACCAACGATGGGTTTGCCCTGGCTGAAAAAGATTTAGAAATTCGTGGCCCAGGTGAATTTTTCGGCCGTCGCCAAAGCGGGTTGCCGGAACTAAAGCTCGCTTCCCTGCTAGACATGGACATGTTGAAAATTGCCCAGGCGGAAGCCCAAACCATCGCCGAGGCAGACCCCGAACTTGAGCAGCCCGAACACCAACTGCTGCGCCAGCGCGTTGCCCGCTTCTGGCAAGACGCCGGGGACGTTAGTTAATCGTTGCACACCAACCTCCCGCAGGTTTCAGCCAAGAATTTGGTTACAGGTAAAACCTGCGGGAGGTTTTCCGTTTAGACTCTATCTCTCATAGGAGCAATCATTTGATTACAGCACTTTACACAGGCACCTTTGACCCGGTTCATTATGGCCACCTGGACTTGATGACACGCGGCGCGGGTCTCTTCGAAAAGCTCATCGTCGCTGTTTATGACCATAAAATCCCCACAAAATCGCTCCTGTTTTCAGTAGATGAGCGCGTTAACATGATCGAAGAGGCGCTGGAAGGCAACCGGCCAGACAACATCGTTGTCACCAGTTTTAGTGGCTTAGCCGTAGATTTTGCCCGCATCATGGATGCCAAGGTATTTGTGCGTGGTCTGCGCGTCTTCTCTGATTTTGAATTTGAGTTCCGGCTGGCGTTGGCCAATAAGCGCCTGGCTCCAGAAATTGAAACAATTAGCCTGATCACCCACGAAGATCATACTTTTTTGAGTGGGACAACCGTGCGAGAGATCGCCTCGCTGGGTGGCGATGTTAGCAGCATGGTGCCGCCCAACGTGGCCGAAGCGCTTTATAAACGGTTCAACGGCAAAGATGCAGACTCGTTCAATCGGCCCGTGCCATTGCGTGATTAATTGTTTAACTACTATAATATTCCTGGTATGTGTCAAGTGAACGCTTCTTCATAAAGAAAAAATGGGATAACGTATGGACATTCAACATTTGGTCGATCGACTGGAACAAGCTCTCAACGACAGCCCGCGGATACCGCTCAGCGCCAACTTGATTGTGAATGAAGACCGCATTTTTGGCATTATTGACCAAATGCGGGTTGCTGTCCCTGAAGAAGTGAAGCGGGCCAACCGCATTGAAGCAGAAAAAGACCGCATTTTGGCTCAGGCCAAGGAAGAAGCGGAACGCATCCGCGAACTAGCCAAGCAGGAAGCGGGCGAGCTGGTTAAGCGGGATGCCATCACGATGTCGTCCCAGCAGCGGGCCGACAATATTTTGGAACGGGCCCGCCGCGATGCCGATGCGCTGCGCCACGATGCAGATGCCTATGTGATGGAAGTGCTGGTGAAGCTGGAAGAGGATTTGCTGCGTTCCTTGTCTGTGGTGCGCAATGGCTTGAATAAAGTTGAGCGGGAGCAAGCTTCGTCCACTGCTCAGGGAGCGGATTAAGCTCTCGAATACAGGCCGTTGGGCAACGGCCGTATTTTTCTTGACACTCTGGCAGCGAAGGCTATAATTGCCAGTCGCGGCGAATTTGCCGCTTGTTTTTTGTAATTTAGCAGATGGCAGGCTATGTGCCTGAAACTAGTTCAGAGAGGATGTTGTCATGGGTGCTGTACCAAAGCGAAGAATTTCTAAATCACGCCGGGATCGTCGGCGGGCGCACGACGCAATTAAAACATTTCACCTGGTGGAATGCCCAGATTGCGGCAAGATGAAGCGCTCCCACCATGTTTGCCTGGGGTGCGGCAAATACAATGGCCGCCAGGTTTTACCGGAAGCCGAAGCGTAAAGATGAGAACCAAGGCCGTATTTCACGGCCTTTCTCTTTTTTTGTAACTGGCAGAAAGCCGAGGCCATTTGGCTGGTTATTTTTAGTAAAGGTGGGCAAATGGGTCTTTCATTTTCTTTCAAGAACGTTCCCGCTTTTACACACCCTCATTTATTTTGGACATTAGCAAGTGAGTAGTGCATATCTTTTCCCTGGACAAGGGTCACAGCACGTGGGCATGGGGTTGGAACTTTACCAGAACACCCCGGAAGCGCGTGCTGTTTTTGATCAAGCAGATGACCAGTTGGGCTTTGCTCTATCAGCGCTTTGTTTTGAAGGGCCAGAGGATGCCCTGACGGACACGGTTAACCAACAGCCTGCCCTGTTTGTGACCAGTTTGGCCATGTGGCAGCGGATGCAGACCCAGGGTTGGGCCATGCCGGATTATGTAGCCGGGCACAGTTTGGGCGAGCTTTCGGCGCTGGCAGCGGCTGGTGCGCTTTCTTTTGCCGATGGGCTGCGGCTGGTGCGCCAGCGCGGCGAGCTGATGAAGGCGGCTGGCGAAAAAGAGCCGGGGGCAATGGCCGCTATTTTGGCTTTGGACATGCCAACGGTGCAAGCTATTTGTGAGCAAGCCAGTGAGGGAAACGGCCGTTCTGTGCAGGTGGCCAACGATAATTGCCCCGGACAGGTTGTCATTTCTGGGGATGAAGAGGCGATCACCCGGGCAATGGCGCTGGCTGAAGCCGCCAAGGCACGTAAAGTGGTTAAACTGCCCATCACCATTGCCGCCCACTCCAAGCTGATGGCCTCTGCCGCAGAAGCATTTGCCCAGGCGGTAGATGCCACTCCCATCCAAGCGCCCCAGGTGCCCGTGATTGGCAATGTTACGGCCCAACCCCTTACCACTCCAGACCAAATTCGGGATGAGCTCAAGGCCCAGCTTACTGCTGGGGTGGCCTGGACCGATTCGATGAATTTTTTGCTGGGGCAAGGGGTAGACACATTTGTAGAAGTTGGCCCTGGCGATACGCTGCTCAGCTTTATGAAGCGTATCGACCGCAAAGCCAGCCGGGTAAAACTAACGTTTGGCGAAAATCTGTAAAACCGCAAAGCACGCAAAGTAAAACACTCTTTGCGGCCCTGGCGGTGAAAAACTGGAGGAAGTGTTGTGTCTTTGTTAGCAGGAAAGGTGGCAGTGGTTACGGGAGCCTCTCGCGGCATTGGCCGGGCGATTGCCGAGGATTTGGCAGGGCACGGGGCAAAGGTGGTTATTAATTACAATGCCAGCAGCGGAGCGGCAGAGGAAGTTGTGGCTGCGATTCAGGCAAATGGTGGTGAAGCAACGGCCGTTCAGGCTGACGTTTCCCAATTTGATGCGGCTCAAGAACTCATCAAGACCGCCATTGACACGTATGGCCAGCTTGACATTCTGGTGAACAACGCGGGGACAACGCGAGACACGCTGCTGCCCATGATGAAGGAAGATCAGTGGGACACGGTGATTGATACGAACCTGAAAAGCGTATTTAACTGCTGCAAAGCGGCCGTTCGGCCTATGATGCGCCGTAAGCAGGGTGGTCGGATCATCAACATTTCCTCAGTGGTGGCGCTCATTGGCCAGGCGGGGCAAACCAATTACGCTGCGTCCAAAGCAGGGATTATCGGGTTTTCCAAATCATTGGCTAAGGAAATAGGCTCTCGCGACATTACGGTGAATGTCATCACCCCCGGCTTTTTCCCAACGGCGCTTACGGAAGTGCTGGATGAGGCTATGGTAAACGAATCTAAAAAATTGATTCCTCTGGGACGCTGGGGACAATTGCCTGAGGTGGCTTATCTGGTATCATTTTTAGCGTCAGACAAAGCAGGTTACATTACAGGTCAGGTTATTAGCGTGGATGGCGGCATTGCCATGTAGTCTAACGAGACCAGGTACCTATTGCGCACAATTAGGGAGCAAACAATAATGGATAACGTACAAGAAAGCATCGGCCGTATTGAAGTTGCCCCGGAAGTTCTGGTAACGATTGCACATTATGCCACGTTGCGGGTTGAAGGGGTAGCCAAGATGTCTCCGATACCTGCTGATGTAGCTCGACTGTTTCGTCGGGAATCGCGGCAGACGGGGGTTTTGCTTGATTTAACTAATGATAATAAGGTTAAATTTGATATTTACGTTATAATGAGTCCGCACGTGAACATTATGGAGACCAGCAAACGCCTGCAAACGGCCGTAGCCGAAGCGGTGGACACAATGGTTGGAATTTCTGTTGAAGCTGTCAACGTGCATGTTGAAGATGTTGTCTATATTCAGGAAGAATCAATCAGTTGACATCGACCTCTAGCTTCCTGAAAATCGGTCATTTCGTCTGCTAATTATGAAGACAAGACGTCGCGCCAGGCGCGTAACACTGGAAACGCTTTACGAATACGATATTGCCAATCACCCACCGGGCGAGGTTCTAGAGCGGCGGCTCCTAGATAACCCGATGGAGAAAACGGGCGTTGAGTTTGCGTCTCGACTTATCCAGGGTGTCATCCAACATCAGGAGGAAATGGACACCCTCATTGCTAAGTACGCCCCCGAATGGCCACTTGAGCAGATGGCCGTGATTGACCGCAATATTCTCCGAATCGCCATTTTTGAATTTCTAATTGAAGCAGAAACGCCGGTAAAGGTCGCTATTAACGAAGCGGTTGAGCTGGCCAAAACGTATGGTTCAGACAGCGCCCCTCGCTTTATTAATGGCGTGCTGGGCACATTGGCTGATCATATTCCTCAATTGAAAGCGCAATTTTTACCCCTCCCCGTTCCCGAATAACGTTATCTAACTCATGGCCACCATTATTTGTTCCGATATTCACGGCAATGCGGTTCCGGTAGCCGCAGAGTCGATCAGTTTTCGCCCGGCAGTTTACGGCATTTTCATTGAAAACAGCCAGGTTTTGCTGCAAAAACGGCCGCAAACCGGTTTGTGGTATCCCCCCGGCGTTATGCTTAGCGCCAGCGACACGCCCACCCAGGTCATCCGCCATTACATCCGGCAAATCATCGGCCTGACGCCCGTCATCGGCTCGCTGCTCTTTGTGGAGGATCAATACTTTTTGGATGAGGAACGCCGCGCCTGGAAGCTTTCGGCAATGTATTATGGCTTGGAACGGCCGTTAACCGCCGCCACCGCCCTGACCGAATCTGAAGATGCCAGCCAGACCGAATGGGTGCCCCTGGCCGACCTCCAGCGGGAGCAGTTCCAGTTTGGCTACGAGGCCGTCCAGGCTGGCAAATTGCAACAGAAGCTGTAAGGACTGCCAGTCCTATGTCAGCCAGCAATTCCGCAACTTTTTCAGCACCTACACCAAAGCGATCAATAAAGCCTATAATCACACAGGCAGCCTGTTCGAGAAGCCTTTTAAGCGTAAACTGGTAGACGACGAACGCTACTTCACCACCTTGATCACCTACATTCACCGCAACACCGCAATCCCCAAACGCACGGCTTTGTGGATGATTTTCGGGAATAGCCCTGGTCTTCTTACCACGCACTGCTGGCAGAAAAGCCAACGCAGGTGCAGCGTGAAGCTGTACTGGAATGGTTCGGCAACCGGATCGCGCTGGCCGATGCGCATTTGCGCGATGGGGATGAAGGGCTAATTGAGCCTTTGCTTGTGGATGATTGGTTTTAACGCGAAGCAAGGACTGGCAGTCCTTGGCTAGTAAGTTGGCAATGCAAGAAGCGGACTTTAGAGGGACACAATCTCCACGCCATCCCCCAGCGCTTTAAGCAAAGCGGCCGTTTTCAGCATAACGGCCGTTCCCCGCACACCACTCCCCAATGAAATCTCCGTCTGGTTGAGTACCGATTGATCCACCAGGACGCGCACAGGGGTGGGCAGGCCAAAGGGAGCCACCGCGCCCATTTCGTAGCCCGTCACGCGGCGCAGCTCATCTGGTTTGGCCATGGTCAAGCGAGATTGGCCCAGCGTGCGGCGCAGCTGCTTCCAGTCGATCTGCTGCGGCCCGGCTACCAGCACCATGAGGAATTCATCCTGCGCCAGGCGGAATAGCAGACTGCGCACCACCTGCTCTGGCTGCTGGTTACGCTCGGCGGCGGCCTGCTCCAATGAGCGCACTGGGCCATCGTGGGTGAACAGTTCATAGGAAATTTGCTTCTGGTCAAGTTCGCGGGTGACGGGGGTTTGTATCATTTTGTTAGAGCCATGGTTGAATCGTCAAAAACGAACCGCAGAGGCGCAGAGGACGCGGAGTTGGAAAAGTGTCACAGAAAAACTCTGCGCGCTCCGCGCCTCTGCGGTAAAAATTTATCCTACGCATCCATTGAGCTCATGTGGGCTTCGTATGCCTGCCTTAGCGTGGCTTCGATGGTGTCGTGGCGGGCAATTTGTACGCCGGGGTTGCGTTTGGCGGCGCGGTGAATCTCGGTGGCGCAACGGCCGCATAAAATGTAGCCAATCAAAATGCCCCGCTTGCGGTAAATGTAGGCATTGAGCGACACGGCATCGCCGCCTTTGTGCCGCATCGGGCTCACCTGACGGCCGCAGCCGGGACACGTCTCGCTGTCGTAAAACCAATGCCCTTTCACCGCCTTGCCAAAATGAGCGTGCATCTGGGCAAACATCTGGATCATGGCCTGTTCGATTTGGTCTTCGATAGTCATAAATTCACCTACTATGCGAGAAAGACCCTAAGGGTTGGTTTTTATTACCTGGTCTTTTAGAAGGCAAACCCTTAGGGTCTGGGCTGAGTCATTACCTTTTTTCTACCACAAACGTGGGCACTGTCGAGCCGCCGCCTGCCGACACGTTGAGCAGCGGGTCGGTGGAAAGTCGGGTGAGGCAGCCATCGACGTAGTCGCCATGAAAGATGAAGGGGGCGGTGTCTAACATGCGGTCGTAAATTTGCAAACGGCCGTCCACAATGCTGGGGTACGGTTCTTCTGGAATCACCACCCGCTCCTGCACGATGTAGGGCTGCTCTAAAGCGGTTTGTACCGCTTGCTCCCAGCCGCTGGCGTTGGTTTGCCAGCCCAGCACAATGCCGTGCCCGCCGTAATCATCGTTGGGCTTTAGCACCAGCTGGTCTTTGTATTTGTGCATGAAGGGAATCAGGTCGATGGGTAGCCCGCCGTACACGGTTTTACGCTCTTCTACGGTGCGGGTCCAGGGAATGTGGTTGTGGATAACGGCCGTTTCCTCCTTATTAAACAAGTGGGCATTGCGCTCATCGCTCAGCACCGCCAGGCTCATCTTTTTGTACAAAATTTTGCAGCGGAATGGGTTAACCATGCACACATTACCGTCGCGCACGGCTCGCACCACCGGCTGGTCCATCCCGCCCCGCTCAATCAGTTCAGTAATGAGCACCCGCTTGTAAATGATGTCAATCTCAAACCCTTCGTGGCGCAAACGGCCGTTTTCATACGTCACTTCACGCGGATCCACAATCTTGGCTTCAAAACCTTGCTGGCCAAAATATTGGGTAAACAGCTCAAACTCGCTGCGGGTGGGCACATCGTGCCAGTCTAGAATGCCAATTTGAGGGCGGCCTGTGCCTCCAGCCTGCCGGTACGCATCTAAAAGCACGTGCAAAACGCTGTGACGAGTGGGTAACGGCCGTACCGCATAATGGCGCAAAAATTCACCCATTGCCGGTAGGCCATAAAACACCTCGTTCAGCACATCGTTGTAGGCAGAAGCGGCCGGCACTTCAGCATTGTACTCTGTGAATTTTAGCTCGCTGTTTTCCGTCACGTAAAAAGCGTCCAGCCGGGTCAGCGGGGTATGCCCTTTGTATTTTGGATCATGTTGGATGAGCTCTTCTTCCCAATCCAGCAGGCCAAACTGGGCACAAAAATCAGCATCAGCCACAGCCAGCTCAGAGATTTTCTCAAAGGCGTGCAGCAACGGGCGGATCGATTTGCGGAGAAACAGATATTGTTCAGGGGTTAAAAAACGAGGACGCAGCACGGTGCATAACGGCCGTTTGCCAAAAAACAAGCCCCGCTGTTCCATTTGCTCCGTCAGCTGCCCCTGCGACTCCGCCGCCATCTCATCGGTCAATAAATCATGGTAGGTTCGTATTGCTTCCTTCAATGCCATTTTTCACCTTGTTAATTGTGAATCGTGAATTGTGAACGCTTAACTGTGAATTGATTCGTTCACACTTCACCATTCATTATTCACAATTCCCAATTTTCTCCACCTCTGCGCCTCCGCGCCTCTACGTTGAAATCATTAAAATAGTGCGTTCCAGCGCGTTTCGGCCACTGGCGGGCGCGGCTCCAGCGCCAGGCCAATGCACAAATCCGCCATGCCTTCTACACACCAGCGATGAAACTCAAAGCCCAGCGAATTGACATCCATGTCTGGAGCCGGGTTCATAAAGTCAATGGCGTAAGGCACGCCGTCGCGCACCGCAAATTCGCAGGTGTTCATGTCGTAGCCAAAGGCGCGGCACAGCGTCTGGCAATCCGACACAATCCGCTCGTACATTTCTTGTGACAGGTTGGGGTGGCTGTATTGGCGCGTGTTGGGATCATAGGCCATTACCAGCACATTTTCTTGCCCCAGCACCATGCAGCGAATGTAATCGTCCCATTTGATGAACTCTTGCAGCACCATTGTTAGCAAGCCGGATTGATCGTAGCTGCGGTACAGCTCTTCCATGTTGCGGCAAACGTACACTTCTTTCCAGCCGCCGCCGTGGGCATCTTTCAGCACGCAGGGGAAGCCGCCCACATAATCGACTAAATCTTGCCAGGGCATGGGGAAGGCAAGATTACGCAGGCTTTTGCTGTGGTCAATGCCGGGGATGTATTCTTTGTTGGGCAAGACGGCCGTTTTCGGGCTGGCCAGTCCTAATTTGGTGATGAGCGATGCACCAAAAAACTTGTCATCGGCCGTCCACATAAACGGATTGTTGATCACGTGGGTTCCCTGGAGCATGGCATTTTTCAGGTACGAACGATAATAGGGCACCTCGTGCGAAATGCGGTCTACTATGACAGCGTACTCACAAGGCTCGTTCATTTGCGTACCGCCAATGCTCACAAACTCGGCGATCACGTCTTGATTACGGCCGTTTACTTCCTCAATAAACGCTGGCGGCCAGGACCATTCCATCCCTACCATCAAGCCAATCTTCTTTGTCATGCGTCCCTCTCCTTTTTGGTATGCGAGTTTGCAAGTGGGCGAGTTTGCGAGTTTGCGGGTGGGCGAGTTAGATAACTTTTCACTTTTTACTTATCACTTTTCACTTGCAAACCTGCTACTTGCCTTCTCTTAGTCGTGCCCGCCAATGTACGTCAACAGCATCTTTTCCCAATACGGCCAATCGTGGCTCCAGCCATCCCAAATGCGCAGCGCGTTGCCAATGCCCTTTTGCCACAGCGCCGCCGAAAGCTGCTCGTTGTTGGCCCGCAGCCCGTCATCTTGCCCCACAGCCAGAATAATGTCCAGCCGTCGCAGCAGTTCCAGCCGTTGATGGTCATGCTCGTTGGGGATGTAGGCGCAGGGATTATTGGCATAGATGTGCCCACCGCCGTGCCCATCGGCCCAGCGAGAGATGTCGTAGATACCGCTCAGGCCAATGGCCCGGCTCACCAGGTCTGGCCGCCGCAGCGCCAGATTCAGCGCATGGTAAGCGCCAAAGCTGGCCCCAACTGTGATTAAAAATGGATTCTGGTTCTTTATCCAGGAAAGCGGCAGCACTTCGTTAACCAGGTAATTTTCGTACTGTACCTGCCGCCAGGCGCGTGCTTCGGGGTGCTTCCAATAGGCATACCAGCTTTCGGCATCCACGCTGTCTACGCAATACAGTTGCAGCCAGCCTTCGCGGATGTGGTGGCCAAGCAGTTGCATCATGCCCCGATCTTCCCATTCATAAAAGCGCCCTTTGGAGGTGGGGAAAATCAACACTCTGGCACCGCTGTGGCCAAAGATCAGCAGTTCCATGTCGCGCTCCAGCGATGGGCTGTACCAACGATGATATTCTCGATTCATTTAGCTTTCTCTTCCTACATGATTTTGGTTTGGTTATTGTAACAATAATTCTGGAATCACCCTAAAAGTTGGTTTTTCTTGCCTACAGCAAAACGGTTTGGGCAGCAACGGGTTACTAATAGCAGTGTGCTGGGAAACGGCCGTTTCCCTTGTGCACAACTATGTGGTAAAACGTAAGCACTCACTTGAGGAGGGAGCATTCTCAAATGCAACCGGCATCTGAGGATGCCTGACTCCTCATCAGGTTATCTAGAAAATTGGAAGAATGTATTCAAGAGGAGACCCATCTATGAGCAAAGCTAAAGTTGCTGTTGTTGTAGACAGCACTGCCTATATTCCCCCGGCGCTGGTTGCCCAATATAACATTCATGTCATTCCCCAAATTCTTAACTGGGAAGGCAGCAGCCTGCGTGACGATGTTGATATTAAGCCAGATGCTTTTTATGCGCGTCTGGCTACCGCCAAGGAGATGCCCACGACCTCCCAACCTTCTGCGGGCGAGTTTCATGAATTTTTCTCTAAAGTGGCAGAAACGGCCGAATCCATCGTAGCGGTTCTCATCTCCAAATCGCTTAGCGGCACGCAGGCCTCTGCCCAGGCTGCCGCCGACATGATGGAGGATTACCCCATCGAGATTGTTGATTCAGAATCGGCGGCAATGGGGCTGGGTTACATGGCGTTGGCAGCAGCCCGCGCCATTGAAAACGGCGCAGATTACCAGGCCGCAGCCGAAGCAGCCCGCGCCCTGGTGAAAAAGATGCGGGTGCTGTTTGTGGTAGACACTTTGGAATTTTTGCATCGTGGCGGGCGCATTGGTGGGGCGCAGCGGCTCATTGGCTCCATGCTTTCCATCAAGCCCATTTTGCACCTGGTAGATGGCAAAATTGAACCGCTGGCTTCTGTACGCACCAAAAAGAAGGCGCTGGCCCATTTGATGGATGTCGTAAATACGGAAATGGCGGGCAAGTCAAATATTAAAACGGCCGTTATTCATGCCGCCGCCGCAGACGATGCCGACAAATTCTTTGGCGAGCTAAAAGATGCCCTTCATCCAGAAGAAATTCACATTGTGGAACTAAGCCCGGTTGTGGGCGCTCACGTTGGTCCCAAAGCGTTGGGCGTGGTGTTCTTCGCCGACTAAACAAAAAGCCTCCTGCAACTTTTTTGCAGGAGGCTCCTTCTAAAGCTAATACGCGGTAAGAAACCGCGCCTTCTGTTTACTGATCCGCTAATGTTGCCGCCATGTTGCCGTCCACAAAATAGCTCTCACACGCCTCATCAATTAGCTCCGGCGTCAGGCGGGGTTGGGTGTTGTCGTAAGTACAAATAGAAACAACCGTCTTCACAAGATCACGCGGGTGTACCGCCTGCATGACCCGGTTTGGCCCCCGGTACCATTTTTGCAGCAAGTGGACAAATGTCTTTTTATCGAAGGGCACATTAAAGGATTTACACGATTCTGTAAAAATCTGGTAGAACAGCTTTTCGCTAGGGCCACCCACCTCTACTTTCATTTGAATACGTCGCAAAAATGCCCCATCTACCAGCTGCATGGGATCCAAATTGGTAGAAAATACAATAAGCTGGCGGAAGGGAACCTCCAGGCTTTGCCCTGATTGCAGCCGCAAAAAGTCGATGCCGCTCTCCAGGGGCACAATCCAGCGGTTTAGCAGTTGCTGTGGGCTAATCTGCTGCCGACCAAAATCATCAATGAGGAACATGCCGCCGTTGGCTTTTAGCTGGAGTGGCGCTTCATACACTTTGGCAATTGGCTCATAGCGTAAATCCAGTGACTCCATTGTCAATTCGCCCCCCACCATCACGGCTGGGCGCTCAAACAATCGCCAACGCTGGTCGTATTTAAATTTATCGGTACGGCCGTTATTCATCATCTCCGTATGCATGCCCAGCTCATCGTCCGTAATGGGTGTATGCACCAGCGGATCAAAAATTCTGATGATCTGCCCGCCTACGGTTATTGCGTCTGGCAGCCAAATGGGTGAGTCATGGGCAATGAGCTTGGCAATAGATTGGGCAATTGTGGTCTTTCCATTGCCCGGCGGCCCATACAAAAAGAGAGAAGACCCTGCATTCACCGCAGGGCCTAGCCGCCGATCAAAATTATCTGGCAAAATTAAAAAGCCCAGGGCTTGTTTTACCTGCGTTGGCGTAATGCGCTGCACCCGCTTAGATTGCAGTTTAATTGCCTTGGAATACTTGTCCAATGAGACCGGCGCGCGCCCCACATATTGGCTGCGCTCAAAGGCATCGCGTGCCCGCTTGGTCCCTGCCTCTGTAAGGCCATAGGTAAAACTCAAGCTGCCTAAGCCACCGGCACGCACAACCTCTACCAAATGCTCTTGTTTCAAACGGGCCAGTTGTTCATCTATCAGGCTGGCGTGAACGCCCAAAACTTCGGAAAAGCGGGCAATGTTGACGTCTCCTTCGTTAAACAGCAGCCGAAAGATAATATCTTGAATCAAGCCCGGTGAGATTCCTAAATTGTCCAGCTTCATGACAGGCGCTAGAAGCTGCATAAGTTGTCCTGTTGACATCTGTTTACCTAGTAAGGCGAATGGGATGGTGGTTTGCAAGAGAAGCACGATGTATGCTGCCCGCGATTCTTCTGAGTGGGCGGCAATAACTCATGCCTGGTTTGTTGTTATCTATTCTTAAATTCCCAAAGAGCCATAGTCATTACTCGCGTGATACCGCGTAAGTATAAAAGGGCATCTCTGGGAATGACATAGGAAATAGGCGGGAAACGGCCGTTTCTCCCCCAATTTTCCCATAAAAAAAGAGCGCCTGCGGAGGCGCTCTCATTGACACTCATCATAAACGCAAAGCCTATCCCACAGCAGCGTCCCCCACAGCTACATCCGCATTTGCCCCATTTGGCTCCGCTGCATGTTCCGCTTCTTCTACAGCATCACCATTCACCTGAGACAAACGCCCTTCCCGAACCACAGCCACCGAGGCAACCGTATCTCCTGCTCGCAAATCCATCACCCGCACGCCTTGCGTAGAGCGGCCCTGCTGCGAGATCACGTCGGTAGACGTGCGTAAAATAATGCCGTTGGCCGAAATGCAGGTCACCTCGTCCCCAGCCGTCACCACGCGGGCGCTCACAATCTTGCCCGTGCGCTCCGGCGTCAGCACCATCGCCCGCACGCCCTGGCCATACCGGTTTTGCTGCCGGTACTCTTCCAATGGGGTTCGTTTGCCATACCCTTTCTCGGTAATGACCAACAAATCATCATCAGGCAGCACCACATCGGCCCCAGCTACCCGGTCCCAGCTATCCAGCCGGATGGCGTTTACCCCGGCGGCGTTGCGCCCCATCGGGCGAACATCTTCCTCACTAAAGCGGATGCCCTTACCCTGCTCGCTCACGATGATCAGGTCTTGCTCACCTTCTGTCAGCTTCACCCAACCCAGGCTGTCGTCGTCTTCCAAATTCACCGCAATGAGACCGCTGGGACGCACGTTCTCAAAAACGTTAACCTCTACGCGCTTGATTTTGCCTTTACGGGTGATCATGGTGAGGTATTCGGCATCTTCAAAGCTGTGGACAGGCAAAGCGGCCGTAATATTTTCGTCCGGCATCAACGGCAAAACATTCATCAACGAGGTACCCTTCGCCGTGCGGTCGAGTTCAGGAATGTTATACGCCTTTTCTGCATACACCTTGCCCCGATCCGAGAAAAACAGAATGGTGTTTAGCGATCCGGCAGCAAATAAATGTTCCAACTGATCTTCTTCGCGGCGGCCCATGCCAATGAGCCCTTTACCCCCGCGGGCCTGAATGCGGTAAGCGGCCACGGGCGTGCGCTTCACAAAGCCACGCTGGGTAATAGAAATGAGCACATCCTCGTCCTGAATCAAATCTTCCATGTTCAGGTCGGCATCCAGGCCCAGGGCAATTTGGGAAGCACGCTCATCCCCATATTTTTCTTTTAGCTCATTAATATCTTCAAGAATTAAACCCAGAATTTTCTTCTTGTCTGCCAGCAATCCCTGCAAATATTCAATGTGGGCTGAAACTTCCTGGTATTCATCTTCAATCTTTTGCCGTTCTAAAGCGGCCAGACGGCGCAGCTGCATATCCAAAATAGCGGTGGACTGCTCTTGAGATAAACCAAATCGTGCCATTAGCTGCGTCCGAGCCGTATCGGCATCGGGTGAGCGCCGGATGGTTTCAATGACCTCATCCAAATGTTCCAGAGCAATAAGCAGCCCTTCCAAAATGTGCTGCCGCTTCAGGGCTTTATCCAGCTCAAACTGGGTGCGCCGGGTAATGACCTCTACGCGATGCTCAATATGAATTTGCAGGGCACGTTTTAATGAGAGCAGGCGTGGCTGCTTATCGACGAGCGCCAGCATTTGCACACCAAACGTGGTCTGCAAAGCCGTATGTTTATACAGCTGGTTCAGCACTTTCATGGGCTGGGTGTGCCGTTTAAGCTCAACAATAATGGAGATACCGCGCTTGTCAGACTCGTCGCGCAAATCGCTGATGTCGGTAATGACGCCCTTGTTTACCAGCTCAGCCATGCGTTCAATGAGCATCGCTTTGTTTACCTGGAAGGGAATCTCTGTAATGTTGATGCGCTGTCGTTCTGGGTTGCGCGGCATTGGCTCAATTTCGGCTTTGGCGCGCATAATAACTCGCCCACGCCCGGTTGCATAAGCGCTGCGAATGCCTTCATTGCCAATAATCAGGCCACCGGTGGGAAAGTCTGGGCCTTTAACAAACTGCATCAGTTCGTCTAAGGTGACGTTATCTATGTCGTCGTACCGTTCAATGAGGTAGGCAATGGCTTCGCACAGCTCGGTGAGGTTGTGCGGGGGAATGTTTGTGGCCATACCCACAGCAATACCAGCAGAGCCGTTCAGCAACAGGTTGGGCAGTCGCGCCGGTAAGAGGTCTGGTTCTGTCAGGCTATCATCAAAGTTAGCGGTAAAATCAACGGTGTCCTTGTCAATATCTTCGATAAGTTCGTGGGCGATGCGGGCTAGTCGGGCTTCGGTGTAGCGCATGGCGGCGGCACTGTCACCATCGACGCTACCAAAGTTACCCTGGCCATCTACCAACATGTAGCGCATGGAGAAGTATTGGGCCATCCGCACCATTGCATCGTAAACGGCCGTATCGCTGTGTGGATGATACTTACCCAAAACTTCACCCACAATTCGGGCGCTTTTGCGGTGCGGAGACGTGGCCCGTATGCCCATGTCCCACATGGCATATAAAATACGCCGGTGTACAGGCTTCAACCCGTCGCGAGCGTCTGGCAAAGCACGGGCCACAATGACACTCATAGCATAATCCAGGTAAGAGTTACGCATTTCCTGGTTAATATCAATATAGTTAATCGTTCCGATATTGTTGTCGTCCAAAGCGGAGCCTCCAAAAGAGGGTTTACTGAATAGGTGCTTACTTGAGCAGCTGGTAATTCAACAAGGTAATTGGTCTTGCTCCAACCACATTACCTTACTACGTTTCTACCTAACTATTGACTAAAGATGTATAATTTAATCATAAAAAACCACCTTTTTGGGGGTGGCAAATTTTATGATTTTTAGGTATAAATTAGGTTAAATTATACCTTATTTTAGGGAATTAAACGACAAACGGTTGTATAATCAAACTAATATTCCTGACCCGATTTTGAGAACAACAAACTCACATTTTTGTAATTGAACACAATACTAAAACCTTTTTACCGTTGCTGCTTCGGCATGTATATAAGTTTCACTTATCGATTCCAGAGGTAGCTCCTATTCGGGAACGTCTGTCATCTCCTGAGAGTGACTTTTGTCATTACAGCTGCTGGAAACCCCTCGGTATAATGAGGGCTCTACATTAATCGGAGATGAAAACAGCTTGCACACTTACCCATCTGAACAACAAACCTGTAATCCACGGGAGAAGGAGAAATAATGGCACGCAAGCAATGGCTTATTCTTATATTTACTATCGTAGTTACAGGGATATTCGCCGTAGCCTGCGCTGGTGAACCAGGTGCAGAAGGCCCACAAGGCCAGGCTGGCCCACAAGGCCCCCCTGGCCCCACAGGTGCAGATGGCGAGCAAGGCTTACCTGGCCCGGCTGGTCTGGACGGCTTGAGCTATTCTCCCCCAGAATTTGTTGGCAGCGAGGCATGCGCCGAATGCCATCAAGAAACTTATGATGTATTTATGAGAAGTGGGCATCCCTACAAATTGAACCGTGTTGTAGATGGCCAACCTCCTGAATACCCTTTTACCGAAATTCCCAGCCCCCCCGAAGGGTATACCTGGGATGACATTAGTTACGTAATTGGCGGATATAACTGGAAGGCGCGCTTTATCGATCAAGATGGTTATATCATTACTGGGGCAGATGAAAATGCCACCACCCAATACAATTTTTACAACCCCGAAATTGATCTTGGTGATAATTGGGTAGGGTACCACGCGGGTGAGGCTGAACTGGCTTATACCTGTGGTACATGCCATACGACGGGTTATAGTCCAGTAGGAAACCAGGATGGTTTGCCAGGACTGGTTGGCACCTGGGCTTTCGACGGCATTCAATGTGAGGAGTGTCACGGAGCAGGCAGCCAACATGCCGAAAATCCGATTGTGGTTCGTCCTGTGGTAGACCGAGATTCAGAATCGTGTGGTGACTGCCATGTGAGGGGCGGTTCAGAACAAGTAAATGCTGCTGACGGATTTATTCAACATCATGAACAATATGAAGAATTGTTCCAAAGCAAGCACATTGCGCTTGACTGTGTTGTTTGCCACGACCCCCATACAGGTGTTGTTCAATTAAGGCAAGATGACGTACAAACTACGCGCACAACTTGCGAAAATTGCCACTTGTCTGACGCGAGCTATGAAGCAGGTCATGAACGTATCAATGTGAAATGTATTGATTGCCACATGCCGCGCGTTACGAAGAGTGCCTTGGGCGATCCTGAACAATTTACCGGGGATATTCGCACCCATCTCATGTTAATCAATCCTACGCAGATTGAGCAGTTTTCTGAGGATGGAACGGTTGCTCTTTCAGAGCTGGGTTTGGATTTTGCTTGCCGAAGTTGTCACAATGCAGACGGCTTTGGCCCTGAACTGACCGATGAGGAGTTGATAGCACTGGCAGTTGGTTATCATACAGAACCGGCTGCGGAACCTGTTGTGGAAGAGGCGGTAGAAGAACCTTAAACCTGTGAATGTTCTGTTTTGAAGGCCATGACAAATTGTTAGGCAAAACAGTTCAACAGAAGCAAGCTTCCCAGTTTTCGATCTATGCAAGAAGCTTGCTTCTGTTCAGCCAAAGTTCGCACACCCTCTATTCAGACTATTTACAAGCACCCGATGGAGAGCTAGCTAATTGAAACATTCATTAAACAACCGGTATTTGATTGGTGGCATTACAACAGCTCTTTTGGCTTGTCTGATAGCAATTTATGTGTTGCCTACTCAGGCGGCACAGGAAGAGGATATTACGGCCGTTATTCAAGCGCATCCTGACATCATGGCGTTAACCCAAGCGGAAACGGCCGTTGTGCCTCATGCCCAAATTGCGGATGACACCGCCTGCCGCTTATGCCACCAGGATACCGAGCAAGAAATTACTTTTCCCTCTGGTGAAACGGTAGCTGCCCAGATAGACCTGGCTGTGTTAGCAAGTTCAGCTCACGGGACAGCCGCCACAGACCCTTTAGCCTGTACGAGTTGTCATCAGCCAATTAATAATTACCAACAGCCACACGCCCCGGTTACGGCCGAATCTCTGCGCGATTATTCTTTAGAGCAAGCGGCCAAATGTGAAACCTGCCACGTTCAACCGCATCTTACCAGCCATCCAGGCCCAGAAACAGAAAATCCGGTTGCCTGTACAGATTGTCATGGATCGCACGATGTGCTCACCGTTGATGAGTGGCAAGCTGGTGCGGGAACAGAAGCGTGCGCTGACTGTCATATAAATGAAGATGTGCCGTTGGTGGATGCGGATGCGTTAACGGCCGTTATTCAAGCTGGGCTCTTTACCCAAAAAGTAGATAACAGCTACTGTTTAGCCTGCCACAGCCAGGAAGGTCTTAGTTTCACCTTCCCCAATGGCGATACCCTATCCCTGACCATTGATGAGGGTGCGCTGCATGATTCCGTTCACGGCGCTGATAATTCATGGCAGCCATTAGCCTGTACCGATTGCCATGAAAATGTCAGGTTCCCGCACGAGCCAGTAACGGCCGAAAGCCTACGCGACTACAACCTGGAGCAATATCCCCTGTGCGGCCGTTGCCATGAACCCAACTATGACCAAGCATTAGACGATGTACATGGCGCTGCTATCGTGGATGGTCACCCGGAAGCGGCCGTTTGCACAGACTGCCACGGCGCACACGACACACCCATACCCAACGAGCCACGCGAACGCATCTCTTACACCTGTGAGCAATGCCACAGCACCATCTTTGATGAATACGCCACCAGCGTACATGGCGAAGCGCTGCTTAGCGAAAGCAACCCAGACGTGCCCACCTGCATCAACTGCCACGGCGTTCACAACATCACAGACCCCACCACGGCCCTGTTCCGCGTGCGCTCACCAGAGCTGTGCGCTGAATGCCATGCCGATGTGGAACTGATGGAGAAATATGAAATCTCCACCGATGTGTTTGATACCTACGTGGCAGATTTCCATGGAACAACCATCACCTTGTTTGAGCATGAGGACCCAAATGTAGAAACCAACAAAGCCGTTTGCTACGATTGTCATGGGGTTCACAATATTAAAGCACCAGACGACCCAGAAGCTGGTATCAGAGCCAATTTATTAGAAACTTGCCAGCAGTGCCATCCTGATGCTACCGCAAACTTCCCAGACAGCTGGACTAGTCATTTCAAGCCGTCGCTGGAACACAACCCACTTGTTTACCTGGTAGACCTCTTCTACAAGATTGTTATTCCAGCCACTGTGGGCTTCTTCGGATTTATGGTGGCGACCGATATTTACCGGCGCATACGTCTACGGTTAAGAGAGTAAAAAGATGACCAGCCAAGCACAAGAAAAAGCTAAACACGAAGAAAAACATTACCCTCGTTTTCGCACGATTGCGCGAATTGAGCACGCCATATTACTGGTAAGCTTCACCGTGTTGTCCATAACTGGCCTTCCGCAAAAATATGCTTTGCAAAATTGGGCCGTATGGATGATAAACGCTATGGGTGGTATTGAATTTGTCCGTATCATTCATCGCTGGGCTGCCTTTCTTCTGGTAACGGGGTCTATCTATCACCTGTTTACCTCTGCTTTCCGCCTCTATGTAAAACGAGAACGTATGCGCATCATGCTAAGAAAGCAGGATTTGTTCGATCTGATACAAACGGTGAAGTACAACCTGGGCTTTACTGCTGAAGCGCCCAAAATGCCAAAGTTTAACTTTGGTGAAAAAATAGAATACTGGGCCGTTGTCTGGGGTACCGCCATTATGGCTATTACCGGATTTGTATTGTGGAACCCCATTGCCGCAACTGCCTTTTTACCTGGGCAATTTATCCCAGCAGCCAAAGCTGCCCACGGGGGTGAAGCCCTACTTGCAGTGCTTAGCATTGTAATCTGGCATTTTTACAATGTGTTGATTAAACATCGTAATTTCAGCATTTTCACCGGCAAGCTGTCGCACCACCAAATGGAAGAGGAACATGCCCTAGAACTAGAGCGGTTGGAACAAGGTGGTGACCCTTGGCCGGGACTATCTTTGGAAGTTCGTAGACGACGACTGCGGATTTTCTTTGCTGTTGGTGTGATTGTTGGCGGGTTGATGCTAGCCATCGTCATTTGGGCATTTACATTTGAGCAAACCGCTATTGAGACCATTCCACGGGTAACCCGTGAAGTGTTTGTACCTTTAAGTACGCCGTCACCATAAATTGGCTGGCTGGGTAAGCTGGTCGGTTTTATGTTTTACAGTTAGTAGGCAATGTTGATTTTGAAGATCAGCATTGCCTATAAGCTATTTTCAGAAATAGTGTGTAAAGGGGCTTCCTTTAACAGTTTCTTTCTGAAAAATCAGTTGCAAAGGAGGTTTATATGTTTAATCCGAAGTTAAAAAGCGTTTACGTTTTACTTGGGCTTCTGTTGTTTCTCGGTTTAGTCATTGTTGCTTGCAGCCAAGACCCAGAAACTGTGGAGGTGACACGGGTTGTCGAGGTTGCTGGCGAATCTGTTGAAGTTCCGGTAGAAGTTGAAGTAGAGGTAACACGCGTTGTGGAGGTGATGGTAGAGCCGGAAGTGCAAACGGCCGTATCTGTCATTCCCTTCGAGGCACAGTGGGCTGCATCTGGGCACGCTGACGCCAGCGCCGAAGCCTTTACCCATTGGGATGAAGACGATCCGGCCGAAGTCGCCGCAAGCTGCGCCAAATGTCACAGCACCCCCGGTTTCCTCGACTTCTTAGGAGCCGATGGTTCTGCTTTTGGATCCGTAGAAGCTGCGGCTCCTATTGGCACCACGGTTGAGTGTGAAGCTTGCCACAACGATGTCACGGTAGACCTGACCAGCGTTGTCTTCCCCTCTGGGGCAGAAGTTGCTGGCTTAGGCCCAGAAGCACGTTGTATGCAGTGCCATCAAGGGCGGGCGTCCACTGTCTCCGTTAACGACTCCATTGCCAATGCCGGTCTAGACCCGGTGGCAGATGTAGACACCGTTAGCGAAGATTTGGGCTTCACCAACATCCATTACTATGCCGCAGCAGCCACACAGTTTGGTACCTGGGCCATGGGTGGCTATGAATACGAAGGGAATTCGTACGATTCCAAGTTTGACCACGTTGAAGGGTACGACACCTGCGTAAGCTGCCATGATCCGCACACGCTGGAAGTTCAGTTTGATGAATGTACAGCTTGTCACACGGATCTGAGTGGGCCAGAAGATTTGGTAGATATCCGCATGCCTGGTTCTCTTGTCGATTATGACGGCGACGGCGATTTGAGCGAAGGCATTTTCTACGAAATCGAAGACCTGCGGTCTATCCTGCTAGAATCGATGATGATGTATGCGACAGAGGTTAGTGGTACTGCCATTGTTTACGATGATCATAGCTATCCCTACTTCTTCATCGATACGGATGGTAATGGCGAGATTACCGAAGGCGAAGCCGCATTCCCCAATGCGTACAACGCCTGGACACCCCGTCTGGCTAAAGCTGCTTACAACTACCAGGCATCGTTGAAAGATCCGGGTCGTTATGCCCATGGCGGCAAATACATGATCCAGCTTCTCTACGATTCCATTGCTGATCTGAACGAAGCCATCTCTACACCAGTAGACATGGACACGCTGCACCGCATTGACCACGGTCACTTTGCCGGGTCTGAGGAAGCGTTCCGTCACTGGGATGAAGATGGGGCCGTACCGGGTAGCTGTAGCAAATGTCACTCGGCCGCCGGTTTACCGCTGTTTGCTACGGAAGGCGTTTCCATTAGCCAACCGTTGGCCAACGGTTTGAACTGCGCCACCTGCCACAGCAGCCTAGAAACGTTTGAAGTTTACACCTTCGATTCGGTTACCTTCCCCAGTGGGGCATCGGTTAGCTTTGGCGAAGGTGAAACGGCAAACACCTGTATCAACTGCCATCAGGGACGTTCTTCTTCCGTTTCGGTTAACCAGGCAATCGGCGATCTTGGCGATGATGAAATTTCCGATAGCCTACGGTTCCTAAATATTCATTACTTTGCTGCTGGCGCAACGCTCTTTGGCGCGGAAGTGCAGGGAGCTTACCAGTATGACGGTAACGAATATCTGGGTCGCAACGAGCACGTTGGCGCGTTTGATACCTGTGTAGAATGTCATAACACCCATGCTTTGGAAGTGGAAGTGGCAGAATGTACAGAGTGTCATGAAAACGTGGAAACGGCCGCAGATCTGGCTGCAATCCGCGTTAGCGAAGCTGACTTCGACGGTGACGGCGACGCAACCGAAGGTTTGGCTGGCGAAATCGACACCATGGCTGAATTGCTCTACACGTCAATGTCTGACTACGCCGTAAGCATTGGTGCGGATCCCGTTGTGTATGATTCACACGCCTATCCGTACTTCTTCAACGATGCAGGCGACCGCTATGGTACATGGTCACCCACGTTGCTGCGGGCAGCTTACAATTACCAATACGTACAAAAAGACCCAGGCGCATTTGCCCACAACGGCTTGTACATCATTCAGGTTCTGTATGATACGCTGGTTGATGTTGGCGCTGATGTTTCTGGCATGACACGGCCGTAAATCAACAAGACAGGTTGGAGGCGCTAGCGTTCTGACGCTGGCTCCGCCAACCCGTTCATTGCGGTTAGAAAGAAAAAGAGCAGGTTTTGAACCTGCTCTTTTTTTGTTTTTATGTTGGTAAGAACCACAGGCTTGGCTTGCACCGGGCGCAGTCGATGCCTGTTTGTAAGGTTGACTTTTTATTCAGAAACAAACCGGCAAACATTTTTGAGCCATTTTAGCCACCCTTTTTAGGGCGTGGGTGTGGGTGATGGCAATGGCGTTTCCTCAGGCGCAGCTGTGGCGGTGGGCGCTACGGTTGCCGTGCCTGTGTCAGCTTCGGTTGGCGTGGGTGTGGCTTCATCCAGGATTTCATCTGTGGCAGGCACGCTCAGCAGCAGCGTGAGTTCCTGGCTGGCGGCTGCCAAATCTTGGGCCACCATTGGCACATTGGTTGCAAAGCCATCAGCGGCCAGAGCCAGCCTTGTTTGCAAACGTTGCAAGGCGGCAGCGGCGGGGCTATCGGGGGTCACTGTCAGGTTGTCTGAGAGCAAGATTGCCTGGGAAACGGCCGTTTCCGCCTCAACCTCATCTCCATCAGCCAGGGCCAACCGGGCATTGGTAAGCACGCCCCAAAGCTGTAGCAATGTCAGACTGTGTTCTAGATCGACGGCGCTGCTGCTGCGGGCTACGGCCGTTTCTGCCGTAAGGTCAGTCAACATTTCATCTAAAGTGCCCAGCTGCAAGCGTAGTTGATCAACATCACCTTCCAAATTGTTCAGGCGTACGCCGCTGTCGTTGAGATCGCTTTGCAGGGCAACCAGGGCGGCCCGCACATCCCCAAGCTCATCCGCCAGAACGCTGTTCTGGGTCACCGCAGCGTCCAGATTTGCCTCTACGGTGCTGAACTGTTCGGTTTGAACGGCCGTCTCCTGCGATTGGGCAGCCTGCACGGTTTCTAGCCGGGTTTGCAGCGCTGCCAGTTCGTTTTGTAGCTGGATGATGAGCACCTGCTGCTCAGGATTTCCTTTTTCAATTTCGGCATCAACCAGATCGCGCAGCGAATTCAAATTGTGCTCATTGGCATCAATTCGCACAGCCAGGCTGTTAACCGAACGCTGAATTTCTCGCACGCCTAGATAACCGCCATAGCCCAACCCGCCCAGCACAATCGCCACCAGGGCAACAATAATAAAAATCAACAATGTCGTGCGCAGTATCCACCAGAGCCGGCGACCCGCACTGCGTGGTTGATTGCTTGTCATTTTCAACTCCTCGTTTGTGGTCATAGACAAACCTTGTGTAATCGAATTCAGGGATTAGAGATTAGCTTAATCGCTTCCTCGTAGTTTACGAATGCAGCCAGCTATGGTTGCGGCGCTGGCGTGTTGGTAGGAAAGACAAATGGCGTGGCGGTTGGCTGTGGGGTGCGCGTGGACTGTACGGCCGTTGTCGGCGTGCTGATAATTAATGGCGTTGGCGTGGGGGACACCGTTCCGGCAAATGGCGTGGGCGTCGGCGTCGGCGTCATCGTTCCCCCTTCCAAATCATCCAGCAAAAAACGCAGCCCATCCAAAAAGCCAATAAATGTATCAGCCGCCCCGGCCACCTCTTGCAGGCGCAGCTCAAAATCGCCAGAACGTGTTGCCAGATAGCTAATAATCTCATCGTTGCTGTCTAACTGCCCCTGAAGCGCCTCGTTTGTAGCCACAAAATCTAGCTGCAATGCTTGATTTGCAGCGGCTTCTTCAGTTGCCACCAGGCTCATTCGGGTAGATATTTGGTTAATCTCGTTGGTGCGAGAGATAACTTCTGTGTCTAGCTGCTGCCGGACTGCACTATTATTGGCCGCATAGTTGAGTGAGCCATTGTTAATGGCCGCCAGAATGGCCAGCGTAAGCACCGCGCCTAGAATTGCGCCAAAGGTAGCGCCCAACAATGTGTTCAAACAGCCGCGCCGCTGCACCATAGATTCCCAATTGGCCGCTGGGGGGGCAGGGAATGAAGCGCGCATACTTGGCTCTGGCATGGTTGGGTCTGGTTCGGCCAGGGGAATTGCTTCAATGTCTGGATCATCTGGGGCGGCAACGGCCGTTGCCGCCTCGTCTTCTCGTTCTTCCAATCCTTCCCTAGAAAAACGCTCTGGCAGCGCTTCTGTTGGCTCATTATTTGCCGGTTCATCTGCCGGGGCTTCATCAGCTTCAGGCAGTTCAGCCACCAGCAGCGCCTCTGGCTGTTTGGGAGCGGCCAGCATCTCTACAGGGTCAGGCGCATCTAGCAGGGGAATTTCTGCAACGTCTTCATCTACCGGGGAAACGGCCGTTGCCTGCACCGTTACAAATTCCTCAAAGCCGCGCACCATCTTCTCAGAAATGCCAGGCACAGCAGCCAGCTCAATCACCTCTTCAAATGGGTGTACTGTTTCCCGATATTCAACGATCCTGGTCGCCAACGCTGGCCCAATGCCAGAAATGGTTGTCAATGTTTCTGCATCTGCCACATTAATATCAATTTTTCCACTCATGTTCAGCTCCTCAGAAATAATTTAACCGCAGAGAACGCGGAGAACGCAGAGAAAAATCTGGTAAATCTGCGTCATCTGCGGATTTTCATTTATGGTGTTGAGCTTGCGCTCATGTCGTCTCCTCTGAAAATTATTTAACCGCAGAGAACGCCGACCAGAATCAGGCCAAAGCGCTTTCCTCGCCAGAATCACGCACAAAAAGACAAGAGCCATCCACCGCCGCCACAATTTCCTGGCAAAACGTTAGCCGAGCAGGATTGGGCAAACCAAAAATTGCCAAATCTGCCCGTGACACCTGGTGCAAGGCTTCAGCAAAAGGCAACTGCACCACCGTGGCCGTCGTGCTTTTGGGCAGCCGGGCCAGATCAATCAGTTCGTACAAGAATCTTTCGGCCGCTTCCAGACTGTCTTCCTGGCCAATGGCCAGGCACAAATTTATCTTGCCCGACCAATTATTGGTTAACTGGTACGCAAGCAGCAAGGCGAGATCAGAATTGCTCCATTGTAAATCGACTTGCCAATCATCACCACGATGCGAAATCCACACATTGATCTGATGCTGTCGCCCCAAGTCAATCACTGGATGACGCGCCAGGAGCACGATGCCCATGTTGTAAGCGGCCGTTTTATCCACCAACTGCTGCAAAACATTCAAATCAGACTCCGCCCGCAGATTCAAAAACAGCAGGTTCGGCCGGAAAAACGTGCTGCGCAAAATCTGTGTGGCGGTGCGCACCCCATTGACCAAATCTGCTTCTTCCAAAAGCGTGGCGCGGGCAAAAATGCCGTCATCGGCAAACGCTTTGGTAAGAACAGATAAATCCTTAAGCGACGAAGCATCGCCCGCAGGATAAATGCCCAGCGCATGAATCGCCCCCTGCGGCGCGGCCAACGCTTGCAAAAAGCGATAGCTGCCGGTTAGCTCCTGCGTTTGCACAATGGGAGCAAGGACATAGGGTTTCCAGGTTCGCTTAACAGCCGGGGGGAGCCGGCTCACACGAGTGGCGGCCCATTCAGCCAAAGACAAAAACATGCCGCTGCGCACATCGCTGGGCAAATACTGCAAATTGCGCCGCATTAGATAACTATAAATTAAAAGTACCACGACCAGGGCCACCAGGCTAAAAACTGGGTTGATGAGGAACATCACAAAAAGGCAGCCCACCATGCCAATAAGGGGCACAATGCGCGGCACGCGAAAAGTAGGCCGAAAGCTGACGGTACTTAACATTTGTTCAATCAGCACCACCATATTGAGCATACCGTAGGTGATTAAAAAGAACATGGTGATAATGCTGGCAACGGCATTTAGCCCGCCGCCGCTGGCCAAAGCAGCCAGCAAGGTTATTAAACCAATGCCACCTGTGGCATAGAGCGCGGGACGCGGTTCACCCCGGTTTGTTTCTTGGGCAAGCAGCTTGCTGAAGGGCAATATGCCATGCTGGGCCAAGGCTTGCATTACGCGAGGTGCGGCTACCAACGACCCCAATGCAGAAGAAAAGGTGGCTCCCAGCATCCCGGCCAAAATGGCCCAGCCCCAAAATGCTCGGTCTACCAAAACCGTGCTGGTGCGCCGCAGCTCGTCCATCGGCGCAGCACGCGAGAGCCAATAAGCCAGGAGCAAGTAGATGATCATGGTAAGGCCAATGGCGCTCATGGTTCCTTGTGGAATGCTGCGGCGTGGGTCTCGCAAGGAACCGCTCAAGCTGATACCAACCATAATGCCTGTGACGGCCGGGAAAAAGATGGCAAATGTCTCCCAAAAGCTCCAATCGGAAAAACGGCCCCAGAGAACGGCCGTTTCCACCAAACCAGTTCGCCCGGCAATTGGAAAACTGCCTAAAAGAACAGAAAACAAAGACAAACCAACAACGCCTAAAATAAAATATTGAATACGCGCCGCAAATTGGGCGCTAACGTAGGCAATGCCAAAGACAATCAAAAAGGTAAGAATTGCAACGACAACTTCTGAATGGGTAGAGAAAATGCGTAACCAGGCTTCGGTAAAGGCCAAAACGTAAAGCGCCACCGAAATGCCCTGGGCCATAAAAAGCGGAATGCCCACGCTGCCGCCCACTTCCAGCCCTAAAGATTGCGAAATAATGGCAAACGCGCCGCCAGCCCCCACCCGCGTATTGGTCACCACAGATGACACCGCCAGCCCGGTAGAAACCGTAATAACGTGCGCCAATAAAATGATGATAGCGGCACCTAGCAGCCCGGCATTCCCCACTACCTGCCCCAACCGCAGGTACATGATGGCACCCAAAATAGTTAAAACCGTCGGGGTGAATACGCCAGGGAACGTGCCAAACTTACCGTCCCCTTCCTGGCTGCCCCCTTGCCTGAACCAACCCCAAACTCTTGCTTGCAATTGATCCAACATACCGCCTCCCATTGGGTGAATCTGTTTTCAAAATTATATCATGTTCCACAATAGTTTAGCCTGGGTTACGGGCAGGCTGAAATGGGGATGCGCCAGGCATTGTCTGGCAATGGCTGGCCTGCGGCGTCTGTGGCGGGGCTGCGCACCCCGCTGGCAAAATCGTAGACGCCCACAAGCACGGTGGTGGGCACGGCCGTTTCCGCCTCTGCCAGTTCCAATGTGCGCAAATCTACCAGCAGATCGTCTGGGGAGGCTGCCAACAAACCGGGGCGAATGCCCAATGGTGGCCCATCGGCTTGGGTTAGGAGACGGCCGTTTTCATCCAGCACCTGCACAAAAATTGAAGTTGTATCTGGGATGGCCTCGCTGCCAGGCAGCCAGCGCAAGGAAACCTCAATTGTGTTATTGCACGTTTCAGCAGACGTCCCGGCAAGCGTGTAAAAGCCAAACTGAGCAGGAACATTGCGGGACGCGATGGACTGAGCCATCTTGGGCCAGACAAAACCTGTGTGCTGTGTCTGTGGCCCTTCCGGCAAAAAGTAGGTGATGAAAAAGTGGCGCGGCTGGTCGCTAAAGGCAGTTGGCCACGCATCCTGAGCCTGAACACCATAGGCATACGGCTGGCTGCTTTGCAGCTCCGGCAGGTTCACCGCCCAGGTTTTATGCGCCCCAGGCAGGTTGGCCGAACTCAATTCTTCCACAAACAAATAATCCCCCAGCATGGCCACAAACTCCACCCCAATGGCATATGTTTTGGGCGGCACGTCCAGCCATTGCGGCAGATTCACAATGACAACTTCTGCATTTGGAAAAGAATCGGGATTGTCTTGCCAGACGCGCACGGGTTCGGTGAGCTGCTCGTATTGCGTGAGCTTGGTTTGCACAAATTGGCCGCTGGTAATGAGGATAAAGGCGAGGACGGCCGTCCAGACTAAACCACGAATTTTAGCTAAAGAAGGTATAGGAGAACGGCCGTCCCACACCGCCGCCAATAAATGCGCCCACAGCAGCGCCACGCCCACGCTGCCCAAATAAAGCAAGCGCGGCCCACGCAGCAAATAGTCCGTAGGCAGTGTCACCCAGAGGAGCAAGCTGGCTCCAGCCCACCAGCCCCAGGCCAGCAGCAAAGGCGTGCGCCAGGCCGGACGCCGCCAGGCCAGCCAGACAGACAGGCTTACAACGAAACCACCGCTCACCAACGCCACCCACGCGCCGCTCATTTGCGGGAGTACGTGGGCAAACCAGGTCAGAGGGAAAACGGCCGCTTGCAGCAAATAGAGTCCGTTGAGCCATAAATCCCGCCCGCTGGCAGCGGCCTGCGGTGCCCGGCTGATGGGCAAAAACTGGTAAATGACCAGATAAACCACGCCTGCCAGTAAAAACCAGCGCCACGGCTGGCGCAGCAGCGCCCGCCACTTTTTCAGCAAATCCGGCTGCGCGTTGATCTGCACCAGCAAGGCAAAACCGCCAAACAGTACGGCCGTTTCGTGCGTCAGCAGCATCAGCCCAAACAGCAGCCAGGTGAGAATCTGCCAACGACGCCTTTTTTTATCACCAAGTTTCACAGATTGAAGGGATTCCTTCTCACTTCCCTCTGTGACCCTCTGTGGCTCCTCTGCGTAACTCTGTGTTCCTCTTGATTTAGAAGCGGAAACGGCCGTTAGATAGCTATGCAGCCCCAACAGCCCCAAGCCCACAATGGCCGGATGCACATTATGCCCGTACACCGCCACTGCCTGGTAAGAAAATGGGAAAACCGCAAAAATGGCTCCCGCCGCCAGTGCCCGACGCCAATCTGGCCACAGCCGCCAGCTCAGCCAGGCCAGCAAACCCGCATTAGCCGCGTGCTGCACCACATTGTTGGCGTGCAGCAGCCAGGCCGGATACCCATCAAACAGCCGCTGAATTAGCAGCATGGGGAAAAAGGTCATTGGCCGGTAAAAGCCAAACGCCTCCGTTGGCAGCCAGACCGAGGCAAAGTTAAGCCCCCCGGCAATGCGAATGTGCAGCAGCGTGTCGTAAATGAGCGGCAGCCGCAGCGTGCGCCAATACAGCCAGCCCGCCAGCAGCACCACCGCCAACCCGCTGAACCAAAGCAACCGTTTCTCCGAAATTCGCCGCATCTTTCTCCCAGACAAACAAAATGGCTTCGGGCTGTTACCCAAAGCCATCTTATTATACCGACAAAAATAAACCGCAAAGGCGCAAAGTTTTAGATTGGAATCTTAACGGTAATAACCCCAAAGCCTAGCATTAACTTGCTATTTTATTCATGATACCGACGCTTCGTAGCTGTGAATGCCAGAGGAGCCATCAGGGCGGTTGCCATGTGCTTCTTCAATTTGTGGCGTACCGTCGGCTTCGGTGCAGCGCACTTCAAAGAGATGATCGCCGTCGGTGAAGGGCCATTCGTAACGCCAAATGACCCAGGTGGTCTCAGAAAGTGGTGCGCGCAGCTGGGCAGGCTGCCAGTCGCCGCCATCCACCCGGACCTCAACGCCGCTAATGCCGCGTGCGCCAGCGTAGGCAATGCCGCCCACAGGGATGACCTGCTGGCCGTTGACCGCGCCCATGGTGTCCACAGCCACCGTGTCAATAACGGAGGTGGCTTTCACACGGGCCACTTTGTCCCAGTTGCGCTCTACCCAGTACCCAGGCTGATCCACATCGGTCACTTCAATGCCAGTGATCCATTTGGGCTGCTTCATGCCGTACCGGTCTGGAATCCAAATACGCAGGGGAAAGCCGTGATCTTTGGGCAATAATTTGTCATCCCAGGCGTAGCAAAACATGATGCGCCGGTCATTGCGAATCAGCTCTAAATCAACCGTCTCATAAAAACCGTCGCCAGAGGTGATGAATAAATATTTGGCTTCTGGCTGCACGCCAACGGCCGTCAGCACGTCTTGGGCGCTGACGCCAGTCCACTTGGTGGTGCTGATGAGCCCTGTACCCACGCGCCCGGAGATGCAGGTGAGGGTGACAAATTGGTCGAATGATTCAAACTCGTCGCGGATTTGCTGCAAGGTAAACATGCGTGGGTTATCGACCATGCCGGTGATGGGCAGCTGCCAATCTTCTTCTTCAATGATGGTTGGCTCGGTTTGCAGGAAAACCTGGTAATGTTCGGAGACGGGAGTGTACTCTAGCCGGGTGCCGGGCACGGGCATGACGGGGTCGTTGGCGTTGGGGAAGACGATGTCGCCAGCGGAAATGCTGGCTCCACCAGCAGAAATCCGGGCGCGTTCAGCCCGGGCTAATGTGGCACCAATCCCTGTTCCAGCGACGGTGAGTACGGCCGTACTGGCCCCCAACTGTATCAAAAAGCGCCGCCGATCCATGACCTGAACATTAGCCGGTACGGCAACCGGTGACGCTTCGGGCTCGGCTTTCATTTCGGCTTCGCTGGGGTAGAGACGGCCGTAAGCCAGACCCAAAAACCAGCCCCACGCCAAAAACCCAACCAGCAGCCACAATCCATTCACCAACGGGGGCACATCCAGCCGGGCCACCGCGTTGCTCAGGGTCAGCAGGGGCAGGCCCACAACAGCGCCCGCAATCAGGCCAGCCATGCGGGGGCGGCGCGGCTTGAGGCGATGCAGCACGGCAAAAATCACCACGCCTAAAACAATAGACACTCCCATAAATTGCAGCACGGCAGATGCGCGTTCGGCCGTTTTGGCCAAATCGACCACGCTTAAGCCCAGCGCCAGCATCGTGCTAATCATGCTGTCGATGCCAAAGGTGATGAGATCACCGGGCAGCACGCGGGTCATCCAGTTAAAAAAGTCATAGGGAAGGAAGGACGTGCCCACCAGTTGGGAGACAAGGAAGTGAACGGCCGTTAACGCCGCCATCAATAAAAAGCTAACCAAACCGCCAAACGCTAATTTTTTGAACATGATTCTCTCCTGAACAGCAAGTAGCCAAGTGAAAGATAAAAAGTGCAAAGTGGGCTAATTTCGCTGGCCCACTTGCCTACTTAAACTTAGACGCTTTGACTATAGTGAAAACTGCTTACAGATTTCTTACAGCTGGCTTGTCGTCTGGTTACGGGCGGGTAAGCGACACGATGCCATCGGGGGTGGCAAAAATAACGTCGGTGGCCATGCCCAGGAAGAGGCCATGCTCTACCACGCCGGGCTGCTGGCGAATGGCGGTGGCCAGCTGGCGGGGCTGGGGGATGGGGCCAAAGTAACAGTCGAGAATGATGTTGTTTTCGTCGGTGCGGTACGGCCGTTCCCCCACTTTATCCAGCCGCTTTTCCACCCGCGCTCCCAGCGATTGCAAATAATCGGCCACGGGCCGCTCGGCAAAGGGAATCACCTCAACAGGCACGGGCGCTTTGCTGCCTAGCTGCGTCACCCGCTTGCTGTGGTCGGCCACAATGACAAACCGTTTAGAAACGGCCGCTACAATTTTTTCTCGCAGCAGCGCCCCGCCCAGACCCTTAATCACGTCCAGGTTGGGATCGGCCTCATCGGCACCGTCTATTGTTATGTCAATTACTGGGTGGGTGTCGAAAGTTACCAGGGGAATGCGGAGCGCTTCAGCGTCGCGGGCCGTTTGCTCAGAGGTGGGAATGGCAACGATGTTTTGCAGCGTCCCCTGTTGCAGCAGCCGCCCCACGGCACGCACGGCATGAACGGCCGTACTGCCCGTGCCCAAACCAACCACCATACCAGACTCGATAAACGTTACGGCCGTCTCCGCCGCCTGCCGCTTTAACTCTGTGATGTCAGCCATTTATAATTCCTGGGCGCTTGCTCCAGCATTTTGCCTACTCGTCTTCTGGCAAGGAGAGCATTCCGGTTGTTTTGCGCCGCCGTGCGGCCGTTTGGGCAATGTCACTCTGGCTGCTGGGTGAATGCAGCATCCAGCGGCTAAATGTGTCACGATCAAAGGAGACAACTTTTACGCGGGTAACGGCCGTTACCGTCGCAATCCGTTCGCCCCCTTCTAGCAAGCCAATCTCGCCAAAATAATCGCCAGCAGTCAGATGATCGACCACATGCTCTTTGCCGTTGGCATCAAGGTGGGTAACGGTGACAAATCCTTCAAGAATGATGTAAAACCGTGTGGGCTGATCCCCTTGCCGGATAATCTGGTCGCCTGCTTCAAACTGCTCGGCCGATTCAACGGCCGTTTCCATCATTTTGTCCGGCATCTTCTCCAAATTTAGCGGAGGAGCCGGGTCCAGGGGGCCAGTGTCGCGGGTGCGTGCGGCGGCCAGAGCCTGAATTTCCTGAGCCACCAGCGGCGAACCTTCGATCCAGGTGCGGAATGTTTGGGTGTCCATGGCCATCACGTCTACGGCCGTTTCTGCCCGCACGGTGGCCATGCGCCGGCTTTGATGCAACAACCCCACCTCGCCAAAAAAATCGCCGGGGCCTAAATAATCAATAACAGCGTCCAGACCGTCTGGCGGCTGTAGCAGCACCGCCACTTTGCCCCGCGTGATAATGTAAAACTTATCTGGCACATCTCCCTGTTGAATGATGTCTGCCCCTGCGGGAAACTGCTCTGGTCCAAATCTGGGTTTGTTTTCAAACATAGGCGTAATATCTAATCCTCGGACTTGACCACTGCATGTCCACCAAACTGATTCCGCATCGCCGCTAGCAGCTTGGCCGCAAAACTTTCATCCTGGCGGCTTACAAATCGGGCAAAAAGCGAGTGGGTAATGACCGGTGCAGGCACGTCCAGATCAATCGCCTCAAACACCGTCCACCGCCCTTCGCCGCTGTCGGGCACAAAGCCCTTGATCTCACTCAGCTCTGCATCTTCCGCCAGGGCGTTGGCCGTTAAATCGAGCAGCCAGGAGCGCACCACGCTGCCAAAGCGCCAAATCTCAGAAATTTGATGCAAATCCAGGCCAAATTCCTCTTTGGCTTTTAGAATTTCAAACCCTTCGGCATAGGCCTGCATCAGGCCATACTCAATGCCGTTGTGTACCATCTTTACAAAATGGCCTGCACCGCTGGGGCCAACATGCCCCCAACCTTTTTCAGCGCCAGGGGCCAGGGTTTTAAGAACGGGGCTGAGGGTGGCAACGGCCGTTTCCGAACCGCCAACCATCATGCTGTACCCTTCCTTAAGTCCCCAAATGCCGCCGCTGGTGCCCACATCTACAAATTCGATTCCCTGGCCAGCCAACATTTCGCCCCGCCGCCTGGTTTCTTTGTAATTGCTGTTGCCGCCATCCACAACTAAATCGCCTGCGGCAAGCAACTTGCCCAGTTCCGCTACCACGCTTTCGGTGGGCTTACCGGAGGGCACCATCACCCAAACCACGCGGGGCGGCGCTAATTTTTCCACAGCTTCGGCCAGAGAGTAAGCGGGAATAAGTCCTACCTCGGCAGCCAGTTGGTCGGTTACGGCCGTTTCCAAATTATAGCCCACCACCTGGTGACCATCCTGAATCAACCGCCGCGCCATATTCGCGCCCATCTTACCCAGGCCAATCATTGCTAATTTCATAAACTCTCTAATCTCCAATCCCCTCTTCCTGCGTTTCTTGCCAGGTGCGCAGCACTTCCGCCACGCTCCACGCCTGGGCCACACAGCCACGCGGGGCAAAAGGCGCATCGCCATCAAAAATCTCGCTCAAGCTGCCCACCGCATGGGCCCGAATGTGGTGATTCAGCAGCGAATCCAAATAAGAACGCGCTGCCGCTTTGTCGCCATAAACGCGCAAATAAGCGCTAACAAAGGGGCCAATCAGCCAGCCCCACACCGTTCCCTGGTGGTAAGCGCCATCCCGCTTGTGCCGGTCGCCGCCGTAATGGCCAATGTACGCTTTGTCATCAGACGAAAGGCTGCGCAGGCCGTGGGCAGTTACCAAATGACGGCCGCAAGCATCTACCGTGGAGCGCTGCTGCTCTGGCGTAAGGGGGCTGTGCGGCAGCGAAATGGCAAACAGTTGGTTTGGGCGCAAGCTGCCATCTAAACCGTCAGCATCAGGGCCGTCAATCACATCATAGCAGTAGCCCATTTCTTCATTCCAAAAACGGGCAAACCCTTGTTTCACCTGGGCAATCATTGCCTGGTAGGTGGCAGCATCTTCAGCCAGCATTTGGGCAAAATTTACCATGATGCACAAAGCGTTGTACCACAGGGCATTGATTTCAACGGGTTTGCCAATGCGCGAGGTCACCACCCAGTTATCTACCTTGGCATCCATCCAGGTGAGCTGCACGCCTTCCTCCCCGGCAAACAGAAGGCCATCATTTTCATCCATTTGGATGTTGTAGCGCGTGCCGCGTTTGTGCCACAAAATAATTTCTTGCAGCACGGGAAACAGCTCGCGCACCAGGGCATCATCGTTTGTGGCCGCGTGGTAAGCCCGCAGCGCTTCAAAATACCACAAGGTGGCATCGACGGTGTTGTATTCGGGGCGTTCGCCTGCGTCGGGGAAGCGGTTGGGCAACATGCCCTGGTCTACAAATTGGGCATAGGTGCGAAAAATGGAAGCGGCAACTTCGGGGCGTCCGGTAGTGAGGGTAAGGCCAGGCAGGGCGATCATGGTGTCGCGCCCCCAGTCGCTAAACCAGGGATACCCGGCAATAATGGAACGGCCGTTTGCATCGCGTGAAGTCGGCCGTTTAACCACAAATTGATCGGCGGCCAAAACCAACTGCCTGACCGCTGCTGGCAACTTTACCGCATGAACTTTGCTGGCCCGCTCCAGCAGCGCCGCTTCATACGCCTGCCGCTCGGCATAGGCTGTGGCCCCATCCAAATTGGGGGCTGCCTCGGTGCTGGCCACCAGCGTCAACGAATCGCCAGGGCGCAGCACAGCCCGCAGCAGCGCCGCATAAACATGGTCTTCCTGCACATCATTTTGGCCGCGATACTCTTCAACACTTAAATAAAAATCTTCGTACCAATCAAACTGGGGCGTCATCTCCATTTTATCGCTGAGCAGATAGAGCGGCGTTGCCGCATCGTGCATTTGCATGGATAAACCATGCGCCACATCTTCTATCTTCGGCTCCCAGCCGTTCATAATCGTTGTGTCGTGATAGTCGCGATAGTTGATAAACGCCTTTGCTTCCATTGTTAGTGGCCCTGTGGCCCGCGCAAGTTTGTACTGAATGTAGGTTGTGTTGGCCCCTGGCTGCATCCAGATGCGCTTTTCCAGCAGCGCATTGGCAAAAGCAAATGTCCATACTGGCGTGGTGCCTTCCAAATGAAACCGGTTAATGAAATGATGGCCATGCCCTTCTACCACGCCATTGGCCCACCGGTTTACATAAAGCGGGTAAAAACGGCCGCTTCGTGGGTAAATCCCTTCATACTCTACCGTCTCATCCACTTTGGCCAGCAGCAGGGTGCGGCCCAGCGGCGGTTCTAATGCCGCCATCAGCAAGCCATGATACCGGCGCGTTAGCACGCCAGCTACCGTGCCAGAAGCAAAGCCACCAACACCATTGGTTACCAGCCATTCTCGCGATTCGGCCGTAGCCAAATCACCACAGAGTTCGCGTCCAAAATCTATTAGCAAGTAATTACTCCTTCAAACAGTTGAACAAGTTCATAAATTATAGTGGGAGAGTGGGCAAGTCGGCGAGTTTACCGGTAAACCTACTACGTTTTACGGCTCTCTTTTCACACAGTACTAACTAAACATCCGGCAGCCACGCCAAACAAGGCCCATTATACACTTGCACGCCGAATCTGATAACGCTAGAGTTACACAGCATTCAGGCGGCAAACTTTAGCAGATTCGCTAGAAACGGCCGTTACCTAAACAGGAACCATCATGGCTTACCAAAAACCATCACCAGACTATGTCCAAACCGTTTTGCAACGGCTGCAAGCCGCCCACCCAGACGCCCACTGCGAACTCAACTACCAGACGCCGCTGCAACTGCTGGTGGCCACCATTCTCTCCGCCCAATGCACCGATGTGCGGGTGAACATGGTTACGCCCGACCTCTTTGCCAAATATCCCGATACGGCCGCTTTTGCCGCCGCAGACCGCACCGAATTGGAAGAAGCGATTCGCTCTACTGGTTTTTTTCGACAAAAGGCAAAATTCATTCAGGAAACGGCCGTTGCCCTGCTGCAAAATCATGGTGGCCAAATTCCAGACAAAATGACCGAACTTACCCAGCTTAAAGGCGTCGCCCGCAAAACAGCCAACGTCGTTTTAGGCGAAATTTACGGCAAAGCCGAAGGCATCACCGTCGATACCCACGTCAAGCGCATTGCCCACAAGCTGGGGCTTACCAGCAGCAACAAAGACCCCGTCAAAGTTGAGCGAGAATTGATGGCCATCATCCCCCAAGACCAATGGATCAACATCTCGCACCTGCTCATCTTTCACGGCCGTCGCATCTGCATTGCCCGCCGCCCCGACTGCCCCAACTGCCCCCTCAACGACATCTGCCCCTCGGCCGAACTGTAACCAAACCTGATGCCAAACCCACACCCCAAAAAAAGAGGCACTATGGACTTCACCACCGTTTTGCTCATTATTGTGGCAATCCTGTTCATCCTGCTTGCCTACCAGCGGCATGATGGCAGCTTAATGATCGGCCTGAGGTCAGGCGGGCAAACCTTTCTAAAGCTCATCCCCCTTTTTATCGCCGTTTTTATCATTGTGGGCTTGTCTGAGGTGCTGGTGCCCAAGGAATTGGTAAGCCGCTGGTTAGGAGAACAATCAGGTTGGCGCGGCATCCTCCTGGCTTCGGGATTGGGCATGGTGATGCCGCCTAGCATCTTTGTCAGCTTTCCCCTGGCGGCCACGCTGTACAAAGCAGGGGCAGGCATTGGCGCGGGCGTCGCCTTCGTCACTTCCTGGTCATTGCTCACGCTGTTTCGTATGCCGCTGGAAGTCAGCATCGTGGGGCTGCGGCCCACACTCATCCGCATGGCAGTGGGGCTCATTTTTCCCGTCATCGCCGGGTTTATGGCAGATTTTTTGTTTGGGGCCTGATCCAAACCAACCAACATTTGCTGGCTAAATTTAGAACTGGTTTACGCTTACCGCTTTTCACCATTTACTTTTTGCTCCCCACTTTCCCTACCGATCCATTCCCGCCAGAGTTGCGTATAATCTAAATAAACCAACCCTCTTTCAAAAAAAGCTGTGTCGGAGCGTGAAGAATATGAACAACCTTGTCGTCGAGCGTAAAACAAGCGCTCGTATTCCCACAGAAGTGGGCGAATTTCAACTTTGCTACTATCAAAACAATCTGGACGAAAAAGAGCATTTGGCGCTTGTTTTTGGCGATATTGCCCCCAATGCACCAGTCCTGGTGCGGGTACATTCGGAATGTTTTACGGGGGACGTGCTTGGCTCCTTGCGCTGCGACTGCGGCCCTCAGCTAAACCAGGCGATGCGCCAGATTGCCCAGGCGGGCGCGGGCATCATCGTTTATTTGCGGCAAGAAGGGCGTGGCATTGGCTTGTTAGATAAGCTGCGCGCCTACAATTTGCAGGACGAAGGGTATGACACGGTTGAAGCAAACCTGATGCTTGGCCATCAGGCAGATGCGCGTGATTACACCGTTGCTGCCCGCATTTTGCAGGATTTGGGTGTTGGAACAGTACAGTTGCTTACCAATAACCCCAGCAAAATTGAAGGGCTGGAGCAGCTAGGCATTGCGGTCACGGAGCGCATCCCGATGCAGCCCGCCCTCACTGTGGAAAACGCCGCGTATCTGGCTACCAAGGTGGAGCGAATGCGCCATTTGCTGAATCTGAACGGCCGTTCCTCCCACACACATCTCAATGGAAAACCAGAACCTGCGGTTAGGAACGGCCGTCCCTTTGTCACCCTCAGCTATGCCCAAAGTTTAGACGGCTCCATCACCCGGCAGCGTGGCCAGCCGCTGGCCCTCAGCGGGCAAGAGTCGCTAACGCTCACCCACCAACTGCGCACCAGCCACGATGCCATCCTGGTGGGCATTGGCACCGTTCTGGCCGACGACCCGCGCCTGACGGTGCGCCTGGTGGCTGGCCCCAATCCACAGCCCATCATTGTAGACAGCCAGCTGCGGCTGCCACTCACGGCCAAACTGCTCACCGAGCATCCCTGCAAGCCCATCGTGGCCACCACAGAAACGGCCGATCCCCAAAAAGCGGCGGCGCTGGCGGCCAGGGGCGCTGCCCTTCTCCACCTGCCCGCCACAAAAGACGGCCGTGTCAGTTTGCCCCATTTGCTCACCAGCCTGCACCAGCGCGGCATCCGCAGCCTGATGGTGGAAGGCGGCGCGGGCATCATCACCAGCTTTTTGGCCGGGCAGTTGGTTGACCGATTAGTCGTCACCGTTGCCCCGCTGCTGGTGGGCGGCCTCAATGCCGTGGGCAACCTGAACGGCCACGGCCTGCCCCAGCTAAAAAATCCGCAAACGCAGTGGCTGGGCAAAGATATGATCCTCTCCGGCGACGTGCGTTGGCCAGACGAAAAACAATCCGCAGATTAACGCAGATGGACGCAGATTAAAATAAAAATCGTAACTGTTCAGGTGCTGCGGCCGCCTCTCAGTCTCGAAGGGTTGCTTTCCAGACCGCGCCGGCCACAGCCAGAGAGGCTGTATGGTTACTATAAATCTGCGATAATCTGCGCAATCTGTGGGAAAATCTTAGGAAAAATTGATGACTCAGTTTGAAGCACAAAATCTAGAATACGAGCAGGTGGTGCGGGCCAGCTTTGCCAGGCAGACGTTTATGACATTTTTGGGAGCGCGGTTAACGGCCGTTTCCCCCGGAAGCGTCACCATCGAGCTGCCCGTCACGCCCAAGTTGTCCCAGCAGCATGGCTTTGTCCACGCCGGGGCCACAACGGCCGTTGTCGATTCCGCCTGCGGTTACGCCACCCTTTCCCTGCTGCCCTCCGGCAGCGAAGTGGTCACCGTGGAGTTCAAGATGAATTTGCTCGCTCCCGCGCTGGGCGTAAAGATGATCGCCGTCGGGCGCGTGGTGCGTCCTGGCCGCACGCTCACGGTTTGCCAGGGCGAACTGTTTGGCGAAGACGAAAGCGGCAACCGCACACTATGCGCCATCATGACCGCCACCATGATCCGCCGATAAAACAGGCTCTTTGGGAATTCGCGGGATAGAGCCTGACGTGATGCGTGATACGTGACCAGAGAAAATCACGCATCACGTTTCACGTTTCACGGTATCAACCCCGTAAAATCCTGAAGACCCATAAAACATTGCGCCTTTGCGTGAAATTTTCATCAAAACAACGAACACCTTTATGCAACGAAAAGCCCTCTTTTTTACCGCCCCGCACCAGCTAGAATGCCGCGATGAACCGCTGCCGCCGCTGCCGGACGATGGGCTGCTGGTACAAACTATCGTCTCAGCCATCAGCCCCGGCACGGAGATGCTGCTCTATCGCGGCCAAATGCCCGCCGAGCTGATGGCCGACGCCACGATAGCCGCCCTGGGCGAAGGGGGCTATCCACAAAAATACGGCTACGCGGCCGTGGGGCGTGTGGTGGAAATTGGCAAATCGGTCGAAAACTCGTGGCGCGACCGGCTGGTTTTTGCCTTTCAGCCGCACCAAAGCCACTTCATCGCCCGGCCAGAGGAGGTCTTGTCCCTGCCCGCTGGAATGCTGCCGGAAACGGCCGTCTTCCTACCGAACATGGAAACGGCCGTCTCCTTCGTCATGGACGCACAGCCGGGGATTGGCGAACAGGTGGCCGTGTTTGGCCAGGGCATTGTGGGCTTGCTCACCACCAGCTTGCTGGCCCAGCTGCCGCTCG
>JACKBR010000035.1 GCA_020634495.1 Ardenticatenaceae bacterium | reverse complement strand
CTTGTTATGCCCATTGCCCAGCGGCTCATTTTTGGTTTGCAAGTGACAATCGGTACAGAGTAAACCTTCATCTGCGTGGGCGGTGAAGGTGAAAAAGTGCGTCTCTTCCTTATGGCAGGTGCGGCACGTGTCTTGCATACTGCCTGCCCGCAGTTCATTGGAATGTGGGTTGTGGCAGCGAGCGCAGGTTAATTCTTCTTGCCCGTGCTCACTTGTTTCCCATTCCGTGAAGGTATCTACATGGCATTGGCCACATAGCCGGGAAGAAATGTCGGTTTGCATTATTTTTTGCGGATGTTCTGCTGGGTCTGAAGGATGGCAGGTTGCACAGGCAACGCCTTCTGTGGTGTAGGTGCCAGTTTCTTCATCAAAGCCCGTGGTGTGGCAGCTCAGGCACTCTGGTGGATTGTCTGCTTCTGCCCAGGCCGTGAGGAATGTTTCTACGACACTGGCATGTCCGTGGACACTATTCTCCCACTGGGCGGTTACTGCCTCATGACAGTCGCCACAGTCATCAGAGCCGTAAACTTCTGGGACTGTTTGGGCCTGCGTTACGGCAAAGGTGAAAAACCCCAGCAGTAAGGCAAATATTGCCCCCATTATGATTCTCTTGAACATAAGATGCTCCTGTAAAGTGGTTGGCTAAGCGTTGCGCTTAGCCCAACAAAAGGTGCTTTTTGGTTTGTGGCAGCGGTCGCCATGCTGCCTACAGTTCTTTGTTTTTAGTTTAAAGAATGTGGATTCCGGGGTAAATCAGGTGTGAGACGGATATTTGTATGGGGTGTTTACCCAGGCTGTTTTGGGTAGTTTCTGGCTGGCTGTGGGGGTTTTGGGGAGTATTTATTGCTGTGGGGTGGGTGATTTGGTTATTTTGCCCTGGGGATGGGGTGTTTGCCCCAAGCGAAAATGGCGCAGATGCCGAATAGACGGCCGTTCCTGCAACCCTTATTCTGTTTTCATACCAAATGAGCACAACATCTGCACAGAACTGATTTGTGCAGGGAGGTTAAAGATGAACATTTTAACGGCCGTTTCCATTTTGCTTTTATTAGTTGCTGTTCGATTTTTGCTGCCGTTTAGCCTGATCATGGTAATAAAACGGGTTAGCAATCGGTTTGCCACGAATTGAGCTTCAATGAAGCTGAGTTGACAAGATGCTTGTCCCAACCTGGAACAAGCATCTTGTCATTTCAGACAAAAGTTACACGAGATACCCTATTTCTTGTAGTACGGTGTTAGTTGTCTAATGGTACAAATTCACCTTGTTCATAAATCAGTGGCGTTTTCAGTGTCCCTAGCAAAATTCTCTGACCATTTATGGAAACTGAAAGCTGTTCGACCTTGCTGAAGAAGATTGTGTCGGCCTCCCCAGAAATAAGTTCTACTTGCTCACCAGTTAAAGCATCGATCACAACAACCTCATCTTCCCCACCGACTAATAGCTGGCGTCCATCAGGGAAAAAAGCGGCGTCAGTGTTGTAGCTGTTTAGCGTTATTGCGTTGATTTCCTCTGCTGTAGCCGCATTCCAAACTCGCAAAATTGTTGGATCATCTGTGATGTAGTCGTTTTCTAGGCTTACAAATTGTGAACCATCGGGCGAGAAAGCGACGGCATCAATAACAAGGGTCAAATCAAATGCTTGTTCACTTACTAATGCACCGGTTTCTACATTCCAAAGCCGAACAGTTGGCCCGTTCACTGATTCACTGCCAGTAACGGCCGTTTTCCCATCTGGCGCAAAGGCAACGGTGGTCACTTCTGAGTCACCGTGATCAAAACTTTGCACGATTTCACCCGTTGCTGAATCATGCAAAATTAAATTTTCTGCCGAATCCGTTTTGAAAAACTGAGTACCATCTGGAGTGAAGCCAACCGGGCCATCTTCATCAAAATCAGATGGGTTCTCAAGGCTGAGCAGCTCTTCACCTGTAGCCGCGTCCCACATTCTAAAAAGATCGCCATCGTTGGCTATCAACTTTGTGCCATCCGGTGAAAAGGCAATGGAGTGGAATATGTCATTGTCATCGTTTGTCAATGTGTAGAGGACAGAGCCTGCATCAATGTCCCAGACTCTTATCACAGAATCTGCATAGCCATCTTCATTATTATCTTGCCCATCAATGCCACCGATGGCAGCAAGCGTGCCGTCAGACGTCATTGTCATGAAGGAATCAGAAATTGGCTGGTTGCTAAGATTTTCTAAGACAGTTCCAGAAGCTACGTCTATTAAGTGGCCACCAAGCAGCAGTGTCTGACCATCTGGAGAAAAATCGGCCAGGTTGCTTGAGTTTGTCCCAATAAATGATTGATATAATGGTTCCCAGGTGGCGATATCAATCATTGTCACGCCGCCAGCCCCTTCAACTACAGCCAAGAGTTGGCTGTCTGGCGAGAACTCTACAAAGGCATTGCCCCAATTGAATTTGAAAGAATTTATCAACTCACCCGTTGCGGCATCCCAAAGGCCGCTCCCTGTGGCTATGTAACGGCCGTCTAGAGAAAATGCCGAGGTTTCAACGTAATCTTCATGGGGAAGCTGCATTGTCTGCATGCCCGCATCTAGATCCCATAGCCACACGCCTGGATTGAACGACTCAAAATCAGTAGAGAGCAACCGTGAGCCGTCTGGAGAAAGGGCTAAAGAGGAAATGCGGCTAAAGTTTCCTTCTAAGGTTGACATTCGCTGGTTTGAGGGAATGTCCCAAACTTCAATTGTGATTAGATCGTTTTGGATACCGGCTAAGGTTGTGCCATCTGCAGAAACGGCAAGCGGTTCAGACTCTAATGAACCAAATGTTTGCAAGATTTCTCCGGTGACACTGTCGATCAGAGCGGGCGGGTTAAATTGATAACCTGCCACAAAATGTTGGCTATCGGGAAGAAAAAATAGACTTTCCACTGAACCACCGCCAACAAAAATTTGCCTTGAGGATAGATCATTTAGGTTGATGATAGTGATTATCCCTATCGAGCCTAGCAGGGCTGTGTTGCCATCTGGGGAGATAGCCACATCAAATACAGGCAATGTGCCTAAACTTTTTATAGGATGCCACGGTTCGGGCTCACTGTTTTCTACGATAGTTTCTACTTCTTCTGTTTGAGTAACGGCCGTTTCTTCTACAATGACTTCGGTTGTGGCGGTGGGGATGATTTCTGCGGTTGCCACTGGCTCTGCTGCTTCTGATTCAGCAATGGTCTCAGCGTTTGTGTCTTGGTCGGGAACGGCCGTTGCCTCCACTGTATCTTGCCCATCATTTGAACAAGCTGCTAAATTGATAATTAAGACAAGCCCAATCAGGAGCGTGCAAAGTTTTGATTTGTGGTTGATTGTTCTTGTGAAAGCCATAAAATAATCCTCCAAAGGCTGCGAGGCCGGAACGGCCCCAGGGATTTAATAAAAACGGTTCTTTGGGATCTCGTGGTGAAGGGGCAGACCCGTGTCTGTCCGCTCTAGGCACCCCTACAAATGGCGTCAACCTCGCAAAATCCTGAAGGCCCATAAAAACAAATCTGTCATTCATTGATAAGCTGTACAAATGGAGCTTTCTCAAAAATGAGGGGCTGTTTTGAGGAGCCAATTAGAATGCGCTCGCCATTTGCTGAAACGGCAACCTGGTCTGTGCCATTAAAATAGATTGACGACTCGCCAGCCACAGATTCTACGAGCTGGCCAGTGACAATATCTAAGATGACAACACCTTCAACGCCGCCCAAGAGAACCTGCCGCCCATCTGGAAAGTAAGCGGCAGAAATATTGACGTCTTCTGTGGTGATGGTGTTAATTTCTTGGCCGGTGCCGACATCCCATAAGCGGATAACGGATGGGTCGCCGCCCCGAAAGCCATTTTCTAAACTAATGAATTGCGTGCCATCCGGTGAGAAGGCAACCGTTTCGATGCGCCCCGCTTCGGCCAGGGTGTGTTCTTGGAGCTGCTGGCCACTGGCCACGTCCCAAAGGCGAATAAATGTCCCATCTCTAGACTCGCTGCCGGTAACGGCCGTTTGCTCATCTGGTGTAAACGAGACTGTATACACTTCCGCTCCGCCATGATCAAAGCTTTGTAGAAGGTCGCCTGTTGCTGCATCATGCAAAACCAAATTGCCATCTTGGTCGGTCGTGAAAAATTGAGAGCCATCAGGTAAAAATCCAACTGGTCGGCGGTCATCAGAGCCAAAAGTAAAGTGAATATTGAATAGCTCATTTCCTGTTGCCATGTCCCACATCCTGATGTCGTCGCCATCATTGGCTAATAACTTTGATCCATCTGGCGAAAAAGCACTTGCATGGAAACTGTCATTATCTCCGGCAAGAGTGTACAGAACAGCCCCAGTATTCACATCCCAAACTTTTACAGTGTCATCGATGCTTCCAGTTGCGGCAAACTGACCATCTGCTGACAACGTGGAGTAAAAAATGTCGCTTGAATGGCCACCAAGTTCTGCCACTTGCTCGCCAGAGTTGACATTCCATAGATTGCTGCCAACTAATAAATATTGGTCATCAGGTGAGAATGCTGCTTTATTGTGCTGATTGCTGCCAGCGATAGAGTAAATCGATTCCCATGTGTCAATGGCAATGATGTCTGCTCGCCCTGTACTTGCGACGGCAGCTAGTAGCTGACTGTTTGGCGAGAATGTGACAAAATCACCACCCCACAAATAGCTTGAAGTATCAACTTCCTCGCCTGTTGCAACATCCCACAGCTTGTTGTGCGTTGCTAAATATTGCCCATTTGGCGAGAATGCAACGGCGCTAACATCGTTAAAATGCTCCAGTTTGCTAATTTCCTCGCCTGTAGCAGCATCCCAAATGCGTGCTGTTCTGTCTGCGCTAGCGGAGGCAAGCAAGGTTCCATCGGGCGAAAAATCTAGGGCGTCTATGCGGGAAGTATGACCCGTTAGGGTGGCTATCAACTGGTGTGAGGCAATATCCCACACTTCAATGACTTCGTTATCTCTTCGCCCGGCTATTCGGGTGCCGTCTGGAGAGAGGGCCAGCGGCGTGGTGTCTAGCGTCTCGAAAAATTGGATAAGTTCTCCTGTAGTCCCATCTAACAAAAGCGGTGGGGCATGTTCAAAGCCAACTAAGATTTGTTCGCCATCTGGGGAAACGTGTACTTCCCAAACGACGCCGTCACCTATGAATATCTGCTGCGAAGTAAGGTTGCTGAGATCAACTAGAGATACAAAGCCACTTGCCCCCAACAAAGCTGTTGTTCCATCAGCAGAAAAATCGACGCCATAAGTAGCATGAATGCCCAGGCTTCTAATTGGACGCCATGATTCAGGAGTACTTTCTTCGGGCGCGGGTTCTTCATTAGTATCGACAGCGGCCGTTTCTACCGGTTCTGGCTCAATTGTTGCCTCAGGTTGTGTTGTGGTTGTGGGTTCTAACGCAGTTGTGTTTGTTGGCTCTGGTTCAGCAATGGCTGGTGTGGGTTCGGCAGTGTCTTCCGGTGTTAACGAACTTTCATCATCTTCTGCCGTGACTTCAGATTGGGTGGATTGGGTTTCAGAGACATTGTTGTTTGTTTCTTGTGACCCACCACAGGCAGCCAGAAAAATCACGAAGGAAAGCAGGATTGACGCAGCTATAGAGAACAAGGGTTTGTTTTTGTTTAGTGACATGGCAATGTGTGTTCCTTATTTGTATATTTTTTTAATTAAACTTGGTTGGAGAAATGTGCAACCAGCGTAGAAAATCCACAGCCGAGTAAGGCTAGCTTATAAACCAATGCGTTCTGCCTACAGTTTGGGAATAAACGATAAGAATGTTGATAAAATAAGTGTTCCTCCGCTGCGCCCAGTACTTATACCATTGTTTGGCATGATAAATCAAGGGTAAATTTTGAATTTGTTGCTGCGTAAACAAAAACGGCCGTTCCGTCACCTTTCTGGAGCAATATGGTTGTTTTTGTGTTATTTTTATTTCCCAACGGACACGCCGTTGCCAATGGACGCTATCAGGTAAAACCCCCGCTGTCGGCAATTTGCTGGCAGCGGTCGCAGGCCAGGATAAACAGACCATCAAAGGCCAGGGTTCCCTGGCCGCAGTGGGCACAAACATCGCCTGGCTTGGGTTGGGCTTGGCAGCATTTGGCCTCCCCCGGTTTGCGCCACCAGAAACGGCCGTTTGCCTCAACTTCCCCTCCATGCTTTTTAACTTCTTTCATTGCCAGCTCCCTAAACCCGATATGAGTGATGTCCGCTGCCATTGGCAGCGGGGCATTTGGCTTGGTATAATGCCGCGCTCTGTGGCATTGTTGGCCTAATTATGCCATAGTTGCAAAAAAATGATGAGTGAGACTTCAGAGTTGCCCCTCCCGCCACACGAACGGCGCTGCCCCTCTTGCGACACAGTTGTTGCCGCTGATGCCACCCTCTGTTTGATGTGTGGCGCTCAGCTGACGGCCGTGTCAGCGCCAGAGCCGCCTACTGAAACAGCGCAGCCTCCTGCCGCAGCGGCTGAACCTGCTGTGACGGTGCGCATTGAGCCTGAACCAGAAACGGAAACGGCCGTATCGCCCCAATCGGAAACAACGCCAGACATTCCTACCTTTAAGCGCGTCGCGCCCGCAGCAACAACGGCCGTAACCCCTGCACCTGAAGTTTTAGAAACAGTGATGAGAGAGCGGCAAACCCCGCTGGTTTTTGGCTTAACGGCCGTATTCTTTATTATCATTTTGGTCGCTGGTGGACTGATTCTGCAATACCAGAGCGGCGAGGTGAGCATGGTCATTGCACCCTCCGCCACCCCCATTCCGGCCACAGTAACTTACACACCCACATGGACACCGCTTCCTAGCGAAACCAGCCCGCCCACGCTAATGCCCACCATCACCGCCACCCCCGCACCCACCGACACGCCGCGTCCACCGCGCACCCACACCGTTAGCAGCGGCGATACGCTCATTGGCATTTCGCTGCTGTACAGCATTGCCCCAGAGGCCATTGCGTCCGCCAACAATTTTGCCGCCGATACCCAGGTGCAGCTCAACCAGGAACTGCTTATTCCCTGGCCAACGGCAACGCCACCGTTAGAAATCATAGCCGCCAACATAAATGGTGAAACGGTCATTGTAGACCCCACTGGCTGTGATTTGTATCAGGTGCAGGGGGGCGATTCCATTGTTGGGATTGCCAGCCGGTTTGGCGTGCCGTTCGATTTGCTGGCGCAGGTCAACCGGATTGAAGACCCTTCTTTGTTGCAGCCTGGGGACCCCATTTGCATTCCGCAAATTCTATACGGGCAATCCCTGCCGCCTACGCCTGGGCCGTCTCCCACGCCCACAGAGACGCTGCCGCCTCCTGGCCCGCAGCTGCTTTATCCTGTGGCTGGTACCGTCGTTGAGTCGCTTGAGGCCACAATTTTGCTGCAATGGACGGCCGTAAAACCGCTGGCTGAAGACGAAATGTACATGGTGGAACTGACCAACATCGACGATTTGGACAGCCTGCCCTGGCGTGGCTTCACCCGCGACACCGCTTTCCGGGTGCCGTCAACCTGGCGACCCATCACGCCAGAGCTGTTTAGAATGCGCTGGCGCGTCAGCATTGTGCAGGTCACCGGCAGCCGGGCCGATGGGCTGCCCATTTACACCTTTGGCGGCTCCAGCAGCGCCGCTGCCTTTTTTAACTGGCAAGGCGCTGTGCCTACCGCCACGCCAACCCCCACACAAACAGCCACAGCCACCGCAACGCCCTAATAAAATCCAGAGTAAGATTGATGATCTGCCTAAACTTTATTGGCTGAGAATGGTTCAATTTTGAAGATTGAACCATTCTAGAAACGGGGAGTTCGTTTTTTTAATTGGATGGCGTGGGAATGACAAACAGCGCTTTGCCTAGACCGTATTGAGGCTCCCCAACAAAGACAGCCAGCCACTGCTCAGTTGGCGATGGGATTGGGCCTAGCGTGTAGCCTGTTTCGTAGCCTGCAAACTGAAGCCTGGCTATCAGCTCATCTTTGGAGCGGTCAAAAACGGTTACTGTGCCACCATTTGAGGCTACGTGCAGATTGTTATCGATTTGTTCTGGCATCCAGGGATTTGCGCCAGTTGGCAGTTCAGCAAAAGGCGCTTCTGCGGCAAAAACCGGGCGGGCAAAGTAACGGCCGTTTCCATCATACCCCACCGTGCCATTCGGGAAGATGCGATAGACAAAGGCAGGATTGTCAAGAATTTCAAGCGATTCCCCATCGGGGGTGAAGGTGTATAGTTTGGCAGCGCCTTCTCGCCCTTCGTTGCTGCGCAAGATGGCGTAACGGCCGTTTTCGGCATCGGCATACACGTCCAGCGGGGGCCAATAATTGTTCGGGTCAAATGTTTCATCGAATAGCGAGGGCAGCAGGGGCTGCACGTCGCCACGTAAGTCCATCAAAAATGGCCCCTGATCCAGGGAGAGGGTGACCACAAAGGCATCATTGCTAACCCATACCGGGCCGCCAAACGTGCCGTCCAGCGCGTTGGCTGGCTCCCAATCGTGCCGGGCAATAATTTCGCCAGTTGCCACATCAATGACCCGCGTGCCGCCAATAGGCGAGCGGTCACCTGTGTAATTGCCAGCCAGGGTGATGCTAATGTGTTGGCTGTCTGGCGACCAGATCAGATTGTTAAATCCATCCGTTTGCACTTCGGCAATGGGGTGGGCGTTTTGATCCGAAAAGCTGTACAGCCAATATTGCCCGCCAGCTTCTAAGATGAGCCATTGTTCGTTGGGGCTGAGGGGGCCAATGGTTGAAATTGCCTGAGGAAGCAAGGCGGCGATGTTTTCGCCTGGTTCGCAGGGAGCGGCCGTTTGCACCAGTTGTCCGTCAGGCAGGTTTAGCAGCAGCTCGCCGTTTGGCAGCCAAAGCCATTGTGAACCGTTTCCGCCCCCTTCGTAATTAAAAAGGCCGCTGAAAGGATAATCGGTACATTTTTCGCCGGTTTGGCTGTCGTAAAACACAAATGTACCAGGGTACGTGCCCCGCAATCCTTCAACTGGCGATTCAGCCACCTGTTCTTCGGTGTATTCGTAGTAAGCCAGGTAACGGCCGTCTGGCGACCAGCTTACAAATTGCAAATCACCGCCAGTAAAGATTGGTTCGGCCGTGATCAGGGTTGTCGCTTCAGACTGATTGGGGCTGTCATTGGTGGGTGGGGTTGGCGTGGCTTGATCTGCAAGCGCTGCCGTTGGCGATGCCTCCGGTTCAGCATCAGTCGTTGGTTCCGTGGCTGTTGCCATCACAGTGGGTTCAATGGAAACGGCCGTTGCGGTTGGTTGCGTTGTTTCAATGGCGGCTGGTTCTTCACTAGCCTCTGACGGGGTACAAGCAACAAATACAAATAAGCAAACAATCATCCATACCAACAAACGCAATTTGTGCATTTCGTTTTCTCCAGGTCAAAGTTCTGCTAAACACCTTAATAGATTTGGCGTTTACACTTTGGCGCATTTGGGAAAGCATACAGGGGATACCAGCGGGCTACCTGATGCGATCCCCTCACCTTTGCCTGATATTTTATACGATTGGTATGCGAGGGATACGGCAGGGGGTGAATTGTGAAACGCGATGCCTGTCCAAAGGGGAATCACGTTTCACAGTTCGCATTTTATTGTTTTATTGAAGGAATGGATTCCACTCTTTTTCTTGCCCGATGGTGGTGGTGGGGCCATGTCCGGAGAGTACGGCCGTTTCATCCGGCAGTACCAATAATTTTTCACGAATGCTGTGCATCAGCGTGGCATGGTCACAGCCAGGGAAATCGGTGCGGCCGATGCTGCGCTGGAACAGCACATCGCCATCAAAAATTACATTGTGCTCAGGCAGGTAAAAACTTACATGGCCCGGCGCGTGCCCCGGCGTAAACAGCACCTCAAACTTGAGCTGGCCCACTTCAATCACATCTCCTTCGGCCAGCATTTGGTCAGCCTGGGGCGGGGCGGGCAGCGTGAGGTTAAATCTGGCGGCGGCCTCCGGGGCATGGGCCAGCATGGCGATAGCTTCTGGGTGAATGTAGATGGGGGCGTTTGTCTCCTGCTTTAGCTCGGCCAGACCCCCAACATGGTCAAAGTGGCTGTGGGTAAGCAAGATGTGGGTAATGGGATAGCCACGCTCGCTGGCAATGGCGGCAATGCGACGGCCGTCCCATGATGGGTCGATAACGGCCGTTTCTAAAGTTTCGGTGCAGGTGGCCAGGTAGCAGTTTGTCTGGAGCGGCCCCAAAGGGAGCTGTAAAATTTCAATCATTATTCTTCCTTAGAAAATTCGCGTAGCCATCTTGGTGGCAAAGATTGGTAAAAATTGTTGGGCGCGCCAGCTCAGATACAAAATTTCAGCCAGCACGGCCAGCGTGAGGGCAATTGCCGCTGTGGGCAAACCGGGCCATTGTCCGGCCAGGCCAACGGCCAGCACGACAATCGTGACCGCCATATTTACCACCACAGCGATGTTGACGGCCGTTGTTTTACGGCCGTAAATTAACACCCCACGCAGCCACATGACAATGACAGTCAGTGAGGGTAAGAGCAAGAAATAGAGTAAGCCACTTTGCGCCAAATTACCAACTTCCGCAGTCATGTCTTGCACACCAAACAGGTAAAACCTGGCCAGCGGGCTGAAAGTGAACAGCAGCATTCCCGCGCCAACAATGGCAGCCAGCACCAGGCAAAAGCGCCGAATGGGCTGGTGGCTTTCTGGCCCTTTGCTGAGGGCAATGACCGCTTCTGGCAGCGCCAGGGCCGCAGCCCGCGCCATCAGCATGATTTGGAACAGTACAGGCCAGGCAGCCAAGGTTTGGGTGGGGCGATCCAGCCGGGCCAAACTGAAGGCAACCAGAGGCTGCACCAGAAGCACCATCACGGCTGCCCCGGCCAGAGGCAAATGAAACCGGATTAAATCGCGGTAAGTGAGTGGCGCTTCGTCGGTAACGGCCGTTTCGCTCAGTTCGTTTTGCAGCAGGGGGCGGATGGCGTAGGTGGCATACAGCGCTTCGGCGACGACACCGGCCATCAGGGCGGTCGTGCCATTTACCACGCCGGGCAAATTGGTAAATGCGGCCAGACCAATGACCGTTCCACCAGAGGTCAGCAGCCGAACGGCCGTACCCCAGGCCATTTTGCGAGGCTGGTTAAAATGAATCAGCACGCCCTGCAAAAAGCGTCGCCAGGCGATTGCCGCGCTCCAAAATGTCATGATTTTTAACCCAGGCCGCACCCATTCAGCAACCGCTTCTGGTGTGCCCAGCCAGGTGCCTACAACCAGATCGAATAAGGGGGTAAAGGCGATTGCGATGGAAACGGCCGTTAGCAGCACCATCCAATGAACCGTAAAGCGGCGCATCAATAAAAAAGACGCCCGATCTTTCACCAGGGCGGTGGAGGTGGCCAACAGGTTGATGACGGGGCTTTCAATGGTCACTGACAGGCTAACAACAATGCCCTGAGCCGCCAGCATAATTACTTCATTGGGCAGGCGGTTGATAGCCGCGCTAATGATGGGGCCTTCTGCCGTCATCAGCAGCCAACTGGCAAACAGAGGCAGCCAAAACCAAAAAATATCGCGTTGTCTCATTGCCTCACCCTGCGATGACCTGTTTTGTGTGCAGCGCTTCGATCTCTTCCTTCGCGTAGCCAATTTGCGAGAGAATTTCAAAGCTGTGCTGGCCGAGCGGGCTGCCGCTAAATTTGTAATCTGGTTCATAGCCAGACAGTTTAATGGGGGAACCGATTTGCTGCTGTGTTTTTTCTTGCATAGGCACATCTACAATCATTTTGCGCGCCTGCACCTGCGGGTGGGCGAGGGCTTCTTTGGTGGTGAGAACGGGTTCTACACAAACATCTAGTTGGGCAAAAATGGCTTGCCATTCGGCCAAGGTTTTGCTTTGGATTGCTTGCCGCACATCCTCTTTGATGGCCTGCTGTTGGAAAATGTCAAAATTTGTGCCTGGCTGGAATAGGTCTTCCCGACCAATGGCCTGGCAAAAGCCGTGCCAAAATTTGGGTTCCAGGGAGCCAACGGAGAGGGTACGGCCGTCTTTTGTCTGGTAAAGATCATAAAAGCTGCCGCCATTGAGCAGCTCGCTTTCTGGTTCCGGGTCGTTGCTGCCAGCCAGCACCTTGGCTGCTGCTACGCCATTCCAGGCCAGCGCACCGTCGTGCATGGCAATGTCTACTTGGCCGCCTTCACCCGTGGTCATGCGCCGGATAACGGCCGTTAACAGCCCAATTACCAGATGCAGCGATCCGGCTCCGATATCGGCAACCTGCATGGGTAGGGGCGGAGGTGGTGTGGGCTGGGCGTTACGGCCGTAAAAACTCAGCAAGCCAGACAGCGCCAAATAGTTCACATCATGTCCCGCACGATCTTTGTAAGGCCCAGTTTGGCCATATCCAGTGAGTGAGCAAAAGATAATTGAAGGGCAAATTGCTTTTAGCTTCGCGTAGCCAACATTAAGACGATCCATCACTCCAGGACGAAACTGCTCTATCACAATGTCGTATCCCTGTTGAACAATAAGCCGCCGCACAATTTCTTGGGCTTCGTCTGCTTTCAGGTTGAGGCCCAGGCTGCGCTTTGACCGGTTGAGGAAGCTATGTTGGGAAGATTGCCCATCGGGCAAATGAGGGGGCAGCAGGCGAACCATGTCGGGCCGGTTGGGTGCTTCGATTCGAATAATGTCGGCCCCCAGATCGGCCAGCATCATGGTGGCATAGGGGCCAGGGAGCAGCGTCGAAAAATCAAGGATTTTGAGGTTGTTGAGTGGTGGTGTCATGGTCTGTTGCGTTTCTTTTTTGGCGGAGTCGGCTGCTTAAGTCACGAAGCTGCTTAAAGCTAATTGGTTTGAGCAGCACCAAATCGGCTGAATCGCGCAGCTCATCGGCCGTTAAATGATCTGCGGTGGCTAAAATAATGCGGGTATTGGCTAAACGGCCGTCCCCCCGAATCTTCCCCAAAATGGTTCTGCCAGAAACGCCCGGCAAATGCAGATCTAAAACCACAACGTCTGGCACAAATTCCGCCAGCCATTCAAGCGCCTGGTTTCCGTCGCTAACCGGGTGTGTTTGATACCCGGACAAGGTGAGGGCCTGGGAAAAAATTTGCACCAAATCGGGATCATCTTCGATGATCAATGCGGTAGATTCGGCTAACTGCGACATGATTTACTTCTCTTTAGCTTTTTACTGAGCTGCCTCAACGGCCGTTTTGCCTGGGTCCAGAGGTAGCGTAACAGTAAATGTGCTGCCTTGGTCTAACTGGCTTTCTACTTCAATTTTTCCACCTAAAGCAGTCGTTAATTCTTTGACAATCGTCAGGCCAAGCCCCACACCACCTTGTTTGCGAACCATGCTGCTGTCAAGTTGGTGAAATGGCAGGAAGATGCTGTCCAGTTCGGTTTGGGGTATTCCCGCGCCACTGTCGCTGACTTTTACGCACCAGTGCTGAGCACCCATTTTGGCGACTGAGATGCCTACCAATCCTTTTTCTGTAAATTTGATGGCATTCACGCCTAAGTTTACCAATATTTGCTGAAAGCGGACAGAGTTGCTTGTGACGGTGTGGGGCATGTCGGGTGAAATGGTTAGCGTGAGCGCCAGGTTTTTTTCAGCAGCGGCGGGTTGCAGGCGGCCCATGACCTGGTCCAGGGCATCTTTTAGTTCAAATTCATAAAGCTGAAGCTCTGGTTTTTCGGTGCCAAGCCGGGATAAATCCAGTAAATCTTTTACCTGTTCATTGAGGTGTACGCTATTTTCAATAATGCGGTTTAGCGAGTGATTTTGCTTTTCAGACATCTGGCCGTAAACGCCCTCTTGCAGCATTTCGGCGTGCCCCAGGATGGCGCTGAGGGGCGTGCGCAGCTCGTGGCTAACTTTGGCCAGTAAATCGCTTTTGGCTTTGTTGGCGGTTTCGGCCGTTTCACGGGCGGTTTGGGCGTCTGTAATGAGTTGTTGCAGCTCCAGGTTGCGCTGCCGGATGCCAGCCTCGGCGGCAATGCGGCGGCTGATGTTGCGCAGAACCATGATGCGGGCGCGAGGGTGTGGGCTAGAAATGTGAAGCGGCCGTATCTGAACGTTAAAGTAGCGTGTGGTTCCATCCATTTCCACGGCGATTTCATCTTCTACTTCAGCCTGTGTGTAGGCTGCTACCTTATGAATAATTTCACCAGGCAGCTGCGCCAACAGCTGCCCCACTAGCTGACGGCCGTTTGCCCCCAAAAGCCGCTTGCCTGCCTGGTTGATGTCTAAAATACGGCCCTGCATGTCCAGCAAAATAATGCTGTCTGGTAAATGCTCCACCACCATTCGCCGGGCAATGGGAATAATGTCGAACAGGTCTAGCCGGGCAACGCCCCAGCCAATGACCAAGGCACTCACGGCAAAGGAAAATGGGGTGAGATCGAACTGCGGAATTGGACTGAGACCGGCCAGATAGAGAGCATTCCCCAGCAGAGGCGTGCCCGCAGCAAAAATGAGCATAACAGATTGCCACCGGAACGGATCCGGGTACAGCTTGATGGTACGGAAAAAGTAAGCAATGCCGCCTAAAATTAGGAGATATGAGTAGACGGAATGAATCCAAAACCAGCCGCCGTAGCTGTTTGCCAGCAGAGGAATCGGCCCGGACTCATCCAGCACGGTTTGGCTCCACAAAAGCCCATGCTGGCTGTTGGTGAAGGCAATAATGATGGTAATGAGGGGCAAGATGGAGAGCAGCCAGGTGAGCGATTTAAGATTCCGCGTATTTTGATTGAGAAACTGGTAGGCAAACAGGAACCAGGCAACGGGCGTAAAGGCAATGCCGATGTATTCCATTTGGGCCCAAAAGATTTTTTGCGCCAGGCTAACAACGCTAAGTTCTATTGCATAGCCAATGAGCCAAATAGAAACGGCCGCAGCCAATCCCAAAAACGGCACCATCCAATGCGCGATACGACGACGAGGCCAGGTGATAACGGCCGTTGTCATCAGCACAACAGCGGCAATGGCAAGCGTAGTGATGGCAAAATTCATAAATACAATCCTAGCAGTCGGTTCTTACCCAAAGCGTTACCGCCAATAATTTTCTGATTGGATTATGGCTCAAATAGATAAACGGTAAAAAGCGGTGCGGCATAATAACCATTCACGTGCTGGAAGGTGCCATTGGGGAATTGCTGTTGAACCAGCGTCATCTCTGCCTGGCGTTGGGGTAAAAAGATAAAAAGCCGGTCGGTCGTTGGGGCAGATGCCAACTGTGAATCGGCCGTTTCGACATTAAAAAAGTTGGCCCCCGCCTGAAAATCGGTGAGCAGGTAGGGGAAGGTGGGAAAATCGACATACAGCGTAGGGGGGCCATACAGATAGGCTGTCCATTCGCCATCCAAATTATTGAGATAGGTGGAAAGTTCGTAAGCAATTTCTGTGTTGGGGTCGGCGAACTGGTTGTTGCTGGGGAAACGGCCGTAATAAAACATCAAATCGCTCAAAGCAAAAACGAGCGCCAGCCCCAGTAAAATCAGGCTGGCCTGGGTGGTAGGTTTGCGCCAATTGGCCAGATTAAGCCGCCATTGGCTCAGGTCTGGCAAAGGGGCATTGGTGCCTGGCGCTTGTTGCAGCGCCGTTAAAATCAGATTGCCCAGCGTGATCAGCGCCAGGGCGGCCAGCAGAGCCAGCGCGGGTGTGGCCATCACCAGCCGGTGGCTTTGGGGCGATTCAATCACCAACGCCCCCGCCACAATAACGGTGAGCAGCGGCCAGAGCAGCAGCAGGCGGTAGCTGTTTTGCTTCACGCGGAAGATGGCCAGTAGAAAGCCCAAAACAAAAAGGATGGCCGGGCCAAAGCTCAGCAGGGGCACCAGTGGTCGGTAAGCCGGGCTGTTGTCGGCAATGCCGTTAAACGCCAATGCCGACTGCCAGAACTGCTGCCACAAAACGGCCGTTTGCGACAAGCCAGAACGCGCCATTTCATCCGTTAACCAGCCAGTTTGTCCAGGCAAAATCCCCAAAATGTTGGCCCGCTCCAGCCAAATTTCTGGGAAGGCGTTGTAAAAGAGCAGCAGTGGCAGGGCAACAAGCAGTGCCATGCCACCTGCGGCCAACAAGTGCCGCGCCTGCTGCCGCATCGTTTTTCTATCCAGCAGCAGCGAAAGCAGCAGCCAGACTGCCAAAATGAGTGGCAAAACGCGGGCGCTGGTGAAGGTGTAAATGTTGAGACCCACAAATGCCCCGGCCCACAGCCAAAGCATTCGCTGCTGTGGCGCAGCGGACGGCCGTTGCCAGGCAATGGCAATCAGCCCCAGCGCCAAAAGGGCCAGCAGCCCATCCCAAATGTTGGTCATGCCCAGGCGGCTGTAATGCAAATGAAAATGGGCACCCAGCAGCAAGATGGCTGCCAGCAATCCGGTTAAGTTGCCAAACAGCCGCTTGCCAATGAGATAGGTTGCCGCTACGGTAGCTGCTCCCACAAAAGGTGAAAGCAGGCGGGCAGCCAGCACCGTTGGCCCCAAAATGCGGATGGGAATGGCCATCAGGTACAGGGGCAGGATGGGGTTGGTGAGCCAGCCTGTGGCAAACGGATTGCGCAGCTGGCCCTGAACAATTTGCAGGCTGTTCAGCCCCAAACTTGCCTCGATGCCGTTGAGCATGAAAGGATTGTGGGTCAGGTTCACCAATCGAACCACCAGAGCGGCCAGGAAAAGGACAACGGCCGTTCCCACCGTGCGCCGTGAAATAAACAAAGAATCGGCCGAAAAAGAGCCTTCTTGCCAGGCATAAAAGCCCACCCCAACGGCAACCAGCCACAGCAGCAGCGCCAGCAGCGGCTGTTCATTTCCGGGGGTGCTCACCACCCGACGAGCCAACACCGCCAGCAAAAGTGCCAGCAAGTAAAACCAACGCCGCTGAGGAATCTGCCCCAGGCGCGGCAAACGCCAACTGCGCCGCGTCGTCGGGCGTTTTTCCTGATTGCGCCACAGCAACCAGAGCAGGGGCAGGGCGCTGTACAAAAACCATTGTCGTCCGCTGACCAGGTTTGGCGGATTGCCGGTCAGGGCCAGCTGGCCCATCATGGCGGCCAGCACGCTGAAAATGCCCAGCAAAATGTTGAGCCAGTTGGTTCCAGCAGTGGCGGTGGTAGGTTCCTCATCCAGAGCCGGTGGCTGGGCAAGCGGCTCTGGCTCGGCTTCCAGCGGCGACTCATCAACTGTAGGCAGCAGGTCTGGCTCTGGCGGGGCTGGCCGTTGGCCTGCAACGGCCGTTTCCAACTCTTCAATGCTAAACGGCCGTGCTGGCGGAACATGCACAGGGATGGGGCCATTGGCTTTTTTGCGAGCCACAATGAGCACGTAAGTGCCGTCCTGGTCAGACGGTTCATTGTAAAACGGCCGTAGCCATCGTTCTGTGCGGCGCAGGCTGCTGGCCCACGGAGCCACAATCCAATGCCCCGTCAGGGCGTGCACAATGGCCGACGGCAACCCTTGCACGTGTCCCCATTCCAGCGCGTGCAGGGCCTTTTTAGAAAAATAATATTGCCAGCGTTCAATAGCAAAGCCCGCCTGGGCTAATCGTTCCGCCCACACTTCAATGGAATCGGTATGGGCGTGGCGGGCAATGCGGTTAAAAAAACGCTGGTACCAGGCCGCCAGACCACTCAGTCCCAGCCGCTGGAAGAAAGCCGCGCCGCCCAGGTAGCTGGTAAAGTTGTGGTTGGGCATGGTGATGAGGAAACGGCCGTTCTGCTGCAAAACCCGGCTGGTTTCATTAAGCACCGGTTGAATATCGGGAATATGTTCCAAAACAGAATTGCTGAATGCGCTGGCAAAATGGGCGTCGGGAAACGGCAGCTTGTCGCCCATCGCTTGCAGCGCCAAATCATACATGTCAGACTGCTGCGCTTTTTTTAGCGGATTCCACCAGGGGTCAATGCCCGCATCCAGCTTTCGGTCAAACACCATCTGGCTAAAATGGCCATCGCCGCAGCCCACATCCAGCGTTGGCTGCGGCAAATCGACGGCAAAGTAGAAGCGGGCTTCCACCGCCCGCAAAATTGCCCGAAAGGCCGGAATGGTTTTAAGCTGCCGCCAAAGCAGATCATCCTGGGTGGTAGCGGCTAAAAATTGGGGGGCGGTCTCGTTTTGTGTCATCAGCTCTGTTGGTTGAATGTGTCTCGCATGGCGCGTAAACGATCGTAGGCGGCGGGTTCGGCCGTTTTGCCTTGCAGCTTGCCCATCTGTAATTTTTGGAAGAGCTCCACATATGTTTTGGCCGTCTCATCCGGTGAAAATGAGGCACCAATGAGGGTGCTGTCTCGTTGGTATTGTTCTTTATCGCGCAAAATATTGATGATGGCCTGGGCCAGGGCGTTGTGGTCGGAAACGGCCGTAACTTCCCCCATGCCCGTCATGGTTACCGGTTGGCGCACGCCAGGCAAGGCGCAGGCTGCCACCGGCACCCCATTTTGCATCGCCTCAATTTGCACCAGGCCAAAACTTTCTGTGCTGTTCAGGCTGGGCACGCATAAACAATCCAAAGAGTTGTAAAACGCGCTCAACTCTGGGCCTTCAATGTTGCCCAGCAAATGATAATGGTCTTTGTATTTGGTAAACAGCGGTGCCAACCGCGCCGCGTACGCCTCTTCCCCAATGATGTTTTTGTACTCGCCAGCGTGCAACACGCGCACGTTGGGAAACGATTGCCGCACAATGGGCAGCGCTTTTAGCAGCACCTCGACCCCTTTTTCGGCGGCCAACCGGCAAATGATGCCAATCACAGGCTCGTCGCCTAAATTGTGTTTGGCCCGAAACGCCTGCACATCGGCAGAGCTGTGTTCTGGCAGCTCCACAGGTGGGGGAATGATGTGCAGCTTGTCATCCAAAAACTGGGACAAAAATGGGGAGTGGGTGCCGTAATCGCGGGTGTAGGTCACCACGGCGTCAGACAAACGACCTGCCAGTTGGTTCATGGTTTGCACCACATTATCAACCAGGCGGTTAAAACGGCCGTGTGGCAGCTGTAAATCGCAATGATAGGTAAGCACAACCGGTTTGCCCAAAATACGGCCGCGCATTGCCACACCCGGCGCATCAAATTGCGGCAAATGCAAATGCAAAACATCTGCCTGCTGGGCCAGCTTCCAGGCCATCGGGCCAAAGCCAGGCATCAGCACCCCCTTGCTCACCCGGGCTGCTACCGGAATCCGGATTACTTTTACACCTTCCAGCACATCATAATTGGGCAGATTCGGATCATACTTGGAGGTTAAGACGGTAACTTCATGCCCCTGCCTGGCCAATGCCTTGCTCAGGCGCTCCACGTAAATGGTTAGCCCACTAACCCAGGGGCGGTAATACGTTAACACTTCAACAATTTTCATACAGTTTTCCCGTTTTCCGCGTTTCTCTCATCACTTTTCACTATTTTTTACACCCTGCTCCGTCTCACCGCTCACCCGGCGGCGGCGGGTAAACTGCTGGGTTGTTTCAATAACGCTGCGGAAGGTTGCCCCGGTGCTGCTCAAGCCAATCAGCCCCAAAATAATCATGCTAATGAGATTAAGCGCGTGGTACACCACGGCAAATCCGGCGGCTGCCCCATCAGTTTGCCCGATGGCCAGCATGGCTGCGGTAACCCCAACGTGAAACACGCCAATTTGCCCTGGCGAAGAAGGAATGGCAATGCTGAGTGCGGCGGCGCAAACGACAAAGCTGGCTGCGAGCAGGTTTGCCTGCCCGCCAACGGCCAAAATGCCCCAGTAGTAGGCGAACAAAATGGGTATCCAGACGGCAATGCTCAAAAAAACAAGTACGAGACTATCCTTGAGGCGGGTAAGGCTACCCAGGCCGTCTAAAATCTCATTCATACGGCCGATCCAGCGCTCAGTGTTCATAAAGGGGATGCGATTGAGAACGGCCGTACCCCACCGGGTCGCCAGCTTGCGTTGATTAGCCGCCACAACCAGCACGCCAATCGCCCCAATGGCCACGATGCCAGAGGCCCGCGCCCCTTCCTGCATCCAGGCAGGCAGGTTTGTTACCTCTGCCAGCGTAAACGGCAGCAGCGCCACAATAAACATCATGTCTAAAATGCGCTCCACCACCATCGTGGAAAGCCCTCTGGCCAGAGTGATAGGCGGCACGTTGCCAATCAGCACAGCCCGCGCCACATCGCCCAGCCGGAAAGGCAGCACCATGTTAAACATATAGCCAATGTTCTGAATATGGAATGTTTGCCCCCAGGATAGTTCATTGGCCAACATGTAACGCCAACGAACTGCCCGAACCATCATGAAAAGCAGCACAGCCAGGGCGCTCCAGCCAATGTAAGAAACCTCTGCCTGTTGCAGCGCAAGGACAATATCTCTGGGGTTTACCAGAAATAAGATAAGAACAATTGAAATGGCGCTCATGCCCATGCCAATCCAAAATTGGCGTCTATCCCGACCAGAACTTTCCATAGTTGCGGGATTATAGCAAGAACCCAACAGCTTCGCATAAAAGCAGCGTGCAGGTTTGCCTAAACAGTACACGAGTTTAATTGTCCTTTTGGCCAAAGCCACGTATGCTTTATGCGAAATTATTCTCAAATCTAACGCATGAACCGGGCAGTAGCGGTCATGGAGGAGACCGGCAAATGAAATCCCACATTATCCACATCCAAAAATGGGCAAATCCAGCCCCCCCAACAGAGCCAATGCTAACTCACCAGCTTGAATCTGAAGGTCTGGCCCCCTACAAATGGAGCAGTAATCCCCAAGATGTTTTTCCTGCCCATGATCACCCTTACGATAAGGTCATCATGGTTCTGGCCGGATCAATTACCTTTGGTTTTCCAATTGAAGGTGAACCCACAACACTTTATCCAGGCGACCGCCTCGATTTGCCGTCTGGCGTGATGCACAATGCTGTGGCTGGCCAGCATGGCGTGGTGTGCCTGGAAGCTCAACGTTCGGTAAAATAACTCCTTTCAGCAACAAAGGCGTGAAAGGAGTTTACAAATGGAATATGTAAATTTAGGCAAAACTGGCCTAAAGGTTTCCCGCATTTGCCTGGGGATGATGAGCTATGGCACACCAGAGTGGCGGGAATGGGTTTTGGATGAGGCGGCGGCACGGCCGTTTATCAAACGGGCCATCGAACTCGGCATCAACTTCTTTGATACGGCCGATATGTACTCCTTAGGTGTCAGCGAAGAAGTCACTGGCAAGCTGCTCAAAGAGTTTGCTGGCAGCCGTGAAGAAGTTGTGCTGGCGACTAAAGTGTATTTCCCCATTGGCCAAGGCCCCAACGGTGGCGGTCTCTCCCGCAAACATATTATGGAAGCTATCGACAATTCGCTGCGCCGCCTGGGCACCGATTACGTCGATCTGTACCAAATTCATCGTTGGGACAATGACACCCCAATTGAAGAAACAATGGAAGCGCTGCACGATGTGGTGAAGGCTGGCAAGGCCCTCTACATTGGCGCGTCCAGCATGTATGCCTGGCAGTTTGCCAAAGCCCAGTACACGGCCGATCTTCACGGCTGGACGCGCTTCTCTGCCATGCAAAACCACATGAACGCCGTTTACCGCGAGGAGGAGCGAGAAATGCTGCCCCTTTGCCGCGACCAGGGCGTGGGCGTCATTCCCTGGAGTCCGTTGGCCAGGGGCTTTTTGGCTGGCAACCGCAAACGCGAAGCCGGTGATCCTACGACCAGGGCCAAAAGCGATGAATTTGCCAAAGGCATGTATTACGAATCAGAGGATTTTGATGTGGTGGATGCTGTTGTGGCGATTGCTGCGGAAAAAGGGTTTTCACCCGCCCAAATTGCCCTGGCCTGGCTGCTGCACAAGCCGGGCGTTACGGCTCCCATCATTGGCGCAACAAAGATGTACCAGTTGGAAGAAGCTGCTGCCGCTGTGGAAATTTCTCTAACGGATGAAGAAATTGCGCGGATTGAGGCCCTCTACAAACCGCATCCCATTCTTGGTCATCAATAGAACTAGGCGCACCAAAGTTTTTTAGAGGAGTGAGCATCAGAGGATGCTCACTCCTCCAGAATTGGCTATTTGGCAAAGCCCACGCGCAGGTTTCGCGGATGACCGTGACTTGAATCTGGCCGGGATATTGCATACTTTCTTCGATGGTTTTGGCGATGTTTTTGGAAAGGCGCATCGCTTCCAGATCGTCGATTTTGTCTGGCTTGACCAGGATGCGGATTTCGCGCCCGGCCTGCAAGGCATAGGCGCTTTCTACGCCCTGGAAGGTGGTGGCAATTTCTTCCAGCGTGCGTACCCGCTTGATGTAATTCTCTAAACTTTCGCGGCGTGCGCCGGGGCGTGCCCCGGAGATGGCGTCGGCTGCTTCTACGATGATGGCTTCGACGCTTTCTGGTTCTACCTCATGGTGGTGGGCCGCAATGGCGTTAACCACCAGTGGCGGCACTTTGAACCGTTTGGCAAATTCGGCGCCTAGCATGGCGTGTGTGCCTTCCTGATCGTGATCCATCGCTTTGCCCAGGTCATGCAGCAGTGCGCCCATTTTGGCAATGTCGATGTTGGCGTTGAGTTCGGCGGCTAAAACGGCCGCAATCTTCGACGCTTCTACCGAATGATACAGCTGGTTCTGGCCAAACGAGGTGCGGTATTTCAGGCGGCCCAGCATTTTGATAACCTGCGGGTGTAAACCGTGGACGTTGGCTTCGTAGGCGGCCTGTTCGCCAGCCTCTTTCATGTCCTGTTCCACTTCATTGGTAGAATCTTTAATCAATTTTTCGATGCGAGCTGGATGGATACGGCCGTCTGTAATCAGTTTCTCCAAAGCTCGCCGGGCCGCTTCACGACGAACCGGGTCAAAGCTGGAAACGGAGACGGCTTCTGGGGTATCGTCTACCACAATGTCCACGCCGGCAGCCTGCTCAAAGGCGCGAATGTTACGGCCGTTTCGCCCAATGATCCGCCCTTTCATCTCTTCGCTGGGCAAATTAACCACCGAGACAGTTTGTTCGGCCACCTGGTCGCTGGCAATGCGCTGGATGGCCATCACAACCAGCTCGCGGGCTTTCTGGTTGGCGTTTTCCTTGGCTTCATCCTCAATTTCACGCATGATGCGAGCCATATCTTGCCGAGACTCTTTTTCCACATCTTCAAGCAGCAGCTGCTGGCTTCATCAGTCGTCAGGGCGGCAATTTGCTCTAGCTGTTGGCGACGTTCCTGTTCAATTGTCTCCAGCCGATTTTGCCGTTTGTCTAACCGGCTTTGCCGCTTGTTTAGAACAGCCTCGCGGTGTTCTAGCTTCTTCACCTGCTTGTCCAGGTTCTCGTTGCGCCGGTCTACGCGCTCTTCGGCACGAGCCACATCTTGATACCTTCGTTCAATTGTCTTTTCCGCTTCCAGGCGAATTTGCTGCGCTTCCTGGCGGGAGATTTCTAATATCTCTGACGTTTCTTTTTCAGCGAGGGTGCGGCGCTCTTCCAATTCTCGGTCAACGGCGGCAACTTTTTGTTCAATCTGCGGCCGTACGAATAAATAGACCACAGAACCGCCAATAATTAGGCCGATGACAGGCCCAGCAGAATATAAAGTGCTGGCATAATTGATCTCCTTGTTTAAGTGAAGGCAAAATGGGTTTAGAAAACGGATCAACTGTTTTCATTCGAAACAATCACTAGCTGGTTGTTTGCGTTATTCCAAGCTTTCGCTCTGAAATTATTCCCCAAAGCGTGTGCGATACTTCTCTAACAATGTCGTAGCTAGCAAAGCCACGACGTTGCAAAAAGCCGCCCAGTTTTCAGCGAAAATCAGCCTCTGGCAACGTGTGCAACGACGTGCTTTTGGTTTGTGCGGCCTGGGTGGCGGCGGCTAATTCATCAATGTCGGCAACGGCTGTTTCAATCATAAGCGCGCGCGATCCATACCTTTTTTCGCAGTTCCATTTGTAGCGCCATTTTGCTGCGCGGTTTGAAGGTTTCGCGCTGTTCTACCCAGTAGCGGGCAAAGGCGGCATCGTTGAGCAATTCAGCAGCTTCCAGACGCTGCAAAACTCGGTTTATGACGTCGTCTGGATACGCTTTTTTTTGCAGATGTTGGCGTGTTTCGGCAATGCTGCGTGGCCGATATTCAATAAAACCAATCGCCACGTTTTTGGCTTTTTTCTTCCAGGTCTGCCCTTGAAGGCGCTCAATTTCCGCCGGTGACAACGTTTGGCCAATGCGAGAGAAACGGCCGTAATTGCCGCCAACCCAAAAGCAAACTCGCCATCCAGGTAAACGTTGATCCGGTCAGGATTTCTTTTTTTGCCGTGTTAACGCCGTTATTTTTCCCATAGACAATGTAACAATTGCGGGACAAACCAAAAGTGCCAAACAGCCGAGAAACGGCCGTATTCTATTGCGTTTAATTTTTAGGAAACAAACAAAACCAACTGTCGGGGATTAGCCCTTCAGACAGCGGCTCTTCTACAAGGGGCAGTCCGGCTTTCTGACGAATGAGGGCGTCTAGCTCAGTAAAAATCTCAGGGTTTTCCTGCAAAAATTGTTTAGAATTTTCACGACCCTGACCTAGCAGCGTTTCTCCATAACGGAAAAACGCGCCACGCTTGGTGAGAATGTCATAATCCACACCCAGATCAACGATACAGCCAGTTTTTGAGATACCTTCATTATACATAATGTCGAATTCAGCATCGGTAAACGGAGGCGCAACCTTGTTTTTCTTTATCTTCACCCGCGTGCGGTTACCCACAACATCAGCCCCATTTTTGATAGCCTGGATGCGCCGAATATCAATGCGAACGGAAGCATAAAATTTAAGCGCATTGCCACCACTGGTGGTTTCCGGGCTGCCAAACATCACGCCAATTTTAGAGCGCAGCTGATTGGTGAAAATAACAACAGTATTGGTTTGTTTAATGACCCCAGACAATTTGCGTAACGCCTGAGACATTAAACGTGCTTGCAATCCTACGTGTGCATCCCCCATCTCGCCTTCAATTTCGGCGCGGGGAACCAATGCCGCCACAGAATCCACGACAACCACATCCATTGTTCCGGAACGGATAAGCGCTTCAGCAATTTCTAAAGCCTGCTCACCCGTATCTGGCTGAGAAACATACAGATTGTCTACATCGACACCACATCGCTGAGCATAAACTGGATCAAGCGCGTGTTCCATATCAATGAAAGCACAAATACCGCCCAGTTTTGGGCTTCGGCAATAATGTGCTGGCAAACTGTCGTCTTACCAGATGATTCCGGGCCATAGATTTCTACAACGCGGCCACGTGGTACACCCCCAACACCCAGGGCAATATCTAAAGCCAGCGAGCCGGTTGGAATAACCTCCACCTGCATGTGCTGGGCCTCACCTAAACGCATAATGGCACCTTCGCCAAATCGCTTAGTTAAATTTGCTATGGTTGTTTCCAGGGTTCTGTCTTTTGGCAAACTGCCCATTTGTTTCCTAAGAAATTTATGCTGGACTTACTCCTATATTTGACAACGGAAAGATATGGGAAGAGGATACAATAGGAATAAGGCCAGCTTATCAGAAAAAATGATTATGTAGTGTACAATAGCGTTATGGAATTAGCAAACCTTTGGGCGCGTGAACGCGGAAAACCAGACGGCATTCGCAAGGCTGAAAAATCGGATGCTGGGGCCATTTTGCGTCTGCTGCAAACGGCCGTTTACACACATGTTCACGTCGATTGGCACCTGCCCGGCGACTGGATTGGCGCACCCGGTTTTGTGGTGATTCCCAAAAAAGAATCCCCGGCCCAAAGCAATACACTTACAGCCAAACTATTTGCCGGGAGCACAACGCTCAGCGCCTGCCTGGCCGCTACGGCCGATCCTGCACCGGCTGCCTGGGTACGTGTTGCGGCCGTTTCTCAGGCAGAAACGGCCGAACAAACACTCACCGATATGTTGGCCCAGGTGGTGCCAGTGCTGCACAAAAATGGAGTCACCCAGCTTGCCTGGCTCACAGTGGAGGAGTGGCCCCGCCCCTGGCTGCCAAAATTAGGTTTTTACCAGGGCAGCAGCATCGAAACCTACACCAAAACAGACCGCCGCTTGCCAGAAGTTGACGCGGCCCCAGGTTTAACAATTCGCCAGGTCTACGCCACAGATTTAGCCGCCTTGGCGGAGCTAGAGGCGGCCTCATTTACGCCCATCTGGCGGCAAAGTGAGCGGGCCTTAGCCATTGCCAGGCCGCAATCACTCAGCTTTGATGTGGCGCTGTTGCAGGACGAAGTTGTGGGGTATCAGCTCAGCGCCAGGGCAGAGGTTGGGGCACATCTGGTGCGGCTCACCGTTCATCCGCAAAAGCAAGGATTGGGCATCGGGTCTGCCCTGCTCACCCATGCGCTGCGGAATTATTATCGCCAGGGCCTGTATGAAGTCTCGCTCAACACCCAGGTAGAAAACAGCACATCGCAAAAACTTTACCTGAAGTTTGGTTTTGAACCCACCCAGCAGCGTTTGCCCATTTGGATTTTGGACATTGCCCAATGACACAGCAAAGTAGATTACGCCACTCTCTCATCATTGTTGTTTTGTTTATGCTAACAACTGGGATAATTTTGGGCATGATTGGGGGAATGGTGGAGCGTACGGCCGTTACTGTGTTGGGAACGGCCGTTTTGTTAGCCTTATTTGGCGCGTACGAGCGCGTGCTGGAGCATAACACGGCGCTCATTAGAGGATTGATTGCTGGCGGCATTATTGGACTAATTGTGAGCGGATTTGGCTACCTCCTGGGGGGTAATGTTACGACTCTGTGGGATGGCACGCTGTTTGGCTTGCTGCGAGGCATTATTGTTGGGGGAGTGGTTGGCGGCCTCACCAGGGCGCAGCCAGATGAAGACGACCCCTGGTACACAGCTATCTTTTTGTTAATTGGATCAATTTTTATTGGGGCGGTTTTGGGGGCCAGCGTGGGCCTCATCTCTGGGTTTGTGCTTGGTTTGGTGCGTTGGCACAGTTCTGGCATCTGGCTAGCAATGGTCATGGGGGCGGTGGTTGGCGGATATTTGGGCAGCTATTACCAGCAAGCCCGCATGGTTTGGCTGGGTTTGGCCATTGGCGCGGCGCTAACCCTGTTGAGCAGCGTGGTTGGCGGGGCGGTGGCTGGGGTTACCTTGGGCATTGTCTCCGGGGCGCTGGCTCCCATGCTGTTGGTTGGGCTTATTGGCGGGGTGGGCGGGCTAAGCAGCCGGGGAGTGAAGGCGATGCTGGAAGAAGCGGTAGAAGCTCCAACGGAGATGCTGCATCAGGGCGCATTCACCTTTCTAGCGCCAGCCGTTATTGTGGGCATCATTGTGGGAACGGCCGCTTCCGGGCCTGGGGGTCTCATTGCATTGCCGCTATGTTTGGCCACGTTGGGCACATTGCTGGCTGTGTTTAGCGAAGTTGATGGCCGAGTCACCAGCAATCTTACCGCCCGCAGCCTGGTAGAAATGGTAATTTTAGGGGCCGACGATTTGCCAATTATGTCGGTTCCTAAAAAGTTGATGGCGGGGAATGGGCAAACGGCCGTTATCGGTGGTTTGTTTGGCCTGCTCCTTGGCGGGGCAAGCGCTGGTCTGGGGGCTTGGTTTATTCAGCAACTGTTGGCCCAGCTACAGCTGTAAACCTGGAGGGTGACATGCCTAGAATTAAACTGAGCGATGATGAAATTGCTGCGGCGTTGAACAATTTGCCAGGGTGGGGTATTAAAGATGGCAAGCTGCACAAAGAATACAAATTTAAATCATTTGCCCTGGCCATTGGCTGGATGGTGGCTGTGGGAATGCGGGCAGACAAAATGGACCATCATCCTGAGTGGTCAAACGTGTACAACCGTGTAGCCGTTTCCCTGGTAACCTACGATTTAGGCAATGTCATTAGCAGTTGGGACGTGGCTCTGGCCAAAGAAATGGAATCGTTGGCCGATGCCTTTGTATAATCTGCCTGGTGCACCTGGCAAATAAAAAAAGCACCCCATTTGGAGTGCTTTTATGTCTTAGTAGCGGGGACAGGATTCGAACCTGCGACCTCCGGGTTATGAGCCCGACGAGCTGCCTCTGCTCTACCCCGCATCAACAGTCGGGGATTATAACAAGCTCCAAAGGATTGTCAAGATTCGACATAAAAAATCGCTGATTTTGGGGCGATTTTTAGCCAGTTTTAAGCCCGTCGTCCCCCCTTCAGATCGTCTTGCAACTGCTCTAATTCATCCCATTTCCCATTGGCAGCTAGCTGGGCCTGCTCTGGCCAGGTATCTGGGAAAGCCACGCGAATGCCAGCATCTTCCCGGACGATTTTTTCTAGCTGGGTTACGCTGGCGGCGGCCAATTGGGCAAAGGTTTTGAGGCCTGCATCGTGCAAGATGCCTTCGATTTTAGGGCCGATGCCTTCAATTATTTTCAGATCATCGGGGGTACCGGCCGTTTCCGGCAAATCAGCTTCTGACGTCCTCGTCGCCTGTAAAGTCTCTGCTACTTCATGATGCTCGCCATGCGGCTCGTTGCGCACCTGGGGGGCATGGTCATCCCCAGCATGGGCATCTGTGTGGGCAGCGCTGCCTTGCGGGATTGAATTGCGATTGAGGCCCCACCAAAACAGCAGGAGGATAATGACGCCAATAACAATTGGCACCCAGGGTGGCACCCCAACGGGATCCGTTGCCTGCGCCAAAAACGTGGTTGCAAACAGTAAATTATTCATGCTTTTTCCTCTTCCCAACGTAAACGATAAAATACAAGGAAAATGTTACCTGTTGATGTGAAAAATTGCCAACCTTCTGGCGGAAAAAATTTATTTGGAGTATTTGATGATTATTGAATTTAAGGGAAAACGGCCGCAAATCCACGAAACCGCCTACATTGCACCCACCGCCGTCATTATTGGTGATGTGGTGATTGAGGCGGAGGCCAGCGTTTGGTTTGGCGCGGTGATTCGGGGGGACAACGGCCGTATCACAATCGGCCCGCGCAGCAACGTGCAAGACAATGCGGTGATCCATGTAAACGGCCGTCACAGCACCATCATCGAAGCGGATGTGACAATCGGACACGGTGTGGTGCTAGAAGGCTGCCATTTACATCCTGGGGTGCTGGTGGGCATGAATGCCACCGTGTTGAGCGGGGCGGTTATTGAGCCAGGTGCATTGGTGGCTGCGGGCGCGGTTGTTAGCGAAAACCAGCGCATCCCTGCGGGCGTGTTGGCGGCTGGCGTGCCCGCCCGCTACAAAGGCCCCGTTTCAGAGGCGGCCCAGCAGCGGGTAAAGCGTGCCCCGCAATCTTACGTGGTAAACGGCCGTTCCTTCCGAACCGACGCAAAAATTATTGATCCGCCGCAATAGCCGTTTCCACATTGCGCTTAATTGCGCCATCATGCACCAACTCCCGCACCGCTTCGATGAGGGGAGCCATGTAACAATCCTCAGCGATGAATGGGGCATGTTGCCGCACGAGTTTGTAAGCAACGGCTGTGCCCTGGCCCAGCTTGCTTACGCCATTTTTGCGGCGAAATTCAATGCCCTGTGCGGCGGCCAGCAGCTCGATGGCCACAATTGTTTCAGTGTGGGTCATGATCATTTCTGCCTGGCGAACGGCCGTTGCCCCCATGCTCACGTGGTCTTCAATGTTGGCGCTGCTCGGAATGGTGTCTGCACTGGCCGGATGGGCCAGCACCTTGTTTTCAGAAGCCAACGCAGCTGCCGAGTAATGAGCAATCATGAAGCCGCTTTCCAGCCCGCCATGTTCCGTTAAAAACATGGGCAGCACGCCCCCATTGCTGTTAGCATCTACCAGTTGGGCAATGCGTCGCTCGCTCATGTTACCGATTTCAGTCAGGGCCAATTTCAGGTAATCCATTGCCAGGGCAATGGGCTCGCCATGAAAATTCCCAGCCGAAATTACCTCAATATTGTCATCATCATCAACAAAAATGAGCGGGTTGTCGTTCACCGAATTGAGTTCAATTTCCAACACCCATTTGGCATACGCCACCGAATCCCGCACGGCTCCGTGTACCTGTGGCACACAGCGCAAAGTGTAGGGGTCTTGCACGTTTGTAGAGTTGGCCGGGCGCAAGAAGCTGCTGCCAGCTAAAATTTGGCGCAAAAAAGCAGCACATTCAATTTGGCGGGGATGCGGCCGTAATTGGTGTACCCGATCATCGTAAGCGCGGTCGGTACCTTGCAAGGCTTCCAGCGTGAGCGCGGCGGCAATGTCGGCGGTCAGCGCCAGATTAATGGCCCGCCGCACCACAATCGCCCCCAGCCCCACCATAAACGCCGTACCGTTCAGCAACGCCAGCCCTTCCTTGGCTTGCAGTTGAATTGGCGCAATGCCCGCCGCGGCCATGGCGTCGGCACCGGTGTGCAGCGTGCCGTTGTAAAACGCTTCTCCCTCGCCAATGAGCGGCAGCGTGAGGTGGGCCAGCGGAGCCAGATCGCCGCTGGCCCCCAGCGATCCTTGGGCAGGCACACGTGGGTGTACGCCCGCATTGAGCATGTCCAGCAGCGTTTGGATGACGATAGGGCGCACGCCAGAATACCCCTGGGCGAGTGTGTTGGCCCGGGCCAGGAGCATGGCGCGCACGTCTTCCTCTGGCAAGATGGGGCCAGTGCCTGCCGCATGGGAGCGCACCAGATTGAGTTGGAGCTGTAAACTTTCGTTGGCGCTGATAAATTTATCCTTAAAACGGCCGAATCCCGTCGTGATGCCATACGCTATTTGCCCCTCAGACACCAGTTTTTCTACAGCATGGCGGGAGCGGTTAACTGCGGGGAGTACGGCCGTATCCAACACAACCTGCCGCCCTTCTGCCACCGCCATAACGTCATCAATTTTTAAATCTCGTCCTGAAATAAGTAACGGTTTCATTTTGTGTCCTTCAAATTTAGAAATAGTGGGTTCACATACATTGTTGCTGATCATACAGTTGTGAAAAATATCGACAACTGTGCAACCGAACGTTGGTCAACTTTGCAAAGTTGACCTACATTTATACCGATTTAGCACATCCGCTAAATTTTAGGCAATGCCACCAACTGCCGTTGCTCTTCAGAATTAAAAACAGAAGATTTACTAAATCACTCTCTGCGTTTCCGCGCACGCTGCGGTTAAATTTTTTTAGAGGAGATAAACCATGACCCACACAATCCATGCCCCACGCGGCACAAAACTGAACTGCAAAAATTGGCTCATCGAAGCCCCCTACCGCATGTTGCAAAACAACCTGGACCCAATGGTCGCTGGTGACCCCGAACATTTGATTGTGTACGGCGGCCGGGGCAAAGCGGCCCGCAACTGGGAAGCGTTCGACGCCATCCTCGCTTCCCTGCGCAAGCTTGAGCCGGACGAAACGCTGCTGGTGCAAAGCGGTAAGCCAGTTGCTGTTTTTCGCACGCACGCAGATGCCCCGCGTGTGCTCATTGCCAATTCCAACATTGTGCCCCACTGGGCTACCCAGGCCAATTTTGACAAATGGGAAGCCGAAGGGCTGATGATGTACGGCCAGATGACGGCCGGAAGCTGGATTTACATCGGTACGCAGGGCATTTTGCAGGGCACGTTTGAGACCTTCGCCGCTGCGGCCAAAAAGGCTGGCTGGCCTTCGCTAAAAGGCAAATGGGTGCTTACCGCTGGTCTGGGCGAAATGGGTGGTGCCCAGCCGCTGGCCGTGACCATGAACGAAGGGGTTGGCCTGTTTGTGGAGGTGGACCGCTGGCGAGCGGAGCGCCGCTTGAGCCTGCGCCAGTTAGATGTGATAACGGACAATCTAGAAGAAGCGATGACCTGGGTGGAAGAGGCGGTCAAGGATGAAACACCAAAATCGATTTGCCTGGTGGCCAACGCGGCTGAAGTGCTGCCGGAGTTGGTGGCGCGAGGCGTCGTGCCAGACATGGTGACAGATCAAACTTCGGCGCACGATCCGCTGTACGGCTACATTCCGGCGGGGATGAGCATGGAGGAAGCGGCCGTTCTCCGCCAAAGTGATCCCGACGCATACCAAAAGCGCAGTATCGACTCCATGACCCAGCACGTGCAGGCAATGCTGGATTGGCAAAAGCAGGGCAGCATTGTGTTTGATTACGGCAACAACATCCGCCAACAGGCTTTCAACAACGGGCTGAAAAATGCGTTTGATTATCCGGGATTTGTGCCAGCTTACATACGGCCGTTATTCTGCGAAGGTAAAGGGCCATTCCGCTGGGTAGCCCTCTCTGGCGACCCCAACGACATCTACGCCACCGACGAAGCCATTTTGGAACTGTTCCCCGAAGATGAACATCTGGCCCGCTGGATCAAAATGGCCCAGGAGCAGGTCGAGTTTCAGGGGCTGCCCGCCCGCATTTGCTGGCTGGGCTACGGCGAACGAGCCAAGGCGGGCTGAAGTTCAACGAACTGGTTGCCAGTGGCAAAGTGAGCGCCCCAATTGTGATTGGCCGCGATCACCTGGATTCCGGCTCGGTGGCCAGCCCCAACCGGGAAACCGAGGGCATGAAAGATGGCTCCGACGCCATCGCCGACTGGCCGATTTTGAACGCGCTAATCAACGCGGTGAGTGGGGCTACCTGGGTGAGCTACCACCACGGCGGCGGCGTGGGCATCGGTTACAGCCTGCACGCCGGGCAAGCGATTGTGGCCGACGGCACGCCAGAAGCCGCTGCCCGCCTGGAGCGGGTGCTGACGGTTGATCCGGGTATGGGTGTAGTACGTCATGTGGACGCAGGCTACGAACGCGCCGTCGAAGTGGCCAAAGAGCGCGGCGTGAAGATTCCCATGATGAACGTTGACCAATGAACGACGATCTAAACCAGGCCCAGCAATATTGGGACAATGAGGCGGCTACGTTTGACGCAGAACCGGATCATGGCTTGAGCGATCCCATCGTGTTGGCTGCCTGGACAAAACTGTTGCAGCGCTGGCAGCCTGCTCCACCTGCCAAAATCCTGGACATTGGCTGCGGTACGGGTTCGCTGAGTTTGGTGCTGGCAAAGCTGGGGCATCAGGTAACGGGCATTGATTTGTCGCCCAAAATGATTGCGCAGGCAAAAGCGAAGGCTGAAGATGCGGGGGTGGCCGTTGAATTTGAAGTGATGGGTGCAGCCAAGCCGGAATTTACCCCGCAAACTTTTGACGGCATTGTGTGTCGGCATGTTTTGTGGATGCTGCCAGAGCTCACGGCCGTTCTCCAAAATTGGACCAACTTGCTGCAACCCGGCGCACGAATTTTGCTGGTGGAAGGCTTCTGGTACAGCGGTGGAGGGCTACATGCTGAAGAGCTTTTAGCGGCGTTGCCACCTGGTTGGCAAAATGTTTTGGTGCAAGATTTGAGTAACCAGCCAGAATTTTGGGGCAAAGCGGTTAACGATGAACGATATGCCCTAACAGCGGAGATAGGATGATTGTTGACGCAGATTTACTCATTCACAGCGCGGCGCAGGTGGTGACCTGTGCCGCAAATGCGCCCAAACGCGGCGCGGCGATGCAGGATGTGGGCATGATTTCAGATGGGGCGGCGGTGGTGAAGGACGGCCGTATCCTGGCCATTGGCCCCACAGAAAGCATTCGCGAACGGTACAGCGCCGGACAAACGGTTAACGCCAGCGGCAAAGTGGTTTGCCCCGGCTTTGTCGATCCGCATACGCATGTGGTGTACGCCGGGGATCGCCTTGGCGAGTTTGAGCAGCGCATTCGTGGGGCAAGCTACATGGAAATCATGGCGGCGGGCGGCGGCATTGTCAGCACCATGCGGGCCACCCGTGCCGCTTCGGTGGATGAGCTGGTGGCGGCAACGCTGCCCCGCCTGGAACAGATGCTGCGTCTGGGCACAACCACCGCCGAGGTCAAAACGGGCTACGGGCTGGATTTGGCCAGCGAATTAAAGATGCTGGAAGCCATCGCTGCCCTCGATTTGGCCCAGCCTATTGACCTGGTGCCAACGTTTATGCCTGCCCATGCGGTGCCGCCGGAGTTTAACGGCCGTTCCGCCGCTTACATTGAGTGGGTGGTGCAAGAAATGATCCCGGCAGCCGCAGCCTGGTACCGGGAGAGCCATTTTTGGGCAAACGGCCGTCCCCTCTTTTGTGATGTCTTTTGTGAACAGAATGCTTTTGATGTGGCTCAATCCCGCCGCGTTTTGGAGGCTGGTTTGGCATATGGCCTGCTCCCCAAAATTCATGCCGATGAGTTTACTTCGCTTGGTGGGGTGGGGCTGGCGGTTGAACTAGATGCCACATCTGTAGACCATCTGGATGTCACCACAGTGGAAGATATCGAACGGCTGGCGGCATCCAACGTCATTGGGATTGTGCTGCCAGCCGTGAATTTTAACCTGGGCAGCCATGATTTTGCCGACGCCCGCAGGCTTGTAGACGCGGGGGCCGCCGTTGCCCTGTCTACCGACATCAATCCCGGCTCCGCTCCGTGCCCTTCGCTGCCGCTGGTGATGGCATTGGCAACACGCTATCAGCGACTGCTGCCTGCCGAAGCGGTCAACGCCGCCACGATCAATGCGGCGTTTGGCGTTGGGTTGGCGAATTTAGTCGGCTCGTTGGCCCCAGGCAAGCAGGCAGATTTGCTGCTGCTGAACTGCTCCGATTACCGGCAAATGGCGTACCAATTTGGGGGAAATTTGGTCGAGCTGGTGGTGAAAAACGGCCGAATCGTGTAGCGGCCTCTCGGCGTCATCGTAATTGTAAGTTTACATAGTTAGGCTAGAGTACTAATGATTTATTATTCCTGACACGTATCCTAGTTTTTCTGTTGCCAGGGAACAAACCCATACAAGACAGTCGGGGTAGTCATGCAGACCGATATAGCAGTCGTCCCAAACACCGGGCCATCTTCTACAATGATTTCAGAGTCAAATTTAACCGAATTACAGCTTCTTTATTGGATTGGACACCAGCTCGATCCTTCCGCAGTTCACTTTAATAACGTTTTCTCCTTTGCTTTTACCACACCAATTTGCCCAGATATTTTTCAACAAGCTTTTGACACGGCCGTTTCCCAATACGATGTGATGCGCACTGTTTTTCGGGAAGAAAAAGGTGTTCCCAAGCAGCAAGTGTTGGCTGCGCCACCAGCGCCATTGTGCCTTGTTGATTTTACGGCCGAACCTGACCCAGCGGCAGCGGCTATGGAATGGCAGCGTCATCGAGCGCAACGGCCGTTTCAGCTAGAGCATGGCCTGTACGATTCAGCGCTCTTGTTGTTAAACGAAGAAGCGTCTATTTGGTTCATCAATATGCACCATCTCATTACAGATGCTTCCTCATTTTTTCTAATTGCCGAGACCTTGTTGGGCCATTACGCCACATTGCGACAGGGCGAAAAGCTGACAATAACCGAAAAACCGCCTTTTTCACGCTATGTCGATGCCTTGCAACGACAGCAGGCCAGCAGCCGGGCGGCAAAGTCTCACGCTTTTTGGCAGGAGAAAGTAAGCCAGCCTTTAGACCCGGCAAACTTTTACGGCCGTTTGCCCGCCAAACGAAATAGCCAGGTGCGGCGCTGGATTTACAATTTAGGGACAGAGCAAACAACTCGGCTCATCGCCCTGGCCGAGCAGGCTGATTTAGGCACGACAACCTCAGAATTGCGCCAATTTTGCCTGACCGCCACCCTCTTTTTTAGCCTGATGCACCAGTTGACGGGGAATTCCCATCTGGGGTTTGTCACCACCATTCACAACCGAGCGACCCAGGTGAATCGCCAGACGGCTGGGGTGTTGATGGAGCTGTGCCCCGTTCAGGTTACCATCGACCAGGGCGAGACGTTTACCACTTTACTGCACAAGGTGACTGAGGAAATGAAGCAGCTCTTGCTTCATTACAGGCATGGTGCCAGCCGGGCAGCGTCTGATTTGGCGCTGGACGTCATGTTTACTTTTGTGCAACGGCCGTCTCTCTCCTTTGACGAGCAGATAGTGAAGCATACGATTGTGCATCCAGGGCACGGCAGCGAGCGGCTGGGTTTGCACATCCATCACCTTGCCGACGACAACAGCTTTGATTTGTATTTAGATTTTCATTTAGATATTTTTACAGAGGAAGAACAGGCCCATGCGCAACAAAGCTTGCAGAAGTTGCTTGACCGCTTGCTGGAAAACCCTGATGCCTCTATTCAAGATGGGGCTATTCCCTGGCCTGAGTTTGCCAGTGACGATTTAGGCTTAAATGGAAATGGAAACGGCCGTTCCAAACCCAGCTATGCACCGCCCACAACGCCAATTGAAAGCCAGCTTCAGCAAATTTGGGAAGAAATTTTAGACCGCTCTCCAATTGGAATACATGATGACTTTTTTGATTTGGGCGGGGAGTCGCTGCGGGCCATGAGCTTTTTAAGCAAATTTGAGGCAGCCACAGGCCATTATTTGCCGCTCTCTACGCTGCTGCGCAGCAGCACCATCGCCGCTTTGGCCAGTCAGATTGAAACAGAAACCAAGCCAGACGCAATCATAACAATTCAGCCGGGGTCTCCAGATGTGCCATCCCTGTTCCTCATTCCGGGGGCTGCCGGTAATACCCTGGCCTTAAATCGGGTAGCAAAGAATATGCTGCCAGAACAACCCATTTACACCTTTCAAACGCCTGATCTAGATGTTGAAGATTTCCCAGCGGCTAACGTGGAGCATTTAGCTGTTTATTATCGGGAAGCCATTCAGGATGCCCAGCCTCAAGGGCCATATTATCTAGGCGGCTACTCGGCGGGCGGCATTCTGGCCTATGAAGTTGCCCAACAGCTTCGCCAGGTAGGGGAAACGGTTCCATTTTTAGTCGTCATTGATATGCCTGCGCCAAATCCAGGCTATAAATCTTGGTGGCGGGTTTCTCATTTCTTGGCAAAGGCATTGCGACTTTCGTCCCATCGTGAAGAGGCTATCTTTTTGTGGGGGCGGGATAATTGGAACCGGGCAACATTTTTCCGGGTGTTTGGCTCCAGACGCATCCTTAGAAACTACAAAGGGCGCATTGTGAGATTTAGAAAGATGACTCTTAAGCGTAAGCTGCATCATATGCAACGACGCTTTAAGAACCTGCCAGGTGAGCGGGAGATTCGCCAACGTGAGGCCGCAGCCGGGGCTCAGGTAAACCGCACGCCAGAGCCGCGCGATATGGATGCTTCTAGTATTACTGATCCGCGCGCCCGTGCATTGTTTGAAATGTACGATAAGGCTGCCCGCAAATATTTGCCTCAGTCTTACGACGGCCGTATCACCCTTTTGCGCTGTCCTTTGGGTTACGGCCGTAAAGAAATTCGTTCGCCATTTCCCCACTACGGCTGGAAACGCCTCACAAAAGATTTGGATGTTCACACTATCCAAGAGGCACACGGGCATCTGGCATTGCTGCGAGAACCAGCCGTCGCCGTTGTGGGTCAGACCATACAAACGACCTTATCAAAAACCATGAACAAGGATGATTCAAAATGAATGTAAAAGAACAAATAAGAGCCTTTATTGCCGAGAACTTTTTATTTAATCCCGATGGCTTTGACCTGAGCGATGACGCCTCCTTTTTGGATGAAGGCGTGGTGGATTCAACAGGAACGCTGGAATTGGTTATGTTTGTTGAAGAAACCTTTGGCATTGAAGTTGGCGACAACGAAATCGAGCCAGAAAATTTCGATTCGGTTAATAAATTAGCAGCCTACGTTGCCCGCAAAGGACAGCTTGCTGTTTCCTAAGCCAGGACTGGAAGATTAGATGAAACTTGTTCAATCGTTTTTAGAAGATAGTGCGGCACATTCACCTGAAAAGGTTGCCCTCATTTGTGGGGAGCAGCGGTTGACCTACGCTCAAATTGATGCAATGGCTAACCGGTTGGCGCTGGCATTGATAGATGACGGCGTGGTTCGTGGCGACCGGGTACTGCTCTTTTTGCAAAATTCTGTGGAGCTGGTCGTGGGGATTTTTGCCACGCTTAAGGCAAATGCCGTTTTTGTGCCCGTTAACCATTCTACCAAGGTCGATAAGCTGCGCTATATGGCCCAGAACAGCCGTGCCGCCGGTATCATTACCTGGCAGCGTCAGGCAAAAACGGCCGTTTCCCTGCAAAAATCTGTTCCAAGCCTGAACACCGTGGTTATTGTGGGGGAAGCGCCGGATGGCTGTCTTTCATTTTCAGAAATTCAGGACGCATATTCAGCGGAACGGCCGTCCTGCCAAAACGTCGATCAGGATTTGGCCTGCCTCATTTACACCTCAGGCAGCACCGGTGAGCCAAAAGGGGTCATGTCAGCGCACAACAACGTTGTCTTTGCCGCCTCATCCATCATCAGCTACCTGCAAAACGTGCCCGAAGACATTGTGCTGAACCTGCTGCCGCTTTCCTTTGACTATGGCCTCTACCAGCTGTTGATGACCTTCAAATTTGGCGGAACGCTCGTATTGGAACGATCCTTTGCCTATCCAGCCCAAATTTTTAAGCGGATTGCCGCGGAAAAAGTAACAGGCTTTCCGTTAGTACCTACCATTGCCGCCATTTTGCTGCAAATGGACCTGAGCTCATACGATTTTTCCAGCTTACGCTACCTGACAAATACGGCCGCAGCCCTTTCTCCCAGCCACATCACAGCCCTGCAAGAAAAATTTCCCCAGGCAACGCTCTTTTCCATGTACGGCCTTACCGAAACCAAGCGCACCCTTTACCTGCCGCCGGAGCAGCTGGCCGTACGGCCGAATTCGGTTGGCATTCCGATTCCTGGCACTGAGGCCTGGGTTGAGGATGAAACGGGTAGGCGGCTTGGCCCTGGCGAGATTGGCGAGCTGGTTATTCGCGGCAGCCATGTCATGCGCGGCTATTGGGAACGACCAGAAGCCTCTGCGGCCCGTTTTCGGCCCGGAGCCATTCCTGGCGAACGACTGTGCTACAGTGGCGATTTATTTCGTATAGACAACGAAGGTTTCTTCTACTTTGTCGGACGCAAAGACGACATCATTAAAAGTCGTGGCGAAAAAGTAGCCCCCAAAGAAATTGAAAACGTGCTGTTTAGTCTGGATGGGGTGGTGGAAACGGCCGTTATCGGTGTGCCTGATCCCGTTTTGGGGGAAGCAATCAAAGCATTTGTGGTTGCCAAAGATGGCGCACTCAGCGAAAAAGATATTCTTCGTCATTGTCGCCAGCACCTGGAAGATTTTATGGTGCCGCAGCAAATTGAGTTCCGTGATGTACTGCCAAAATCTAGCAATGGCAAGATTGCCAAAAAGGAATTAAGTTAACCAATGTGTGGCATTGCAGGCATCGACCATTTAGGTCACCCCCAACCCATTTCGCCAGAAACGCTGCAACGGATGATGGACACCCTCCAGCATCGCGGCCCAGATGAATCTGGTTTGTACTTTTTCCAGGATGAACAGAGCAGCGTCGGTTTTGGCCATGCCCGGCTGAGCATCATCGATTTGGCAGGGGGGCAGCAGCCACTGTGCAATGAAGACGGCACACTTTGGATTACGTTCAACGGTGAAATCTTCAACTACCGCGAGCTTTGTATTGAGCTAAAGCAGGCCGGTCACCAGTTTGCCACAGACAGCGACACAGAAGTTATTCTGCACCTGTATGAGGAATTTGGCACGGACTGTTTGCAAAAGATGAATGGCCAATTTTCTTTTGCCATCTGGGATGAGCGCGCTCACACATTATTTGCTGCGCGGGATCGTGTGGGAATACGGCCGTTCTTCTACACCATTCAAAACGAGCAGCTCATCTTTGCCTCTGAGATGAAGGCAATTTTGGCCGCACTGCCAGAGGCTCCCCAGCTTGATTTTGTCACGCTGGATCAAATTTTCACTTACTGGAGTCCGCTGCCGCCGCGCACCATTTTTAAGGACATCCAAACGCTGCCGCCCGGTCACTTTTTAGTGGCCCAAAATGGCCAGGTACACATCGAGCAGTATTGGCAGCCGGAATTCCCCGTGGAACGGCCGAAAAATGGACAAACGTTGGCAGAAACGGCCGTTGAGCTGCGTCATTTGCTCACAGAAGCCACCCGGCTGCGCCTGCGTGCCGATGTGCCCGTTGGCGCTTACCTCAGCGGTGGGTTAGATTCTTCCACAATCGCCGCCCTGCTTTACCACGACATTGGCCAGCGCCTGGAAACATTTTCCATCGCGTTTACCGACACAGCATTTGATGAAAGCAGCTTTCAGCAGCAGATGGCGGCCCATTTGGGCACAGAACACCACGTCATCACCTGCACCCACGCCGATGTTGGCCAGGCTTTTCCCAACGTCGTCTGGCACACAGAAACGCCCATTTTACGGACTTCACCTGTGCCCCTCTATTTGCTGTCCGATTTTGTGGAGAAATCTGGCATCAAAGTGGTTCTGACCGGGGAAGGTGCAGATGAGTTCCTGGGTGGCTACAACATTTTTAAAGAATCGTTGATTCGCCGCTTTTGGGCTCGTGAGCCAGACTCTGCAATACGGCCGCTCCTCCTCAAAAAACTCTACAGCTACGTGCAAAACTTAGACAACCCGGCTTATCTGGCCAAGTTTTTTGGCCACCGGCTCACCGACGTTGCCGAACCGGGCTATTCGCATTTGCTGCGCTGGCGCAATGGAGCGCGGCACCGGCGGCTATTCAGCCAGGATGTGTTGGCGCAAAGCAGCACAGAAAATTCGCTGCCCGATTTGCCGCTTCCGGCCAGCTTTGGCCGCTGGACGCCGCTGGCGCAGGCTCAATATTTAGAAATCCGCATTTTCCTGGCGGAGTATTTGCTCTCAGCCCAGGGAGATCGCATGGCAATGGCCCATTCCATTGAAGGGCGTTTTCCGTTCTTGGACCACCATGTCATTGAGTTTTGCAATCAGCTGCCACCTGACTTTAAGCTGCGCGGCTTAAACGAGAAGCATATTCTAAAGTACGCCGTGCGCGATCTGCTGCCAGCAGAAATTTGGCAGCGGCAAAAACGGCCGTACCGTGCCCCCATTCACCACAGCTTTTTCCCAGACGGACGGCCGTTGGACTGGGTGGCCGAGATGCTTTCACCGGCAAAGGTTGAAGCAGCTGGCTGTTTTAATCCCGCAGCCGTGCAGGCTTTACAGAAAAAGCAAGAGCGGCTGGGTAGCCTGGGCGAGATTGACGAAATGGCCCTGGCAGGTATTTTATCTACCCAGCTGGTGCATCATCACTTTATAGATTCGTGGGGAACGGCCGTTTCCCACCAACCAGTCACCAATCAAAAAATCATCAGACGCGGGTCACTGGCCCACGCCGTCAAATAACAAGCGGACACAGGTGTGTCCAAATATTGGGAGATTTCTTATGACGACAAAAACTGCCGAATTTCACCGGCACATTTTAGACCTGGATCCGGCCAAAGAGGTTGAGCGCATCGTCGAGCGCCTGCGCAACGATATTTTTCACGTTCTGAAGCGCAAAGGGGGTGTGCTGGGCGTCAGCGGCGGGGTCGATTCGGCCGTGGTGCTGGCGATGGCTGTGCAGGCAATCCCGCTCAACCGGCTGGTTGTGCTGCTGATGCCAGAACGCGAATCCAGCCCTGAAAGCCTTTTGCTTGGGCGCGAAGTGTGCCACCAATTTGGCGTCACGCCGCTGGTAGAAGACATTACAGAGCCGCTGTATGGTTTTGGCAGCTACCGTCGCCGCGACCAGGCCGTTAAAGAAGTTTTCCCAGAATACGACACCAGCTACAAGCTCAAAATTACGTTGCCCACTGATTTGCTGGACAGCGACAAGCTCAACTTTTACCGCTTGACCATCGTAAGCCCAGAGGGCGAAGAAAAGAGCGAGCGGTTACGGCCGTCTCAGCTACGCCAGATCGTCGCGGCCACCAACTTCAAACAGCGCAGCCGCGCCGCCATGCTTTATTACAATGCCGAGCTGCATGACTTTGCCGTCATTGGCACGCCACAGAAAAATGAGCATGATCAGGGCTTTTTTGTAAAATATGGCGACAGCGCGATGGATGTGCAGCCCATTGGTCACCTGTATAAAACCCAGGTTTACCAACTCGCTGAGTATCTAAACATCCCCGAAGCGATTCGCACCCGCCCGCCAACCTCAGACACCTACAGCGCCTCCAGCACGCAGGAAGAGTTTTTCTTCCGCCTGCCCTTTGATTTAATGGATTTGATCTGGTATGGATTGAAGCATGAAGTTCCGGCCGATGTGGTCGCTCGTGAGCTGGATTTAGAAGCGGAACAGGTAGAGCGCGTTTATGCTGATTTACAGCGCAAAGCCCGCACGACCAATTACCTACGCACGCCACCGCTGGGCTTATTTGATGAGGAACCGGATCGTGTTTGAGTTTATTCACCAACTCCACGAGACTTTTAGCCAGGCAGGGCTAGAAAATCCGCTGCAAGAGACGTTGCACCTGTGCGATATTTTGTCTGGCGGGGCGCTGCGGGCGCTAGACGGCCGTTCCCCGCAAAACCTCACCGAGAAAGAGCTAAACCTGGATGACATTATTGCCCAACGGCAAAAAGGCGTACCGCTAGAGTACATTTTGCAGCAGACAGTGTTTATGGGACGGCCGTTCATCTGCACCTCAGACACGCTCATCCCCCGTGCCGAGACAGAGCTGCTGGTGCGCACCGTTCTGGGCCATGCAGCCAGCCTGGAAGCCGAATCCCTCACCGTTGTGGATGTGGGCACCGGCAGTGGCAACATTGCCGTTTCGTTGGCCCTAGAGCTGCCGCAGAGCCGCGTTTATGCCCTGGACATCAGCCCCGAAGCCGTGGCTCGCGCTCAGGAACATGTAGAGCAATATGATTTGCAGGAGCGCGTCACGGCCCTTTGTGGCGATCTGTTTGCCCCGTTAGATGGCATGGACCTGGAAGGGCAGGTAGATGTGGTGGTGTGCAACCCGCCGTACATTCCCTCAGGCTCGCTAGAAAAAATGGCGGCTGAGATCGTTGAATATGAGCCGCTGGTCGCATTGGATGCTGGGCCTTATGGCATCAACATTTTTCGGCGGCTGGTGAAGGATGCGGTGCGGTTTTTGCGGCCTGGCGGCTTGCTGGCCTTTGAATTTGGCGCTGGGCAAGAGGTGCTGGTGCAGCGTCTGCTGCAAAAAGGCGGGGGCTACGTGCAAATGCAGGCAGTAAACGATCATACCGGCACTCCCAGGGTATTTGTTGGTTACGCACAACAATAGCTAACTTCAAAGGCGGCGGCGTGAAGGATGTGATTTTAATCCTTGGAGCCACTTTGTGAGATTGGCAGCGAAAAGCCAAATGTGCTTCCTTGCCCAAGGCCATTACTCTCAGCCCAGATACGGCCGTTATGCGCCCTCACCAAATGCTGGGTAATCGTTAAACCAACGCCGCTGCCGCCGCTGGTTCGCGCCCGCGATTTGTCCACCCGATAAAAGCGTGTAAACAAGTGTGGCAAATGCTCAGCATCAATCCCCGCGCCCGTGTCTGCCACCGTCACAATCACCGTTTCCCGCTCCCGCCGCAGCGCCACCTCAACCTGCCCGCCGGGGGGCGTGTATTGCAGCGCGTTCCCCATCAAATTGATCAGCGCCTGCATTAGCCGGTCAGCATCCACTTCCGCCATCACCAGGCCAGATGGCAACTGAACGCGCAAAGCCACTCCCTTATCTTCAAATTGGCGACGCAAGCGATTTGCCACCTCATTTATTAAGCTGCTCATGTCAACAGGTTTAAAGCTTAACTCATATGTACCCGCCTCCACACGGCTGAGTTCCTGCAGATCGGCCACCAGCCGTTGCAGCCGCGCCGCTTCATGGTAAACCTGCTGGAAGGTCTCAGCCTCCAGCGGCAGCACACCGTCCATCAACCCTTCCATTGAGCCTTTAATGACAGTTAGCGGCGTGAGCAGTTCGTGGGAAACGTCGCCAATTAGCTGGCGGCGCAGGGCGTCTGATTCTTCCAGCTGCGCCGCCATTTGATTAAAGCTGTGGGCAAGCTGCCCCATTTCATCCAGCTCTTTTGGTTGACGCTGGGATGGCTGCGGGACGCGACGGCCGTAATTACCTTGCGCAATTTCTTGACTGGCAGCCATCATTGCCCGAACTGGTGTGACCACCCGCCGGGCAATCAGCGCACTAACACCAATGGCAATGACAGCGGCGGCCGTCAGGGCAATGACGGTGGCTTCTGTTACGGCTTCGCTTAAATTTGCCAACAAATCATTTGCCATATGGCCAGAGGCGTTGCCCACTGTCCCCATGATGTGGCCATCCTGCATGGTAAATTCCATTTCCATATTTGTGATGTGGCTTTGAAAGGCACGGGGCACAGCGACTTCCATAGCAATTACCAGCACAACAGCGCCAATGACCACCACACTGAGATATGAGAAAAACAATTTCCAACGCAATCGTCGTCGAAAATAAGCAATCATCTCAAACACGCTCCTGCTCAAAGCGGTAACCCACGCTGCGCACCGTTACGATGCCGTGATTCTCGCCCAGCTTGCGGCGTACCTGACCCAAATGCACGTCCACCACACGTATCTCGCCAAAAAAGTTTTGCCCCCAAACTTTTTCCAGCAACTGTTCCCGACTAAGCACCATACCGCGATGCTCAGCCAGCGTTTGCAGCAGATCAAATTCTGTGGCGGTCAGCTCTACCTCCTGGGCGTCGTTCCAGACGCGGCGGGCGGCAGGGTCAATTTTGAGATGCGTAAATGCCAGGGTTTGGTTTTCTGACTGGCTGCTTCCCGCATTCAAACGGCGCAAAGCGGCTTTGATGCGCGCTACCAGTTCGCGAGGGCTAAATGGCTTGGTCAAATAATCATCAGCGCCCACCGACAATCCCACAATTTTGTCAGTCTCATCTGTCTTGGCGGTGAGCAGGATAACGTACACATCTGATTCGCGGCGCAAAGCTGCTAACATTTCCAGCCCGTCCATGCCGGGCAGCATGATGTCTAGCACAATCAGATCGGGCTGGAAGGTTTGGGCCAGGTGGAGGCCGGCACGGCCGTTTCCCGCCGTCATCACCTCATACCCTTCAGGCTTCAAATAAGCCGTTACCAGGTTAAGGATGCTGTGTTCATCATCAATAATCAGAATTTTAGACATGGTGTTTCTCGCGTGACAGGTACGTTAGCCTGTTACCCTGATCGCAATGCCTCTGCCGGTTTTAAGCGGGCGGCCCGGCGGGCAGACAGGTAGCTGGCAATTGTACCGCCGATGAGGGCAACGGCCGTTGCCACACTTACCGCAATCCACGACAAACGTGCGGGCAACGTGTACGCTTCAATCTCCGGGCTATTGCCCAAATCGGGCGTTGTGCCAGCCAGTAAATTCAAATTTACCGGAATTTGGGACAAAATCAATGTGGCCAGCCAGCCGAGAAAGATGCCCAACGCCGCGCCCAGCGCACTGAGCATAATCCCTTCGACCACGAACAGGTGCACCACATCTTGCGCCTGCCAGCCGGTTGCTTTCATCACGCCAATTTCGACGGTGCGCAAGGTGATGTTTGCGCTCAACGCCGCGCCTGTCAGAATGAGACCCCCGAGCAGCGCGGCCAACGCTGTCACGCTGGCAAAACGGTCGGAAACCTGCGCCACGCCGCCCATGACCTGCACAATGCTTTGCTCCGTCAGGGCAGAAATAGTGCCCAACTGCGCTTCGCTGGCGGCAACAACCGAGTCTACATCGCTGGCTTCAGCTACGCGCAGGTAGATTTGGTTAATTTGGCCGGCGGGCAGCCCCGCCAATGCCTGGGCATCAGCGAGGGGCAAATAGAAGTTGGCCGCTGCTGCCTGGTTGCCGCCGGGCAGCTCCACCACGCCGAGAACGGTGAAGGTTTGGTTGCCAATCTCGTGCGTCATGCCTGGTTGCAGACGGAAGAAGGCAGCGAAATGGCGGTCTACCACCACCACATTGCGCTCACCGGGCTGGAAGAAACGGCCGTTCACTACCCACTCGCTCACCCTGGCTGGCCCAACGCCCGCTTGCGCCAGATCAATGCCCAGCAGCGTTTGGTAACTGTTTGCGCCAAAGTCCCACAGCAACAGGCCACCGCTGACGCCGCCCACGCCATCAATCGCACCCAAATCAGCCGCCTCGTCCAGCGTGAGCGGCGCGAGGCCAAAGGGCTGGCGCACGCCGCGTGTGGTTTGCCCTGCCGGGAGGCCATCACCTGCTGGACGGCTAAGCAAAATGTCTGCGTCGATTCCGGCTAACGGTTGTCTGGCGGCTTCGGCGAAGCCAGCGGCAACGGCCGTTAAGCCCACATACAAGGCCACACCCAGAGCCACGCCAACCAGCGTCCCCAAGGCGCGCCCCCACCGCTGGCGCAGTTCAGCCAGCAGATAAACGCTCATTGCCCCGTCGCCTGGTCCAGGGCAGCGCGGAAGTCAGCCAGCGTCCAGGTACCTTCAGCAACAATGTCACCCACGCCTTCGCCTTGGGGAAAACTGTAGAACTTGACGAGACGGCCGTTTACCTCCATCTCCATCGCCCCATTCACAAAAATCGCAATCGGCGTGTGGTCAATCAAGCCATGCTCCTCAGCAAAAGCTTTGCCCGCATCCGTGTCAAAATCAACGGTTTGCCACGACACCAGGTCGCCGTATTCGGTCAAAATCGCTTCCACATCCTGCACCGTCGGCAAAATGGGCGCGTGGTTGAGATGGATGATTTCCACCGTCACCGGCACATCAACGCCACCGCCACACGCCGCCAATAACAACAAAATTCCAACAAGCCACCTCATTTTCCGCATTGCAATCTCCAATCTCTAATCTCCAATCTCAATTTCCCCATCGCGCATCCGAATCACCCGATCCGCCGTCGCTGCCACCTCATCATCGTGGGTCACAATTACAAATGAAACGCCTGCCTCTTGCCGCAGTTGTTTAAACAAAGCCAAAATTTCCTGGCCCGTTTGGCTGTCCAGATTGCCCGTTGGCTCATCGGCGAGGATGAGACCGGGGCTGTTGATGAGGGCGCGGGCAATGGCGACACGCTGCTGCTCGCCGCCGGAAAGCCGCGACGGGCGATGGTCGGCGCGATCAGCCAGCCCGACTTGGGCCAGCCGTTTGCTGGCGCGTTGGCGTCGTTCGGCGGCGGGCACCCCTGCTGGGTATAGCGGGAAAGCGACGTTTTCCAATGCGCTCAAGGTCGGAATGAGGTGAAACGCCTGAAAAATGAGCCCGATGTTTTCGCGCCGCCACAGGGCCAGGGCATCCTCGTCCAGGCCAGCGATGTTTTGGCCTTGATAGATGACCTGCCCGCCGCTGGGTGTTTCCAGCCCAGCCAACAGGTGCATGGTGGTCGTTTTGCCGGAGCCGGATCGCCCCATGATGGCCACGATTTCGCCAGGATGGATGGTGAGATTGACTTGGGAAACGGCCGTTACCGACCCAAACGTTTTGCTCAATGATTTTGCTTCTAACAAGGTCATTCCTCTTTGGGAGATTGGAGACTGGAGATTAGAGATTTGCCCAATCTCCAGTCTCCAATCTCTAATCTCCACTTTTTATTCGCTCCGCAGCACTTCCGCCGGTTTGATGTTGGCAATGCGCCCCGGCAGCCAAAGCCCGACCAACGCCGTCGCGGCGACTGCCAGTCCCGACGCCGCCAGCGCCAGCGCGGGCGTGATGTGCGCCGCTAGCGGCACCACAACTGCGACCTCTTTTGCACCGCCGGGCAGAAAATGGGGCGTGGGGCTGAGTTCCCAGGGCACGGGCACGGTGACGGCGGCACGGCTCATCAAAAAAGTAACGAACCCAGCCAGCGCCAATCCGACCAGACCGCCAAGCAGGGTGAGAACGGCCGTTTCCGCCCACAACTGCTGCACAATCTCCCGCCGCCGCCAGCCAACCGCCCGCATCATGCCAATCTCGCGCCGCCGTTCCCACAGCCCGGCGGCAATGGCGCGAACGAGGATGGCGGCGGCAAACAGGAAGGCAATCAGCCCGACCAGCACGCCAAAGCGGTCAATCAGGTCGAATAACGCGCCCAGCCGCTCGCCGAACGATTCCGCTGAGGAAACGAGGGCCTGTTCGCCCAGCACAGCTTCGGTGGCGGCGACGACGGCTTCGGCCTGTGTCTGCTCCGCTTTGATGAAGAGCATGTTGGCGTCGTCGGGGCGCATGTCGTGGACGGCAAGGACGTTGGGAGCGACGGCGGCCATCGCCTGCGCATCGGCGAGGGTGAAGTAAAGGTTGGCGTTGGCGATTTGGCCGACGCGGGTGGTGTCTACCAGGCCGACAATGGTGAAGGAACGGCCGTCTACCGTCAGCGCATCCCCCAAAGCCAATCCATTTTGCAAGGCATAGCTGCTGTCGGCGAGAATGACGTGGCTATCGGTTTGGCTGAGGAAACGGCCGTCTGTTAATCCCGCTCGCAAACGCCCCGGCCCAAATTCTACCGCCGGATCAAAACCCAGTCCGGCGACAAAGCTGTCCGCCTCGAATGACCAGAAAAAGAGGCTTTCGGCAACGGCTTCCACACCGGGAATGGCGGCAATTTCAGCGATTTCGTCGCGGTGGATGGGCGCAACGGAGTGGGGGTAGACGATGCCCTCGAACCCTTCAGGGATGTCGCCCTGCCGCTGGGCGGTGATGTCGGCCCCCACTTCTGAGAGCGGGGCGCGGGCGGCTTCGCGGTAGCCATTGGCATATGCCTGCAAGCTGATGAACAGGGCAATGCCAATGGCAATGCTGAGAACGGCGGTGAAGGTGCGGAACGGCCGTCGGGTGAGTTCGGCGATTAAATACATAAGGGGGGATCGGAGATTGGAGATTAGGAGATGACGCAATCTCCAGTCTCCAATCTCTATTTACTGCATCAATCCCGCTTCGCCCAGCCGGTCGTGGACGGAGAGGAAGGTGTCGGCTTGCTCCTGGGTAAGGGCGTTGGCTTCGACAAGTTCGGCAAGGATGTCGGCCATTAGATTATCCATGCTTTCGCCGGAACCTTGACGGCGCAGTTCCATCATGCGGGCGTCTACAATTTCGTGTGCAGCGGCAAAGGTGTCGGCCTCTGCCTGGGTGATGATGGCTTGGGAAACGGCCGTTGCTAACATTTCGGCCTGATTTTCTGCTTCTACAGCCGGATCAAACGTCGCGCCGCCCATGTGCTGACCAGGGGTAACTGTCCCCGCGCCCAGCGCCTGCACGTAGTTCAGCACATCCCAGCGAGTTTGTTCATCCAAAATACCTTTCCAGGCGATCATGCCAGAGTTAAACGGCTCCATTGCGCCACCCTCGCTGACGCGCCAAAACAGGTAATCGTCGCCCAGCATTTGGCTCGTGTGGGCGATGTTGGCCGGAGCGGGGTCCAGGCTGGCACCGCCGGGGCCATCACCGACACCGCCATCGCCGTGACAGGTGGCACAATGCGTGGCGTAAATTTCTTCGCCACGTGCCAATGATTCTTCATCGGCGGGGATGGGGTTGCTTAGACCGGCATACTCTTCGGGAATGGTGGCGTGGTGAGCCGCCATCATCCCCCCCATGCCACCCATGCCCATCATGCCATTGCCCTGTGTCGTGGATGTTGTGTTTTCAGTTGTTTCACTTTCTGAAGCTGCCGGTTCTGAGTTGGCCACTGGGCCGCAGGCCGCCAATGTTACGACAACCAATAGGATCAAGAAATAGATTGTTTTTTTTCTCATGCGTAATTTCCTTGCAGTTGGGTTTCTGCGTTGTGAGGCGCAGTTTGAGCAAGGATTATAA
>JACKBR010000034.1 GCA_020634495.1 Ardenticatenaceae bacterium | reverse complement strand
AACCGCCTTAATGTTTTCCACCAAAGAAGTGTCTTTTATTTATGTGGCCATCTTTGGCAGCTTTTTAATTTTGCGCCTGCTGCCGCAAATTTGGCTGGCTCCCTGGCTGCGCAACAATTTAGGCAAACTGACCACGCCTGTGCTGCTGATTCTTTTAGGATTATTGTTGGTCGGTGGTGGTTTATTGGGGCAGCAGTTGGCAGCTCAACCGGAAACGGCCGTTGTCCCAGAAGACAGCGGTGTGTTTGCGGCGGATCCGGAACAGGACGCGCTGGTCACGCCAGAAGCAGAGCAAAGCAACGCCATTCAAAATCAGCTAGGCTGGGTGCAAATTGCGGGAATTTTTACGCTGGGCGGCGGGCTGTTTTGGCTGGCATTCCGGTTTCGGCCGTTTTTGAAGAACTACAGCGAATTTGATCTCATCGTCCTGTTTACCACCCTCATTTTGCCTATGGCTTCGCCGCTGTTGGTGGTGCTGGCAGGTGGCAATCCACGCGACTACACGGTTAACACCTGCATTTTGGAGGGGCAAGACGCCATGTCGGCTTTCCAACTCTTTTTTGCCCGCCTATTCAACGGCACTTGCTGGAGCGCCTTTATTGATTCGCCTATCTTTTTAACGGCCGTTTTCCTCACCATCACCCTCATCATCGCCATCTTCATTGGGCTGTGGTGGGATCAGCGGCGCTGGATTATTTCTGCCGTTATTTTCCACACAATTTTCCTTATTTTGTACACCTCTGTGTTCACCAATTTTTCTGGCTGGACCAGCGGCACCATTGGCTCCCTGGGCTACTGGCTGGAACAACAGGGCGTGGCGCGAGGCAACCAACCATCGTTTTACTATTTTTTCGTAGTGCCTTTTTATGAATTTTTACCCCTGATCTTTGCCCTGCTGGCCATCCGGTTCTGGCTGATCAAGCAGCGCATTAACCAGGTGACCGGGTATTGGGTAACGGCCGTTTTGCTGGCGTTGTTTGGCTACAGCTTTAGCAACTGGGTGTTTAATTTAGGCAACGTGGCCGAAGGGCTGCCCACAACTCGCTTGCCTGGCATTTTGACAGCGCTGCTGGTGCTAGGAATTGCCATTTTGGGCTGGTTCTTTATTCGGCGCGACCAAATTTTGCGGACGCATGGCCTGGAAAAAAGCTTGATGAGCTTGCTGGCGCGGGACATCATGTGCGAGTTTGTGGCCTTTGTCAGCTGGTGGCTGGCGCTTACCTGGGTCGCCTACAGCGTGGCTGGGGAAAAGATGCCCTGGCTAAGCACCCATTTTGTCATTCCGATGGGGCTGCTCAGCGGTTGGTACATCAATGAACGGTTTAAAGAGGTGCATTGGCGCGATCTGTTTTCGCGGCAGGCGCTTACCTACGTTGGACTAACTCTGGGCTTGATTGTTTCTGTGCTGGTCGCTTTAGGCCCTGTGCTGCTGGGCAAGGTACAGTTGGGCAGCCAGCAGCTAAATAATTTGAACCAAATGGGGCGCGTGTTGGGCGGCATCGTCCTGGCGTCGCTGGTTTTTTGGTTCTGGCAGCAAGCGCGTGAAAAGCTAGACGGCCGTTTGCGCCGCCCGCTTGCCGTACTGACAACATTTGCCATTTTGGCCGTCCTCACCATTCGTTTTACTTACCTCTCCAGCTTCCCCAACGCCGATTATGCCCGCGAATTTATGGTGTACGCCCACGGCGCACCAGCCGCTAAAAGCATGGTGTTGGATGAAATTGAAACCCTCTCCATGCGGCTGCACGGCGATAAAAGCATTAAAGTGGCCTTTGGCGGCAGCGGCGTTTCCTGGCCCTTCACCTGGTACATGCGTGAATACCCCAACCGCGTTTACTTTGGCGAAACGCCCAGCGCCACGCTCAACGACTCGCCCATTGTGCTGGTCGGCCGCAGCAATTGGGATGAAGTGGACCGGCTGTTGGGCAGCAATTACACCTACCGCACCTACACCTACCTGTGGTGGCCCATGGAGGATTATCGCAACATTGGCTGGGCTGCCATTTTGGGCGATCCCAATCGCCTGGAGGGGGTGGAAAGGCGCGGCCTGCTGAACCCCAACGTACGCGAGGCGCTGTGGGACATCTTCTTTTACCGCGACTTTAGCAAATACAGCCAAACTTTTGGCGGCACATTGACCGACGGGCAGTGGCCGCTGCGCGATGATTTGCGTCTGTACGTGCGCAAAGATGTGCTGGCTGACCTGTGGGATTTTGGTCTGGAAGCAGTAGGCGCACCCGGTTTGGAAACGCCGTATGAAGATGGCGAGATCGCTGTTGCCCCTTCGCTGGTGCTCAACCTGAGCGGAGTGGCGGGCACGGCAAACGATCAGTTTTTTGCCCCGCGTAATGTGGCTGTGAGTGCAGACGGCCGTATCTATGTTCTGGACTCCGGCAACCAGCGTGTGCAGGTGTTTGATCCAGCCGGGCAGCTCATCAACAGCTTTGGCAGCCCAGGCACGGGCGATGGCCAGTTTAATATCGAAGGGCAAGGGCCATGGGGATTGGCCATTGACGAAGAATTTGTGTACGTGGCCGACACCTGGAACCATCGCCTGCAAAAGTTTACCCTGGATGGGCAGTTTGTGGGCAGTTACGGCCGTCCCGGCAACACGTTAGACGATCCGCAGGGGCAAGGGCTGGGCCTGTTCTTTGGCCCGCGTGAAGTGGCGCTTACCGCCGATGGGCGGGCGCTGGTCACCGACACCGGGCACCATCGCGTGCAAATTATGGATGCTGCTGGCAATTTCATCGGCCAGCTGGGTGCGGGCAACGACCAGTTTGGCGCGGGTTTGGGCCAGTTTTATGAGCCGGTGGGCATCGCCGTTGGCCCCGATGGCTTTGTCTATGTGGCGGATACGTGGAACGGCCGTATCCAGCAGTTCACCTCAGACCTCATCCCCATCAACGAATGGCTGCTGGACACCGGCTGGCCAGCCAACACCTCCATCAACAACAAGCCGTACCTGGCGGTGGACAGCGGCAATCGGGTTTATGTGACCGATCCAGAAGCGGCGCGGGTGCTCATTTTTGGGCCAGATGGCAGCTATTTGGGCAAGTTTGGCCAGTTTGGCACCGATGCCAACAGCCTGAATCTGATCAACGGCATTTTCATCGACGGGCAAGACAATATTTACATTGCTGATGCGGGCAACAACCGCGTGCTTAAATATGCGCCAATTTTTGCCCCGGTGGTGCCAATTGAAGCGCCTATCGAAGAGCCGGTTGAGCAGCCCGTTGAGGAAGAATCGATTGAGGAACCGGTTGAGGAACCATCTGAAGAAGCGGAACCTGTTGAGGATACAAGCGAGAGTGAGGATACGGCCGTTGAGCCAACCGAGGCCATCCCTCCCACCCAACCGCCCACGCCTACTGATGAAAATTAAACGGCCGTTACCCTAAAATAGTTCGGGCCTGCCAGAATGTAATCTGGCAGGTCTTTTTTATTCAACCAAACCACCTCCCGCAGGTTTGTCCCTTGATAGTGCTTGCAGATGAAACCTGCGGGAGGTTTATTTTTGAAGGGGACGACATGAGCGCAAGCTCAACACCATGAATGAAAATTTCACGCTAAGTCGCCAAGGACGCTAAACGATCTTTGCGGCTTTGCGTGAGGCTATTTTCAGAGGAGACGACACCGACTGTCGTTGACTACCATGAATGAAAATCAGCATATTGCGCAGATTTACCAAATTTTTCTCTGCGTTCTCCGCGTTCTCCGCGGTTAAATTATTTTCGAAGGAGAGCAATGATGGATTTTACAAACAAAGTTGTTTTAGTCACGGGCGGATCGCGGGGCATTGGCCGGGCGATTTGCCAGCAGTTTGCCCGGCATGGGGCGCAGGTGGTGGTGCATTACAATCGCAACCGGGCCGCCGCAGAGGAAACGGCCGTATCTCTCGAAGGCAGCAATCACCACATTGCCCAGGCAGAAATGGCTGATCCGGCCTCCTTGCAAGCATTGGTCAATGAGGTTGTGGGCCGGTACGGCCGTATCGACATTTTGGTTAACAATGCAGGCATTTATGAAGATCATCCCCTGGCAGAGGTGTCATTTGCCGCGTGGCAGGCCGCCTGGCAGCAAACGCTGGCGGTTAACTTAATTGGTGTGGCCAATCTGACTTATCTGGTGGGGCAGCAGATGATTGCGCAGGGATACGGCCGTATCGTCAACGTCTCGTCACGCGGCGCATTTCGGGGCGAGCCAACCGCCCCCGCCTACGGAGCCAGCAAAGCCGGGCTAAACGCCATGAGCCAATCGCTGGCCAAATACCTGGCCCCGCACAACATTTTTGTGGGCGTGGTAGCCCCTGGCTTTGTGGAAACCGACATGGCGGAAGAGTTTCTCGTGGGGGAAGTTGGGCAAAGCATTCGTGGCCAAAGCCCGCTGAACCGGGTAGCCACCCCGGACGAAGTGGCTTACCCGGTGCTCTTTCTTGCCGCCGAAGGCACCCAATTTCTCACCGGGGCCATCATCGACGTGAACGGCGCATCTTACCTGCGTACCTGAGAAAATCATCCAGGGGCTATGGTAAAAATTGAAAAGTTGACGTTACCTGCTGGTACAGCGCATCTGCCCCAGCGGGCACAAACGTAAATCGGTAGAGCTGGCCGTTGTGGAGGGTGAGCAGTTCACGGCTGATGTCCTGGCCAGGCATGTTGTTAATTTGTACGGCCGTTTCCCCAGCCAGCACCACCGATTCCATCTCCAGCCCAAAATCCTCCAGCCCGGCTGTGACGCTGGCAACGGCCTCATCCAATGACTGTCCGTTGGCCTGAGCCACGTTGATAGAAATCCAAACCACGTCGCCATGTAAAATGAGCGGCTCATCGGGACAGCGGTTTGTTTCGGCATTATCAGAATCCACGCTGACAAAAGTGTTGACCAGCGCATCCTGACCCGGCAGCCAGCAGTAATCCTCTGGATAAACAAAGCAGTAGCCGCCTTCTTCGCTCTGGAAGATGTGGCCAGTTTCTGATGCACACGCGGCGGATTCAATTGATTCGGCGGCAGCGGTTGGCGCGGCTTCAGTGGGTTGAACGGCCGCTTCCTGGGTGTCAGGAACGGCCGTTTCCTCAATCACATTTTCCGATGCCGGAACACAAGCAACCAGACCAGGCAGCAGGCTGCCCAAAACGATCATTGTTAAACAAAACTTCTTCATTTTTTCACCTCACATGGGAGCAACTTCAAGATTCGCCAGGAGCATAATGCAAGAGGAGGGTCTCAACTCAACGCCAAACTGACGAAATGCTGACGAAGATGGCCATAAACCACTGATTCACTAAACCGCAAGAAAGATCAAGAAACGGCCGTTTTCTGATCGTATAATATGCCCATGACTCGCTCAACCACAGTTGATTCTAGAAACCAAACGGCCGCTCTGCTGCCCATCCTGGCCCACATTCAATCCCATTTGGATGGCGATCTTTCCTTGGAGCAAATTGCTGAGATGGCGGCGCTGTCGCCGTACCATTTTCACCGGCTGTTCCAACGCGCCATTGGCGAGACGCCCAAGCAGTACACCCAGCGGCTGCGGCTGGAGCGAGCTGCATTTGACCTGAAGATTCGGGAGGCCACCATTTTGGAGATTGCTCTGAATGTGGGCTTCCAGGCACCAGAGACCTTTACCCGGGCTTTCAAACGGTGGTTTGGGGTCACGCCAAAGCAGTACCGTGTGTCATACGGCCGTACCCTGCACCAACAACACCCCGCCAACACCACCCTGCTAAACGCCCTGGCCACCCAAACAAGCTGCTCCCGCGTCACTATCCAAAAGTTAAAGCCCATCCCGGTGGCCTTCATTCGCCATTTGGGCGCATACGAAAATGTGGATACCGGGCAGTACGACACGCTCATCAAATGGGCCGATGGGCATGGCTTATACGACGGCAACAATCTGCTGCTGGGCGTTGGCCACGACGACCCCAACATCACCCCCACCAAAAAAGTGCGCTTCGATGTTTGCCTGAGCGTGCCCGAACCCTTTCAGCCACAAGGCAGCGTCGGCTTTCAGCAGTTGCCCGGCGGCCATTTTGCCACCATGACCTACATCGGCCCGCTCGATGCCGGATTTGACCAGGTGTACCAGATATTTTTTCACCAGCTGGGGCAAATCAAAAATATTGAACTAATCGGCCTGCCAGTGATTGAAATTTACCGCACCACACGCATCAATCCGGCCTACGCCCTTAACGAGACGGACGTTTTTGTACCGGTTCGGGTTAGTAATCAGTAACCAGTAATCAGTAACCAGTAATCAGTAACCAGTAATCAGTAACCAGTAATCAGTAACCAGTAAAACAGTAATCAGTAAAACAGTAATCAGTAAAACAGTAATCAGTAAAACAGTAATCAGTAAAGAGAAAATCAGTGAATCGATAAGCAATTGACTGATCATTGACCACTGACCACTGACCACTGACTACTGACCACTGACTACTGACCACTGACCACTGACCACTGACTACTGACCACTGACCTACTGACCACTGACCGACTGATTACTGACCTACTGATCAGTGGAAAAGGAGAACAGCATGAATCAACAAAATTACACCCAAATCGGCGGCATTCACCCGGAAACGGCCACAATGACCAATGTGCTGGCCAATCAGGGATTTGTGTCGCCGCACAACGGCCGTCCCCTCAGCGAGGCGATGGTGCTGGGCATTGCGGGCGGGCTGGGCTGCGGCTACATCCTGTGGGAGTTCAAAAAATATGAGTCTGCCATTTTGGTGATGGGCTTCCAAAATAAATGGAATTACACCACCGAATTCATGCAAAATTTCTGTGATCGCGTGGGGGTGCAGGCCCAATTTTTAGAAACAGGCGGTGCAAAAACGGCCGTAAAACACCTGGATAAAGCGCTGGCAGACGGCCGTTTTCCCATTGCCTGGGTCGATCAAGAAAAATTGCCCTACTTCTATTTGCGCCCCATGTACAGCGGCTGCTTTGGTCACTTTGTCACCGTGTTTGGCCAGGAAAACGGCCGTTACTTGCTAGATGATCGCGCCCAAAAGCCGCTTAGCGTCGCTGGCGAAACTTTGGAACTAGCACGGGGCAGAATTGGCTCGTACAAAAACCGGCTGCTCCTGCTGCAAGGCAGCGGCAGCGCGTTTGATTTGCCAGCAGCCATCATGGCTGGCTTAGAAGATTGCGTCGATTATCTCAGCCAAACATCGCAAACCTTTGCCCTGCCGGTTTACAAAAAGTGGGCCAAAATGATGACCGACAGTAAAAACAAAAAAGGGTGGCCCGTCGTCTTTAAGGAAAAAGTGGGGCTGTACAGCACACTCCGCTCGTTACACGAAGGCGTCAAGCATTTTGGCACGGCGGGCGGCGGGCTGCGCGGTTTTTACGCCGATTTTCTGGCCGAAGCCGAAGCTATCCTGAATATGCCTGGGCTGGGAGAAGCGGCTACGCAGTACCGGCAGGTGGCTGCCTTGTGGAGCAGCTTTGCCGAGGCGGTGCTGCCAGACAGCATTGCCCCGCTAAAAGAGACAAAAGCGCTGCTGGCGCAAAAGTACGCCCTCTTTTTGGCACAGGGCACGGGGGCCGATGCCGAGCTGCGCCAATTGAGCCAGCAGTTGCAAGATATGGAGGTGGAATTAAACGGCCGTTTCCCCATCAGCGACCAGGAAATGCACACCCTCTTTGCCAACATGCAAACCCATCTGGAACAAATCTACGCCGCCGAGCAAGGAGCATTGGCGGCGCTGGCTGAGGCAATTGGTTAAGAAGGAGATTGGAGACTGGAGATTGATCCCATTTCTAGTTTCTAATCCCCAATCTCCACGTTGTTTACCGCGTGATGAAAGGCAAATCCTGGTAAAAATAATCCGACAACATCACCATGACGCTATCGCTGCCGGTGACCAGCACCTGGCTTTGCACCGTGTTGCTGGTGGCCAGGCTCGCGCCCGGATCGTCGGCTGTGGCCACGTTGCTGATAGTCAATTCGCCCGTAGCCGTGGCCGTGAGGTTGGCTGGCGAATTGATCACATTGTTGGGGCAGGTGTAGGTTTGGCTTGCCCCGGCCGCCAACGTTTGCGGCGTGCTGAGGGCTGGGGTGCAGTTGCTCACGCCGGGGGCGCTCACCTGCACATTGCTCAAGCTCAGGCTGCTGTGGCTGTTGGTGACGGTGATGGTGTAGGTCACCGCCTCGCCGCTCATGATTTGGCTGGGAACGGCCGTAAACGCCACAGCCAGCCCCAACGACGAATCAACTTGAGCCGTGCAAGAGTACGTCTCCCCGGCCGATGGATTCAGCGACACGCCCGTTTGGTTTAGGTTGCCCGGCACGCCCTCGCACACCGGATTTACCAGCGCGGCGGCGAAGGTATCCGTCACGGTTGTGTCAGTGGCGGGCGCGGTGCCCGTGTTGGTCACGCCAATGGCATAGGTCAGCGTGGCCCCAGGCGCAACGCTGCCCGTGGGCTGCACGCTTTTAACCACCGTCAATGCCGGTGCGCCGCCGGAACCCAGCTGAATGGTGAAGTTTGCGTCAGAAATATCAAAAAAGATATTGCCGGTGCAGCTCACGCGCACACGAGCGCTGCTACTGCTGAAGTTGGGCACGGAAATGGTAGCGCTGCCGTCGTTGGGCGTGCTGGCCAGCAATTCGGTGCCATAGGTAAAGCCGCCATCGGTGGAAAGCTCAATCGTGACGTTGGCACAGCTAATGGGCGCTTGATCGGTGCCCGCCACGTTCCAGGTAACAGATTGATTGGTATTGCCCGTCCAGGTTTCACCCCCGTCTGGCAGCAGCACTCCATATTGGTCTCCGGTATCAACGGCCGTTACCGTCGTTTCATCATACCCCACCCCACCTGTTGGCGTTTGGTTGTCCCGCACGGTGAGACGGAAATTCATGGTACGGCCGTAGCTGGGCAAAATTTCCCCGATTGTTTGCGTGCCGTTCACAATGTCCGAGATCTGCGGAAACGTGCGCGATGGCGACGCAACCGGGGAAAACGTGCGGAAAATTGGGGCATCGCCAGAGGGCGCATTCGGGTGGCCCGCTGGCCCATTGTCAAACTCCTCCCAGGTATACGTCAGTGTCGCCGCATCTGGCGGGTCAATGGCAGAGCCGGTCAGAGTAAATGGCGTATTGAGCGGAATGCTGTAGCTGTCCCCCGCCTCAACCACCGGCGGCGTATTGCCCGTGCTTTCCACCGTGCCACAGCTGCTGCCCGATCCAACAGTTGTGTAATCGACCATTTCTTCAATGCTCACGCCATGAAAATAATCGTCGCTGTTTAGCTGGATGTTTTGCGTGGGACAAAGACCGGCATAGGCCATGATCGTGGTGCCGCTGCCCGGCTCAAAGGCGGTTGCGAACAATCGAGCAGAAGCACAAATGGAGCTGTTAAAGGTGTGGTTCGCCCCCATTTGATGGCCCATTTCGTGAGAAACAAAATCTACATCAAACGGATCCCCAACCGGGTCTTCGGTGCCGGTCATCCCCTGCGCCTTGGTGCCCGGCACACAGGTGTTGCCTGGGGCAAAGCCCTCATTCAAGCCGGTTCCAAAGGCATGGCCAATATCATAATTGGCATCGCCAATAACGGCATCCAGGTTTGTCTGGTTTTCTGTAACCATTGCCCCGCTGTCGCCATTTGTATAGCCGTCGGGTTCGGCCGTGTAGATGATGAGGTCATTGTTGGCGATAAGCTGAAAAGCGACGGCCACATCCCGCTCGTAAATGCCCGTGACGCGGTTGATGGTGGCCATCACCGCCCCCAGTCCTTCCGCCACGGTTGGGTTGCCTGGATCGGCACTGTGGTAGGCTGTGTATTCCACGGTGGCCGCCACCGCCAGGCGGTAAGTGCGCCGCTGCGAGCCAGAAATGGCCGGAGCCAACACGGTTTCTGCTTGTTCAACCTCAGAAAGCGCTGTGATGTTTGGCTCCAGGATGGGTGTTTTTGTGGTGACAAAATCGCTTTTGAAATAGCTGATGTACAGGCTCGTATTCCCTCGGCTGTACGGATCGATAAAAACCGTTTGGTCGCCTGACAAAATCATGGCGTGGAATCCTTGGGGTGTGGTGTCTAGCCGGGCGTAGGCGGTGGGATCATCCAGGCTGGTGCCAGCATAGGTTTGCAGCTCTGGGAATTTGGCAGCGAGGTCGGGGTGCAGCACGGCCGTTTTGTAAATTTGGAAACGGCCGTCTGTGCCATCGGGCAGCGGCAGGGTCAGAATCAGATCGCTGGTGGCCGCTTCTGCTGCGCCATTTGGCACGTCAGCCAGCAAGCTGTTGAGCGCCTGCCAATCCAGCGACACCGTGCGGTATGCCGTGGGCACAATCACCCGCTCACCCGTCGTGCGCAGCAAAGTTTCGTCCACATCTTGCCACAGGCCATCGGCCGACTGTGCGCCAAGGGGCGCGGCCAGCACGTTTTGTCTGTCCCCAGCCGATGTCAGCCTGACAAGCAAGGTGGCTAAACAAAGAATGCCGATGAGGAGCAGCAAGCCCCATTTTCCGCGTTTTTGGTTTTCAATTGGATTCATGTTTTCTCCGCAAAAATCTATCTCGATACGATTATTCAGCCACCGCCAAACGGCGCTGCTGCCAGGTCACCAGAGCGACACCCAGCAAAACGGCCGTTCCCCCAATAAATCCTTGCCACGTTGGCGCTTCACCAAAAAGCAGCAGCGACCACAGCACAGCAATCACCGGGCTTACCGTTAGCAAAATAGCGTGATGGCTCATTTGCAGGCGACGGAGCGCTAGATAATACAAAACCCGGCTGCACACCACATCAACCGTGGCCACCAGCAGCAGCAGAAGCCAGGCAATGCCGCTCGGCTGCTGCCAACTGCCCTGCCCCATTAAAAAAAGGAGCAGAAAAAACGTGGTGCTGCCAACGCGGAACAAAAAGAAGTTGCCAAAATCAATCTCCTGGCCGTACCGCTTCACAACGGCCGTATGCAGCGCATACAAAAAAGACGACGCCAACACCAGCAGCGATCCCAAACGCAGCACGTCGCCCGGCTGAAAGCTAATGACAAAAATGCCAAGCAGAGCCACACCCGCCCCCAGCAGCTCCAGGCGGTACAGCTTTTCGCGCAGCCAAAGCAAGCTAAAGGCCAGGGCAAACAAGGTGGCGGTTTGGGCCAGCATCGAGGCTGTGCCCGCGTCCACATAGCGCACCGAGGCAAAGCTCAGGGAGGTGGCCCCGGCCACCAGCAGGCCGATGGCGGCAAAAAACCAAAGATGCTGCCGCAGGATTTTGAGCTGCACACGACGACGCCAGGTAAGGAAAACGGCCGTTTCCAGCGTGGCAAATCCCAACACCAACAACGCTGCCTGCACGGGCGGCAAATAAACGCGCAGCAGCCGGGCAAACACAAAATGGAAGCTATCAAACAAGAGCAGGATGGCCATGATTAACGGGGCATTTTGCCTAAATGAGGGGGATGTCGTGGTGGGATTTTGCTGTACCATTGCGCAGAACAGTGTAGCGGGTGGCAGAACGGCCGTCAACCGGCGAAATCCTATCTGTCCACCCAACAAAGAGGCAACATGATGATGAATTGGCAACCAGAGATGCTGCGTGGGCAAACGGCCGTTATCACCGGGGTGAGCCGCAAAATTGGCATTGGCGCAGCCATTGCTCGCGCCCTGGCCGAAGTGGGCTGCAATCTCTTTACCACTTATTTTCGGCCGTACGACGCCACCATGCCCTGGGGCAGCCAGGAAAATGAAGCAGCAGAAATCCTGGCCGAATTACAAACAATGGGCGCAGAAGCAGCCGGATTGGAGTTAGATTTAAGCCAGCCAACCGCGCCAGCGGAGCTTTTTGCTGTTGTGCAAGAGCGGTTTGGCCCGGCCAACATCCTGGTGAACAATGCCGCCTTTTCCACCAATGACGCCATCGACACCGTAAACGCCCAGGCGCTGGACGATCATTACGCGGTGAACGTGCGGGGGATGGCGCTGCTGTGCCAAAAATTTGTGCAGCAGTTTGGCGAGGAAGGGCGGGTGAGGAACGGCCGTATCATCAACATCAGCTCTGGGCAAAGCTTTGGCCCCATGCCTGGTGAACTGGCCTACGCCGCCAGCAAAGGGGCCGTGGAGGCCTTCAGCCTGAGCCTCAGTGCGGCGCTGGCCGGCCGGGGCATCACCGTCAACGCCATCGACCCTGGCATCACCGACACGGGCTGGATACCCGACGAGTTACGCCAGACCTTTGTTGCCCAGGCTCCCATGGGGCGCATCGGCAGGCCAGAAGACGCCGCCCGGCTGGTGCGCTTTTTAGCTTCGCCAGAAGCCGGTTGGATTACCGGACAGCTCATTCGCTCGCGGGGCGGTCTATGAGGCAATACATATCAATCCGCACGTCAAACGGATCGTCCACGCAGGCAAAGCGCATTGGCACATACATTTCCGTATCTTCCGGTTTCATACAGGGCTTCGCCCCAGCCGCCAGAAAAGCAGCATACATCCGGTCAACCTCACCCGGTTCGGTCACCTGAATGGCAAATTCAGCATTACGCGGATCGCTTTCCTTAACTGTGCCAATTTTGCTTTCAAACAGGGTAAGCCAGGTTGCCCCCAATTCCCAACCATAATGAGGCCCTTCTTCATAAATTTGGTCTGGCGGGCCAAAAATCTTGGTGTAAAATGTCACGGCCGCAGCCAAATTCAGGAAGTACAGCGAGACAAAGTTCAAATCTACAATTTTGAAAGGCTTTTCTTTTTTAGTCATGTTAATTTGCCCTCGTTTGAATCTTTTACTTCACCATGCAATCATTTATAACAACGCTACCAATCATAGACCGCTTGTTCTAAATCTACAACCTGGTTTTCCTGTACCAATGGACAGGGCATTCTCCTTGACGATTGATCTATGGTAACGGCCGTTTCCTCATGAGATAATCCACAAATAGGCAGACTCGTAAAAGAACTGCTTCATGGCCTGGACGATTTAAGAATCTATCCGAGAAAGCCACAGAGGAAAAAGAGAGTCAAGCGGCTTTGAGCCTGAACTCAAAAATCTCTGTGAACTCTGTGGCTAATATTCGGATAGGTATTAAGTTAATCACGAAAAGTTGCTTAATAACCTGAGCACAGCCTGTGATTTACTCGCAGGAGAACAAAAGCTCAAATAAGATGATTGTTTTTAATGGACCTTTTGTTCTCCACTAAGAAAATAAAGGTAAACGTAAATTATGAATTTAGAACCGCTAACCCAAGAACAGATCCGAAACTTTGTGTTACCCGCGCACGGCAATTTAGAAATTGTTAAGCAACTATTGGCCGAAGACCCTCGTCTGCTCAACGAAAAGTACGTCGAGTTTGACGAAACCGCCCTGGAAGCCGCCTCTCACGTTGGCAACCGCCCCATTGCCGAATTCCTGCTGGCACAAGGCGCGCCAATGAATATTTACACCGCCGCCATGTTTGGCCTAACTGAGGAGGTAGCAGCCTATTTAGACGAGTCGCCTGAATTGGTCAACGGCAACGGGGTTCACGGCATTTCCTTGCTTTACCATGCAGCCCTCAGCGGCAATGTGGCGCTGGTACAGATGCTTACGGCACGGGGCAACACCCAGAGTCCAGACCAGCCTTTGTTGGCCGCGGCAGGTTACGGCCGTACTGAGATGGCAAAATGGCTGCTAGCCCGCGGCGCAGACAAAACCACAACCAACTTCCAAAACAAAACAGCCCTAGACATTGCCAAACAGCAGGAAAACAATGAATTAATCGCCTTGCTTTCTTAGCAAAAAACGCCACAACCGGAGTTTTCAAAAAGCCCACGCTTGAATTCAGGCGTGGGCTTTTTTATGCCTAAAAATCTGTAACGTTTATTGTAAGAGATAGCTTTTATGCTCAAACAGGTAGGATCAGAGTCCTATATCACAGTCGTTCTCAGAAATAGTAAATACCGATACATCACACCCAACACCGATCAAACCTTAGCTTTTTTTGTTAAAACATAGCAAATTGTTTCAACTCACGTAGTCCTTGCAAATCTCGTCTACCTGTTTTGATGCAATGACAATTTAGCGGCAACAACGTTATGCCTGATAGGTAACAAAGCCTACCGGGACATAACCTGTTTGTATTGGAAACCCAGGAGGGGATTATGATTCATCGTTTCAGATCGTCACAAATACTGTGGGCTTTTACGGCCGTTTCTCTCGTTGTCCTTGCTTTGTTTTCAGCCGTTCCCCAGCAAGCCTCAGCCGATAATGCGTTGGTGCGCATTAATGAGGTTATGGCTGGGCTGAACGGCGATTCCAAAGTGCAGTTTGTTGTTTTAGAAGTCGCTAATAACAACCAGCTGGATTGGGGTCCACAGCCAGGCGATCCTGCGGGATCGCCTGGCCGTACCATGCTTGTTTTTTATAATGCCCTTGGCACACAAACAGGCCGGTTTGTCTTCCCCAACAATCCCCCAGCAACGGCCACCTCGGTGCTTGTGGCCACAGCAGAATTTGCCGCCTTACCCGGTGCCCCCACGCCTGACTACATCATGCCAGCCGAAGTTGTCCCGGTAGCCGGTAAGGTTGCCTTCCAAAACAACCCAGATAATCCCAACGCCAGCCCCATCAACGTGGCCCTGGCATACGGCGGAGCCAGCTACAGCGGCAGCACAGCCGGAGCCACCGACGGGCCTAACTCGTCTGAACTACCCATTCTCAACACGGTAAGCTTGCAGCGCGTCAGCGGTGGCGGTTTTGGCAATGGCTCACAAACCAATGCCGATTTTAATCCTGGGCCGCCAAACCCGGTTAACAGCGCCGGGGCAGCTTTTGCCGCGCCGCCCGCCGTTGCCTCCATTGCCGATCAGGGTGAAGTTTTGTTCAAGGAAGAGACCTTTATGGGGAACGGCCGTTCCTGCGCTTCCTGCCATCGTCCTGAAAATGGGGACTTTGGCCTCTCCCCAGAGCAGGTAGACACTCTCTTCCAGGCCAATCCCATGGATCCGCTTTTTGTGGCCGAATACAACATCAACACGCTGGTTGTAAACAGCGCCACGCCTTCCGGTTTTGCCCAACCCAGCGACCTGCGCGGCCAAATCACCGGCAGCACCGGCAGTGCCACCGTGCTGGCTGGCAGCGGCAGCACCTATCTGGTGTACGCGGGCGACGACCTTTCCGGCACCATCACCGACAGCTTTGGCAACAGCGCCACCTTTGTTTCCTGGTCAGCCGGAAACCTGGCCGGGCCAAACCCGGTCAGCGGCAGCGCCAATGGTCTGGAAAATTTCACCATGATGCACGGCCCCTCCACAAACACCGCTGGCTTCCCCTTGGGGCGCGCCCTCATCCTGGAAAACATCGACGGCCTTAACCAGCCCGAAGTATTCCGGGCCTCACCGCCCCTGTTCAACGTTGCTGAAACAGCGCCGTATGGCTTCAGCTCAGAAATTCCCACGCTGGCCGAATTTTCACAAGGGGCGGTGGTGCAGCATGGCACCCGCAGCTTAAACCGTGTGCCCTGGGTCGATTTTCGTCCGCCCACCCAGGATGAGCTGAATGCCCTGGAAGAATTCCAAAACACCATCCGCATCCCAGCGGACGGTAATTATGATCTGGATCGCTTCACCATTTCTGACCAGCAAATTCAGGGCCGCGATCTGTTCTTTAGCAGCACCATCCAATGCTCCAGATGCCACTCCGGCCCCGTTTTGGCCACCACAGATGGCACCATCCCCGGCATTGCCGAGGGTGTCAATGCCAAGTTCAACACCGGCACCGATGAAGTCACCTTTAACGATCCCGACGGCGTGCCAAACGAGCCTCCCAGCTCTGCACCAGGGCCAAGCACCCGCACCTACAGCACGCCAGGCCTGTTTGGCACCTCATTGACCACGCCGTTTTTCCACAATCATGGCCGGGCAACGCTGCTGTTTGCCGTTCAGTTCTATCGCGTACCAGAATTTGTAGACTCCCCCGCTTTTGACATCACCGGCTTTGTGCCCATCGGGGCTACTTCTGGGAACGATGTGCCCGTTGTTGCGTTTCTAGAATCGCTCATCGAGCCACCCACAGTTTGCCCGTCTGGCTGCGACTTCACCAACCTGCAAACGGCGCTAGCCAGTGTGCCAGATGGCAGTTCCTTAACTATCAGCGGCGTACACAACATTGCGGCTACGCTACAGCCCACACAATCTGTTGTGCTTTACGGCGGCGATGAGGCCGTGATTAACTGGGTCGGCGGCGGCAATGACACCATGATTGATGCGGCAAACGGCAATCTTACTATCCTGAACGCGAATCTGACCTGTTCCTCAAACTGCGGCTCGGTTACGGCCGTTCGTACCACAGGTAACGGCCGTGTGCTCATCAAAAACAACAGTATCACCGGCTTTAGCCAGGCAGTGAACGTCACCGGAGCCGGGGCAGCGACCGCAAAGGGCAACACCCTGAGCAACAACACAACCGCGTTTGCCCAATCCGCGGGCACGCTGGAGGCCTACGCCAACAACGTAACGGGTTTCAATACCGCCTTCAGCGGCGCAGGCGGCACCGCCAACCTGAACAACAACTACTGGGGCACCGCTTTGGGCAGCGCTCCGGCCGGTTTGCCCCAATCTGCCTGGGACGCACGCCTGGGTGCTGCGGTGGTTGACTGGACAGACATCTCCAGCCGGATCGGTCGGGCCAAGCTGGGCGACGCCGAACTGGAAAGCAGCGACAACAGCGGTACGGCCGTTTTGGTAAGTTACGGCCGTTCCCCAGCCAACGCCCCCTTCAACGAACCACTCACGGGCGGCGGGCTTTGCTCCGATTACTACGAACTTTTTGCCCGAGGCACCGTGACGGGCGGAGCAACCTTTACGCTCAACATTCCAGTGGACAACAACGCCGCCTGTAACAGCGACGTGCTGGCCCAGCAGGCGCTGCGCCAGGTTAACAATCTGGCAGACTGCACCGGGACAGGCAATCCAGCCTGTTGGGACAATGCCGCCAATGTCAGCACCAACGGGCAGACTTTGCAAATCAGCGGGCTAAGCGCCACGGCGCTCACGCGGGGCACCTTTGCCGCCGACGTCAGCAACAGCTTGCAGCCCACGCCAACACCTGGGCCAAGCCCCACGCCACCAGCAACGGCCACCAACACGCCAACGGCCGTTCCCACCGACACGCCCGTACCAACTAACACACCAACGGTTGGCCCCAGCGCCACACCTACCGACACACCGGTGCCAACCGATACGCCAGTGCCCACGGACACGCCTGCGCCGACCAATACCCCGGTGCCGACCAACACGCCGCCGCCCGCATCCAACTTCGTTTTTAATCCTGAAGCCGATGCGGCCATCTTGAGCAACCGGCCAGCAAACAATCTAGGCTTATCGAGCCAGCTCAGCACAGACGCCACGCCAGAGATTCTTTCGCTGCTGCGCTTTAATGTGCAGGGGCTCACCGGCTCGGTGGCAAATGCCACGCTGCGCCTGTCGTCCCAGTCAACTTCGACCATCGGCATCATCGTTTCTGAGGTGGCGGATAACAGTTGGGATGAAACGGCCGTTACCTACAACACAGCCCCCGCCATCGGCAGCCAGATCAACAGCATCGGCAGCGTCAGCGCAGGAACCTGGGCAGAAATTGACATCTCCAGCTACATCACGGGCAACGGGCAGTACAGCGTCGCCGTATTCAGCACCGATGGCAACCGGCTCATCTTCAGCAGCCGCGAAGGAGCCAATCCGCCAGAGTTGGTCATCAACGTAAACCTTGGCCCGACACCTACGCCAACCGACACGCCAATCCCGCCAACCGCCACAAACACGCCGACGGCCACAGCGACTGCAACCATTGGCCCCAGCCCCACGCCAACGGAAACAGCCTCGCCTACACCGCTGCCGACCAATACACCAACGCCCCAACCAGGCGCAGGCCAGACAATCTATCTTAGCGCCACCTCAAATGGCACCGTTGGCGGGGTTACTTATGCCGACGAAGATGTGTTGGCTTACAATACCAACACCGCTACCTGGAGCTTGCTGGTTGATTTGTCCGATTTGGGTATTGCCACCAATGATGTTGATGCTTTTTACGCTTTATCAGACGGCAGCCTGCTTCTGAGCCTGGGCCGTGCGCAGGACATTGGTTCTCTAACGGCCGTTGATGATTCCGACATCGTCCGCTTTATCCCCACCTCCTTGGGGGACACAACGGCGGGCAGCTTTGAGCTGTACTTTGATGGTTCAACGGTGGGCTTGGATGCTGCGGGTGAGGATGTGAACGCGATTGGTTTTGCCCCAGACGGCCGTCTCCTCATCAGCACCCTGGGCAACTACAACACCGGCAGCATCAACGGCAGCCGCAGCGACTTACTCGTGCTGGATAACGGAAGCCTACTGCTCTACTTCGACGGCAGCGATGTGGAACTCACAGACAACACAGAAAACATCAGTGGCGTCTGGGTAGACAGCAACGGCGACATCTACCTGGCAACCAATGGTGCCTTCACCGTCACCGGCGCGTCTGGCGATGGTTCAGACCTCTTTATTTGTACGCCAATTTCCCTGGGCGATAACACAAGCTGCACCTACTCCTTCTTCTGGGATGGCAGCGCAAATGGCTTTGGCGCTCAAATTGACGGCGTTGCAATTGAACCATAGGTAGATTTTGTGGCAGATGAAGTGGGCAATTTGCTTACTTTTCTGCAAAACGGATGAGCCAAAAGCGGGAGCGCAGAAATTGCGCTCCCGTTTTTCCGTTTATGTAATTTTTACTGTAAGAGTCCGTTCATATAGTACCACAATACCACAAAGCCCGTTTAAGCAATAAAATTCTGCTGGAGTCGTTTTTGGCTAACATCAGCCATTAACCAAATAAATAAAATAGGATGAGTCACCGCATGTCAAATAGTCATAATACCACTCAACGACGCTTGCTGTTTACGGCCGTTTTCCTCCTTATCTTCGGCCTGTTCATTTCTTTACCCCGCCAGGCCACCGCCGACAACCAGCTCGTACGACTCAATGAAATCATGGCTGGAATGAATGGTGACTCTAAAGTCCAGTATGTCGTGCTAGAAGCGGCCGACGGCAACCAGCTAGAATGGGGTCCCCAGCCAGAAGACCCGTCTGGTTCCCCTGGCCGAACCATGCTGGTGTTTCACAATGCGCTGGGCACCGAAACGGGACGCTACGTCTTCCCCAGCGATCCGCCATCTGGCAGCAGCACCATCCTGGTTGCCACCGCTGAATTTGCCGCCCTGCCCGGTGCGCCCACGCCAGACTTCATCATGCCTGCCGAAATTGTGCCCATTGCCGGTAAAGTTGCTTTCCGCAACAACCCGGACAACCCAAACGCGCAAGCCATTGATATTGCCCTGGCCTACGGCGGCGCGGGCTACACGGGCAGTGCTGCCGGTGCCAGCGATGGCCCCAACAGCGCGGAACTTCCTATTTTGAACACAGCCAGCTTGCGGCGCGTGTCTGGTTCTGGCTTTGGCAGTGGCAACCAGGCAAATGCCGATTTTGCAATGGGCGCGCCCAATCCCCTAAACAGTGCAGGCACCTCTTTTAGCATCTTACCCTCGGTTGCTTCATTAACCGATCAGGGCGAAATTTTGTTTACGCAAGAAACGTTTATGGGCAACGGCCGTACCTGTGCCTCTTGCCATGTGCCGGATAACGGCGACTTTGGCCTCTCCCCAGAGCAGGTGCTAAACAAACCCGCCGACGATATGCTGTTTGTGGCCGAATTTAATATCAACACCCTGGTGGTCACCTCCAATGCCCCCACAGGCTTTGCCCAACCCAGCGACCTGCGCGGCACGATCACCGGCAGCACTGGCTCCGCCACGGTGCTGGCTGGCACCGGCAGCACTTTCCTCGTCTACGGCGGCTCAGACCTGTCTGGCACCATCACCGACCAAAACGGCAACAGCGCCACCTTTGTTTCCTTTACCGCAGGCAACTTGAATGGCCCAAATCCGGTAAACGGCAGCGCCAACGGTTTGGAAAACTTCAATTTAATGCACGGGCCATCGGCCAACACGGTTAGCTTCCCAGACGGCCGTTCCCTCATCCTGGAAAATATCGATGGTTTTGACCAGATTGAAGTGTTCCGCGCCTCACCCCATTTGATCAATGTCGCCGAATCGGCCCCTTACGGCTTTAGCTCGCAAATTCCTGATTTGGGCACGTTCTCCCAAGGAGCCATCGAGCAGCACGGCCCCCGAAACTTACTGCGCCGTCCCGGCATCGATTTCCGCCTGGCCACGCCAGATGAATTGGCTGCCCTGGAAACATTCCAGCTCAACATTCGCATTCCGGCAGATGGCAACTACGATCTGGATCGCTTCGCCGTTTCCGACGATCAACTTCTGGGGCGCGACATCTTCTTTGGCCCTGAGGCCAAATGCTCCCGCTGCCATTCCGGCCCCGTTTTGGCCACCACCGACGGCACCATTCGCGGCTTTGCCGAAGGTGAAAATGGCACTTTCAACACAGGAACAGATGCAATTCCCGTCAATGCCCTGGATGGTATGCCGCCTGAACAACCTGATGAAAATGGCGTCAGCACCCGCAGCTACAGCACGCCCAGCCTGTTTGGCACCAACCTCAGCGCCCCATTCTTTCACAACCACACCCGCGTGGATTTGCGCCGGGCAATCACCTTTTATGCTGGCACTGAATTTCAGGATTCACCAGCCTTTGACTTAGTGGGTCGCCCTTCCGTGGTGGCTGGGTCAGACAATGCGGAACGGGTTCTAGACTTCCTGGAAGCCCTGGTTGAGCCAGTCACCGTTTGCGCTTCTGGCTGTGACTTTGCAGATGTGCAAACTGCTTTGAACACCGTCCCCGACGGCAGTTCACTCACGCTGATTGGCAATTTTGACATTAGTTCACCCCTGGTCGCCGGGCGAAATGGCATCAACAGCGTGGTGCTTTACGGCAGCAACGCCACCCTGAACTGGGTTGGCGGCCCCAACAGCCGCCTCATTTCAGCACAGGCGGTTGGCAACATGACAATTTTAGGGCTAAACCTGACCTGCTCGGCCAACTGTGGCAGCACAACGGCCGTTCGCGCAACGGGTAACGGCCGTATCCTGCTTAAAAACAATACCATCACCGGCTTTAATCGCGCCGTTGACCTGGCCGGTCTCAGCGATCTGCACCTTCGCGGCAACAGCTTCTCACTCAACACGACGGCCATCCAACAAACAGACGGCACCATCGAGGCGTACGCCAACAATTTGGCCGATTACAGCATCGCCTACAGCCAGTCTGTTACCGGCACCGCCAACCTGAACAACAACTTCTGGGGCGTGTCTATTGGCGCAACGCCGCCTGCTGGTTCTGGTGTACCGCAAACAGCCTGGGATGCACGCCTGGGAGCCAACGTGGTTGCCTGGACGGATGTGTCTAGCCGGTTGAACCGGGCCACCCTGGGTGACGCCGAGCTGAGAAGCAGCGACAACAGCGGCACGGCCGTTTTAGTGAGTTACGGCCGTTCGCCAGACAATGCTCCCTTTGCCGAACCCTTCACCAACGGCGTGCTTTGTTCCGATTACTACGAAATCTTCCCCCGTGGCCCCGTTTCTGACACCGCCACCTGGACCCTGGCCGTTCCTGTGGATGACAGCGCAGCCTGCAATGCAGACGTATTGAACCAGCAAGCCCTGCGCCAGGTTATCAACACAGCCGACTGCACCGGCACGGGCAGCCCCAACTGCTGGGATGCCGCCGCCAACGTCACCACCAATGGGCAAACGCTGCAAATTAGCGGCCTCAGCACAGCCGCTCTTAGCCGGGGCACCTTTGCCGCCGACATCACCACCAACCTGTCGCCAACTCCCACGCCAGAGAACACGCCAGCCCCCACAAACACGCCTGTTCCCCCCACAGCAACGGCCACCAACACGCCACTGCCGACAAACACACCCACGGTTGGCCCCAGCCCCACACCGACCAACACGGCCACCGCCACGGCAACCGCCACCGCCTCGGTGACACCGCCGCCAACAAACACACCGGTACCCACAAACACGCCTGCTCCTGTCACCAACTTCGTTTTCACCACAGAAGCAGACGCCGCATTGCTGAGCAATCGTCCCACAACAAATTTGGGACTATCCCAGCAGCTAAGCACCGACGCCACGCCAGAAATGCTTTCTTTGCTGCGTTTTAATGTGCAGGGGCTTTCTGGTTCCATCACCGATGCCACGCTGCGGGTTTTTGCCCAAACGGAAACCACCGTTGGCGTTGATATTTCGCAGGTAGCGGATAATAGTTGGGGAGAAACGGCCGTTACCTACAGCACCGCCCCCGCCATTGGCAGCGTACTCAACAGCAGCGCTGGATTTAGCGCAGGCAGTTGGGTAGAAATTGATGTCACCAGCTTCATCACCGGCAATGGGCAGTTCAGCCTGGCAATCTCCAGCACCGACGGCAACCGGCTCACCTTCAGCAGCCGCGAGGGCAGCAATCCACCACAGCTGGTGATTAACGTCAACCTTGGCCCAACGGCAACACCCACAGCCACGGCAACAGCTACCAACACGCCGCTGCCCACCAACACACCTTTACCGACCAGTACGCCTTTGCCGACCAATACACCAACCGTTGGCCCCAGCCCAACACCCACGGCTACGGCCACCAACACGCCGCTGCCGACCAATACACCCACCCCCACCAACACCCCAGAGCCGGGCAGTGGCGAAATCATCTACCTCAGCCTGTCGGGCAATGGAGCCGTTGGGGGCATCACCTACGCCGATGAAGACGTGCTGGCTTTCGACACCAACACAAACAGTTGGGCCTTAATCATTGATGGCTCCGACATTGGCATGACCAGCAATGACATAGACGCTTTGCAGCGGCTGGCCGATGGCAGCTTCTTGCTAAGCCTGGAACGTGCCCAAACCATCACCACATTGGGCACAGTTGATGACTCCGAGGTCGTCCGCTTTATTCCCACCAGCCTGGGCGACACCACTGCCGGAACCTTTGAAAAATATTTGGATGGCACGGACGTAGGTCTGACGGCCGGTGGTGAAGATATTGACGCGATTGGCATAGCCGCAGACGGCCGTCCCGTTGTCAGCACCCTTGGCGGTTTCTTTGTGGGCGTCAGCGGTGACGGCAAAGACTTCATTGCCCTAGACAGCCCCGTACTAGGCGACCCCACCAGCGGCACCTGGGCCACCTACTTCGACGGCTCCGATGTGGAATTAACGGATGGAACAGAAGACCTTGATGCCCTGTGGATTGCCGCTAACGGCGATCTTTACCTGAGCGCCAGCGGCAGCTTTACCGTCACAGGAGCCAGCGGCGATGAAGCAACCATCTTCATTTGCACCCCCATCACGCTGGGAGACTCCACAAGCTGCACCTACAGCGTCTTTTGGAATGGCTCCGCCAACGGGCTAAGCGGCGCAAATATCGACGGCTTGTCGATAGAGCCATAAATAAGTAGTTCAAATTAATGGTGGGAAGGGGAACGGCCGTTTCCCTTCCCACCCAAAATCCCCGCAAAACACCCAACAAGTTTGCCCCACAGTTGCCCCCTCGCTACAATGCAATCAACGACAAATTTCGAGCGTTGAAGGATGAACTGTGTATCGGCAAAATATCATCGTGCGCACAAAGCTGGTTCCCTCCCGGCCGCCACAGCACACCATGCCCCGGCCGCGCATCAACCAGCGCCTGCTAGAGGCACAAAACCACCGTCTGACCATTGTGCAAGCGGGTACCGGCTACGGCAAAAGCACGGCATTGGCAGCCCTGGCCGCCAGCAAAGAAAAAGAATCACTGCACTTCGTTTGGTATCGTCTGGAAGCAGAAGACAGCGATGCGCAATCCTTTTTGCTGCACCTGTTGCACGGCTTCGGCATCGCCTTTCCTAATTTGTCCGATGCCCCGTTGGCCGCTTTAGAAGCGTGGGGGCAGCAGCCAAGCTGGACGGCCGTTATCGACAGCCTCATCAACGAGCTGGCAAGTGAACTCACCAACTCCACCTTCCTGGTGCTGGACGATGTTCACCTGATTAACGACAGCAGCGAACCAATCCGCATTTTAGATCGCCTCATTGGCCTGGCCCCAGACAATTTGCACATCATTTTGGCCAGCCGCTACCCGCTGGCGCTGCCGTCGTTGGTTACCTGGCGAGTGAAAGGGCAATTGCTAGAAATTAACCAAAAAGAGCTGGCTTTTACCCCGGCAGAAATTGACACCCTTTTTCGCGATACGTACGGTCACGCCCTCTCGTTTGAGCAAGCCTCGATGGTGATCAATCGCATTGAGGGCTGGCCCATTGCCCTGCATCTCATCTGGCAGCAGCTACAGCGAGACGGCGGCGCATCGTTGGCCCAGGCATTGTCCCAACTGTCTGGCAGCGCCAGCGATTTATTCCAATTTTTGGCGCAGGAAGTGTTGGCCCAGCAGCCGCCGGATATTCAGGCATTTTTGGGTGAAACGGCCGTACTCCGCGAAATGACCACCCCCCTTTGCAACCAGCTGCGCCGCCGCCAGGACAGCCAGCAAATGCTGCGCTACCTGCTAGAAAAAGGATTGTTTGTTGTCAATTTAGGCAATGGGTACGTGCGCTACCACCATCTATTCCGCGAACTGCTCTACAGCCAGCTATCGCCCGACCAGACTGCCAGGCTGCACCAGGATGCAGCCACCATCTACCAGCAGCAAGGGGATGAAGAAGAGGCGATCTACCATTTAATGGCGGCCAAAGCTTTTGATAAAGCGGCCGTTTCATTAGCCACAATGGGGCGGCGCATGGTGCGACTGGGCCGCCTGGACACGTTGGCCAGCTGGATTGCCAACCTGCCCCCAGAAATCCTGGCCCACTACCCGTCTTTGCTCACCTACCTGGGCGATATCGCCCGGCTGCACTCCCGCTTTGAGGAAGCGCTGGGCTGGTACCAACAGGCCGAACAGCGCAGCCGCAGCCAGGGCGACCGGCGCAGCATTGGCCAGGCCCTGCGCGGCCAGGCGCGGGTGTACCTGGACACGGTAAACGCCACCAAAGGTGAAGAACTGCTCCAGGAAGCGCTGCGGCTGGCCGATGGCCAGGAAGACCGCGACAGCCAGGCTCGCCTGCTTGAGCTGTTGGCCGAAAATATGCTCAACCAGGGGCGCACCCGCGATGCAGAAAATTATCAAAATCAGGCCAGAAAGCTGCGGGCGCAGGGGCCAGACCAGGCCGAACTGCCCGTGCGGCTGCTGCTGCGCACCGGGCGGCTGGCAGAAGCGCGGGTCATGTTAGAAACGCAGGCCAAGTTAGAAGAACAATCACCCGTGCTGCGCCCGCGTGCCCATCGTGAAACCTTGCTGCTGCTCTCCTTGGTTTTGGCCTACCAGGGGGAAGCAGAACCAGCCCTGCAAACGGCCGTTGCCGGAACCAAACGTGGACAAGAGCTGAATTCATTATTTATTACGGCCGTTGGCCATTTTCGCCAGGGGCACGCCTGGCTGCTATACAAAAACGAACATGGCTACGAGCAAGCTCGTCGCAGTTTTCAACAAGGCATTGCCCTAAGCGAGCGATTAGAAGTGCCGCGCCTGAAAATTGAGGCATTTTGGGGGCTGTGCCAGGCGCATGGCTTTGTGGGCGACCACAAAACGGCGCTGAACTACGCTCAGGAAGGCATTGCCCTGGCCCGAATGCACGGGGATGAATGGGTAGAAATGAACATCCGCCTGGCGATGGGAGCCACCTACACCCTGCTGGGCCACATGCAAGATGCCAACGAGTGGCTGGCGCAGGCGGCCGTTGGCTACCACGATTGCAGCGATATGCTTGGCGAAACGGCCGTGCGCCTGTGGCGCTGCCTGCTCTGGCACAAAACGGAAGACAATACCCGCCTCAAGCGCGATATGGATGAGCTGCTGCCCCTCATAAACCAGAATCAGTATGAATTCCTCTTCCAGCGGCAAACCTTGCTGGGGCCGCCCGACCATCGCGCCCTGGTGCCGCTGCTGCTCTTTGCCCGCGACCACTGCCAACACACCACCATCGCCGACGGCATTTTGATGCAGCTTGGCTTGTCGCAGTTGGAGCTGCACCCCGGTTTTCAGCTGCGCATTCAAACCCTGGGACCATTCCGCATCTGGCAAGGCAGCGAGGAGCTGCCCAGCCGGGCCTGGCGGCGCAAAAAAGCCCGCCAGCTTTTACAGCTTTTGCTCACCTTTCGCGGCACGCTGCTGCACCGCGACCAGATTGCCGAAATGCTCTGGCCAGAGCTAGACCCCGATGGCGCGGTGCGGGACTTTAAGATCGCCTTCAGCGCCATGTGCTCGGTGTTGGAGCCAAACCGCAAGCGCAATGCGCCCAGCGCCTTTGTGGTGCGCGATGGCAGCCGCTATGGGCTGCGCGAAGAGGCCGATCTTTGGCTCGATGCCACTGAATTTGAGCAATTAATCGAGCAAGGGGATCAGCATTACCAAAAGGATGAGGCACGGGCGGCGATGGTTTATGAAACGGCCGTATCCCTCTACGAAGGCGACTACCTGCAAGCCTACCCCTACGAAACCTGGTCCCATGAAGAACGCGAACGGCTGCGGGCGCGCTTCTTGCAAGCGGCAGACCGGCTGGCTCAATGGCTTGCCCGGCAGCAAAACTGGGAAACCGTCATCGATTTATGCCAAACCATCTTGCAGCAAGATGATTGTTGGGAAAACGCCTACCGCCTGCTCATCCAGGCCTACATTCAGCTGGGCAACCGGGTGCAGGCTTTGCGCACGTACCAGCGCTGCGAAACGGCCCTAAAAGCAGGGCTGGGCGTCACGCCAGCCCCAGCCACACTGCAACTTTATCAAACCATTCGATAACTTGTCCCTCAGTCGCTATAATCAACCTTATGAATGTGAAATATCCTGACCGAAAACTGCTTGCTCATTTACCCACGCCCCTGGAAAAGCTGGAACGCCTCAGCAAACATTTGGGCGGCCCCGACATTTACATGAAGCGGGATGACCAAACCGGCCTGGCCACAGGCGGCAACAAAACGCGCAAGCTGGAGTTTTTGGTGGCCGATGCACTGGCACAAGAGTGTAACCATCTCATTACCACCGGTGCGCCCCAAAGTAACCATTGCCGCCAAACGGCCGCTGCCGCCGCTCACTTTGGGCTGGGTTGCAGCCTCGTTTTGGCAGGCAAAGAACAAACCGAGTTCCAGGGTAATTTGCTGCTGGACAAACTCCTGGGCGCACATCTTTACTGGACAGACGACAGACCTCGCCATGAGGTCATGGCCGAAGTGGCCAACGAACATCGGGTGATGGGCCACAAACCATACCTCATTCCGCTGGGCGGCTCCAACGTGATGGGCGCTACCAGCTACGTGCTGGCCATGCAGGAACTGATGGATCAGCTAAACGCGGCCAGCCTCAACATTGACTTCATTGTGTTTGCCAGCAGCAGCGGCGGCACCCAGGCAGGCATCGTTCTGGGAGCCGAGGTGTACGGCTTTCGTGGGCAGGTGTTGGGCATCAGCGTCGACCATCCGGCCGACGATCTGAAGATGCAGGTGTCGGCGCTGGCGACGGCGACGGCAACCCATCTGGGCCTGGGCACCGTTTCCGTGGCTCACAAGGTAGAAGTTAACGACGACTACCTGGGCGAAGGGTATGCCATGGTGGGCGAAACAGAGCGGGAAGCGATCCAGATGGTGGCCCAATTGGAGGGCATTTTGCTCGATCCAGTGTACACCGGGCGGGCCATGGGCGGTCTGATTGATCTCATCCGTTGGGGCGCGTTTACGCGGGGACAAAGCGTGCTCTTCTGGCACACCGGTGGCGCAGCCGCCCTGCCAGCGTTTGTAGACAAGCTGCTTTAGTTTTTGCAACAGTTGTTGGCTCATTGTTAGGCACTAAAGAAATTCTCGAAAGTGATTCTTCATGACCTACACCGCCGTTGTCGCGATTCTTGCAGTACCGTTTCTCTTGGCAATCATTATAGGGTCTATCCTGTTGAAACGGGCCTTTGCGCTGCCAAAACTCCTATTAGAGGAAATCGCTCTTGCAATAGCATGGGTTTTCGTAGTTGGAAGTCTTATTTGGCTTGGGGCATTTCTCACTGAATCCACCCTCCTCGGATTCAGTGCCCCGTGGACTTGGTTAACTGCGGCCCATTTTGCGTTTGCTGGCTATGGGGCTCTAACCATTACAGCTCTCTCCTGTCGTGTTGTATCTAATCAACATGCATTAAGAATTCTTCGAATTCTTCTCATCGCACATCCAGTCGCTTATTTGGTGACGGCTGCGGGTATTTCTGGATACCCGTACTGTGATGAGTTGGGAGCGATCAGCTATCAGCTTATTTTCATCACACAGCTGTGGACCGTCATTTTGGGACGACCCAATCGGATTGCACGCTCTCCTAGGCTTCTGCTCATTTTGGCGCTAGCTGTGCCAATAATAACACTTATACCGGCACTTGCTTGGGCGTTGGGCACGCCGATTTTTGATCTTGCAAGAATGATCCAATACCATGGCATAGTCAATGCCATTGGCCACGTTGGACTTGCGTTTGCTGCTTTTGGCTGGGGACATCCGCCATCGCAACATATTAATAATCTGGAAGTGAAAGTTGCACCCTAAGAATTAGGCTTCATGACATGAAAATCTTTAGCTATCATCTTGTTAAAACAAAGCCCAGCTCCACGCTGAATGCTTTTTTATGCCCCCCGAAAAAGAATCAAATAGCTGGCTTGCGCCATGCAGAAATCTTCGCCGCAATGACCCTTGGGGCACCGATTCTATCCTCGGCTAGAATGCAACTACATAACCTCGGGGTTTTGGCATATTGGGAAGAGGAATCAGATTTGGATGCCTTCCTCATAAATAACGAGTTGGGTCACGCCTTATCGAATGGCTGGCATGTGCGCCTTAAGTTTCTCCGCCGCTGGGGGTATTATTCTGAAATTGATGATCTTCCTGCAAACTTGGAGGACACGCTGCCTACCAAGCCAGTAGTTGCTGTGACACTCGCGCGTTTGAAACTTCCAGAGCTCTTTCGTTTTATTCGCTGGGGTAAGCCTGTGGAAGAACTAGTTCGCGACCACCCGGGTTCAACCTTGGCTTTGGCTGCATTCCGTCCCCCTCGAACTTTTAGCACTTTTTCGATATGGCAATCCCAGCAGCTAATGACTGATATGGTTCATGGAGAGGGTTCATTTCCTGGAGCGACCCGCCACGCCGACGCGATGGAAGAGCGAGACCGCAAAGACTTTCACCACGAGTTTATAACGCTTCGTTTTCGTGCTCTTTCTGAACATGGAAAGTGGTTAGGACGGAGCAATTTTGTTCCGAAATGAGGTAGTTGCCTAACAAACAGGTTGACCGGATTTTCGGCCTTGGAAAGGCTTTCGACTTTGGCTATGAAAAACAAGCAAATCAAGCTACGTCCAGCAACTTTATTTGACCTGGATATTGTTTGCAATTTAATGTTCCAGCAAAATACGGCCGATTTTGGCAGTGCGCTGCTTTCTATTGAGGATTTGCGCCAACGGTGGCAGGCGCTTGATTTTTCACTGAGCAAACACAGCCACATTGCCTTTTCTGCCGATGAGCAGCTTTTGGGGTATGCAGAGATACGGCCGTACCGCCCCCAAAAATTCTCCACCCAACTCTACCTCGCACCTGGCCCGTCTTCATTTGACATCGGTCAGCAGCTTCTGGCAGCTTTGGCAGCCGAATTAGCGGCTGGTTCGCAACTGGTAGCCCAGGTAAGCGGTAAAAATTTGCAAAACCAACACATTTTTACAGCGGCCAGTTATGATCAGGGGCTTACCTTCTTGATGATGGAAATTGAGCTGGATGAGAAGCCGCCCGTGCCAAAGTGGCCAGAGGGAGTTGGGGTACGGCCGTTTCAACCCAACCAGGATGAACAAGCCACCTACGCCACAGATGAAGAAGCCTCGCTAGACAAAGGCTATTCTAATCCAATGTCGTTTCCAGAATGGGCCAAACGAATGAGTCTGCACACCGACCGTTTTGATCCAACCTTGTGGCTGTTGGCCTGCCACCATGAAGAAGTTGTTGGCGTCTCGCTCAATTTTTATCTGCCAGAAAGCAATTATGGGCTGATTGATCACTTAGGGGTGCGCCGTGCCTGGCGCGGGCGGGGAATCGGTCTGGCGCTGCTGCAAGAGTCGTTTGCTGCCTTTTTTGCCAGAGGCATCACAAAAATTAAGCTTAATGTTGATTCAGGCAGCCTCACCAATGCGCCGCGCCTCTATGAAAAAGCGGGCATGAAAACGGTACAAACCTATCATATTTTCAGCAAAACAATTATTTAACCTTGTACTCTGCTCTTGCCTCGGCAACGGCCGTAACCCACCCAACATATCTTCTCCTCAACACAACTGTCTTTCTGAGCGCAGCGAAGAATCCCTTTCAGCCACACACCCTAGAGACAAAATTTTTACAATTGTTGCTCCGTAGGGATGCTTCACTTTGTTCAGCATGACAATGGGAGGCTGTCCGTTCCCCAAGAGCCAATTCACTTTGAGCCGAAAATAACGGCCGTTGTAAAGCATAGGTATCCTCAGTTGCTGATCGCAGTCTTCGGCTGCGCTCGGCACAAGCTTGAGAATGCTCCCTCCTCGGAGAAGAGTGAAAACTTACTTGTCAACGAGGATGGTGGTCAGCAAATACGCATCGGTCTCGCCGTTTGGGGTGGTGATGGGCAAGCGGTTGGCGGGGTTGGACAACTCGTAGAGGCCAAGCACCAGGCGATAGCTGCCCGGCGGCAAATTGCTGGGCAGGAGCAAACCATGATTGTCCAAGACCATCTCGCCGGGCTGCCAGGTGGTGGTGAGGGCCAGGCCGCCGCCCGGCTCGCTGTCTCGCTGGCTCACCAGGTTACCATTTTCATTCAGCAGGTGTAGGAACAGTTTGTAGCGAGTTTGCAGAGGAACGGCCGTCTCCCAAAACAGCGCCACCTCCACAATATCGCCCGGTTTCAGGTTGGTTTCCCCCAGCGTGTAGCCGTTGAGCGTGATGTCATTGCCAAATTGGAGGGATACGGCCGTTGCCATTTCAGCTGCCGGGGCAGATGGGATCGCGTAAGTGACAAAACGCACGTCGCCGTACCATTCGTCGGTGGCTTTGAAAGCGTGGGCATCCAGCCAGCGCTCAATCAATCGCTCTGGATCGCGCTGCGCTTCTCCCCAAAAAATAGCGTAAATTCGATCGTGCCGGGCGGCAATCTGGCTCAGGGTGGCGTCAATCTCATCGGGATTGGGGCGGCTGCGACCTTCCGGCAGGGGATAGACGTTGCCCGCATCAGGATAGTAGTAGGTGAACGCTTCCCACTGATTGGCGGCGTTCAAAATGACGCCCGCATTTGGATGATCTTCCCCTAAAATGCGGTTGGCCATCGCTCGATAATCGGCGCGAGCGTAAGCCGGATCGCTGAACATATTTTGCAGCGATTGGCGCATCCCCCACGGCAGCACCAGCAGCATGATAACGGCCAGCAGCCGCAAGCCACGCTGGTTGGTTTCCGTAAAGGCAGCAGCCAGCCAAATCAACCAAAAAGGCACGGCAACCACCAAAAATTTGTAATATTCTGGCCCAGTTGTGCCCGTGGCAAACATCATGCCCAGGGGAATAAGCACGCCAAAAATTGGCAAGATGAGTTTGGTACGGCCGTACACCAACCCCAGCCCCAGCAGCCCCGCCACCATCCACAAAAGGCTCGTCTCTGGTTCGATGGTTGCGCCAAAAGTGAGAAAGTGGGAAACGGCCGTAACAAATTCCCAAATCCCAGGCCGGCTGATTGGATCGCTGCCAAACTGGTCTAGAAAAATGGGCAGCCAGGGGGCGTAGAGAAGAAGGGTGGCCAGCATGAGGAAGGGCCATTGTTTAATGGTTAATGGTAAGAAATTGCGAATTGTGAATTGTGAATTGTGAATTTTTAAGTTGATCCGGTAATCCTGGATGGTTTTGGCGAGAATAAACAGGTTGTGGGCCAGCAGGACAGCGGGGAAAAAGTAGTGGGTGTACAAACCAGCCGCCGCACACAACACATACGCCCCACCCCAAACAAAACTGTTTTTACCAATTACTGAATACTGCTTACTGAATACTGAATACTGCTTACTGCTTACTGACAACCATCGCAGCAACAAAACCGTCGCCAGCGCCGCCAACAAGCCCAACAGCGCATACATCCGCGTTTCCTGACTGTAATAAACCATCCCCGGATTGATGGCCAGCAACCCCGCCGCCACTAATCCCAGCAGCAAACCACCGCTCTGCGCCCCTCTGTGCCTCCTCTGCGAAACTCTGTGTTCCGCTTGTCCCCTCTCAACAAACCTTCCTAAAACAAATGCCAACGGCACCATCAACAATCCCGCAAATAAAGACAGCGAGCGCAGGCCAAACTCGCTGTCGCCCACCAGCTTGCGCCACTGGTTCAGCAGCAAGTAGTAAAGCGGCGGATGAATGTCGCTGGCCGTGCCTTCGATGATGAGGGCCACAGACCGCTCGCTCAGCCGGGCGCTGTTGCCCTCGTCGTTCCAAAACGACTGCACTTCAAGATTATGAACGCGCAGCCCAAAAGCCAGCAGCAAAATCAAAACCAACAACCAGCGGTGATGTTTTTTTACCGCAGAGAGCGCGGAGGACGCGGAGGTTTTTTGGTTTTTCTCTGCGATCTCCGCGTGTTCTGCGGTGAAATTTTCAATCTTCATGAGGGGTTAACCAGCGGAGGAGGGCAAAGAATAGGATAGCAAGGGAGGGGATGAAGAGATACGGCCGTATCCCCATCCAGCCATACACCCAACCAGCCTGCAACTCAGGCTCTGCCGCCTGAGGCAACGTTTCGGCCAGCGCCTCGTACACCGGCTGGGGCGTAAAATCTGCGTCCAGCAGCCGAAAATAGTAAAACGATTGATCCAGCTCTGTGTCATCCTTGCGCTTGAGGAACCAGTAGTTGACCACGCCCACCCAGGGCCATTCCGCCTGCGCCCGCTCGTAAGCCTCCACGGCAAAGCGGGCCTGCTGCTCCGGCGTGACCCGGCCAAAGCGGGCATCCATCCCCTCCGGCACCACGTTCCAGCCCAGCTCCGAAATCCAAATTGGCTTGTCAGCGTCGCCGTGGCGCACCATCACATCGCGCAAATACAAATTGTGCGGGTAATTAATCACGTTGGGCTTCAAGCGATGATCAAGCGCCCCAGACCACAGCCCGTACCCCTGCGCCGACATCACGTCGAAGCAGTCACCAGCTCCGGCAGCATACATCCGCTCCAAAAAAATCAGGTCGTTCAGGTTGCCGTCGTTGATGGCCACGGTGGGGGTGAGCGCCCCGGCCAGCACCACCGCGCCCGGATTCACTGCCTTGATGCGGCCATAGGCGGCACACAGCAGCTCCGTGTACTGCTCTGGGTTGACGGGTTGGTTCAGACCCCATTCAGCGTTGCCGTTGGGTTCATTCCAGATTTGGTAGTAGCGGATACGGCCGTTGTACCGCTCAGCCACCGCTTCTGCAAAATCAGCAAAATCTTCGTAGTTGTCCGGCGGGGCAAACGTGCCGGTTTGCTCTACGGGCAGGGCGCGGCTCCAGTTTGGCGGATTACTCAGGCGAGCAATAATTTCAATATCGTAAGACTCTGCCAAATCCACAATATTGTCATATTTGTCCCAGGCTGACCGTGCCGGATCGTTGCGGCGATCTTCAAAATCACCCTTGCCGTGAATCTCAATATCTTCCCAAACAAACTCCTGCCGGATAAACCGAAAGCCAGCGAGGCTGGCCAACTGCAAACTGGCGGCCCGCTTTTCAATTTCCGCCTCTTCATTCAAAAAGGTATTGACCCCGTACGGGCTGACGTTTGTGTCGTGGGGAACGGTTTCTGGGGCCAGGCGAGGTTGGGGACGTACGGCCGTATTCAGCCAATGCACCACGCCCCGCAATTGGGCCAGCAAAGCATCTTCCCCCGTTAATTCATACAAAGAGCCAACTGGTGGCCACAGGGCCACAATTAATAACAAGCCACTCACTGCTACTAACAACTTTTTCCACATGGAATTTACACTTAAATCCTAAAAAGAATAATTAGACCCAGAGCAACAAGCGTCAGGTTAACGGCCGTTAACAGCACAACATTGCTATGAAAGCCTGTTTCTTTTGGCGGGGAATCTTCCATATATTTAAAGGCAAATTGTCCCCAATTATTGAGCGCCCCATGCGCCAACGTGACGATCCAGATACTGCGGCTGTTTAGCCAAAGCCAGCCAAGCACAATGCCTGCGCCAACCAGGCCAAGCGGATACAAAATTAACATCACGCGGGTGGGCACACCTTCAATTTGTTGGATGCCGCCAAAAACAAACGGAACATGCCACAACGACCAAATAAGTGCACTGATGAAAACGGCCGTTCGTAAATCAAAAGAATCCATCAGCCGGGGCAGCATCCAGGCACGCCAGCCAATCTCCTCAAAAAAGGCAAAAAATGAGACCAGAACAACCCCAATAAGCGCATTTTGCAAGATGCTGCTTACCAGCCCTGGCCGCGTCAGGGTGTTCCCTTTGGGGGTCTGGTAAAAACCAGCCTCATCGGGCGTCAACCATTTCTGCCAGGGAAGCGAATTGTTATTGATGGCCGCCTGAACGGGTAAGGCAACCAAATGAATCGCCAGCGGGAATATAAAAAGGGCAACCAGCAGCCACGTGAAAGGGAATCTACCCCAGCCAGCATCATCAATTGGCGCATCGAAGCCAAACGTCATTATCAAAACAGCAATCGCAGGAAAGAAAAATGCAATCAACGCAAAACGAGTCATTTTGCTTTTAGCCCCCCCAGTTGCGCCAGTTGCAATTGACAAGATGATGCTCAAACCAAAAGCAATGCCTACAAAAATACTAACCGTCTGAACCGCTTCTCCATTTTCCATCTCTTTCCCTTACTCTGGCACAAGCCAGAACTAAAAGACGGTACATCGTCTTGATTTTATCAATATATCACCCTTTTTGAGCGCCTTCAAAAATCTTAAACCCGGCCAACTTCACTTTTCATGATGCACTGCGTCAGAATTTCATGTAAAATGTCACTGCTTTTGCCGGGGAAACGGCCGTATGATAGACTTTCGCCCCAGGCACATGATGCTGCTGAGCAGGCGACTTTCCAACAAAATAAACAAGAGGGACACGCATGTTATCACCCATTGAAAAGGTATTGTTTGCATTTTTAGTTCTTGTTTGTGGCGTGGCCACAATCAACACCTTCGGCCAGATGGTCAAAATCATAATGCGCGGGCAAGGCAAGCTCCGGCTAGACGAACTGCCGCGACGCGCCATCACTGGCCTTGTGGCCCTCTTCTCGCAAGGGCGCATCATCCGCCACCGCAAACTCTCCTCAATCCTCCATATCGTCGTTGCCTGGGGGTTCATTTTTTATCAACTGGTGAACGCTGTTGAAGTCGCTGAAGGACTCATTACCGGCTTCGAATTCCTGCCCGACAATATCGTGGGGAACATCTTCCGCCTTACGGCCGATATTTGGGGAGCGCTTGTTTTCGTCGCTGTCCTTTACTTTATATTGCGCCGTTTTACCTGGAAAGATAAGGCACTCACAACGCGGGAGAACGTTACCCTGCAACCAAAAGCCCGTGAGGGTGGCATCAGCAAAGATTCTTTTGTTGTCGCCCTGTTTATCCTATTTCACAGCGGCTTCCGGGTGATGGCCGTTGCATTCCTCATTGCCCAGCACGGCGCTGACCCCTTCCAACCGGTTTCTAACTTCATTGCCCAAACATTTCTAACGAACAGTTCCGAACTGGCGCTGAGCTTTGGCTGGCACTTTAGCTGGTGGATAGCCATTGGGTCGCTGGTTTTGTTTTTACCCTACTTCCCCTACACCAAACATGCCCACCTCTTCATGGGGCCGGTCAACTTCATGACCCGCCCCGACCGCACTTATTTGGGTCAAATGTTTACCCTCGATTTTGAAGACGAGTCCATCGAACAGTTTGGCGCTGCCACCCTGTTTGATCTGGAACAAACCCAAATCGTGGATGCGTTTGCCTGCATCATGTGTAATCGCTGCCAGGAAGTGTGCCCCGCTTACAATACCGGCAAGGAGCTTTCCCCAGCCGCAATCGAAATCAACAAGCGGTATCACATCCGCGAAAATATGACTGATTTTGCTAACGGCGGCGAAGCCACCATGCCCCTGCTCGATTTTGCCATCAGCGAGAGTGCCCTGTGGGCCTGCACGGCCTGTGGCCATTGCATTGAAGTTTGCCCGGTGGGCAACACCCCCATGCTGGACATCATGGATATGCGGCGCGACCAGGTGCTGATGGCTTCTGCCTTCCCCAACGAGCTAAAAGGCGCGTTTGTGGGCATGGAGCGCATGGGCAATCCGTGGCAATCTACCGATGACCGCATGGCCTGGGCTGAACCGCTCGATTTTGAAGTGCCCACCGTGGAAGAAAATCCTGACTTTGAATATTTGCTCTGGGTGGGCTGTGCCGGGGCGTTTAACCCGGATGCGCAAGAGGTGGTGCGCGCTGTGGCCACGATTATGCACCATGCGGGCGTCAGCTTTGCCGTGCTGGGGGATGCCGAAACCTGCACGGGTGACTCGGCTCGCCGCGCTGGCAATGAATATCTTTATTACGAAATGGCCCTGGGCAACATCGAAACGCTCAACGCCGCTGGAGCCGACAAGAAGCGAATCGTGACGAGCTGCCCCCACTGCTTCACCACCATTGGCAAGGAATACGGCGAGCTGGGTGGCCATTATGATGTGTTCCACCACACTCAGCTCATTTCGGATCTGGTTGGGCGAGGAAAATTGCGGCTAAACGGCCGTAAATTAGAAAGCGTCACCTACCACGATCCCTGCTACCTGGGGCGGCACAACGGCGTCATCGCCGAGCCGCGTGAGGCGCTGGCCCAAGCGGGAGCCACTTTGCTAGAGATGGAACGCAGCGGCAAAGATTCATTCTGCTGCGGCGCGGGCGGTGCCCAATATTGGAAAGAAGAAGAGCATGGTTCTGAAGCGGTCAACGCCAATCGCTTCGCCGAAGCCCAAGGCACCGGGGCGACCACCCTGGCTGTCGGCTGCCCCTTCTGCGCCACCATGATGAGCGACGCCAACCGCGAAAAGGGCGAACCGATGCAGGTGAAAGACGTGGCCCAGGTGGTTTTGGAAGCAATGCAATAATTTTCGCACTGACCTGTGGCGGTCGCCTTACATTTTGCCTGCGACTGCCACAGTTTTCTCACCTAAACTGCCTAGCGCTTCCAATAAAGCCAGTAGCTCACGGCCAAATAGGTAACTGCCCCCAAAACAAATGCCCAGGAACCGATAGAAACTGTCAGTACAAAAGCCTTTGCAATCCTGGAAAAAATCACATAAAACAAGATTGCGGCCGTAACAGCCACGAGAATGGCTCTGTCACGAATGGCTTCCCCTCTTTTGTCTCGCCTTAATGGATACAGCGGGGTAGCTGGCTCAATTAAGTACCAGCCACCGTGCGCATACCAGAGAAACCCGACAAATGTGACAATTCCTAAAAGAAGTCCTAGCCAAACAGCATTACTAAATGCCACATAAAATCCGAAAAGCACGGCCAACATTGCCCGGCTGACGTAATAAGGGATCAATTCTCGTTTCATTTATATCATTCTCCAGTTTTGTTAATCGGCTAACCAAAACAGTTCATCAACTGAACTGCCTAATGCTCGAGCCAAAAGCAATGCAGTTTGCACGGAAGGAATAAACCGGCCTTTTTCAATAGCTATGATTGACTGCCGGGTTAAATTGGCGGCTTTCCCTAAATCTTCTTGGGTGAAGCCACCTTTTTTTCGCTGCTGCCGCAATCTGTTAGCGACTGTTTCACCCTTCTTAGTTGGTGGCATTTAGGCTCCTAAAATGTAATGTGTACTTTACATTTGGGATTTTAATTTTTTTAGTCATTGGTGTCAAGCAAACCACAAAAGGGTCTTAGAAAACCATAAGGAGATTTCTCTTTAGTTTGTGAAAGCAATACCCAAAGTCGCACTCATTTTTATTCAAATTTCTTTTTGTACTCTACTGCACAATCTTTTTTGAAAATGAATTTTGTTGAGAACGGCCGTTTCCCTTCCCAACTCGCCAAAAAAGTTCAGCCAGAGTATCATCAACGTCGAAGTTGAAACTTTTTGGAGATTTCAAGCAACCATGCAAAAAAATAGTGTAAAAATAGTGATTGTATTGTGGCTAACGGCCGTACTCACCGCCTGTGGTGCCACCCAAACCTACACCGAAACCTTTGACAGCCCCGGCAATTGGCGCGTAGAAAGCAGTGGCGATGTGGTCGGCGAGGTGCGCGATGGCGTCTTCGACTTCACCGTTAATGCCGATGAGCTAACGAGCTGGACCACTGCGGGCGAAGAATTTAGCGACGGGCGCTTCTCTGTGCAGGCAACCCAGGTGTCTGGGCCAGATAACAATGCCTACGGCCTGTTGTTCCGCGTCGATGATGCAAACGACGACTTTTACTCTTTCCAAATCTCCGGCGATGGTTTTATTTGGATTGGCCGCTACCGGGACGGCGGGGCTGCCGAAGCAGAGCCCATTGTCAATGATTGGTGGTTTGAATCCCCCGTGATTAACCAGGGGAATGCCAGCAACAAGCTATCTGTTCAGGCAGAAGGGCAAAACCTCATTTTCTTCGTGAACGATCAAGAAGTGGGGCGCGTTACTGATGATGCCTTTAGCAAAGGCGACATTGGCCTGATGGTACGCACCCTGGGAGTTGGTGGGGTTCAAGTACAATTTGATAATTTTACAGTCGAGCCATTAATGGATAATTGAGCAACTCGCAGTAGACCTTAAGGAATAGCAAGCCAGAAATCTGTGATTTGCTCAACTACAAGCCCAAAAGGTATAATATTTTAACAACCCCGAATCTTAACATTCAACGAAACTCAACTCATTTATCATATTTTCACCCACTATTTTGACCGATGCAGCGGCGGGAAACGGCCGTTTCCCGCCCACAGCAATTAGCACAAGGAGTAACCAAATATCCATGTTAGAAACAAAACAGGAGATTGATTCAGAGTTAACCGACGGCGGTGAACCTGGGCAGCTGTACCTCAGCACCGCCGAAATCCTAAGAGATTACACCCTGGCCAACGAAAGCCGCCATGCCAGCCTCATTGGGCGACGCGAAGTGCTCAACGGCAAAGCCAAATTTGGCATCTTTGGCGACGGCAAAGAGGTTGCCCAATTGGCCCTGGCCAAAGCATACCGCAAAGGCGACTTCCGCTCCGGCTATTATCGCGACCAAACCCTCATGTTTGCCATCGGGGCCGCCACCATCAAACAATTCTTCGCCCAACTGTATGCCATTGCCGATGTCTCCCTAGAGCCACATTCGGCCGGGCGGCAAATGAATGCCCATTTTGCCACCCGCAGCCTCAACCCAGACGGCTCCTGGCGCAATCTCACAGAGCAGGTTAACACCTCCGCCGATATTTCCCCCACCGGCAGCCAAATGCCCCGCCTAGTGGGGCTGGGCTACGCCTCTCGCCTTTATCGCGAGCTAGAGGAACTCAAATCACTTACCCAGTTTTCTCACAATGGCAATGAAATAGCTTTTGGCACCATTGGCAACGCCAGCTGTGCTGAGGGGATGTTTTGGGAATCGATTAACGCCATTGGCGTCCTGGGTGCCCCCGTCGTCCTTTCCATTTGGGACGATGGCTACGGCATCTCCGTGCCCAACGAATATCAAATCACCAAATCCAATTTGTCTGAGCTGCTCAAGGGGTTCCAAAGAGAGCCAAACAGCAAATCTGGCTTCGATATTTACACGGTTAAAGGTTGGGATTACATGGCTTTGGTTGAGACTTACCAGAAAGCTACCCAAATCGCCCGCCGGGATCATGTTCCGGCCATCATTCACGTTATCGAGATGACCCAGCCACAGGGTCATTCCACATCCGGCAGCCACGAGCGGTACAAATCTGAAGAGCGCATGACCTTTGAAGAAGAATTCGACTGCATTCGCAAGATGCGGGAATGGATTATTGAACAGCGCCTTGCTAAACCTGGGGAACTCGACCAAATAGAGCGAAATGCCAAAAAATCGGTAGAAAATATCCGCACCAAACTGTGGAAAACTTTCTCGCTGCCCATTTACAAAGAGCGGCAGGAAGTGGCCAACATTGTCGAGGAAATTGAGCAAACTTCCACCAGAAAAGAGGAGCTGGCCCGGCTGCGGCGCAAATTGATGGAAAAGAAGTCGCCTTTGCGCCGGGACAATATGGAAGCCATTCGTGATGTGCTGCTGCTGGTGCGAGATGAACCATCGCCAGCCACCCAGAAGTTGGCCCAATGGCGTACCAATCAGTTGGCCATTAGCAAGGAGCGGTACGGCTCTCATTTATACAGCCAATCAAAAGAGACGTATACCAAGGTGCCTGAGATCAAACCGGTTTACACGGCCGAATCCATCACGCTCAAAGGATACGAGGTGCTTAATCGCGCTTTCGACGCCATTCTGGGGCGAGATTCCCGCGTGATTGCTTTTGGCGAGGATGTGGGTCAGCTTGGCGGCGTCAACCAATCCATGGCGGGTATGCAGGCTAAATATGGCAAGCTGCGGGTTTCTGATACCGGCATTCGGGAAGCAACCATTTTGGGGCAGGCAATTGGCCTGGCCATGCGGGGGTTACGGCCGTTTGCCGAAATACAGTACCTCGATTACCTGCCCTACGCCCTGCAAATTATGTCTGACGATTTGGCGACCGTGCAGTGGCGCACTCGCGGCGGCCAAAAAGCCCCAGTCATTGTGCGCACGCGGGGACACCGGCTGGAAGGCGTCTGGCATGGCGGTTCGCCGATGGCGGCGGTTGTTCATTTGCTGCGGGGGATGCACATTCTGGTGCCGCGCAACATGGTGCAGGCCGCTGGTTTTTACAACACGCTGCTAAAAACTGATGAGCCAGCCCTGGTGGTAGAGGTGCTCAGCGGTTACCGGCTTAAGGAGCGCGTGCCGGATAATCTGACTGAGTTTACCATTCCACTTGGCGTGCCAGAAGTGGTTCGCGAAGGGGATGATATTACCGTGGTGACCTACGGGGCGATGGTGGGCGTGGCGGAACGCGCCGCAAATTTACTGGCAAAGGCAGGCATTGAGGTCGAGTTGATTGATGTGCGTTCGCTGCTGCCGTTTGATCTGAACGGCCGTATCCTCGAATCGCTCAAGAAAACCAGCCGCATCCTGTTTGTGGATGAAGATGTGCCCGGTGGGGCAACCGCCTACATGATGCAGGAAGTGATCGAAAAGCAAGGCGGCTTTTACTGGCTAGACAGCGAACCGCGTACCCTTCCAGCCACAGAGCATCGTCCCGCCTATGGCTCAGACGGTAACTACTTCTCTAAACCCAACGCGGAAGACATTTTTACGGCCGTCTACGACATCATGAACGAGGCTGAACCAGCCCGGTACCCAATCTTTTATCGTTAAGTTTCGTGATGCAATCTGTGAATATCTGATTATTATCAAAGATTTCGCAGATTACGCAGATAAAAAATCTTGTTAATCTGCGAAATCTGTTGATTTAATTCCCTTAAATTTGTTACTACATCAAGCAAATTAGGGAGCGCAGTCGAGGAAAAAATGGCAATCAAAGTCATCATGCCCGAGATGGGTGAAGGTGTAGTTGAAGGAACAGTGTCTCGTTGGCTAAAGCAAGTTGGCGAGGCCGTTGATCAATACGAACCGCTGTTAGAAATTGAAACCGACAAGGTAACCACTGAAGCCACAGCGGAAGAAGCCGGTACGCTGCTGGAAATTTTAATTCCAGAAGGGGAAACGGTAGACGTGGGCACCGTGTTGGCCTACATTGGCCAACCGGGTGAACCGGTGCAGAAAAATGGTGGCGCACCTGTCCAAAAGCCTGCGCCTGTGCCCCAGCCAGCCGCTGAGCCTGCCATTGTCGCTGCGCCAACGCCCACAAACGGCAGCCAACCGCAGCGCTACACGGGGCGCATCAGCCCGGTGGTGGGGCGCATTGCCGCCGAACACGATGTTGATTTGAATTTAGTGAGTGGCACGGGGCGCGACGGCCGTATCACCAAAAAAGACATCCTGGCCTACGTCGAACAGCGCCAAACACAGCCCGCACCCCAACCCGAACCAAAACCGACACCGCCGCAAGCAACACCAGAGCCCGTCACCTTGTCACCCAGTCACCGTGTCACCCCTTCAGGGCAACCTGGCGAAATCGTCCCGCTCACCACCATGCGCCGGGCCATTGCCGAGCACATGGTGCGCAGCAAACACACCAGTCCGCATGTGACCACCGTGTTTGAGTTTGATTTTACGGCCGTTGCCCAGCACCGCGCTGCCCACAAAGCCCAATTCGCCCGCGATGGTGTCAATCTCACCTTTACCGCCTACATCGTGGCCGCCACCGTAGAAGCGCTCAAGCAGCATCCCATGGTCAACAGCACCTGGACAAATGCAGGCGTTGAGCTTAAACGACAAATTAACGTTGGCATGGCGGCGGCCATCGACGACGGGCTGATTGTGCCCGTCATCAAAGGGGCAGATGGCCTGAATTTGTTAGGATTAGCCCGCACCATCAATGACCTTACCGAACGCGCTCGCCGCAAGCAGCTCCAGCCAGCCGAGGTGCAGGGTGGCACCTTTTCCATCACCAATCACGGCACGTCTGGCAGCCTGTTTGCCACGCCCATCATCAACCAGCCGCAGTGCGGTATCCTGGGCGTGGGCAAAATTGAGAAGCGGGTAAAGGTGATACATGATGCGATAGCGATACGGCCGTTGGCCTACGTCAGCTTCACCTTCGACCACCGCATTCTGGATGGCAAAACGGCCGATGATTTTGTCAGCAGCATCAAAAACGTCATTGAGCGGTGGCAGTAGGCTGGTGCCTGCAAAATAAGAAATATTGATTGCTGATCTTTGGCAAATAATTACAAACCTACGCTAAACTTGGAAGAGGCAACTGCCTTTTGGGGCAGTTGCCTCTTCTTTTGTTAGCTCCTCCTTTTATCCACTTCCTGATACGCTATGACCTAGGTCTCATACTATTCTCAATGCAATCTGGATAAACTTCACGCAGGCAGTTTTAGAGGTAAATTCAGGAAGTGAAGATGACTCACAAACGTACAATTTTTATATTGTTTTATCTTTTGCTTGCTTTGGTTGCCTGCACCAATCGCAATTCAACTGTATCAACATCCCCTCCCGCTTTAGCCGAAGAATTAATCTTTTACGACTGGAGTGATGATTCAATTCAAACTGTTTTCGATGATTTCACCGAAGAATATGGTGTCAAGATAACCTATTTGACCTTCGATTCCACCGAAGAAGCTGTAGAAAATATACGCGCTGGTCAGGTCTACGACGTCGTGGTTATGGAAAATCAACATATCCACTCCCTAACGTCAAAAGATCTATTAGCTGAAATTAATTACCAAAACGTTCCTAACTTCAAAAATATATCGGCCAATTTTCGAAATTTAGCCCACGACCCCAATAACCATTTCACAATTCCTTATAGTTGGGGAGCAACGGGGCTGGTTGTGCGAACCGATCTAACCAATAAACCAATTTCCAGATGGTCAGACATGTGGGATCCAAATTACACAGGAAAAGTTGCCAATTGGGAATCATTACCCCGTTATACGCTTGGCGCAGCGCTAAAAAGTTTAGGGTATTCCGCTAACACAGAAGACCCCGCCGAGTTAGAAGAAGCGCTAGCCCTCCTCATTGCGCATAAAACGAATACCATTTGGCTAAAAGATGAGCATTCACCTGCATCGTTACTAATAAACGGAGAAGCTGTTTTCTCCTTGGGGTGGTCAGAGGATTTATGGCTAGTTCAGGAAGGAACCGACAATGTGGATTTTATTTTTCCAGAAGAGGGGGCCATTCTTTGGGGAGATAATTTTGTTATTCCAGCCAATAGCCCAAATAAATATACGGCCGAAATTTTCCTGAATTTCCTGCTAAGACCTGAAGTTACAGGCAAAATCATTAACCATAACTATTACCCAATGCCAAATGATGCTGCCCAAGCACACATCAATCCAGAAATTCTGTCTGACCCGGTCATCTATCCCACCAACGAAGAAATACAACATGCCGAACTACTCTTGCCCCTAAGTCCCGAAGGCGAGCGGCTGTATGCCGATGTGTGGGCACGCTTCCTGGCTTCCGATAATTAGATTCCATGATCGCCAAACAGTCCCGAAGTTGGAAGCTACCTCTCCTCATTAAGTCGCCAACAAGTCTAAGATATGGCCTGCTAGCCTTGCTTGGCTGGGCCATGTTGGCCATGATAATCATGACCAGCGCCATCGTAATCTTATTCGCCTATCGGGCAGAGAAGAATGCCTGGCAAGGGAGACAGCAGGAAGCAGCCATACGTGCGGCCGAAACCATTGGAACATTTTTGAACGAAATCGAGAATCAATTAATCCTGATAGATTCTCTAAAATATAGCAACAGTGAAACGTACCTAGAAGCATTACAAACACAAATTGAACAAACGCCTGCCCTCCACGAAATTGTTCGTCTAGACAAGGATGGAAATGTGCTCGCCTTTGCCTCTGAAGACGCCCCACTACTCTCCAACATGTTTACAATACCGCAATCGAGCTGGTTTCTTCAGGCAACAAAGGGCCATTTATATCTAAGTGATTTACAAATCACTTCAGCAAATGAACCTTATCTCATCATGGCAGTGCCGGCAGCGGATGGCGGCGTGGTTGCTGCCCACCTGGACATGAACATTCTTTGGAATGTCGTGGCAGATATTCATTTTGGAGAGACAGGGACCGCTTATGTAATCAACCGTGATGGAGACATCATTGGCCATAAAAACCCAGATGTGCCTCTGGCCCATATTTCACTAAGAGACAGGCCAGAAATGGAAGCTCTGTTAGCAGCGCCTGGCTTTGAATGGTCTGGAAATTACACAAATATTGAAGGCGCTTCTGTCATTGGGTCTTCAGAAGCGATTCCGGGAACACCCTGGATTGTTATTACAGAAATAACCCAAAGTGAAGTTACGAGGATGAGTCGTATTGCCTGGCTGCTCCTGGTAGGTGGCATGATAGCTATTGCCACTGTAGTGAGTTCTATTATCAGCCGGTCACTTAATCGCTTGATCCTTGAGCCTATCGAGAGCTTGCAACAAGGGGCAAACCGCATCGGACAAGGTGATTTGAATCACAGAATCGAACTGGTGAAAAATGGCGAGGTTGGCGAAGTGGCCAAAGCATTCAACCATATGGCCAGCCTCTTACAAGAACGAGACCAACTTCTGGCGGCCAAGAATGCTTCACTGATAGCAGAAATTGCAGAAAGGAAACAATTTGAAGTTGAACTAAAAGCGGCCAAGACCGCAGCAGAAGAAGCCGTCAAAGCAAAGTCCCAATTTCTGGCCAGCATGAGCCACGAAATACGGACCCCGCTTAACGCTGTCATCGGTATGACCAGTCTACTGCTAGACACGCCACTCTCGCCTGAGCAGGAAGATTACGTTAAAACAGCGCGGAATAGCGGCGACGGTCTTCTCTATATTGTTAATGACATCCTTGATTTCTCAAAAATAGACTCTGGCAATTTAGATCTTGAAAAACAAGATTTCGTTTTGCGGGACTGTGTAGAAGAAGCGGTCGATCTGCTTGCGGCCCAGGCTGCTGCGAAAAATCTGTACCTTAACGCTTATATCGAGCCTGATGTTCCAACAATTATCCAAAGTGATGTTACCCGCTTGCGCCAAATTTTGGTTAACTTGTTAGGCAACGCGGTGAAGTTTACTGCCAAAGGGGAAATTAATCTTTGGGTTGGGGCTAGCAAGGAACCTGATAGTTTTAAACTTCACTTTATGATCCGTGATACGGGCATTGGCATACCAGAAGACCGCATGGGGCGTTTGTTTGAACCTTTCCGCCAGGTTGATTCTTCAACCACGCGCCAGTTTGGCGGCACTGGTTTAGGTCTGGCAATCAGCAAGCGCCTGGTAATTTTGATGGGAGGCGACATCTGGGTAGAAAGTGTGCTTAACGAGGGCAGTATTTTTAATTTTACAATTCAGGCAGAATTTGGCGAAGCAACCAAAACGCCGAATACGGGTGGAGAAACCCTTCTTTCTCACCGGTTTACAGGTAAAAAAGCTTTTGTTGGCCACCAAAATTTAACAAGCTGTCTTGTCTTGACCCATCAGCTCGCCCGTTGGGGGATTCATGTTGTAAGTGTTCAGGCTGAGAACGCTCTTGAAGATTGCCTGCTCAATATGTCAGACTTTGATGTGATTTTATTGGATTTCAATTTTTTGAAGAAAAACAATAATCCTGGATTGAAACGGCCGCTTGAGGATATGTCTAAACCACCTTTGCTTTTCCTGACGCCTCTCGGCAAACAAACGGCCGTTTTCGATTTATTCCCTGAGAGCCATTGCTTAAATGTACCTTATCATCTTGAGCAGTTGTATCAGCGCTTAAATAGCTTTTTCTCTACTGAACATGGTCAAAACGGCCGTACAGCTGCGCCCTCCCCATCAACATCACAATTTAAGAGTAATCTAGGCATTGAGCATCCGCTCCGAATTTTACTGGCTGAGGATAACCTGATTAACCAAAAAGTGGCGCTGCGAATGCTAGAACGGCTGGGTTATTCAGCAGATGTCGCGGCTAACGGATTGGAGGTTATCGAGGCGCTTACCCGCCAAGCCTACGACCTGATCCTGATGGACATTCAAATGCCAGAACTGGATGGTCTCCAGGCCACCCAGCGAGTTCGGCAAGAATGGCCGCCTGAGCAGCAGCCCCACATTGTGGCCATGACAGCAAATGCGCTGGTTGGAGATCGCGAAACTTACCTGACAAACGGCATGGATGATTATGTCAGTAAACCTGTTAGGGTTGAGGATTTGATGCGAATATTGCAGCAGACCCAGCCCTTACCAGCCCGTCGTTTAGGCGCAAAATCTTAACCCCCTTCCCTTCTTTGGCCATGGCAACTGCTTAATCCCAAGCCTCCCAAACTTTCAGAGCTGCCTGCCAGAAACAGATTCACTGCCCTAATTGCCTTTTCCGCTATCCGCTGCTGCTTAACTTCTACTTCGTATTCCAATTTGTAAAATTACACCAAAAATCAATAATTTTTGTCCAAGCATAATTATTTTCAATATTCACCTTGACAATATTAAGGTCAAATATTATTATTCTTGTCATTCAGCTAAAGATTTTTAATCTTTGTATCAATTTCTCGCATTTGAAAGGCAAAAAAGCATGAATAATTCAAAACCATTACGGCCGTTTTTCATTTTATGGGCCGGGCAAGCGCTTTCTCTCGTCGGCAGCGCCGTCGTGCAGTTTGCCCTCATTTGGTGGCTCACCCAAGAAACCGGTTCCGCCACCATTTTAGCCACCGCCTCATTGGTCGGCTTTATTCCCCAAATATTTCTTGGCCCGTTTGTTGGCGTTTTGGTAGACCGCTGGAGCCGTCGTTGGACAATGTTTTTGGCCGATTCCATGATTGCCGCAGCCACCGTTGTCCTCGCTTACCTCTTCTGGATCGAAGCAATCCAAATTTGGCACGTCATGGCTCTACTCTTTATCCGCTCGCTGGGTAGCGCCTTCCACTTCCCCGCCATGCAAGCCTCCACTTCGCTCATGGTGCCCAAAGAGCAGCTCACCCGTATTCAGGGGATCAATCAGGTTTTAGAGGGGAGTCTAAACATCATTGGCGCACCGCTAGGCGCATTGTTTTTAGCCTTGCTGCCCATGCAAGGCGTGTTGGCCATTGACATTGTCACCGCGCTATTTGCCATTGTCCCCCTGCTCTTCATTCGGGTGCCTCAGCCAGAGGTTCCCCAAGATGAAGCATCTGCTGGCAAAAAATCTTCGTTCTGGACAGAAATGCGCCAGGGGCTTTCTTATGTGTGGGCCTGGCCCGGCATTCTTATCCTGATGGGTCTGGCCATGATGGTAAATTTCATATTGACGCCAGCCATCGTTATGCTGCCCCTGCTCGTGACCCAGCACTTCTCAGGCAGCGCCTGGGAATTGAGCATCATCGAATCAACCTTTGGCATCGGCATTATCGTTGGTGGAATTGTGTTGAGCGCCTGGGGCGGCTTCAAAAAACGGGTCATTACCACGCTGACTGGCTTAATTGGGCTGGGATTGGGCTTTGCCTTGATTGGCCTTGCTCCAGCCAATCTGTTTTGGTTGGCCGTGGCGGGGGCTTTTCTAACAGGCGGCATGATTGCCATCACCAACGGCCCCGTCCGCGCAATTTTCCAGGCGGCCATTGCTCCTGAAATGCAGGGGCGGGTCTTAACCCTTTTAGGCAGTCTTTCTACAGCCATGACCCCGATAGCGCTCATTTTGGCTGGCCCACTGGTTGATCTGGTTGGTATTCGGCCCTGGTTTATTGTGGGCGGGCTGGGCACATTGGCGGTAGGAATTAGCGGATTTTTCATCCCAGCATTGCTCACTGTGGAAGACGGCCGTTCCCCAGCAGCACCACAGGAAGCAGCAAAGACAGTGACAGAAGAATTGCAAACTGACCCAGAGGCAATCAGCGCATGAGCACAGAAATAATAAGTGGTGAACTTGGTCTCAGGCTTGATGATTATCTAAGCCGCATGACGCCCTTTGGCTTCTCTGGAGCCATGTTGCTGGCCAAAGATGGCCAGATCGTGCTCAACAAAGGGTACGGGCTGGCCAATCGGGCCAAAGGGTTGCCCAACACCGCTCAAACCGTCTTCAGCACAGGGTCCATCAGCAAACAGTTCACCGCCGCTGCCATCATGAAGTTAGAGATGCAAGGCAAGCTGCACACCAGCGACCCGCTGCCGAAATTTTTCCCCGGTGTGCCCGCCGACAAAGCCAACATCACGCTGCACCAGTTACTCACCCACACGGCGGGCATCATCAACTACAGCGGCGAAGATTTTGTCATGGCTGATAAAGAAGAAACGGTGCTAAAAATCCTCGCTGCGCCGCTGCGCTTTGAACCCGGTACTGAGTATGCCTACTCGAATGCAGGCTACTCTTTGCTGGCGGCCATCGTTGAGCAAGCGGGACAACGGCCGTATGAACAATTTCTACACGAACAGCTGCTGGCTCCTGCTGGATTGCAGCACACCGGCTATCGCCTGCCCGACTGGTCAAAAATGAACGTGGCGCATTGGTACAACGGCCGTTCCGACTTTGGCACCACGCTAGACAAACCGTATCCGTCCTGGAATTTGCTGGGCAACGGCGGCATTTTGTCCACAACCTTAGATATGTTTTGCTGGCACCAGGCGCTGCTGGGGGATGAAATTTTGTCCGACGCAGCCAAGCAGAAGCTGTACACGCCGGATTTTCACGATTATGCTTATGGCTGGCGCGTGGTGGAAACGGAGTACGGCCGTTGCCTTCAGCACAATGGGGCCAGCAGCTTCGGCAGCAGCGCCCTCTTCCGCCGCTACATCGATGCCAACGTGGTGCTCGTCCTCTTTTGCAACCAGGATTACAACGGCGAGGTATTAATTAACGCTGTTCAAGATCAGATCGAAGCGGTTATTTTTGGTGAAGAAATTCCGCTGCCGCCAGCTGTGCCAACACCGCCACCTTTCTCGCTGGAAGAATTTGTGGGCGATCTTGTTTTGCCAGATGGCAGCATCGTTCACGTTTCGGTAGAGAATGACGCGCTGCACCTGATGCCGGGAGGTCAGGCCGGAATTAATTGGCTGTTGGGCTTGAGCAAGGCCGAAACGGCCGTTTACAACCAAACCTTCCGCCAAACCCAAACCATCATGGCCGCTGCCCTGGCTGGCGATACCGAACCGCTGCTGGCCTCGTTGGCTCGCCGTGAAGCCCGCACGCCCGGCGTTTTGCGCACCTGGCAAGAGGTAGTGGATGAGGTGCAGCCCACGGAAATGACGGTTTTGGGAATACGGCCGTCCCTCTACCTGCCCGACGCTTATGAAGCCCTGAGCAAATTCACCGGCCCAGAAGAAAACATTTGCTTTGTTTCCATCTGGCGCGATGGGCAAAACGTGGGCGTCATTCTAACGGAACTGGTAAACGATAATATTTTTACGGCCGTTGCCCAACCCATCACCGCCGACACGCTGGTAACTTATCATTTGACCTATACCCAGCCTCGCCAGTTCCAAATCATGAGAGATGGCGATAAAATCCGTGGAATTATTTCCGGCCAGAACATTTCTGCCCAAAAAGCATAGCCTATTCAACCAAAATTGTTGGGAACAAACGTCAATCTACAAAGGTCATTTTGACCAAAGGGAAAATCCCTGACGCGATCAAAAGCTTATCGCTTGCAAAGTCTAGAGGGATTCTTCGCTTCGCTCAGAATGACGGGTACTTCAGGAAATCTTTATGACCGAAGAAACAAAACGCCCCGCCGGAATGTCCGGCTTCACCATCGTCTGGATTGGCCAGCTCGTTTCCCTGTTGGGCACCAGCATGACCAACTTTGCCCTCACCATTTGGGCCTTCGAGCAAACCGGGCGCGCCACCGACCTGGCGCTCATTGGCTTTTTCTTTTTGGTGCCGCTGCTCATCGTTAGCCCCATGGCCGGGGCCATTGTGGACCGCCACGACCGCAAATTAATGATGATGGTCAGCGATCTGGCCTCTGGCATTGTCACCATCATCGTGCTCATTTTGTATGCCACCGGGCTGCTAGAAGTGTGGCATTTGTACATCACCGCTGCCATTTCCGGCACCTTCCAAACATTCCAGTGGCCCGCCTACTCCGCCGCCATCAGCACCATGCTGCCCAAAAAACAGTATGCGCGGGCCAACGGCATGATCTCCCTGGCCGAATCTGGCTCCGGCATTTTTGCCCCGGTGATGGCCGGG
>JACKBR010000033.1 GCA_020634495.1 Ardenticatenaceae bacterium | reverse complement strand
CGTGCCAGATGATTTTGTTCATCCATCGTCGGGCTGTCGTTTACCATGCTGTCCAGGGCCAAAAAGAAAAACAGCCAGACAGCCAGCGTCACCAAACCCAAACGCCCCCACTTTTTCTGCAAAATTGCCATAGAAAGCTGATTATAAGTGCCAGCCCGCCAAACTGACAACGAATCTCAACTTCCCAGCAATGGCAACCCTTCCACAAAGCAGATAAAATGACGGCCGTTCACCTCAACAGGGTGAATAAATATCAGCAAGTTTCACAGCTTGAACAGATTTTTCTCAGCGCCCTCTGCGCTCTCTGCGGTTAATTCTTTTTAAGGAGTAACGATGACTGAAAAAAAACTGCAAATACCATACCGTTCCCAATGGGATAAAGATGCCAAAGACCATTCCGGCGACTGTGGCCCAACCAGCGTCGCCATGCTGCTCAACGGCAAGCGCGTAGCCATCACCCCCGACGAACTCTACAGCTACATTGGCGTCCGCCCCAAATTCACCTACATCCCCGATCTGAAAAATGCCGCCTGGGGCGCAGGGCAGCTCACCCTCACCTACGAAAAATACGCCAACAGCAATCAGGCGCTGCAAGCGCTGCGTAAAAACATCGACAATGGCCATGCCTTCATTGCCCTGGTCAAATACAAGCCCTGGATCAAGCTGACGGGCAACCAATTTGAATACGGCCACTTTTTGGTGGTCACCGGCTACGATGAAAATCATGTCTTTGTCCACGATCCACTGTTTGGCCTGTGGGCACAGCGCTCCAGAGGCGAATTTTTCCGTTTTAGCAACAAACAATTCCTGGACGGTTGGGGCGGGTTCCACTACACAGAAAATGAAAACTTCGGCTGCCTCATTCCCGACTACAGCTACCCGTTTGTGGGCGAGGTGCCAGTGGAAGAGGTGGAGCCTCCGGCAGAGGAGAAAGCGGCTGCCGATGCGCTGGCTGCCCTGGCGGTGGATGGCGAACTGCGGCGGCGCATTCTCTCACTGGCAGCTTACGAGGGCAAAGCTGCCCCTGATTTAGAGGATGGGGAAACGGCCGTTCACTGGCTAAACCACGTCGGCGATTGGGGCAAACAGGTAGAAATTCACACCGTGGTGCATGGCAACACCTACAGCGGCATGGCCCGCCGCTACTACAACGACTCAATGCGCTGGCGCGCCATTCAGGTGTACAACAACCAGCCAAATGCCCAGCTTTTTGTGGGCCAGCGCCTAGAAATTCCCCTACCAGCCGCCGCCCAGGCAGAAGCCGCCGGGCCGCGTACCGCAGCCATCACCTACCCCAAAGTTAAGGTGCCACGCCCACAGCCACTTTAATCCACGCCAACCCAACCTCCCGCAGGTTTTTGCGGAACCTGGGGGAGGTCGCCTTCTTCACATGAAATTTATTCGTAAACATCTCAGCACCATTTTCAAAATTAGCATCACGCTCCTGGCCCTGGTGTACGTATCCCGCCAGGTTGATTTTGCCGACATCGGCCAGCGGCTGCTGCAAGCCAACCTGGCCTGGGTATTGCTGGGATTCTTCCTGGTCAACAGCAGTTTGGTGGTGCGGGCTTACCGTTGGCTGCTGCTGCTGCACGGTATCGGCTCACCCATTCGCTTTGGTCGGTTGGTTTCGCTTTATTTTGCAGCCAACTTCTTCAACTCTGTGCTGCCCTCTGGCTTTAGCGGCGACGTGGTTCGCGCTGTGGAAGCCGCCCAGGATGTGCCCGCCAAAACGGCCGCAGGCACGGTTTTGGTGGATCGGGCCACCGGGCTGCTCGCGTTATTTATGATTGGCCTGGCGGCGCTGCCGTTCCGGCCAGACAATTTCCCCTCGAATCTGCTCTGGCAAACAACGGCCGTTTGCCTCATCGGTCTCATCGGCGGTTTTGTCGTGCTGGAAGGGCGGCTGGTGCGCAAAGTGGGCAGGTTCCTGCCAAAGTTTGCCCAACCCATCTGGCAAAAAGTGGATGGAGTTATTTTAGCGGTGCAGGCTTGTGGCTGGACGGCCGTTTGGCAGGCAATGGGCATCTCCATCATCTTTAACCTGATGCAGATCGGCTGGTTTGCCGCCGCAGGCATGGCGCTGGGCTACAGCGTCCCTTTCAGCCACTACTTCCTCGTCATTCCCTTCCTCTCCCTGGCCATTCTGCTCCCCTCCATTGGCGGCCTGGGCATCCGCGAAGGACTGGCCCCCCTGCTCTTTGCCAGCGCCGGACTCAACAGCGAACAAGCAATTGCCCTCACCTTGCTTGTGTTCGCCATTGAACGCATCTCCGGCATACTTGGCGCGCCAGTCTATTTAATTGGCACCATACAGCGCAGCCAAAAGCAAAACAACACAACTTAAGTTTAAAATTTTCTGGCACAGATTGACCTAAACGGCCGTTCAAGGATACAATACTTACGCCATTTCCTGAAGTCACTAATCATACAAGTTCCGCATGAGCAAATACTTGGGAGAGTAGTTGCTATGACACATCCGCTTCGCGAGTCCTTGTCTCTTCACGCTTGCTGCTCGCAGTGAAGACAAGGAAAGGAGGACTGTCCTTGCCTGAGTTTGGAGACTGAAGAACCTCACATGCAGCCTGGTTAAACTCGTCATAAAACAAAGAGAATGGAGACCCTCAATGCAAAACAAACCAAAACCAACATTATTGCTTGTCCTCACCGGGTTTTTAGCAATCGCCGTCCTTAGCTTCTGGCAGGTCAATTTTGCCAGCGCCAATGGGAATTATGATGCTACCCGACCTTCAGGAAACCAGATCATTACCCAACTAAGCCTGGAACTAACTTGTGAAGGTGGCACGTTAACCGTCGTCAACCTTTCAGATGAACCAGGCGAGGAAGCTGTACGCATTGTGGTTATGGGAGAATATTTCATCATAACCGTCCCCCTAGAAGCCAATGAAACCGTCGTGATTCCGCTGGATTATGTGGCTCTTGGCATACCGTTCCCACTCACAGAAACAATCCGCATTGGCGCACAATCCAACGACATGAAAGCTACAGGCGACCTTGGACCGTGTGACACACCGCCGCCCACCCCAACCAGCACACCCACCAACACACCGGTAGTCCCCACACCAACCAACACACCTGTACCGCCAACCAGCACACCCACCAATACGCCAACGAATACACCGGTGCCACCAACGCCAACCAATACACCGCCCCCCTCCACCACACCCACCAATACGCCCGAGGTCCCCACACCCACCAATACATCAACACCGGTGCCACCTACCAGCACACCCACCAACACGCCAACGAACACACCTGTGCCACCAACACCGACACCCACCGTACCGGCAGAGCCATGCCTCAAACTTACAAAGACATTGGATGGCCCATTCCGCACCTCAGACGATCTGTTCTTGTCTGATGGCATCATTCCCGTAGCCGTTCAGGGTGAAAACAACGGAGATGTAGAAAATCTCTTCTACTTCCTGGTAACCATCGAGATCGAAAATTGTGGCGGCACAGAATTGACCAACGTTACGTTAGAGGATACCTTCAGCAACGAGGCTCAACCCTTTGAAACGGATGATCCTGGCAACGTCACAATTTTGCCCGTATCCGATCCGTTTGATGGTATGGTCAAAGAATCCTTAACCTGGGATGTCGGTTCAATTGCTGTCGGCGATACGGCAACGTTAAATATTCTGGTTGGCACAGAGTTCAATTCAGCCGGGCTGCTAGAACCCACCAGCTTTGGGCAATCTGTCTTCTACAACGGACAGGACGATGGCACCGGCAGCGCCATTGTGACAGCTGACGGCGGCCTGACAGCTTCCGTAGATGCAATGGAAATCACAATTGGTGATGAAGTTAGCTGTGTTGGCTCAGAAGGAGAATGGGATTCTTTGGTCTTTGTCGCCGGGCCAAATGTTAGTAATCATGATAAATGTGCCGAGGTCGTAACGGGTCTGCCCATTCTGCTCACGGCAACAGCACCGTAATTGCAAATTTGTTCAGTAATATCTGGCTAAGCATCAGCCAGAATTAGCCAAACACCCTTGCTCGTGACTTTGAGCAAGGGTGTTTTTCTTAAAACAGACGGACTTCTACCCAGTCGCCAGCCAGCAAGCCGCCTTTGTTCAGCGGCACTTTGATGAGACCATCGGCGTTGACCAGGGTGTAGATCAGGTTGCTCTTGCCAAAAACGGGCATGGCCAGCAGCCCGGTGGCGCTGTCTTCCAGGCGAGCTGGCACATAATCTTCCCGGCCACTTTCGCTGGCGATGTTTTGGCCAAGCCGCGCCCAGACCAAACCCCGGCGCGGCATATGCTTTACACCTTGTAGATGATAAATGGCTGGCACGCCAAACATGTCGAACTGCACCATGGCCGAAACTGGATTGCCGGGCAGACCCAGCACAGGCTTGCCGTTCACCACGCCCACAATGGTGGGTTTGCCGGGCCGCGTGGCCACACCATGCAGCAGCACGCCTGGCTCACCTAAACTTTCAATCACCTGCACGGTCATGTCGCGCACGCTTACGGAGGAGCCAGCCGACATGACCAGCATGTCGGTTTGGGCCAGCAGATTGGCAGCGGCCGTTTCTAACGCCACATAATCATCGGGAATGATCCCACCCAAAACAGGCACGCCGCCAGCTTGTTCAACCAGCCCAGCAACGGTATAGCTGTTGATGTCCCGAATTTGGCCGGGGCCAGCCATCGCTTGCGGGGCAATCACCTCATCGCCCGTGGCTAAAATGCCCACCTGCGGACGCTGCACAACGGAAACGGCCGTAATCCCCAAAGCCAGCAAGCCCCCGATGTCCTGCGGCCGTAAAATATGCCCGGCGGGCAAAACCGCCGCCCCCAACCGCACATCCTCCCCCACTTGCAGCACATTTTGCCCCACCGCCACCGACTTTAACACCTCAATTTCAAAGGGGAACTCTGGAGATTGGAGACTGGAGAGTGGAGCCTGCTCATTGGCCACTGATAACTGATTACCGATTACCGATAACTGACCACCGCTCACCAACTGCGTCTGCTCAATCTGCACCACCGCATCGGCCGTTTCGGGAATCATGCCGCCAGTGTGAACGATAGCTGCCTGGCCAACACTCAGCTCGACGCTGGCTGGCTGGCCCATCGGCACCTCGCCCACCACCTGCAAAAACGCGGGCAGGCTTTCTGATGCGCCAAAGGTATCGGCGGCGCGCACGGCGTAACCATCCATGGTGCTGCGCCGGAATTGGGGCAAAGCATGGGGTGCGGCGCTAGCGGTGGCCAGCACGCGCCCATTGGCGGCTTCTGTGGCAACCGTTTCTGGGGGAAGAACGGCCGTTAAATGACCAAACAGCAACGCACGGGCTTCATCTGGGGGTAAGACATTAAAAAATTCAGGCATGGGCCCAAGTGTATCAAACTGTCGCTTGAATGATCAAAGAAGAACTTGGGGCATATGCCGCATCATTTGCCGGTGGAAAGCCAACGCCAATAGCCGTGCCCAAAGTCAGCACGGCCGTTTGCCTAACACCAGCCTGGATCAGGGCAGCTGCCGTGCCATCGTGCCACAGTTGAACCGCCAGGGGCTGGGCCAACCTCTGGCTTAATTTCTGGGCGACAAACTGGTTGAGATTCGCTGTGAGATGCTGCAAACGGCCGTAACATCCCACATCCTCTGGGCGCGGTTGGCCATCTAACAAGTAGCAGGCCAGGCTTACACCCACCGTTTGGCTAAGATTTGGCTGCGAAACGGCCGTTTCCCGCCACGTCGTGGCCAATAGACCCAGCAGCCAATCGGCAAACGGCGCAATGTCGGCTAAATCCTGGCTGGGTCGCAGCACATCGTCGCATCGCGCCGGAACATTGGGCAGCAATAAAAGGTGGGTAATCTGCTTGCCTTCATACAGAGCCACGGCTCGCTTCACGGCCGTTTGGCCAAAATCAAACAGCAGCATCGCCTTCGTGCCAGGCGGTGCGGTTCGGGCCATGCCCAGCAGCGGCAAATGGCGGCAATTTGGGGCCAGATGCAGTTGGTAATTTGGGAAGCCACTTTGTTGAATAAGCGTACGCGCCAGCGGAACGGCCGTTTGCCCCAAATTCCCAGAAAGCAGCCCGCCACCCAGCCAAACCGTCTCGATTTGCTGCCAAAAAGCCCAATGCACCGGCTGCCAATCGGCTCTTGCCCGTTGGTTCATGGCATCTCCCCGCTTGAGGGTCAGCAATAAGTACGCCAGAGAACGGCCGTAATCCTGAGCAATCTTTGTCGCTGAACTGCGGATTTGTGGAGAAACGGCCGTCAGACAATCATCAAATTTTTGTAGCAATTGGGGATCTTCTGGGTCGAGTTGGAGCTGAGTAGCCAGCGCTTCCACCCGCTGACGTAGGGCAAAGCTAGAGAGCAACTGCAAGCCAGTTTTCCCCCGCACCCAATCGGGCACAGCCAGCCCTGGCAGGTCGATGATGCGCACCTGGTTCATTGAGGGACTGACGGGAAACGGCCGTTGCAAAAATGGATTTTCCATCGTGGCTTAACATTACTGGATTGGGTCAATTTCTCCTAAAAGAGAATTGCGGCAGCTAGTTTGGCCCAAATTAATCTGTAACAACGCCAATCGCCCGCATTGCGTCGTGGGTGGTTAGATGGACAAACTGCTCCCCCAGATGCTCCACAAAACCAATTGCCCGCAGGCGATCCAGCACCGGCCCCTTAATTGCCGCCAGATGCAGCTGCACCCCCGCATCCTTTAGCTGGCGCAGCAGCGACTCCAACGTTTCCAGGGCGCTGGCATCGATGAAATTTACGGCCGTACCAATCAACACAAAATGGCTTACCTCAGGCTGGTCGGCCACCAGGCCCAGCACCGTATCCTCTAAAAACTTGCTGTTGGCAAAATAAAGGCTCTCATCAATGCGCACGGCCACAACCTCTGGCCAACACTGCACCTGATACCGCAGCACGTTGCGATAAATTTCGCTGTTGGCCAAACGCCCCACCACCGCCACATGCGGTCGGCTGCTGCGCCAAATAAAGAGCAGCATCGCCAGGCCAACTCCCAGCAAAATGCCATTTTCTACCCCCCAAATCAGCACCGCCCCAAAAGTGACCAAATAAGAGGCAGCATCGGCTTTGTTGTAGCGCCACACATGCCGGAACGTCTTCACATCCACCAACCCAGCCACGGCCACAATCACAATTGCCGCCAGCATCGCCTGAGGCAAAAAGTAAAAAATGGGGGTCAAAAAAATAACGGTGAGCGCAATGAGAACGGCCGTAATAATTGAAGCCAAACCACTGTTCGCCCCCGCATCATAATTCACCACCGACCGGCTAAAACCGCCCGTCACCGGATAGCCCCCCGTCAACATAGCGCCAAGATTCGCGGCCCCCAAAGCCATCAGCTCCTGGTTTGCCGAAACCTTTTGCCGCCGCTTGCTGGCCAATGACTTGGCCACCGCAATGCTCTCCATGTAGCCCACAAAACTAATCACCAGCGCCGTGGGCAAAAGCTGCCGCCACAATTCCAGATTAAACGTAGGCAGCGTTAAGAACGGCAAACCGGCAGGCACATCTCCCACAATGGCCACCCCCGCCTGCTGATCCAGCCGCAAGCCCCATGTCAGGCCCGTGCCTAAAACCACAATCACCAGCGGGGCAGACTTGGTAATGGGCAGCACCCACTGCGATGGCACCCCCCACCGCTTGAGCAGCTTCCCCAGGCCAACCTTAAAATAAAGCAAAATCAAAATACCCCCGCCGCCCAGCGCCAGCGTCACAAAATTGGTTTCTGGCAAATGGGTAAAGGCATAATGCAGCAGCTCAAAAAATTCTAACCGGGGCATGGCAAGACCCAACAAATGTTTAAGCTGGCTAAAACCAATGACCAGTGCCGCCGCGCTGGTAAACCCGGCCAGAACGGGATGACTTAAAAAGTTCACCAAAAAACCCAGCCGAACCAAACCCATCAACGCCTGAATGATGCCCACCAACAAGGCCAAAGTCAGCGCCAACTGTAAATACGGGCCGCTGCCCACTTCAGCCAGCGGCGCGATGCCCGTCGCCACCAGCAGCGACACAATCGCCACCGGCCCCACCGCCAGCGTGCGGCTGCTGCCCAGCAAACCATAAATGATGAGGGGCAAGATGCTGGCATACAGCCCCACTTCGGGCGGCAAGCCAGCCAGCAGCGCATACGCCATGCCCTGCGGCACCAGCATCACGGCCACGATAAAGCCAGCCAACACGTCGCCCACCAAATGTTCACGAGGATATTGGTGCAGCCAATGCCAGGCAGGCAAGATGCTTCGCAGGCTAGCTGCTTGTGGTTTGCTTAAAATGGATGGCTCGTGGGAATTGGTCATCGTTTTCTCTTTGTCTACAGATGGCGTGTGCCAAAATAAAATAGGACGCGGACAAATGCTGGAGAACGCGGATAAAAATCAGCGTCGTCGGCATTCATCCGCGTCCTTTACTTGCGGTTTTTAGGATGAGGCTTAGTTTGTTGGAAAGCCAGAACGCTTCCAGGTAATCATGCCACCGCCCATGTTGCTGACGTCTTCAAAGCCTTGCATTCTGAGCTGCTCACAGGCAGTGTAGCTGCGCGCCCCAGAGCGACAAACACATACGATGGGGGTATCGAGCGGCAGTTCACCGGCCCGCGCCCGCAGGGAACCCAAGGGCATCAGCCGAGACCCTTTAATGTGCCCATCGCGGGCATATTCCTCTGGCTGGCGTACGTCTAATACCAGTACGGGCTGTTTGCTGTCTAATTGTCGCTGTAGTTCTGCGGGGGAGATGTTTTTTACGGCCGTTCCCCCTCTTACCTGGCCAAATAACGATTTAAACACAATCTTACCTCAACTTTTACGGTTTGATAATTTTTTCACAATATGGCTGGAAGCATACCAACCGATTGCAATAGCCACGTAAAAAAGATGTAAGGATTGTGTAATGGGATTTTAGAAACGAAATGCTTGCGGCGTTTACCCGTCACATCGGTTCCATGACGGGCAGCTGCTCACCCAGCAGCGCATCCTTTTGCTGCCACAAGTCACGAACCCAGGCCTGGAACGCCTCGCGGAATTCAGGATCGTTTTGGTAATCCTGGTTGCGATATTCGTCGGGAATCGGCCGTTTTTGCACAATCACCTCAATCTCGCGCACCTGGCCGCGAAAAAAGTCCCAGGCGGTGGGTATACCCTGCGGATAGACAATGGTGACGTCCAACATGCTGGAAATTTGATCCCCCATCGCCCCCAACACAAAGCCAATGCCGCCAGCTTTGGGCTTTAGCAAACGCTGGTAAGGCGAGGCTTGCTTCTGATGCTTTGCAGGCGTTATGCGCGTCCCTTCCAAAAAATTCATCACCGAAACGGGCGTTGCTTTGAACTTTTCGCACGCTTTACGGGTGGTTTCCAGGTCTTTGCCACGCAGCTCAGGGCGGCGGGCTAACTGTTGTTTGGAGTACCGTTTCATAAAGGGAAAGTCTAGTGCCCACCAGGCCAGGCCAATCACCGGTATCCAGATTAGTTCTTGCTTGAGGAAAAACTTTAAAAATGGAATGCGTTTGTTGAAAATGTGCTGCAAAACAAAAATATCGACCCAGGATTGATGGTTGCAAACCACCAAATACCAATCATCGTAGCGCAGGCCCTCTACACCGGAGAGACGCCATTTGGTGCGCTGGGTGAGCCACATCCAGGCGCTGTTGCCACTGATCCAGGTTTCTGCCAGCCAAATGGCGGCTTTGGTGCATTGGGCGCGCCACGCGGGAACCGGCACAAGCAATTTAGCAATGGCTACCAGATAAATGAGTAAACACAAAAACAGGGTATTGAAAAAAATGGCAATTGAAACCAGTCCGCCAATGATGGGGGCCGGTAAAAAATTCAGCATTTTAATTTGCTCCAGTGTGGATTTGATTCTTCCATGATCACGGCAACAAGGGTATCTCAAACGGCCGTACTTTCCAACGAAAATTTAGCCATAAATGAAACCAATTTCCCCTAACTCAACATTTTTGCTACCATCTTTATGAACAGATGAAGGAGAAAAACGATGAACCGGATTATTGTAATTGGCGCTGGCCCCGGTGGCCATGCCGCCGCCACCCAGCTGCAAAAGCAGGCCGACAATAAATTAGAAATTGTTTTGATTGAGCGCAACGGCACGGCCGAATTTTTACCCGGTACGCTGGCCACGGCGCTGGGACAAACACAGCCCGCGGACTGGCAGCAGTCGCTTCAGTTGGCAGGCATTACGGTAAAAGCCGGGGAAGCAACACAGCTCAGCGGCAGCGGCGTTGTGGTGGATGGCAGCTCGATGACGGCCGATTTTGTCATTGCGGCTCCGGGACTGGCTTTGGACACAACGGCCGTTCCCCAACAGCCAAACATCATCCCATTTTGGAGCCCCAGCACCGCCGGAGCCGCCACAGAGGCGATAAACAGCCTGGTGTCTGGCAGGCTGGCCGTGATTGTGGCGGGACTGCCTTACCGCTGCCCACCTGCCCCGTTTAGCCTGGCAATGCAGCTGGCAGACCATTACCGGCAAGCAGAAAAAGAGGTGGCGGTTTTTATCACCACGCCGGAGGAACGGCCGTTAATCAACATTGGCAGCGGCATTCCAGAACACCTGGAACGGTCTTGTGCCGAACTAAATGTGCAAATTCACACCCGGTTTCTGCCAGATTGGCGCAAGAGTGGTGAAAATAAGATCGTGAGTGGAGACGGCCGTTTCCAACCGTTTGATCTGGCCCTGGTGGTGCCACCGCACGTGCGCAGTCCCTTGCTGCGCCATCTGCCTGGGGATGGGCCGCTGGTGAACGTCTCACCCCAGTTTGAAAGCGATGAGCCAAATCTGTTTGTCATTGGGGATGCGGCCAAAACGCCGTTTCCTCGTGCGGCTGGCGCGGCTGTGGCTCAGGGCAAAACGGCCGCAGACGCCATTTTAGCCCGGTTGGGTCTCATCGAGCCAGCCCCGCCGCACGCGCCAGAGCCAGAATGTTATATTGGGCATGGCGGCGGCGTGTTTAGCAAAATCGCCATGCGCTACCCGCGCGGGCTGCCACCAGCGGCCAAACCAGAAGTGTATCTGGACGCCCCGTCTACCCTGCTGGCCAATGATTTTGCGGCTGCCTTTGTATCATGGCAAGCGCAAAGATATCAGTAATTTAGAGATTGGAGATTGGAGATTAAACAGTCTCCAATCTCTAATCTCAAATCTCCCTAACCAACGGCAGCGTAAATGTAAAACAGCTGCCCTTGCCTGGGCCAGCGGAAACGGCCGTTAACTCCCCACCCATTGCCCACACCAAATGGCGTGAAATCGTCAGGCCGATGCCGCTGCCGCCGCTGGCCCGGGCACGAGATTGATCTACCCGGTAAAACCGTTCAAACAAGTAAGGCAGCGCCTCTTCAGGAATGCCAATGCCATCGTCCTGCACGCGAAATTCCGCAAAACGGCCGTCTGCCAGCACCGTCACCTTAATCTGCCCACCTTCTGGCGTATAGCGGATGGCGTTCCCCACCAGGTTGATCAAAATTTGAGCCGCCCGGTCTGCATCTGCCTGCACCCAAATCGACCCATTTGCCGTTACCACTCCCAATTTTAGCTGTTTGCCTTGCGCCTGCGGCTGAAACTGTGACACCACGCGCTGGGCCAGTTGATTGGCATCGACAGGCTGAAAATCCAGGGAAAATTGCCCCGATTCAATTCGCGACAAATGTTGGATGTCGTCTACCAAACGCCCCAATCTATCCACTTCTTGCGTCATCCAGGCAAAGGTTTCCTCGTTGGCCGGGAACAGGCCATCCATCACCCCTTCCAGGTACCCTTTCAGGCCAGACAGCGGGGTGCGAAGTTCGTGGGCAATGTTGCCCAGCAGGGCGACGCGCTGTTCTTCAACTTCTTCCAGGGTGGCGGTCATCTGGTTAAAACTGGTGACCAACGTAGCCATTGCTTCCCCGCTGCTTTGCGGCACGTTAACCCGCTCGTCGAAACGGCCGTCGGCAATGCGCTGGCTGCTGTCGGCCACTTGCCGCAGCGGATTGATAATGGTGCCCCACAGCAACACAGAGGAAAACACCCCGGCGGCAATGGCCCCCAAAGCGGCAAACAGCACAGAAAACAGGACAGCATTACGAAAAGCAATGATGAGATCGGCTTCGGTTTGCAGAATGGAATCGGGGTTGTCTAGAAGTGTTTTTAGCAACGGCCGTATCACCACCGGCGCACTGTTCAAAATAATAATGCGCGTGGCCAGCATCATGATGCTAACCCCAACCAAAGCTACCAAAAATTGGGAGCCAATCAAACGCCAGCGCAGTCGTTTATACCAGGGCATTTCACCTCGCAAGATGACAGGGTGACCAGGTGACAAGGTGACAAGGTGAAAAATATGTCACCTTGTCACCCCTTCACCAGGTCACCTTGTCATTTTTTCGGATCGACAAATTTGTACCCAATCCCCCGCACCGTTTCGATGAGGAGCTGGCCGGTGGCTTCTTGCAGCTTGCGGCGCACCTGGCCCACGTACACATCCACCACCCGATCATTGCCGAAATAGTCGCTGCCCCAAACCAGGGCCAAAAGCTGATCGCGGGTAAGCACCCGGCCTGAATTTTTGGCCAGCTCCAGCAGCACCTGGAATTCGGTGGCGGTGAGATCAAGCGGCCGTCCGGCGGCAATGGCTTCGTGGCTGTCTGGGTTGATGGTGAGATTTTGGAAGGTGTAGATGGTTGTGGAAACGGCCGTTTCCCTTCTCCGCCGCAAAACTGCCTCCACGCGAGCCACCAGCTCACGCGGGCTAAACGGCTTCGTTAAAAAATCATCCGCGCCAATGCGCAGCCCGGCCACCCGGTCTGCTTCCTCACCTCTGGCCGAAAGCATCAAAATGTAAACAGCTGACTCTTCCCGCAGCCGCGCCGCCACCTCCATGCCATCCATGCCCGGCAAATTCAAATCCAAAATCACCAAATCAGGCTGAAGCAGCTTCGCCTGGGACAATGCCTCTGGCCCATTATCCACGACAGTAACCGCGTAATCGGCACTCTCTAAATAGGTGCGGACAATTGTCTGAATACTGATTTCATCTTCAACAACAAGAATATGTGCTGTGTTCATTTGTCTTGACTAAAACAAACCTTAAAAGGTTTTTACAATACTTCAAAAAGGTACTTTCAATCGACTCCCCATCTATGAAATCCAAATGGACGGGTGAAAAACGGTATAATTTGGCGCTAAAGTTAACAAGACCCCCTGTTTTCCTTATGCCAAGAAGGGGACTCTGTGGGTTTTGTAAAGATTTGGTAATGATGCCGCAAGAATCCAGTAAAAACAAACCAGGCAAGTTGTCAGCTAATAACATCATCCCCATAATTAACCTTGCAACTTATTGCCCACCCTTCACCAAAATCTTAAATACACCAATTGTTTCTGAACACGTCTCAGGCAAGGTATTATGACAGAAAATGCTCCTCTCACCACTGGCAGCGCCGCTAAAAACTACGGATTTATCATTGACAACCGGAAGTGCATTGGCTGCCACGCCTGCTCCACCGCCTGCAAAAGCGAAAACGAAGTGCCGCTGGGTGTCTATCGCACCTGGGTTAAATACGTGGAAACGGGCGCGTACCCGGACACGCGCCGCCACTTCCAGGTAACCCGCTGCAACCACTGCGCCAACCCGCCCTGCGTGCGCATTTGCCCCACGCAAGCCATGTACCAACGTGCCGACGGCATCGTGGAGTTCGACAACAGCGTCTGCATCGGCTGCAAGGCGTGTATGCAGGCCTGCCCCTACGACGCCATCTACATTGATCCCAACAGCGGCACCGCCGCCAAATGCCATTACTGCGCCCACCGCACGGACATCGGCCTGGAACCGGCCTGCGTGGTGGTCTGCCCGGAACACGCCATCATCGCCGGGGACATGAACGACCCGCAGAGCGAAATCAGCCATCTGCTGGCCCAGCAAGATGTGACGGTGCGCAAACCGGAGCAAGGGACTGCCCCCAAGCTGTTCTACATTGAAGGCAATGATGTGGTGATGCACCCAACGGCCGTTGAACGCGCACCGGAGAGCTTTTTGTGGGCGGATGTGATTCCCCTTCATGACAAGGTGACAGGGGGACAAGGTGACAAGGTGAGTGCACACTCCGGCAGCAGAAGTGTCACCCATTCCAACGGTACTGCGCTGCGGCAGCCACAATCGCAAGGGCAGCCGTGGGCGGGGCCGATTCAGTTTGGTAACGGCCGTATGGCGGAGCAAATGGTTCAGGTCGGCTACAACGCCCAGCACAAAATCCCGTGGCATTGGCCCGTCCCCGCATATCTCGTCACCAAGGGCATCGGCGCAGGCATTTTATGGTGCTGGCGCTGGGCTGGGGGCTGGACTGGTTCCGCTTCGACGAGACAGTGGCGCTGGTTGCCGGTTTCCTCTCGCTGCTTTTGTGGGTCTGACCACCGCTTGCTGGTTTATGATTTAGAAAAGCCTGAAAGGTTTCTTTACATTTTGTTGCGGCCGCAGTGGAAAAGCTGGCTGGCGCGGCGCGGTGCTGCTCATCGGCCTGAGCACGATAACCGGGATGTGGTGGCTCATGGAATTGGGCGGCCTGCTGTTTGATTACAATCCAGAGACGATGCGGGCGGTTTTCTTGTGGCTGGGCTTGCCGTTTGCGGTGGGAACGGCCGTTTACACCGCATTCCTCTTTGCCCAGGCCGAAGGACGCGATTTGTGGCAAAGTCCGCTGCTGCCGTTCCACCTGGTGGTGCAGGCCCTGATGATGGGTTCCGGCATGATGTTGCTCCTCGACCTGTTCATGGACCTGCCCCGCGACATGCCCGAAGTGAGCGCCATCATTTTCATTGTGGCCCTGATTGTGGATTTGTTCATTACCCTGGTTGGCGAGTTCACCATTCCCCACGCTAGCGAAGTGGCGGCCAAGGCGGCACATGAAATTAGCCACGGCCGTTACAAGAACCATTTCTGGCTGGGCAGCATCGGGCTGGGACACGTCTTGCCGCTGCTGCTGGTTTGGCTGTTTGCTGGTGTGACGGTTGTGGGGGCGGTTGCGGCCGTTTTCGCCGCAGTTGGTCTCTACCTGTACGAATACGCTTTCGTCATGGCTCCGCAAGAGATTCAGAATAGCTAATCAAGGGATTGACGCACACAGTTCAATTCATTAAACTTATCTAAAATAGATAAGTTATCTAAATTAGAGAAGAGAGGATGAAATGACTGTGCAAATCAAATCAAGTGAAGCTCAACAAAATTTTGGCCGAATTATGGACAAAGCACTCATTGAAGGTGACGTCGTTATCGAACGGTATGGTGAACCACGCGTGGTGATCATCGGCTACAAGCGTTATGAAGAGCTCTTGGAAGCAGAACGTTCATTATCAGGTTTGTATGTAACCTACCCTGATACGAGTTCAGAAGCCCGGCAAAAAGGGCGAATTTTGGCCGAAAAGGTGCGGCAGGAATACAAAGCAACACCAGATGAGTCGCTAGAGGAAGGGATGCGCTCCTTGCGAGGGCGTTCATGATTTTTATTGATACGGATGTGCTGTGGCTGGCATTTGCCTTTCATCAGGATGCGCGACAGGCGGCTAATAATGCCTTTTTAGAGCAGGTTCAGACAGAGCGACCAGCTACGACAATTTACAATGTTCTTGAATTATTGGGGAAGTTATCATTCAACTTGTCCTCTGACCGATTAGATGAGTGGCGCACCTGGCTGGTTGATGCTTACCACCTACGTGTTATTTGGCCTATGAACCCATCACTGACGACAGCAGCGCCGACTTTTCAAAATGAGATTTTTGAACGGCCGTATCAAAAAATGCGCACCGTACAAATGCCTTTTATGGATTCCCTGATCCTGAATTTGGCTGAACGCACGCCAAATGCGGCTCAATTTGTCACCTGGAATGCGCGCCATTTTCAAGGAAAATCAGCGCTACAAGTCCTAACACCTGAGGAGTACGTTCAGATAAAAGCATAAAATACTTTTTCATAATGTGTGCGAAAACATGGAATAGCCTATGAGCGACCAACCACCAGCAAAGCACGAAGGAAACTTTAATCCAGAAGACGTGATGTTTAGCATGATTAGCGATTTGAGAGGGTTTGCTAACAATGGTTTGGGCTACTCGAAATTGTTTTTATTAGAAATACCGCTCTCAGAAGATCAGCAGCGAGAGTTTCAGAAAGACATCTCGCGACAGTTTGAAGAAATATCCCGCCTGCTGAATGAGTACCAGCAAAGGCTACAAGACGGGCTACGGTAAAATAAATGAATGAAAATCGTTCAGTAATTAACTTTCTTAGTAACATGCTCAAGGTCGGTGCGCCGCCAGAACGGAAACGGCCGTTACCCACCCAACCTACCAACGTCGCCGGAACCGCCCTGCCGGAATTTAACGAAGTCCCCCCGTCCGACGTGCACATGCTGACCGTGAAACAGCCAGACGGCCGTCTCAGCCAATACCCCCCAACCGAATATTGGGACAACTGGGTTGAGTATGATGGCAAAGCGTGGCCGCAAAAAATAGCGCGCCGCTACATGCTCGTCCCCACCGTCTGCTTCAACTGCGAAAGCGCCTGTGGCCTGCTCGCCTACGTCGATAAAACCACGTTGGAAATCAAAAAGTTTGAGGGCAACCCCAAACATCCCGGCAGCCGTGCGCAACTGCGCCAAAGGCCCCGCCACCCACAACCAAATTTACGACCCCGAACGCATCCTCTACCTGCTCAAGCGCGTCGGTGCACGTGGCGAAGGCAAGTGGAAGCGCATCAGCTGGGATGAAGCCGTCAGCGAAATCTCCGCCAAAATGCGCGAGAGCCGCCTGAAGCGCAAAGACGGCATCATGTACCATGTCGGCCGTCCTGGCGAAGACCATTACACCAACCGCGCCATCCAGGCGTGGGCGTCGATGGTCAAACAGCCACACCAACATCTGCTCGGCCGGGGCGCGGGCCGGTTACATGTTCTGGGGCGGCTTCGACCGGCCCAGCCCCGACCATGCCAACGCCCGCGTCATCCTGCTCATCTCCAGCCACCTGGAGACGGGCCACTACTTCAACCCCCACGCCCAGCGCATTATCGAGGGCAAGATGGCCGGGGCCAAGATCATCACCTTTGATCCGCGCCTGAGCAACACGGCCAGCATGAGTGATGTCTGGCTGCCCACCTGGCCCGGCAGCGAATCTACCGTGCTGCTGGCCATGGCCAACCACCTCATCCAGAATGACCTGTATGACCGGGATTTTGTGCGCCGCTGGGTGAACTGGCAGGAGACTTAGAAGCAATTAGAGATGGAGATTAGAGATTGGAATTAGAGTTGCAACTTCAAATCTCCAATCTCCAGTCTCCTGATTTTGATTATTTCGACAAAGCACTCAAAGCCCTTTACGCTGAATTCACCTTTGAGCGGGCAGCGGAGGAGTCTCAGGTGCCGGTGGAGCGGATTGTGGAGACGGCGCGGTTGGTTGGGAATTGCGACGGCCGTTTAGGCCACCCACACCTGGCGCAGCGCATCAATTGGGAACCTCGGTGGTTGGCAAGTGGCACGCTGTTTGTTCTTCCTGAATGTGCTAACAGGGGCGTGGGCACGCCCGGCGGGTGAATGCCAACAGCTGGAGCAAATTTGTGCCCAGCCGTTCAGCAGCCCGCCTGCTGGCGACACCTGGAACGAGCTGCATCTGCCCCACGAATGGACTTTGCCCATTACGAAATGAGCTTCCTGCTGCCCCATTTCCTGGAAGAAGGACGCGGCGACATCGACGTTTACTTCACCCGCGTCTACAACCCGATGTGGATCAATCCCGACGGCTTTATGTGGCTCAAATCGCTGCGCAACGAAGAGCAGATTAAATGCCACGTGGCCCTGACCCCCACCTGGAATGAGTCGGCCTGGTTTGCCGACTACATCCTGCCCATGGGGCACGCCGGCGAGCGGCATGACCTGATGAGCCAGGAGACGCACGCCGGGCAGTGGATTGCGTTCCGGCAGCCGGTGCGCCGGGTGGCGTTGGAACGCCTCGGCCAAAAGGTGAAATACACCTGGGAAGCCAATCCGGGCGAGGTGTGGGAGGAGAATGAGTGGTGGATTGAACTGTCGGTGCGCATGGACCCGGATGGCAGCCTGGGCATTCGCCAATGGTTTGAAAGCCCGTACCGGCCGGGGGAGATCATCAACGTAGACGAGTATTACCAGTGGATTTTTGAGAACAGCGTGCCCGGCCTGCCCGAAGCCGCCGCTGCCGAAACCTCACCCCTGGCCTACATGCGCAAATACGGCGTCTTTGAGGTGAATCCCCAACTACGTGCCGTATGAAAAGGAATTGGAGATTGGAGATCGGAGATTGGAGATTAATTCACAATTCACAATTCACGATTCAAAATTCACAATTGATGAAAATGCGCGCATCCAAAAAGACGGCTCCCAGTGGGCGTTGTTGTCGATGGCAAGGCCAAACCGGCTGGGCACCCCAGCCGCAGCTGGAATTTTTCAGCGCCACTATGCACGACTGGGGCTGGCCGGAGCGCGATATACCATCCCCGCCGCTCAAAGCCACGTCCATCCCGACAACATCGACCGCAGCCAGGGCGAGATGCTGCTGCTGCCCAACTTCCGCCTACGCTCATCCACACGCGCAGCGCCAACGCCAAATGGTTATACGAAATCAGCCACAAAATCCCGTCTGGATGCATCCCAGCGATGCCCAGCGGTTGGCGTGGCCACGGGCGACCTCATCCGCGTGGAAACCGAGATTGGCTACTTGTCGATAAGGTGGGTCACCGAGGCATGCCGGGCGTCGTGGCAATGAGCCATCATTTAGCGCTGGCGGCTGCAAGAGGACATGGGTGTCAACCCCGGCATGTCTGCCCTGGCACGGCTGGAGGAAAAATGGCAGCGAGCACAAGCTGAACATTCTCAAGGGCGGCGCGGCCTGGAGCACGTTTGATCCAGACACCGACCGCATCTGGTGGAAAGATGGGCGTGCATCAGAATTTGACCCACGCGTGCATCCAGACCCGCTGAGTGGCGCACTGCTGGCTGCAAAAAGCAACCAGCGTCAGCAAAGCGAAGCCGCACGACAAGCATGGTGATGTTTGGGTTGATACCACAAAATCTATGGAAGTTTATGAGGAGTGGAAGGGTTTGACGCGGTCGGGCCATGGATACAAGCCCTGATGGGACGAGACGGCGTATTGGCTAAAACGGCCGCTCAAACCGATCAAAGAGGCATACAAGCTGCCCGAAAACCGTTCGACGCGAGTAGATTCCAAATTCTGCAAGAACTGAATACTGTTTATTAATCTTAATTTCCGGCGCGAACCCGGCATGGTTCCGCCTGGAAGGAGGTGATTATGCAAACTGCCAATCAATGGTTCGGCGACCTTGGCCAAGCTCAATGAACTCGCAAACGGTGGCCGCGCTCACCCGCCTGCTCGACCGGATCGAGTCGCTGGAACAGACGGTGAACACGCTGGCCGACCTGGTCCAGCAAGGGCCGGGCATGGCCGCGATGGTCGGTGACATGGTGGACGAGACGGTGCGCAGCACCGCCGCCCGTGGCGTGGATGTGGAGCAGCGGCTGCAAACCGCGCTCACCCTGGCGGAAAAGCTCACCGCCCCAGCGATGGTGGACAAGCTGGATCGCCTGCTGGCCCTGGCTGACGAAGCTCCCGGCATGGCGGCGATGGTTGGCGATATGGTGGACGAGACGGTGCGCAGCGCCGCTCACGCGGTGTGGACATTGAAGCGCGCCTGCGCGCCGGGCTGGCCGTTGCCGAAAAGCTAACCGCACCCGACATGGTGGCCAAGCTCGATCAGCTGCTGGCGTTTGCCAACGAGGCTCCCGGTTTGGTGGCGATGGTGGGGGATATGGTGGATGAAACGGCCGTAACCCTCGACCTCGAATCACGCCTGAAAATGGGTCTGCAAATCGCCGAAAAAGCCACCCAGCCTGCCAATTTGGCCCAGCTTGGCGAAATGTTCGAGGTGCTGCTGGAAGCCGAATCCGGGATGCTCAGCCCAGACGCGGTACGCACGCTCGGCAGCATGGCCCAATCCATGGTCGCCGCCAAAAGCGATCCGCGCCCCAAGTTGGCCTGTTTGCTCTGCTGCGCAGCCTGAACGACCCCGACATCCAAAACGCGCTCGGCTTTTTGCTGAACTTTGGTAAACGATTCGGCCGTAGTTTATAGATCGACACCCTTCCAGGAGGAGAAGGGCATCCTCAGATGCCCGACCCACCCGCATCTGAGGATGCGGACTCCGCAAATTGAACCAAAACAGAAATTTGAAAGAAACCAAGGAGATTCCCACATGAAAAATCATTACCAGGTACTTATCGTTGGCGGCGGCACCGCCGGACTCACCGTAGCCTCCAAGCTGGCCCTGCTGCCCAACGCGCCAGACATGGGCCTCATCGAGCCATCTGACAAACATTACTACCAACCGCTCTGGACGCTGGTCGGCGCGGGTGTTTTTGATCGTGCCGTCACCGAGCGCAACGAGCGCGACTACATCCCCGCTGGCGTAGACTGGATTCAAGACCGCGTGGACAGCTTCGACCCCGATAACAACAGCGTCACCACGGCCAATGGTGACACGATTAGCTACGATTATTTGGTGGTCACCGCCGGTATCCAGATTGATTGGGACGCCATCCCCGGCCTGAAAGAAAGTGTGGGCAAACCCGGCACGGGCGTTTCCAGCAACTACTCCTTCGACACCGTCAACGCCACCTGGGACAACATTCGCAACCTCAAAAGCGGCACGGCGCCTTTACCCAGCCCAGCACGGCATCAAATGCGCCGGTGCCCTGCAAAAATCTGCTATCTGGCCGAAGATCATTTCCGCCGCTCTGGCGTGCGGAACAACATCAACGTGAAATTTGTTTCCGGCACGGGCAGCATCTTGGCGTGAAGAAATACGCCGACTCGCTCAACCGCGTCATTGACCGCAAAGGCATCGAAGCCAGCTACAACACCGAACTGGTGGCCCTGCGCCCGACAGCAAGGAAGCGATTTTTTGAACCGGTCGGCGGCGGTGGCAACCGTCATCAAATATGACATGATTCACGTGACCCCACGCCAAAGTGCGCCAGATTTCATCAAAGAGCAAGTTGGCCGCTGCAACGGCTGGGTCGATGTGGATCAGCACACCACACAACATGTGCGCTACCCCAATGTGTTTTCCTGTGGAGACTCCAGCAGTATGCCCACCTCAAAACGGGCGCGGCTATCCGAAGCAAGCCCCGGTTTTGGTGGAAAATTTGATGGCGGCAATTGAAGAACGGCCGTTACCCGGACATTACGATGGCTACACCTCCTGCCCACTCGTTACCGGCTATGGCACGCTCATTCTGGCCGAGTTCGACTATGACAAAGTGCCGCAGGAAACCTTCCCCTTCGACCAATCCGAAGAGCGGTACAGCATGTACGCCCTGAAAGCCCACGGCCTGCCCCGCATTTACTGGCACGGTATGCTGCGCGGTCGGGCGTAAGAGGGTAATCAGGTAATTGAGTAATTGGGCAAGTCGTAAAAATTACTCAATTACCGCTCCATACATCCTTACAAAATCATTACATTGCCCTTACCAGCATTTTGCATCAAAACAATACACTGGTACCCACTTCTATAATACATTTCACTGAACTGACAATTATTAGGAAAGAGGAAAAATCATATGTGGTTTGAAACCTTAATCCGTGAAGAGACAGGGTGTGCCGCCTACATGATTGGCTGTCAACAAACAGGCGAATGCGCTGTTTTTGATCCGCTGTGGGACATTCAGCCCTATCTCGACATGGCCAAAGAGAAAAAGTCAAAAATTCGCTACGTCATCGATTCGCACAGCCATGCCGACCATGTTTCGGGAGCTACCTGGTTGGCAGAGGCAACTGGTGCCGAGTTAATCTTGCCAGAGCTGGCAGACATCACTTATGACGCCACCCGCGTGAAACATGGCGACATGATTCGCATGGGCGGCGTGGGCATGGAGATTGTCCATGTCCCCGGCCACCGTCCTGAGCAAATCAATTTGCTGGTTTATGATTTTCCACGCGGCGACGAGCCCTGGTTTATTTTAACGGCCGATTTTGTGATGGTAGGTGACGTGGCCCGCCCAGACTTGGCTCAGGCTGGCGACGAAGGTGCGCCGGTCTTGTTTGATGTCTCTATTCCCCGCTTTTTGAATTTGCCCGACCACGTTGAGGTGTATCCCGGCCATCTTGCCGGGTCTACCTGAGGCCGCGTGACAAGTGGCAAGGTTGCCACTACGGTTGGGTATGAACGACGCTTCAATGATTCACTAAAAATTAAAGACAAAGACCGCTTTGTGCGCTACATGCAGGATGATCAGCCGCTGAAACCAGCCAACATTCTGAACATTGTGGCGACAAATCAAGGTAAAATTCCGCTGACCAAGCAGATTCCCAAAGCTACACCGCTGACGGCCAGCCAGGTTACAGAGATGATGGGGGATGGGGCTGTGGTAGTGGACGGCCGTTCCTCAGCCACATTCGGCGCAGGGCACATCCCCGGTTCCATCAACGTGCAGCTCTCTAGCAGCGAATTTGAACAGCGCGTTGGCTGGATGACCCCCGATGATGCTCCCCTGATTCTGCTAATGGACCATGATGAAGAAGCCCAGGAAGCAATCTACAAAATGGCCTTCATCGCCCTGAACACCCGCGTGGCAGGCTACCTGGTTGGCGGTATTGATGCCTGGATGGAAGCAGGCAACCATGCTGAATGCGTTCAGCAAATGGACGTTCATGATTTGCATCACAAACTGTCCGTTAACGGCCTGCAAGTGCTAGACGTACGCGATTCTGAAGAATGGGACGAAGGACACATCGAAAAAGCCCATTTTTTGCCCTTTACACGTATGGTGCCCCAGCTCACCAGCCCGGCCCAGCTAGACACCCTCAACCTGCAAAAAGAACAACACGTCGCAGTGACCTGCGCCACGGGCAAACGCTCTAGCACCGCCATTAGCATCATGAAGCGCAAAGGCTTCAAACATTTGTACAACGTGACTGGCGGCATGGAAGCCTGGGAAGCTGCGGGTTTCCCCATGCTAGATGGCGAAGGAAACGTCTGCAATATCTAAATACCTATCCGAATATTGGCCACAGAGTGCACAGAGTTTTTTGAGTTTAGGTTCAAAGTCTCTAGATTCTCTTTTTCCTCTGTGGCTTTTTCGGATAGATTCTAAGTTGGGTGCGCCGCCGCGGATTCTTTCCGCACCACCTGCACGCAGCAAGAAACTGCGGCTACAATCATCAATTTTTTGTTGTTTGTACTTAGCGCTTGCGGCAAGAAGAGAAGAAATAGTTTTGGGGAGCAGGAAGAGGCAGTCTGGCTGATTCTTCCTGCTCCTTTGGCATTGCAAAAATGGAAGTCATCTGCATGTCGGATGTTTTGTAATGACCTAAGCCTGATCAACAACCACATAAGCAAGGAGAGAAAGATGTTAGAATGGCTTTTAGAGCCGTGGCCCTGGTATGTTTCTGGTCCCCTCATCGGCCTTACGGTACCCATTTTGCTGTTGCTTACCGGCAAAAATTTTGGCATTTCTAGCAGTTTGCGCCACATTGGTGCTGCTTGTATGCCCAATACCAAATTGCCTTATTTAAGCAAGGATTACAACTGGCGCGATCATACGCGCAGTATTGTTTTTGTCATTGGCGTGTTAATTGGCGGCTTTGTGGGAAATTATTTACTTTCTAGCGAGCCAGGTGCCTTTTTGCCTGCATTTTACGCCTCTCCGCTGGGGGTCATTGGCCTTTTTATCGGCGGGATTTTGATTGGCTTTGGCACGCGGTATGCGGGTGGCTGTACCTCCGGGCACACCATCATGGGCATCTCGGCGCTGAATCTTTCTAGCCTGGTGGCCACAGTTTTCTTTTTTGTTGGTGGGTTGATTTCAACCTGGTTTATTTTGCCGCTCTTTTTACCTTAATGCCTATCTGAATATTAGCCACAGAGTACACAGAGGTTTTTGAGGTTAGGTTCAAAGACTCTAGATTCTCTTTTTCCTCTGTGACTTATTTCGGATAGATTCTTAGGAGTTTGCCATGACTGTTAAAAACAAACTGATGACGCTGCTGGTTGGCATTTATTTTGGGATTGTGTTGATTAAATCACAGGTAATTTCCTGGTTCCGCATCAATGATATGTTTCAATTCAAAGAGCCTTACATGTATCTGGTCATTTGTTCGGCAATTGGTGTTGGCCTGGTTTCCGTTTTTCTGATTCGTCGCCTGGAGGCGCGGACGGTGGAAGGGGAGTCAATTGTGATCAAGGAACGGCCGTTGCACCCTGGAAACGTTGTGGGTGGCACCATTTTTGGCATGGGCTGGGCGATCACTGGCGCTTGCCCCGGCCCCATTTATGCCCATATTGGTGCCGGTAACTTTTTAATGGTCATCACTTTTTTTGGTGCACTCACAGGAATGTATTTGTATGCCTTCTTCCAAACCCGGCTCCCCCACACTGAGTGGGTCAGGCTTAAGCCAAGCTCAACAAGCGCGCGCTAGAAGTTACAGCTACCGTTTATTTAGCCAGCTTTATTTGCAGGGGATTACGGCCGTTTCCCTACCATACGTCCAACAAATACCGGAATTAACGGCCGTTCTGCCCAAGCCATTCAACGCTGACGCCGCCGCTGCCAGCCATCATGCGCTGTTCCAGTTCAACGTATTTGCTTATGAAAGTTTCTTTTTGAGCAGCGATGGGCTGGTGGGCGGTGAAAGAACGGCCGTTGTAGGTCAATTTTTTCGTCAGCATGGCTTTGGCTCTGCGCCAGCCGAAACGGAAGCCGACCATTTTGGCCAGGCGTTGGCTTTTCTTGGCTTCCTTACCAACCAGGAAGCGGATGCCTGGGAGGCAGATTCACCTCAGCAAGCCAAACAGCTTCAATCTACACAGCGAGCATTTTTACAGGCGCATGTCCTGCGCTGGAGTGTGCCCTGTCTGCTGGCCATCCAGAACCAGTCCAATTCGTTATTTGCTGAACTGGCCCGGCTAATCCAGGCATTATTGTTGGAACATTTTGGGGAAACGGCCGTTTCTCCTCTACCCTCCTTTCTCCCTCCAATGCAAAATATTCTGGCCAATGACAAAACCGGCTTCAAGGAAATTGCCCACTTCCTGCTGCTACCTGCCTTTAGCGGCATTTATCTCAGCCGGGACGACATCGGGCAGCTAGGCCGCCAGTTTGACCTGCCGCGTGGTTTTGGCAGCCGGGAGATGATGCTGCTGAATTTGTTACGAACGGCCGTGCAGTACGACGCCCTCCCTTTACTTCTCACTGCCCTGCAAGAAACCTGCCAAAGATGGCAAACCAGCTACCAGGAACTCATCAGCCAATACCCCAAAACCGCCCCCTTCATCCAGCCCTGGCAGGCCCGCGCCGCCGCCACGGAGCAGATGGTTTTGGAGTTGATGGCATCCTCGATTGCGGAATAGAAACGACGCAACTTGTCATGCTGAGTAAAACGAAGCATCCCTACGGAGTTCATCCTTCGGGGGCATGACGTTTACTGGATGGTCTTCAAGGGGATTCTTCCCTGCGATCAGAATGACAAACACTGTATTTATGGCATCCGTGATAAAAAAGTGGGGAACGGCCGTTTTCAACCCTTCCCCATTCTCTCATTTCTCTGTGTCCTCTGTGGCAAAAATTAATCAAATATCTCCCGCTCGATCCGCCGCTTGCCCAACGCCGCAATCAGCCAATAGCCCCCCACGATGATGGCAGGCCCAAGAATGGCTGGCAGCACATTGTTCGTCCATTCAGATAAATCCGGCAAGCCCAGCCAAAGGCTCAACACCACAAACAGAAAAACCACCAGACCCACGTAAGCCAAAATCGCCTGCTTCATCGTCGGCACGGGCATGATGCCGCCCAAAAAGGAGCGGAGCACAAAATAGCCCACAATCGAACCGAGCAGCACCCACTGAATATCCCGTAGTTCAGAATCAGGTTGATCCAAAACATAGAGTCGAATCAGCAAAATGACGCCCAGGGCCGTTTGGGTTAAGCCCAGCATAATCATGGCGCTTTGCCCCGCTACTTGCTGCGAACGTTCATCAAAATTCATTTCAATCCTCCGCCAACTCGGCAATCCAAAACAGTTCATCCAGACGCTTGCCCAAAACCTGAGCCAACATCAGGCATAGTTTGATTGTCGGGTTGTACCTGTCGCTTTCAATAAGGCCAATCGTCTGCCGGGTCACGCTCACCCGCTCCGCCAGTTCTTGCTGGGTCAGGTCTGCTTCAATCCGGGCCAACTTCACCTTATTGCCAATCTGAATATCACGCATGGCAGCATTGTAAAATATAGTTTGCATAATGTCAATTATATTTTGCATTTTTGGTGAATTTTGAGAAGGTGGTGCGGGGATACGGCCGTTTAATGCTATAATGCCCCCGCAAATATCAAGAGGTGACAACCATGAACTGGACCAGTGAAAAGCAAGCGCGATTTGATGAGCTACGCCAGCGCGAAACAATGGGATCATTGACCCAACTAGAACAACGAGAGCTGGACAGCTTGATGGCCGCCCTAACCCAAGCGGCAGACGATGCCCTGTTACCTTCAATTGCCAAACTCCAACAGGCAAACGCAGAGTTGGAAGCCAGGCTGCAACAGCGCCAGTACGAAAATGAAGAGCTGGCCCAACTGCTGCATCAACAAGACCAACTCACTTCTGAATCCAAACAATGGCTGCGCGATTTTGACCACCGCCAGGCACAAATTCGTGAGCGGTATACCCTCCTAACTGGCGATACCTTAACACCAGGATGAGCATCACCGCCACTAATCGGCAGGCCATACGCAAGGCTTTCGGCTTCTCCTGCGGCTATTGCGGCGTATCTGAATCTGACATTGGTGGTCAGCTAGAGATAGACCATTATCGCCCCGTTACCAAAGGCGGTAGTGACAAGCTGGGTAACTTAGTCTATGCCTGTGTTCACTGCAATCGTTTTAAGGGCAACTATTGGCCCGACGAAAATGACCCCAAGAGTTTGTATCTCTTACACCCCGGCGAAGATGATCCTGCAGTACATTTCAAACTAACAGCCAGCGGACGGCTGGAAGGCTCAACCCGACAAGGCTGGTTTCACATTCGCCGCTTACATCTAAACCGACCTCAACTTGTTGTTTGGCGACTTAATTGGCAGCGCTATCGTGAACTGGAAGAAGCATTACAGCACAGCGAAGCGATTACCCACCAGCTTCAGCAGCGAATTCGCGAACTTGAACAAGAAGCGATCCGGTTGAGACAACAAATTGCCCGACTCAGTGGTTCTGGTGGATAACGGCCGTTTCGCGGAAAAGGTTGTGCTAGAATACGGCCGTTTAATGCAATAATGCCCTGGCAACAAACAGAAAAGTAACTTTTTAAGAGAAAAAGATGCAAACACAAATGACGGCCGTTGAAATGACCGGAACAATAGATGAGCACAACCAGCTCCATTTGGACGGTAAATTACCCATTACCGGCCCCAAACGTGTGCGCGTCATCGTCCTAACAACGGCTGATGAAGAAATCTCTGAAAACGAATGGCTGAAAGCAGCCTCAAAAAATCCAGCGTTTCAATTTCTGCACGATGCGGCAGAAGACATTTACACCATAGATGATGGCAAGCCATTTGAAGTTGAAAATAAAATCGTACTCGTCCCCTTCCCTTTTTGTGATTGATAGATAATTTCAAAATTCAGGCAATAGAATAGTTTTGGTGAATAACGGCCGTTTTATGGGGAAGGTATGTTAGAGGTTTACTTCAAGTCGCTGAAGATTCTTGAAGGTCATAAGCTTGGTATCCCAATACAAATTGATATATCCCTCGTGACCATCTCTGTGCTTTACTAATTGTATTTCAGCGATCATTGACCTGTCTACGGAATCTTCTTCCCTTTTAATAAAGATAACAGTATCAGCAAATTGACCAATATCACCAGGCAAATCATTTAATAAAGGCTGTCTTGCAAATCTCTCCTCCACCTGGACGGATACTTGAGAGGTAAGCAAAATTGGTATGTTCAGCTCGCGAGCTAAATTCTTTAAATAACGAGCAATTTCATTCTTTTCCTCAAAAATAGTTGGGTAATGAGTATGAGATTGAATAAGTTCAATTCCATCAATTACTATTAAGTCTAAGCCCTTATCATTATAAATCTTGTGACACATATCCCGAATTGCCATCGGTGTGAGAAAAGCGTCATCAACTATTATGAGTTGTGATTCAGCCAAGCGTCCAATCGCCTCCATAAAAATTGGCAATTCAAACTCATGAAAATTTCGACGGATGAGTCGTTGATATTCTATTCTTGCTTCGGAAGATATTATTCTGTTTTGCAAATGTTTATTAGACATTTGAAGTGAGAAAAACGCAACCCGCTTCTCATACCGCATCGTCGCAACCATTGTGATCGTGGTTACCAAAGATGATTTGCCTAAACCTGGCCTACTTGCAACAATATTTAATGAACCATTATGTAAAACGCCGATAACACCATCTAAGTCAGTAAAACCAGTCTGAATCCCAAATGTAGCCTCTAAAACCTCCAGATCTACCTTATTTTTCTCAAATGAAACATCTTCAGGTTCCAATCCAGGGAAACTTGGCCACTCCACTTGTGGCCGAACACTCTTCGTAACTTCAACAAGTTGGTTCAACTCAAGGCGATTCTCCATGAAAAGGATCAACGCCCGAACTTTCTCGTTTTTGTTACTCCCTGCACCCAGATTCTCAAAATCAATCCTTAGATCAAAACATAAGTCTTTAATATCTTGCATATCAAAGTGTTGGATCATTAAACTTCGGAGTTGTGCTCTTTTCCGCTTATCATAGCCCGATGTCTGAAAAGTCATGTAAATTCCTAATTTTGGTAATGGTTGGCAAATAAACGCAGTTAATCAACATAACAATTATAACGCACAAAAGTTCTTCGTTTAGAACTCGCATTTTAACAACTTTTCATCTCTCGACATCTTGGAGAAAATTCGCTAAACCAAGTAAAATCCACCCTCATGAATACTCAAGCAACTTTTCGCTGTTTCCGGGGCTGCCCCGGCAGCTACTCCATTTACGATGTCATCTACACCTGCCCCACCTGCGGCGGCCTGCTGGAGGTCCACCACGAGCTGGAACCCCTGCGCCAGCGCAGCGCCGAGCAGTGGCAAACCTTGCTCGACCAGCGCGCGGGCAGCACCCAATGGCCCTACGGCAGCGGCGTCTGGGCCATGAAAGAATGGGTCATCCCCGACCTGGCCGACGACAACGTCGTCAGTATGTTTGAAGGTAATTCCAACCTGTTTTGGGCCGAGCGATTGGGGCAGCAAATTGGCCTGTCTGACCTCTGGATCAAGCTGTGCGGCAACAGCCACACTGGCAGCTTCAAAGATTTAGGCATGACTGTCCTTGTCAGCGTCGTCAAGCAGATGATGACCCTGCCCAACAATCCCGTAAAGGCCGTGGCCTGCGCCAGCACCGGGGACACCAGCGCGGCGCTGGCGGCGTACGCAGCGGCGGCGGGCATCCCAGCCATCGTCTTTTTGCCGCAAAACAAGGTGAGCGCCGCCCAGCTCATCCAGCCCATCGCCAACGGGGCGCACGTCCTGGCGCTGGACACCGATTTCGACGGCTGTATGCGCATCGTCAAAGAGCTGACGAAAGACAACAGCATCTACCTGGCCAACTCGATGAACAGCCTGCGTATCGAGGGGCAAAAGACAGTGGGCATCGAAATTGTGCGCCAGTTTGATTGGGAAGTGCCGGACTGGATCATTTTGCCCGTGGGCAATTTGGGCAACATCAGCGCCACGTACAAAGGGCTCAAGCTGCTCTACGAACTGGACATCATCGACAAATGCCCCGGCTGGTGGCGGCGCAAGCGGCCAAAGCAAACCGTTTTACCAGAGCTACAAAAATGGTTTCCAGGAAAGCTTTCTCTGGCAGCGCAGGACACGCAGGCATCGGCCATCCGCATTGGCGACCCGGTGAGCTACGAGAAGGCGGTACAGGCGATCCAGGCAACCAACGGCATCGTGGAACAGGCATCCGAGCATGAATTGGCCAATGCGGCTGCTCGGCAGATCGCACCGGAATGTACACCTGTCCGCATACGGCCGTTGCCCTCGCCGCCCTCTTCAAATTATAGACAAAGGCATCATCCACAAAGATGACCGCACCGTGGTCATCAGCACCGCCCACGGCCTGAAATTCACCCAGTTTAAGGTGAAATACCACGAAGGCACCCTGCCCGAAGCCGAAAGCCAGTATGCCAACCCGCCGGTGAATTTGCCTGCGGATGTTGAATTGGTGAGAGACACGATTGCCCAAAGACTAGAGGCAAGTGAAAAGTAAAAAGTGATAAGTGAAAAGTGTGGATCTACTTTTTACTATTCACTTTTCACTTTTTACTAAAACCCTACTTTTCACTAAAAAGGAACCCCATGACCAAACCATTCGAAATCGGCTGCATCTCCTTTGTTGAACTCACGCCCGATCCGGCAACCGGCAAACTGATCGCGCCTGCCAGGCGGATGGCAAACTTGCTGGAAACCATCGAGCTGGCCGATCAGGTCGGTCTGATTCGTTTGGCCTGGGTGAACACCATCGACCCGATTTTATATCCTCTGCCCCGGTGGTGATTTTGGCCGCCGCTGCTGCCCGCACCAAAAATATTCGTCTTAGTACGGCCGTTACCGTGCTAAGTTCAGATGATCCGGTGCGCGTGTTTCAAGATTTTGCCACGCTGGATTTGCTCTCAAACGGCCGTGCCGAAATCATGGCTGGACGTGGGTCGTTTATCGAATCATTTCCCCTGTTTGGCTACGATTTGCGAGATTACAACACGCTTTTTTCCGAAAAGCTAGAGCTGCTGCTAAAATTCGCGAAGAAGTCGAGGTGCATTGGTCTGGCAAGCACCGTGCGCCGCTCACAGGCCAGGGCGTTTACCCACGGCCAATTCAAGACCCGCTTCCCGTCTGGATTGCAGTTGGCGGCACGCCAGAATCAGTAGTGCGTGCGGCCACATTGGGGCTGCCGCTGGCGATTGCCATCATTGGCGGCCTGCCAGAGCAGTTTGTGCCGCTGGTCGATTTGTACAATCGGGCCGCAGCCCATGCGGAGCATGACCGGTCAAAATTGAGCCTGAGCATCAATTCCCACGGCTTCATTGCCGACAACGCCCAGCAGGCCAGGGATGAAGCATTCCCGCCAATGGCCCAGGTGATGAACAAAATCGGCCGTGAGCGCGGCTGGCCACCGATGAGCCGCCAGCAGTTTGACGCCTCTTGCACGTTGCGCGGGGCTAATTTTGTGGCAGCCCGGATGAGATTATTGAAAAGATTTTGTTCCAGCACGAAATGTTCAACCACGATCGATTCACGCTGCAATTGGGCGTGGGCACGATGCCGCACGACAAGATGATGCACGCGATTGAATTGTTGGGGACGAAGGTGGCTCCGGTGGTTCGGGAGGAAATCGGCCGTCGTAACGGAACATCACTCGGTTAAAAACCAGAATTTAGGACGCAGATAAACGCAGATTTACGCAGATCGGATAAAAAAATCAGCGTTAATCTGCGTCCCAATAAATCCAGTTTATGATTGATTGAAGATGGCCTGAACGGCCGTAATCTTCGCCGGAATCGTCACTGCCTGCCCCACCGACTTCATCGCAGAATTGACATCCTTCAACCCGTTGCCCGTGAGAATGAGCGCCACGCGGGCGTCTGGGCCAATCAAGCCAGTTTGTGCTGCTTTGAGGAAACCAGCATAGGTGGCCGCCGCCGCAGGCTCGGCAAAAACACCGCTGCCCTGCGCCAGGGCGGGAATGGCTGCCAAAATTTGCTCGTCGGTGACGGTGATGAATGCGCCGTTGCTTTGGCGAACGGCCGTCATCGCCTTGATCCGGTCACGCGGCAGCCCGGCGCTGATGCTGTCCGCCACCGTGCTGGCCGCGATGGGCGGCTTGGTCAGCACGTCTTCGCCATTGGCCCAGGCATCGTGCAAAAAGGCCGACCCCGCCGCCTGCACGCCAATGATTTTGGGCGCGTGGGACAAATAGCCCGCCGCCAGCAAATCCCGCACCCCTTTGTACACGCCGCTGATGATGCAGCCATCCCCCACTGAAACAAACAAATGGGTAATGGGCGGTGCCTCCGCCGCACGCTGCCGGGCAAGCTGCGCGTAAAGCTCAAACGTGACCGTCTTTTTGCCCTCCGCCATGTACGGATTGTAGCCCGTGTTGCGGCAGTACCAGCCAAACGTTTCCGTCGCTTCCAGGCACAAATCAAAAGCGTCATCGTAGGTGCCTTCCACCAGCAGCACCGTCGCACCGTAAACCAACAGTTGGGCAATTTTGGCGGCTGGCGCAGATTTGGGCACAAAAATGACGGTTTTCTGGCCCACGCTGGCGGCCAATCCGGCCAGGGCTGCCGCTGCGTTGCCCGTGCTGGCCGTGGTCACAATTTCTGCCCCCAGCTCCTGGGCTTTCATGATGGCAACGGCGCTGGCCCGGTCTTTGAGAGAACCGGTGGGATTACGGCCGTCATCCTTCAGCCACAGTTCCGCCACGCCCGCTGCCTGGGCCAATCGAGGTGCCGCTTGCAGCGGTGTGCCGCCCACCACCAGCGGCGGCGCGGGCACATTTTCGGCGACTGGCAAAAACGGCCGATAAGCAAACATGCCCCCGCTGGCATCGGGCAATACATCGCCAACCTCGGCCCGGATAGCGGCATAATCGTACTCCACATCCAAAATGCCCTCATTGCCATGATCGGGGCAGACGTACAGCGCCTCATCCGGTTGGTAAACTTTTTGGCAAATCACACAGCGCAGGCCAGTGACGTTTTTCATCGAGGTTCTCCTGATTCGCAACCTCCCGGAGGCTCCTTCCTTGAATGTCACCATTGGAAAAGCCTCCGGGAGGTTTGTTGTCAAATTTCCAAAGTTGCTAACAAACCCACATGGTCAGACGGGTACAGCGTGTCGTCATCCGGGGCGTGCTCATCACAAAAGATTTTAGCCTCAGGCACCTGGCGGATGCCGGAAGAAACGAAGATGTAATCCAGGCAGCCAGACCAATCGCCCAGCGGCACCAGAGCGGTGGGAAAGGTGGCCAGTGGCTCAGAACCGTGCCGCAGCTGGTAGGCGGAGCGGAAGCGCTGCTTCATGATTTGGATGGCGGGGCCAGCGGGCAGCTCGTTAAAATCGCCCGCCACGATTTGGGCCGGGACGGGGCGGCTGTCGGCCAGCCAGCCGGTTAGCTGCATGGCTTGCTCCTGCCGCGCTTCTTTGTCTTCGGAAACATGGTGCAGGTGGGTGGCGACAAAGTCGAGTGGCTGCCGGTTGGCCAATTCCACATTGACGCGCAAGGCCACGCGCCCGCCGTAGCCTAAATTAAGGCTGTCTGCATACAAAACATGCAGGTTGCTCAACACGCCAATGCCTTCCAGGTAGCCGTTGATGGGATGCTGCTTGCGCACCTGAATGAGGCGATACGGCCGTTTCCCTTCAGGCAGCCGGGCATTAATTTGGTTACGCAGCCAGCGCCCCTGGGCAATGGGAAAGCTAATCTCTTGTAGGCTGATCAAATTGGGCGTGACGTCTAGCAGCTGGGCCACCAGCAAATGGCGGCGCTCCCGCCAGCGGTCGGCGCGATTGCGTAAATTGATGGTAGCGACTGTTATCTGTGGCATAACTTGTGCGAGAGCGTGTGCAAGTTGCAGGTGGCAAGTTGCAGGTTATTCCAGGTCGATTTCGGTGGTGCCGCTGGGAACGGCCGTTTGTAAAGATTGGTGTGCATCGCGCAGCGTCAGCGTAAAGGGCACGTCTGTGGTTAGCGTCAGTCGGGTGGCATTGGCCACCATCTTCAGCGTGCCGTCTGGCCCCAGGGGATAATTTTCCACGCCGTACGGCCGTTCAGACACCAACCGCCGATCCCAAAAAACGCGCCGCTGCGGCCAATCCACCGACAGGCCAATGACATCTTCCAGCAAAATAGAGATGGGACTTAACCCCGCCATGCCCACCGCATTCTCCGCCGCCGGATCGCCGGGAGCGGCCGTTTCTGGCGCATAATTTTCCCAAAAGGAGCCGGTTCGCTGGTACACCTTGGCCACGTTAACCAGATGATTGATGGCGATCTCATGGGCCAGACCATGCTGCCCCACCTGCCGCAAGCCGCGCAGCACCATAAAGTTGGTGCAGGGCCACACGCCGCCGCGCCAGTAGTGGCCGGTCTCAAAGTTGTACCCTTCGCTGTCGGCCGACTGGCTGGGAACGCGATGGGGCAGCTTAAAGGCCCAATTTTCACGCAGGGCCTGCACAAAAGGTTCCAGCCGTTTTTCAGGAACCAGGCCAGCGTCCAGCAAAGCCCAATAGGCCGCAATCGTTTTCACCTGGCTAAAACGGCCGTCTGGGTCTACATCCTGGTAAAAATGGGCTGCATCATTCCAAAGCTGCTTGTTAATGTGTTCAACCAGGCGGCTGTGTTCAGCCTCCAGCGCATTAGACAGCGTTTCTTCTTTTAGCAAGGCAGCCATTTGAGCCAAAATAAAGCTGCTCAACGCCGCTTGCATAGAGGCATCTACCCAGGTCCAGTGACGATGGTGAAAGCTGCTGTTGGGCACACGGGGCTGGTTGCTTAGGCCGCTGCTGTGGCCAGTGGCCCAGTACAATCCAGTTGGCCAGGTGCGGTTGGCCTGGCACCAGCGATGGTAAGCCAGCAGCGGGACAAATACCTGGGCCAAACGGCCGTCATCCCCCGTAAACCGATAATTGCGCCACTCAGCCCAGGCCAAAATGTTGGGGCCGGTTGCGTTGGGATCAAATGGGTAGAAAAAATCTTCCCCGGTTGCCAGGTCGATCTGGCGGCAGATAAAACCGTCTTCATGCTGCCTGGCGTATAAATTGTCCAGGTTGCCAGTGAAGTTAAAGGCGCGACGGCCGTACAGCCCAAACTGGCTCGTGAAGGCGCTGTCCCACATAAACAGGTACGCTTCAGTGCCAGCGTCTAGAAAATTGGCCACAAAGCCAGACCGTGCTTGCGGCTGGCGCAGATTGTTCCAGGCCAGCTCCCAGGCACGCCAATACAGCCCCACCCACTCGTCATGGTCGGGCAAGATGGGCTGTGGCAGTCGGGCTTTGGCTTCGGCAAAGGAGGGCCAGGCTTGCGGCACGTAGGTTTGCTGGCGGAATTGATTTTGAGCGGCGAATGGGTCAGACGGCCGTTCAAATTTGGGATGGGGCTGAGGCATCGTTGCAAACTCCTTAAAATGAACCTCTCGCGGATTTATTCACAGGTGACATCCATTAGCGAAACCAGAGGGAGGCCAGCTAACGATTTACCAACAATTCGGCCGTGCCGCCCAGCTGAAGACTGTTCTCGCTAAAGCTCACCACGCGGAACGTATAGCGAATCGCCACATTCTCTTGCAGCTTACCAATCCAGGTGATGGAATCACCCAGAGCAAACAGCGGATGTCCCATAAGCCCCGTCAGGCGGGCCGAATCAACCTCGCCCTGTGTCGATACGCCATCGTACACCAGCGTTGTGCCGGGAATTGTCCAGCCAACCGGCACGTTATGGGCCAACACCACATTGTTGTAGCGAACCGCGTTGGGCCAATCTGGCATCGCTTCCAGCGGCGAGGCTGCCGGATTCAACACCGTAACTTCAACGGTGCCAGCGACGGGCAGCGGGCCTAAAAAGTCTGGGGCCAGCCGCAAATTGTAGCTGGCAAACACGCTGGGCGCGACAACGCCGCTCCAAATGAAAGAATCTCCCACCCGCTTCTGCGCTGATTCTCCATCAATGGTGACATCATGCAAATCGCCCGTTTTGCCCACGTAGGTTAGCTGCGAACCAGGCACGGTGGCCCCTGGCTCCAGGCTATAGGTGTAGGCTGGAATCAAAAACGTGGTGGAATCCCCTTCTGGGGTGGGCGTCACAAGCGGTGGCTCCGAGTTGGTACCGGGTATGGAGCAGGCGATCATTGGCAGCAGTAAAACGAGCAAAAAACTTGCGAGACTTTTAAGTGAGTGCCTCATCTTTTCCTCTTTTTGGACAAATCTGAAAGGGAAATAGTGAAAAGTGAAAAAGAGATGCTTTTCACTTTTCACATTTCACTTTTTACATATTACCTGCTACGCAATCTCTACTCAGTCTCAATTGTGATCGTCACAATGCGATCCCCGTCGGGGGCATTGGGGTCTTGTGGATCGCGGGGAGTAAGATTTTCCACCACGTCTATCCCTTCAATGACCCGACCAAAAATGGCGTGCAGCCCATCCAAATGGGTAGCAGGGCCAGTTGTAATAAAGAATTGGCTGCCGCCGGTGTTTGGATTGGAATTATTGGCCATCGACACCACGCCAGGGCCATCATGCGAGAGTTCTGGATCAAACTCATCGTTGATGGTGTATCCCGGCCCGCCAATGCCTAAGCCGGTGGGGTCGCCGGTCTGGGCCATAAAGCCGGGAATGACGCGATGGAACATGATGCCATCAAACCAGCCTTCTTCGGCTAAAAAGACGAAGTTGTTTACTGTTTCCGGCGCAGATTTTGGCAATAGCTCAATGACTATTTCTTCGCCATTTTCTAGCAGAATGGTTGCCGTGTAGCTGGCCTCCGCGTCAATGGTCATGGGGGGTGGGGCGTCGTATTGAATGTCGGCCAGGATCGCTTCGGCTTCAATGATGGCCACTCGCTGCTGCACGTAATTGTCCCAAACTTCGAATTCAAACGGCACGTTGGGGATCAAGAAGCCATCAACAATGACGCTGGGTGTGCCACCTAAACCAATGGCGATGGATTCGGCCTCTACGGCCGTAACATAATCGGCAAAGGTATCGTTGTTCAAATCGTCGCCAAGGGCCTCGCCATCCAACCCCAGCTCATCGGCCAGAGCGACAAAATAGTCGTGGGCGGCGTCAGCGTCCAGGCTAGACCATTCTTGCTGACGGGCAAACAGGGCGTCGTGATACTCCCAAAATGCGCCTTGTGCGCCCGCAGCTTCGGCGGCTTCGGCCGATTTTTGGGCATTGGCGTGAATGCTGTTCAAGGGGAAATGGCGATAAACGAGCTGTACTTGTTCCGGGTAGGCGTCTACCAGACGCTCCAGCACGGGCGAAAGGCCCGCGCAGCCCGGTCATTGAAAGTCGCCATACTCGATGATGACGACGGCTGGCTCGGCCGTTCCTTTGCGCCAATCTTGCTCACGAACAACGGCCGCTTCTTCTACAGTTGCCGCCGGGGTGAAATTATCCAAATTGGGTGGGGCCAGCACCAGCGGCGGATTGGCCGCTTCGTCGTTAGTTTCGGCCGTTTCCTGGGTCGTCTCTGCGTTGGTTACGGCCGTTTCTTCTTCAGCATCTGTGTCGGCAGGCTGTGTATCTGTGGCGCTTGGGCCACAGGCCAGCAAACTGGCCAACAGCAACAGCCATATGGCTTTTTTCATGAAGTTACTCTCCTCAAATGAATGACCTGGTTTGCCTATCTCCTGACCCATTTATAAACCGATCTGGCAGGAACAAAAACCAGTACTTTGTCGTTTTTCGTATGATAGCGCATTTTGTTACAATCTCGTAGCAATGGAAACCTGGTCTCAGTGCTTTATTATCAAAAAATTAGCAACCGCCAGATGTTTTGTTGATTCGCTTAAAATGAGTGGCGATGAAGCAAAGGTTGCTTATGCAGGAGACTTCATGAGCGCAAGCTCAACACCATGAATAAAAATCCGCAGATGACGCAGGTTTTGTCTTTTCTCTGCGTTCTCCGCGGTTAATTTATTTTGAGAGGAGTGTATTGTGAAACGATTTTTATGGCTTGTAACAATAGCTTTGTGGCTAACGGCCGTTTCTTGCAGCACGGCCACCGTTGATGAAGAAACGCCCACCCTGGACCCATCCAGCGAAGAGGGCGGCGCACTCAATGAAGCGCCGCAGGCAGACCCTGATGTGTTTCCCAGAGCCACGCTAACGCCGCCACCCATCGTACCAGAAACAGCCCCAGAAATTGAAACCGATTCCGGCTATCCCCCTCCCGCACAGCCACCTGCAACCACCTTTCCAGAAGGCTACCCGGTTCCAACAGTACCGCCCGCCATTAATCCCTATCCAGAAGCCTCAGGCACACTCATTTGGATTTTGAAGGCTGTGGGGGAACAATGTGCTGAATCGCCGCCAACGCCAGACCTGCAAACGGCCGTTGCCGACATGGTCGCCTTTGGTATTCCGGTAGAAGCGTCTGAGATGACCGACCTGGCCGTCTGTTCCGCCTGCGGTTGCCCCACCAGCGCCCACTTCCGCCTGCAAATCGATTCTGGCTTCCTGGGCAATGCAGAAGCGCTGGGCTGGTTTGCCGAAGAGTAAGCATTCCAAAAAAATTTTTACCGCAGAGAGCGCGGAGAGCGCAGAGAAAATTCAGGTAGTTGAGTAACTGGTGAATTGCAGCTAGTTACTCAATTACAGCTTTCATCCCCCAGCCACGCCTCAAAAAGAACTTTTGCCAGCCTGCCAATGACCAGCGTGCCAGGGGCATCTGGCTGCCAGCGCTCTGGCTCTGGATTGCCCACGTTCATGACGGTGAGGGCAAAGCCGTTGTTGGCTTCTGGTTGGCCACGATAGACAACGGCCGTTTGCGCCCGCATCCCCTTTAATGAACCCGTTTTCCCCGCCAACTGCAATTTTTCTTCCTCCGGCACCTCGCTGCCATAGGGGGCAAAGGGCAGATAGCGCCCCACGCGGTCATAGCCCACTTTGTTCATCATGCGCAGCATCTCGGTACAGGCGGCGGGTGTCAGGTGCTTTTGTTGGAAAACGGCCGTTATCATCCGCGTTAAAGCCGCAGGCGTGGCTGTGCCCAGCTCATTTTGATCTTTGTCTATCAATTTGAAATCGATCTTGCGCTGGAGGCTCACTTCAGGGTAGCCGTTTTCTTGCAGCCAGCGCTGCACGTTGGCCAGTCCCACATGGTCAATGAGCACATTGGTGGCCAAATTATCGCTAATGTTCATCATGAGAAACGCCCAATCGCGTAAAGACATGGTGAGGCCGGGCGAAAGATATTGCAGCAGGCCGCTGCCGCCAATCTGGTCACTGCGGCGCAGCATTACGGGGTTTTCCAGGCTGTATTGGCCATCTTCCACCTGCTGCATGAGCGTCAGCAGCACGGGCAGCTTGATCACGCTGGCCGTGGGAAAAACGTCTTCGCCCTGGTAGCTCACCGTTTCATTTGTTTGTAGATTGTAGGCTGCAAGACCGATACGGCCGTTAAACCCATCACAAATTTCCCCAATCTGATCGCTTAAACACATAAAAAACCTCATGAACCGCGTATAAAAAATAAAGGAGACGGCCGTTTCCAACCCTCTCCTGAATAAAAATGCCAAATTAACCGGCAGCTATTCCTTTAAGTAAGGTTGCCCCAAAGCTTCTGGTTTCGCCGCGCCCCACCGCGTTCTGAATCGCTTTGTTGACATAAAAAGCAAAACAACCAGGGTAATGCCAAAAGGAATCATACGCCAAACATACCGGGATAAGACACCTGGCAAAACCATTTCTGGACTCAGCGAAAGCTGCCACATGGTGCCAAACAACAGCGACCCCGCCAACAATATCGAAGGATTCCACATGGAAAAGAAAACCAGCGCCAGGGCAATAAACCCCCATCCCAGAAGAAAATTGTAGCTCCAGACAGGATTATAATCGAGCGCGTAGATGGCTCCCGCAAAACCCATCAGCATACCACTAACAATGGTGCAAAGATACCGGGTTTTGCTAACGCTAATGCCAGAAACCTCGGCCACCGTGGGGTTTTCTCCAACAGACCGAATTCTTAGTCCCAGGCTTGTTCGCGTTAAAACAAACCAGATCAGGACGGTTAAAAGAATGCCGATGTAAAAAAATGGCGACAACCCTAAAATCGTGGGAATTCTATCCATGCCCAGGGGGCCGGTAAATGGAGAACCCAGGTAGGTGGTTAGACCAAAGCCCAGTATCCAGATGCCCATCCCACTCACCACCTGGTCACCACCCAACGTAATTGAGAAAAATCCGTGTAAAAATCCCAGCAAACCACCGACGGCGATGCCTACAAGAAATCCCAACAAAAAACTGCCAGTTGTCTGGGCAGTGATAAAACCCAGGGTAGCGCCAAACAGCATCACACCTTCAACACCCACATTCAGGATGCCCGAACGCTGGCCAAAAAGCTCACCCAGTCCCGCAATCAAGAAAATGGTAGAGGCATCTAGACTTCTAACCCAAAACTCCCACATCGGCATTCTCCATACTCATGCTGAAGCAACAATCTTTGGCCCGTTCAAATCGGCAAGGCGTTGCTTCAGAGTTACAATTTTCCATTGTGGCGTTTAGCCATCAATAACGCTGGGCAAGACTGCTGCTTTTTCGGTGGTTTTCACCACCACAATTTTGTAGCGGTAGAAAAACTGAAACGCAACCAACGTAATCATCAAAACGCCTAGCAGCGCATAATCCAAACCAAAGCTCATGCCCAAAGCCCCCTGCACAAAACGGCCGCCTACAGACAAGCCACCAAATAAAAACGATACCGGAATTGCCCCCAGCGGATTCCCTTGGGAAATTAAGCCGCAGATAATGCCATAAAAAGCCATGTCACCAAAAAAGGCATAGTTGCGGGCAATTTTATACACGCCGGGAACGGCCCCGAAGTAGTGGTAACCAGCCAACCCCGCCAGCACGCCGCCCAACACAAAAACCAGAATTGGCACGCGAAAGCGGCTGATACCAGCATAAGCCGCCGCAGACGGATTCTGCCCATACGCTTTAATTTCAAAACCCAGCCGCATTTTGGCAAAAAGATAATACAAAAAAACGCCTGCGCCTAAAGCAAAAAATATCGTGATTGGTATATCAAAAAAAATGGGGGCACGCAGCGCGTCTGGCAGTTCAAAACTTTCCCCACGCCCGCCAGCGTTCATAAAGATGCCACCATCTTTAATCATGAAAGAGACGAGCCAATAGGCCATAAAGTTCAGCATCATCGTCACCACGATCTCGTTGGTGTCGTATTTGCCTTTCAAGTAGCCAGCAATCGCGCCAGTTGCTGCTCCGCCAACGGCCGCACCCACAATTACCAGAGGCAGCAAAATGATGGCGGAAGGATGTGGGGTATTAAATTTGTTCACCCCAAAGGCAAAAAAGATGGCGTAGGCGGCTAAAGCGCCCACATAAAGCTGCCCGGTCATGCCAATATTCCACAAGCCCGCTCGAAAAGGAATGATAAAGGCGTAGGTACACAGCAGAAGAAAAATGAAGCGGCTTATCGTCAGCGGCAGGCCAAATTCATTAAAAAAGGCGTAGGAAAATATTTGTTGGTAGGCATTTAGGGGATTTTCGCCAGCAAATATAAAGATGAAGCCAAACAAGAACAAGGCAAAAAGTATCGCCAACACGGCGTTGAGAACGGCCTGGCCGGGGGTGAGCACATTTCTTTTTACCAATTTAAATTGATATTGGCCCATTTTCATAATGCACGCTCGTTTATGCTGATGCCAGCCATCATGGCTCCCACGCTTTCTCGGTGGGCTTCTTCGGCGGGGATAATGCCCATGAATTGGCCTTCGTAGATGGGGGCAATCCAATCGCTCAAAGAGAAAATCTCGTCCAGGTCTTCGGAAATGAGGAGCACGGCCGTATCATTAAACTTGGCCTCATTCAATTTGTTGCGCACAAACTCTATGGCCCCAATGTCTAACCCCTGCGTGGGCAGGTCGGCAATCACCAGCCTGGGGCTGCGGGAAAGGACACGCGCCAGAATAAACTTCTGCAAATTACCCCCAGACAAATTTTTCGCCTTCACTTCAGAATTGGGCGTTTTTACACCATATTCAGAAATGATCGCTTCCGTCAGGCTGCGAATCTTATCGTAATCCAGCGTGCCTCGGTGCTGAAAATCTCCGTCAAAGTAATAATTCATCGCCGTATTTTCCACCAGTGAAAAGTCAGCAATCGACCCAAGGTGGTTGCGGTCAGCGGGAATATAGCCCATGCCCAATTTCCAGCGCGTGTAGCTAGAAACGGCCGTAACATCACTCTCACCAAGCACAATTCGGCCCGCCTCAATCTCGCGCAGCCCAGCCAGGCACTCCACCAATTCACGCTGCCCATTGCCAGAAACGCCAGCCACGCCAAAAATCTCCCCCGCCCGGATAGAAAACGACACCCGATCCAAGGCCCGCACGCCCTTGTCACTTTGCGCCGAAAGATCATCAACCTTTAGAATCGTTTCCCCCGCTTCTGCTTTTTTGCGTTTAACATTGAAGATTATCTCTCGGCCAACCAGCTCTGTTGCCAGGCTCTTTTCCGTGGCCTGTTCTGTTTCAATGCAAGAAACAACTTTGCCCCGGCGCAGCACCGTAATCCGGTCGCTAATGCGCAGCACAATCGGCAATTTATGGGTAATAAAAGGCACAATTGCCAAATTATCCCTGGCCATTGCTTCAATTGAAGAGAGTAATTTTTCCGTTTCGATGGGGGTTAAAGCGGCCGTAGGCTCATCCATAATCAACAACTCGGCCCCACGATAAAGCGCCTTTAGGATTTCCACAATCTGCTTCTCGCCTTCAGACAACTGCCACACCTTGGCTTTAACATCAAGCGAAAAACCAAATTTGTCACAAAGATCATGGATTTCCTGAGTGGTGCGCTTGTAGTCGAGGATTTTCCCCGCACGCGGATGCCCCAAAATGATGTTTTCAATAACCGTGTGCGCCGGAACCAGCTTGCGATGCTGATGCACCATGCCGATACCCCGGTCGATGGCATCAAGAGGGGAGTTAAATTTTACCTGCTGACCACCCAGATAAATTTCCCCTTCGTCCGGTTGGTATTGGCCAAAGAGAATCTTCATCAAGGTGGATTTCCCCGCCCCATTTTCCCCTAGAATCGCGTGGATTTCACCTGCTTTAATAACAAAATCAATCTGATCATTGGCAACAACGCCAGGAAAACGTTTTGTAATTCCCTTCGCTTCCAAGACCGTTTCGCCGCGTTTTATATGTTGCAGTAGCACGTTGAGCCTTTCTATCTTTGCAAAGATGAGGCTCCCGGCACTCGGAAGCCTCATCTAATTGTGGGAAAAACAAGCGCTTCATGTCGGAATATTATTCCTCAGAAGCTATCCTAAAAAGCATTACTCTAAAATGGTAACCCCTTGCAGATCAAAGTTGAATTTGGACAACAGCCATTCTGCTGTGGGCTCTTCCCCGGCTGGTTTCACTTCTTCGCCAGCAGCGGGAATGGGCAAGCCTTCCAGCTCCAGCCCCGTGCCGTTGCTGATGAACGCATGGGCCGTGAAGGGATCCCATTCGCCGTTGATCATTTCAGTGCGGCGCTGCTCAACCAGATCCAAAATCTCTTGCGGAATCGAGGGCAGGGCCGCCGGGCTGATGGCGTCAATGCCAACCTTACCATCGTTCATAATATCGACTGTGGGCAATACCGAACCATCAGCTAAGGTGATTGAATGATCCATGCCCAAATACAGAACCGTCTCTGGATTTTCCTCTCCCGCCATGTAATCGTTAATCATCTGTTCGTACAGAACTTCCCAGCGGGTATCAAAGGAAACAGCAACCGTGTTTGTATCTGACCAGCCGTAAAAACCGACAATATCCATGTCCTTGCCCACAAACCAGATGCCCTGCTCTTGAGCCACGTCCAACGGTGAACCGGAATCTGTCTGTTGGGTGATGACGTCTACGTTATTTTCGCTAATTAAGGTTTCGGCAATGCCGCGTTCTTCTGGCGGCAGGAACCAGTCACCAGCGTATTTAACGTAAATATTAATATCTTTACCCAGCAGTTCGGCCGCATCTTGGACGCCCAGAATAAAGCCATTTTGACGGCGAATCACCTGCACCGAGGGGAAGGCGGAGACGATGCCAATATTGCCGGTCTCTGTCAGAGCGCCAGCAATAAGCCCTTCGAGATACAGCGCCTGGTATTGGCGGGGGAAGAGGCGGATGAAGTTTTGCTTTGTGGTTAAGTCACTGGCAATAATGGAGCCAAAATAAACATCAGGATATTTATCGGCGATTTCTTCCAGCGGCAACCCCATAAACTCGGCATTGCCAATGACAATATTCGCGCCATCAGCAATTAATTCTTCGGCATAGGGAACGGCGACATCGGGGCCAACTTCTTCACGGAACACATACTCAACATTATCGTATTTCTCGGCCAAACGCTCGCCAGCGCGGTCGTGGGCACCAGACCAGGTTGTTCCCTCAATCACGCTAAAATGCTCAATAGCAAGGGTGATGGTTTCTGCGCCTTCATCAGTAGTTTCGGCCGTGTCCGAAGTTTCGCCAGCCTGGTCAGGCTCTTCAGTTTCCTCGGCTGGCGAACACTGGGTCGTTGCCAAAACGACAGCGACCATGAGCAATAGCAACAAAAACACACGGGGAATCCTGTTATTCTTCTTCGACAAGAATATGTTGAACATTACCTTCCTCCTTCTTCAATTGACTTAAAAATATTATGGGAACAACTTAATCACAAAAATTTGTAAGCTGGCTGCCACGTTTGCTTACTTTATCAGGCGTTTTTATGAAGTTGGGAGATTGTAGGGAATTAAATGTATCTCGTCAATATTTCATTGGAGATGGGGAGGGCTTTTCAATTATTCAATTTTAGCAATTTTTTGCGGGAAGGTGCAGGCAGATGAACACGGATTGTATTTCATTCCCGTGACCATTTGCCTGCAAAAAGGTATGTGGCTTAACCGCCCAGAGCAAAACGGACGTCGGCGGGCATACCTGGCTTTAGCTGGGTTCCTGCGCCGGTTACGGCTAGTTCGACGGCGTAAACGGTGGTTTGGCGCTCCTCACTGGTCTGTACGTTGCGCGGGGTGAATTCGGCCTGGTCGGCAATGTGGGTGACTACGGCCGTAAATCTCTCACCTGGAAAAGAATCAACCAGCACAGTGGCCTCATCACCAAGGTCAAGCTGCCCGTACTGATTTTCGGGAATGTAAACGGTGACGGTGAGGGCATCAAGCTGGCCAATGGTTAACGCGGTCATGCCTGGCTGGATCAGCTCGCCTGGCTGAACATTGCGCGTCAGGACGATTCCGGCAACGGCCGTATCCACCACCAACTTCTCCATTTGCAGATCAAGCAACGCCAGCGCTGCCTCGGCCTGGGCCAGCCCCGTTTCTGCTTGCCGCACACCCACATCGGCCTGCTCAATTGCGGCTTGTATCTGGCCAACGGCCGCTTCTGCCTGAGCCACCCCAATTTCCGCCAGAGTGACGTTTGATTCCGCCAAAGCCACGCCTGCTGTGGCGGCGCTCACGGCCGCATTTGCCTGCGCCAGCGCCGCCGCAGCCGCCTGCACCGGCAGTGAATCTTCACCAACCAACAGCGCATTGTGGCGATCCAGGGCAATCTCGTACCGTTCCTGGGCAGCGGCCAAACGCGCTCTGGCTTCCAGCGCTTCTGCCGCGGCCTGGTCAGACAGCAGCTGATTATAACTGAGCTGCGCCGCTTCTAGTTCGGCAACGGCCGTATCAAACAAAGCCTGCACGTAAGCATCAATTGGCTCGTCATCATTTTGGGCAATGGCCCGGCTGCGCAATTCATCGACCACCAAAAAGGCCGCCTGCGCCTCTGCCAGCCGCGCTTCGGCCGCCAGCAAATCTTCAAAGCGAGATTCGGCCATCACCGCTGCGTAATTGGCCTGTTCAGAAGCCAAATTTGCTTCAGCCGCCGCGATTTCCGCTTCGGCAGCAGTTAGCGTTTCACTGCTTTGGAAGTACCAGGGCGGCGTCTCAAATTCATCCGGCTGATCCCGGTTCCAGGCCGCCACTCGACCGGGCAGCGCTGCCTGGCGGGCCGCAGCTACGGCCATCTGGTAGGTGGTTTCTGCCCCGGCCACACCCGCCTGGGCCATTTGCAGATCGGCCTGGGCGGCGGCGACGGCCGTTTGCGCCGTTGCAATATTGGCCTGGGCGGCGGTGACGGCCGTATGGGCCGGGTCTAGAGCAGCAGCGGCCGTTTCTTTTGCGGCCTGAGCCAGCGCCACGTTGGCCTGGGCCGTTTCCAGGGCGGCCACGGCCTGCTGGCGTTGGGCGGCTGTCAGATCATCCTCAATGCGGAAGAGCGGATCGCCCACAGCCACCGCATCTCCTTTGTCTACGAATATTTCAGCGATACGGCCGTTCACCTCTGGAGCCACCGCCACTTCCACCGCCTCAATAATGCCCGACGCCTCTAAAACGCCATCGTCACCGTTGGTCGCCAACGAGTCGCACGCCGACAGGAAAACAAGCAAAATACCAAAGATTGCCATTTGGGTTGTTCTTTTAGGTTTCATCTTTACCTCTGATAGCTGATTGACTGACTTAATTTTTTTAATCGCAGCGGTCGCAGAGAAGGCTGAGGTTTCTTATTTGCTTTCCTCTGCGCCTCCCGCGTGCTCTGCGGTTGAGCAATTCTGCTTTTCAATCAGTAATTCATACTGGCGATAAAAGCATCTTCCAGCGACGGCTCAATCACCGTCATCGCCTGCGGTTCAATCTCTGCCTCACGCAATATCTCGGCGATCCGGTTTTGCAGCGAGGCCATTTCCGGGGCAACCACATGCACCAGCGCCCCATACAATTCCACTTCTTCCAGCGGCAGCCGGTTGGCCTCACTGGCTTCACGCAGCAGCCGCGCCGCCTGGATGGCATCGGTTGTGGCAATTTCTAAAACCTCGCCCCGCATCATCTCTTGCTTAATTTCTGTAGGTGAACCCGAAGCGATGAGGGAACCGCGCTGCATGAGGGCCAGCCGGTGACAATGTTCCGCTTCATCCATGTAATGCGTGGTCACAAAAACGGTAATTCCTTCCGCCACCAATCCATAAAGCAAATCCCAAAAGGTGCGGCGAGAAACGGGATCAACCCCGGCGGTTGGCTCATCCAGGAAAATAAGGATGGGCCGGTGAATGATAGCCACGCTGAGCGCCAGCCGCTGACGCCAGCCGCCAGACAGCTCGCGGGTAAGGGCATCTTCTCGACCCTCTAGCCCGGCCATTTTTAGCGCCGCCGCCATGCGTTCTTTGAATTTGCCGCCGGTTAAGCCATACGCTTTGCCGTAAAATTGCAGGTTTTGCTGAACGGTTAAATCGTTGTACAGGCTGAATCGCTGCGACATGTAGCCCACCTGCGGCCGTATTTCTTTGGCACGACGACTCACATCGGCATTCAGCACATTGATGCTGCCCGATGTGGGCTGCATTAAGCCCAGCGTCATGCGAATGGTGGTGGTTTTGCCCGAACCATTGGGGCCGAGAAAGCCAAAGATTTCGCCGCGATTGACCTGAAAGTTGATCTGGTTAACGGCCGTAAACGCCCCAAACCGCTTGGTCAAATCTTCTACCACAATTGCTGTCGTGTTTGCGTTCATCATTTTAATGAGGAGATTAGAGATCGGAGATTAATGGCATTCAATCTCCAATCCCTAATCTCCAGTCTCCAATCTCCACCCTAATCCAACGCCCGCCGCACAAAACGCAGCGAAACAGGCACAATCACCACGCCCAAAATTGCTAACGCAACCACACTGGGCCAAAGAACCGCTAAACCTGCCCCTTTCAGCAAAATACCGCGAAAAATATCCAGCCAGTGATGCGCCGGAATCACGTTGGCCAAAAGCTGCAACACCTGGGGCATCGACTCCACCGGGGCAGCATAGCCCGTAAACATGAAATCGATCATGCCCACCATGAGCACCAGCAAAAAAGCCTGATGCTGGGTGCGAGCAATCACGGAAATCACCATTCCTTTGCTCAACTCCACCAGCAAATAGCCAGCGGCCAACAGCTCCAGCAGCAGCAGCGACCCGCGCAGCGGCACGGCAAAGGCCAGATGCACCATCGCCAGCATCATGTTAAAACTGACAAACCCGATGATGACCACCGGCACGGCTTTGCCAATAATGATCTCCAATGAGGAAAAGGGCATGACCAGCAATTGTTCCAGCGTGCCCAGTTCGCGCTCACGGGTAAACGTCAGCGCGGCAAAGAGCAGCACGACAAATTCCAACATCAAGCCCAGCTCGGCCGGCACGGTGTACAGCGCTTCGCTGAGGCTTTCGTTGAACCAAACCCGCAGGCTGGGTGCGAAGCCCGTCAGGCTGTCGGTGGGCAGCCCCAGACGCTGCACGGCAACGGCGGTGCCCAGTTCATTGGTCACCCCTTCGATGGCTTGCAGGGCAGCACGCGCGGGAATGCTTTCTGCCCCATTGAGCATAACGGGCAACACGGCCGTTCCGTTCACATCCGCCAATTGGGTGGAATAATCAGGGGGGATAATGACGGCGGCATTAATCTCACCCCGATCCATGGCCTCCGTGATGGTTTGCAGATTGGTCGCTGGCTCCACCAGTTGAAAGGTACCCGTGTTTTCCAGGGCGGTAACGGCCGTTCGGCTGGCCGCACTCATATCCTGATCCCACACCATCAAAGGCAAGTTGGTGATGGGGCGTGACGTGGCCCAACCAATCAGCAGCAGCTCCATCAGGCCGCCAATGAGCATAAAAGCTGGCAGCCACCAATCCCGCCGCAGGTGGATAAACTCCTTCACAACCAGACTAGCAATGCGCGTGATCATGCCAATTTCTTCCTAAAAAACAGCGCCGCGACGCCCACAAAAGCCACGCCCAAACCAAACAACATCACCGCATACGGCCAGAGCACCTCCAGGCCCACCCCAGGCAAAAAGATGCCCCGCGTAATGACGGCATAATGCGTGCCGGGCAGCCCCAACGCCTCCAGGCGTACAATTTCTGGCATGGCCACCGTGGGGAAAAAGATGCCCGTCATAAAAAATCCAGGGAAAAAGATGAGCAAAAATGAGAGCGCCAGCGCCGCCGCCTGGCTGCGCATGAAAACCCCAATCACCAACCCCACCCCCAAAATGGCAAAAAGAAAGATGGCCGACAGCCCAAAAAACAGCAGGAAGTTGCCGTTAAACGGCACCTTAAACCAAAGCAGAGCCAGTAACGGAATGAAGATGGCATTGAGCAGCCCCACCACCACATAAGGCACCATTTTGCCCAGCAGCAGTTCGCTGCGGCCCACCGGCGTGGCCATGAGCTGTTCCATCGTGCCATGCTCCCGCTCGTGGGCCAGCGTTAAGGCCACCGTCAGCGCCGGAAAGCCCAGCACAATGGAAATCAGGCCAGGGATTAAATCGTTGCGCGATTTGAGGCTGGGGTTGTACCAGGTGCGCACGCGCAAGTCGATTGGCTGCAAGGCGGCGGCAGAAAGTCCCGCAGCTTGCAGGTCTGCCGCCAGCAACTGGCCCACAAACTGTTCAGCCCGCTGCCCCATGTGCGCCACGGCAAACCCGCCGCTTTCCGGCTCCGTGCCGTCGATGATGATTTGCAGCGGCAGCCCCCGCAAGGCAAGCAGCGCTTCATCAAAGTCTGGCGGCAAAATCAATGCGGCTTTGATTTCGCCGCGCATGAGCATGGCTTCAATTTCATCGGGGGAATCTACCTGGGCGTACAAATCCAGATCATCCCCAGCGGTCAGGTGCTGGACAAAGGTGCGCGAGGTGGCGGAACGGCCGTAATCCAATACAGCTACCGGCACATGCTGAATCTCCACCGTCAGGGCATAGGCCATCAAAAAGAGCAGCGCGGTGGGCGTGAATAAGACCAAAACCAGCGTAGAGCGATCGCGCCAGATGTGGTGTAGTTCCTTGCGAGCGATAGCTCCCAAACGACGAAATGACATGATCTACGCCGCCTCCATCTGCCGGATGAGCGAGATAAACGCTTCTTCCATGCGGGTGGGTGCAGGGCGAGCGCCGCTGTACGGAATATTGGCCTGGGTGAGAACGGCCGTAACCTCCGGCAGTCGTTGTGCCGCATTGTCTACCAAAATATGAAGCGCTTCGCCGTACGTTTGCACCTCAAACACGCCCGGCAGCGGCTCAATGAGATCACGCGCCGCCTGCCACTGGGCCGGAACCAGGGCAATCATCTCGCCCTGAATTTGGCCGCGAATCTGCGCTGGCGGGGCGCACATTGCCAGCCGGCCAGCGTACAGCAAGCCCACCTGCGAGCAGCGATCCGCTTCATCCATGTAGGGCGTGCTCACCACAATGGTGATGCCCTCAGCGTACAAATCAGTCAGAATGTTCCAAAATTCGCGGCGCGAAATCGGGTCCACACCCGTGGTCGGCTCGTCCAGCAGCAGCAGCCGGGGTTCGTGAATAAGCGTACAGGCCAAAGCCAGCTTTTTTTGCATCCCACCAGAAAGATGGGCCGCACGCCGTTCAGTAAATTCTGTCAGTCCAGCAAAGGTAAGCAAACGCTCGGTGCGTTCAGCCAGAGCAGCACGCGGCACTTCATAAATTTCGGCGAAGAATTGCAGATTTTCCAAGACAGAAAGCTGGCCGTACAAACTAAACTGCTGCGCCATGTAGCCGATGTGCGGTTTGATGGCCTCTGCCTGGGTGGCCAGATCGTAGCCAGCCACCGTGGCCGAACCGCTGGTCACTTTTAGCAGGCCAGCCAGCAGGCGCAGGGTGGTCGTTTTACCCGCCCCGTCTGGCCCCACCAGGCCAAACAGCGTACCGGGCTGGATGGCCAGGTCCAAGGCATCAACGGCATGGGTGTCGCCAAAGTCGCGCGTCAGGGCCTGAGTGTGGATGATGGGTTCATTCATGGCAGCGCAGCTTACTGCTTCGCCTTGCGCACGATCCACAAGACCAACAACGCGCCAAGGGCCGGTTCAAGCGCCAGGCCCAGATAAACCAGGCCCTGGCTAAAGCCCATTGCGGGAATCACGTACCAATCGAGCAGGCCAACGAGAACGGCCGTAACCACCGCCACTCCATAATCACCCTGCACACCAATCGGCCTGTTCTCCGGCCAGATAAGACCAGCCACCCAGCCCATCACCAGACCAACAACAATCATGCCAACTAACAAAAGCACAATGTCCATCTTATTCTCCTCCGGTTGTTAATCCCCCTAACAGCAACTGCAAACTGGCCTTCATTTGCTGCTCTAAATCTACAAATTCAGGATCGTACACCCACAGAAAAATGGCACCGTCTAACAAAGTGGCCATCGTCAATGCCACTTCCTTCACATTCAAAGGTTTTAACTCCCCTGTGGCGATGCCTTGTTCAACAAGCGCACTAAACACGTCCAAAAATTCACGGAATGGCTTCTGCAAAATTTCTCTAACCGACTCATCCCGTGCGGCCTGGGCAATAAATTCCATGTAGAGCGGCGTCATTGGCTTTATCTCAGCCATGTCGGCCACAATTAGGTCAGCCAACTTGTTTATCTTTTCCGTAATTGGCAAATCAACGGCCAACAATTCATTGGCATAGGCCAGTTCACGCGATAGAAAAGCGTCCAAAATGGCAAAGATTAATTCTTCTTTGCTTTTGAAATAGAGGTAGATAGTCCCTTTGCTCAGCCCTGCCTCGCGGGCAATATCATCCATGCGGGTATTGGCCATTCCCAACTGCACAAAAGCATTCACGGCCGCTGCGAGAATTTGTTGCGTTCGTTCTTCAGAAACATCTGGTCTTGGCATTTGCACCTCTGAAAATGATAAATAACTGACCAGTCAGTCATTTATCATTGTATGCAGTAACCTGATGGGTGTCAATACCCATTTTCACTGGCTTATTGGTTTTTGCTGGGTAACGATGGGGCAAACAGGGTGGCTAATTCTAGAGGCCCGATCTTCAAGAAAAACCGAGACTATAAGTACAAGCAACAATGAATTGCTGGTTGTAGCCGCGGATTCTTTCCGCGCCGCCTACGCGCAGTAAGAAACTGCGGCAACACACATCCAAACTTCTTATAAAACTTAATACCTATCCGAATATTAGCCACAGAGGTCACAGAGATTTTTGAGTTTAGGCTCAAAGCCGCTTGACTCGCTTTTTTCTCTGTGGCTTTCTCGGATAGATTCTTAATGGGTATTCGGGATTTTAGGGGTTGACGCCGTATGGTAGGGCAGACACGGGGGTCTGCCCCTACCCTACGAAATCTCAATGACCCAACTTAATCCAGATCAATGACCGCCTTAATCAATTCCGCTTCCCGCTCCAGGCGGAAACCAAGCTTGAGGCAAATGGCTCGCATTCCCCGATTTTCTGACAGCAGATAAGCGATCACCCGCTTGACACCTTCTTGCTTACCGATTTCCAGCAGATGCACCAGCATTTCTGTGCCAATGCCCTGCCCCTGGTAGCGATCACTGACTAGCATGGCAAATTCGGCTTCGTCCTGCCCCCGCTCTTTGGTTAGGCGGCCAGCGGCAATAATTTCATCCTCATCTGTTCTTTTGTTTTTGGTCGTCACGACCAGCGCCATGTCCCGGTCGTAATCTACAAAGCAGATGCGTGTCAGCCGTTCATGCTCGACGCGCTGGTCCAGTTGGAAAGCGCGGAAATAGCGCAGGTAAACTGAGCGTTCTGATAGATTCTCATGGAATTTCACCATCATTGGCTCATCTTCTGGCCGGATGGGGCGAATGGTGGCGGGAATGTCGTCGGCGGTGGTGAAGGTTTTGATGTACTGGGCGGGATACGGCCGTATCGCCAATTCAGGCAGCTCATCTTCTGTCACCTCTGGCCCATAAAGCACCACGCGGGCATCCAGGGCAATTAAATCATCCGAAGAGGCAAACAGCGGATTAATGTCAATCTCCTTAATCCAGCGCTGATCTGCTACCAACTGACCAAAACGAACCAACAACGATTCTAAAGCGGCCAGATCAACCGGGTCACGACCGCGCACGCCTTGCAACGCTTTGTAAATTTTGGTGCGCTCCATCATGCGGCGGGCCAGCGTGGTGGTAAGCGGCGGCAGACCCAGATACCGATCTTTGAACACTTCTACCAACGTGCCGCCCGTGCCAAAGAGCAGCACCGGGCCAAACTGCGGGTCGGGGCTGGCACCAACAATCAGCTCGTAGCCGTCGTTCAGCCGAAGCATAGGCTGAACGGTCACCCCTAAAAAGTCCTCCGCGCTGTACATTTCACTCACAGACGCGGCCATTGTTATAAAAGCATGGCGCACCTCGCTTTCTGTGGCCAGGTCTAGCCGCACGCCGCCCACATCTGTTTTGTGGGTGATGGTTTCAGAGTTGAGTTTTAGCACCACTGGGTAGCCGATTTCTGCGGCGATTTGCACGGCTTCATCGGCCGTTTTTGCCAGGCGCGTTTCTACTGTGGGAATGTCGTAGGCAGCCAGCACGCGCTTAGATTCATACTCGGTGAGGATGGTACGGCCGCTTTGGCGCACGTCGGCCAGCATTTGGGCAATCTCGCCAATTTTCTGTGTGCTTTCTTCCGTTTCTTCAGGCAAGAACGGTGTCTCGTACAAACTTTGCAGCCGTTTGTGGTAGCGCCACATATATTGGAAAACACGTGCGGCCGTATCGGGAAAAGCAAAGGTGGGAATGTTGGCCTGGTTTAGAATGGCCTCACCGCTGGCAATGTCTGCGCCGCCCATCCAACTGGCCAGCACGGGCTTACCGTATTGATATTGCGGGGGACGGCCGTATAGCTTTTTTAGCTCCTGTGCCGTCTGGGTAGGGTCGGTCATGGCCTGGGGCGTCAAAATCACCAGCAGCCCATCACTGTTTTCATCATTGGCCGCAATCTGAATGGATTTGGCGTATCGCTCGGCATCGGCATCACCCAAAATATCAACCGGATTGCTGTGGCTCCAATGCGGCGGCAAAAATTCATCCAGTTCCGCCATCGTCTTTTCCGAAAGCTGCGTCAGTTCGCCCCGATTGGTGATGAGCGCGTCGGTGGCCAAAACGCCTGGGCCACCCGCGTTGGTCACAATGGTGAGGCGCGGCCCACGCGGGCGCGGCTGCTTGGCCAAAACTTCGGCCATGTTAAATAGATCGTCAATCGAATCCACACGCAGCACGCCAGAACGGCGGAACGCTGCCGCCAACACCTCATCGCTGCCCGTCAGGGAGCCGGTGTGCGACGCCGCCGCCTGAGCCGCAGCCTCGGTGCGCCCTGGCTTAATGACAATAATCGGCTTGGTAAGCGCCACATCTCGCGCCGCCGAAAGGAAAGAACGGGCATTGCCAATGGACTCCATGTAGATGACGATGCTCTTGGTGCGCGGATCGTCGCCCAAATAATAAATTAGATCGCCCCAATCAATATCCAGCATCGAGCCAATGGAAACGAAGGAGCTGAAGCCCACATTTTCCCGGAAGCTCCAATCCAAAATGGAGGTAAGCAGCGCCCCGCTCTGGCTGATGAAGCCCACGGTGCCCGGTCGGGCCATCGAGCTGGCGAAGGTGGCGTTTAGGCCACTGATGGGGTTCATGACGCCCAAACAGTTAGGCCCAATGATGCGCATCTGCCCTTTACGCGCCTCGGTTAATATTTCTTGCTCCAGCTTGACACCCTCTGGCCCAATTTCCTTGAACCCGGCAGAAATAACGATGGCTCCTTTTACACCGGCCTCCACACATTCCCGAATGAGGCCCGGCACGGTTCGCGCTGGCGTAACGATGATGGCCAAATCAACTTTTTCTGGCACTTCGCCGATGCTGGGATAGGCTTTGATGCCCATAACGCTGCTGCGCTTGGGATT
>JACKBR010000032.1 GCA_020634495.1 Ardenticatenaceae bacterium | reverse complement strand
AATTATTGCCCATTTTCACCACTGCTTGCTTGGCTGTTTCCAGCGTGGCGGCCACCGTCAGGCTGTTGCCGGAGGTGATGGCGATATCTGCTTTTTGGGCTACCGTGATGCCCGCATCTCCCACAACAGAGGTGAACGCCCCCAAGCCCATCAGCCGCGCCCCAAACCGCTCGGCCATGCGCGAGGCGCGAATGAGCCGGCGATAGACAAAAGCGGGATCGCGGCGCATCAGTTCGCGGGGCGTGCCGCCAATGTACAGCAAATAGCCCTCGATTTTTTGCCCGGTGGAAGGGCTTTCGATGCCGGTGATGCGGCTGCCGTACATGGGGGGCAGGTAAGCGGCCACGCGCTCCACCAGCCGCTCTGGCAGGTAGCGCGTCCAGCGGAATTTGGGATGGGTGTAAATAAAGCGAGGCGATAGAGGGTGGATGACAAAGGCAAATTTATTGATGCCTGCTTCTTCTGGCTGCAAAAATTTGATACCCGGTTTCCAATTCATCTGGGCCATCAAATTCAGGTAAGTGTTTTCGGTGAGTGCGGCCGTTTTATCTGGACGTATGGCAACCAGGCAGGCTTCAAATACGGCCGCTCCCAAATGAGCCAATTCGTGCCCCAGTGGGGGCATCGTGGTCACAATGGCAGAGACGCCGCGCTGGCGCAAATCGGCCACATCTTCTTCAGTGGCGGACTCAACGACAACCACTTTACGCTTGAGCTGCGGGGGGGCGTAGCGGCGAATACCGCCCATGTCCCCGGCTAAAATGTCGGCCCAATCAAACAGCTTGGGGCTGCGGGGGCGGGACGTTGTGCCCGCTTGCGGAAAAAGGCGGCGAAATGGATAAGCCCGCAGCTGGTTCAGGGTCGGTTCGGCAACCCGCGCCAGGGTTTCTGTGCTGCCCACACCGGGAACAGGCGGTAAGGCAAAATAAACCAGCGGATCGCCGTAGTGTACGGAATCTGCATATTGTTCTAATGCTTGCGCCAAACCATTGTGGTTAAGTCCTGGAGCCATGAGCACTCGCTTGCGGGACCAAATGCCGGGCTGGGCCTCCGCGGCCAAACGCACGGCCCAACGCTCCATGGCGGCTCGCACGCCTGCGCCGTCCACCACCGGGGTTTGCTGGGCAATCTCAAATAAGGGGGCAGAAGTGGGATGGGCCACTTTGGCCTTGCCCAACTGCAATGTTTTGGCAATCCCGGTGAGGGCAACGGCCGTTACCTGGCCATCTAGCGCTTCGATCTGCGCAGACATGGCGGCCAAATCGCCATCACAACCAATATGCTGAATATGAACGGTGTGACCTAGAAGCTCAATTTGCTCGTCTGTATTGGCGCTTCCCTGAAAATGCAAAACGGCAATTTTCGTACTCAAGTTTGCTTGCCCTGCCATAGATGCGCTCCTTGTTGCTGTTGTCAAATCTTGTTGGTGCTGCACAGATTATACTCACTTTATCACTTTTTTCAGATCGTCTTTCATTTAGCAGTTGAGCTGTTTGCAGATGGCGTTATGCTGGTGGTAAGAGCTGCTTGACATTCATGACGCACTGTGTTATATTTTGGCTATGATGCAATGCGTCATGAGCGAACTTAAATATATTTTGATTATACGCAGTCCATAAAAATAGGATTGCAGGAGGCATAAGATGGCAGAAAAAATTGAATTCCCAGAAACGATTGAAGACAATGTCAATATTTTGCTGGAGAACGGCCGTAAAGTCTTCTTGGCTAGCCTGGGCGCTTTTGCCATGGCGCAAGAAGAGATGATCGAACTTTTTAACAACCTGGTAGAACGTGGCACCAACACTGAACAAAAGACGCGCAACATGGTCAATGACCGCGTGGAAAATCAACAGAAGATGCCAAGAAAGGTGCCAAACGGGTTGAGAAAGAAGTTGAAAACGGCTGGAAAAATGCCGCACTTCATGAACATTCCATCTAAGAACGACATCGACAAACTGAACCGCAAGGTAACAACGTCATCAAGAAAATTAATGATTTTGCTGTGCCGCCTAACTAACGGGCAGCGCGATGCCTGAGTTAAGGCCCGTGCATTACCACCATCTCTAGGGGATTTGAGCATTTGTAGATAGGACGGGTAGGTGAGACAATCATCTACCCGCGTTATGCCAAAAGTAATGCGGGATAATCATTGGGCAGTTAATCGAAAGGCAAATGAGGTAAAAAAATGGCTGAAAAAATTAATGTGAAGAAGAAGCAATGAAGGAAGCTATCAACCTTTGTAGAAGGAATTGTCGGGTGCTTTATGGGTGTTGGCGCTAAGCATGGCTCAGGATGAAACTGAGAAGTTGTCAATAAGCTGGTTGAAAGTGCGAGATTGCTGAAAGGACGGCCGTTCTTTACAAACGCACCTCGCAGAAAACCGTAAAAAGCGCTTCCAAGGAAAGCGGCAAGCGCGTCTGGAAGCGATGAGCTGGAAAAGCGCATGGAAGGCTGCTTAACTTCCGGATGAACATTCCAACCAAGTCAGACATTGAGCAGCGTTGAGCAACAAGGTTGCTGAGCTCACCAAAAGATTGACACGCTGAAAGAAAGAAGTAAAGCAACGTCTGCTTTCTTAATTGAATAACGAGTCAATTTTGGGAGAGGAACGGCCGTTTGGCTGCACCTCTCCTTGTTGCATATCCCACAATCACGCCTATAATTTCTGATGACGCACTGAATCATTGAGCCGCAATCAGCAGCCCTGCGACAGTTTTAGCAACCATTGTCGCGTTCTTAAATAAGCACAAGCCGTATGCAAGGAATGAGCCACTATGCCCATTATCAAACGTTATCCTAACCGGAAGCTGTACGATACCGAAGCCAAACGGTACATCACTCTAGACGGCATTGCCGAGCTCATCCGGGAGGGGGCTGAAGTACAGGTGGTTGATCACACCACAGATGAAGATTTAACGGCCGTTACCCTCACCCAAATTATCTTTGAACAAGAAAAACGACACAGTGGCTTTTTGCCTAAATCAGTTCTAACCGGTTTGGTTCGTGCAGGGGGCGACACGCTAAACACCTTACGTCGCAATCTAAATTCTCCGTTAGAACTCCTAAAGCATGTCGATGAAGAAATTGAAAATCGGCTGCAAACCCTGGTTGAGCGCGGAGAAATGGCCAGGGATGAAGCAATTTCTATTAGTGAAAAACTCATCGCCGCCGGGCAAGAAAAAAATCGATCCCTATTTTCTGGGCAGCAGCGATTGGAGCGTTTGTTGTCTGTACGTGGCATTCCATCCCGCGAAGAAGTCGAGGAGTTGACTGACCAAATAGAATCCTTATCGGCTAAAATCGATTCCTTAATTAGTGACCAAGAGCCAAACAGCAACGAGCAATAACCGCTAACCCACCTGTATGATTAATCTTACCGGCTCAATTAAAAGAGCGTTTGTTTTTCCCGCGGTTGCCCAAACTGCGCTGACTTACTACAGTGACATCATTCGTGTCGCTGAATTTTTGCCCCACATCACCTTGGTTCACACTTACTCGCAAAACCAAATTCGCATGTTGTATGAAACGGTGGAACTGGGCGCTTACACTATCCAGATTTACTCAGATTTAGAGTGCCATGTGGATTGGGGCAAATTGCTGCTCCAGGTGTATCCGGTAAATATTGAATCGGCCGCTCCGATTCAAACGGAAGCCTCGGTACGCCAGGCAACCGGCAGCGGCCTGTTTGCCATCGACACCCAATTTTTTGATTTAGGCAGCCAAACCCGCATTGAGTACACCATTCGCCTGAAGGCAGACCTGGAACGGCCGTTTGGCATGCGCCTTATGCCTAAACGAGTGGTCAAACGAATTGCCCAAAGCATCACGGATGAACGAATACGAGAAATTGCCGACGGGTTTATTCAACAATCGATGGCCGCGTTTCCAGAATGGGAAGCCGCTAACCAGGCTGTGAGCAAATAGCATGGAATTTCGGGGAACCGTTGCCTTTGCTGCCGCGCAAACGGCCGTTTGGCACACACTCACTACCCCAATCCTGGTGAGCCAGTGTACCCCGCGCCTCACCGGTTGGGCCGCATTAGAAACAGAAAATATCCAATTCCAACTACACCTGGCCTGGGGCAACGGCCGTAACACCATCCTCATCCCCATGTTACTCACCTGGGAAACCGTGACCCCCCCAACCCACTTGCAATGGCACGCCCAGGCCCAAATGGGCCGCACCACCATCCCCCTCCAAGGGGATTTTCACCTTAGCCCCGCCAGCTCCAATCAAACAAACCTCGCCTTTTCTGCCCAACTGACCCCCCCCAACAAACTGCTGGGGCAAATGATCCATACCGCCGCTCCCCGACTCATCGATAGCTTCTTTCGCTGCCTAAAATCAAATGCAGAAGCCGTTTGACATCGCGCCCCACATTAGGTAAAACTTATACTAATAATCCTCACTTTGTTTAGATATTTTTCACAACCGTGTGGGATTTGGCCCTTCTAAAGCATCGCACCAAAATTGAGACCTTACGCAAACAACATACAGAAGAGAAAATCTCAACAATCCAGTAGGAGAACAAACAATGAAAATCGAAGGTAGCTACCCTTTTGCAGCACCTCGCGATGTCCTTTGGCCCATGTTGCTTGACCCAAACACATTGGCCAATGTCATGCCCGGCTGCGAAACCCTAGAAGCTGTTGGCGAAAATCAATATCATGGCATTCTCAAAATAAAAGTTGGCCCCGTACAGGGCAAGTTCCAAGGAGACGTTACCCTGGCCAACATTACCAGCCCAGAGGGCTACACAATTATTGTGAATGGCAAAGGCGCACCTGGCTATGTAAAAGGCAACGGTTCCCTGCGCCTGGAAGCCGATGGCGATATGACCACCCTGCATTACAGTGGCGATGCGCAGGTAGGTGGCCGACTGGCCAGCGTGGGGCAGCGGCTGCTAGACACGTCGGCCAACGCCATCATCCGGCAAAGCCTGGAAGGGCTGGGCCAGCAGGTTCAGGCCCGCATGATGGCTGACGCCAGCGATGAACTGGGCATGGATGCTATTCCGCAACCTACGCCTCCCTCACAAGCGCAATTTGCCGCAGGGGTTGCCAAGAATCTCGTTGAGGAATACCTGGCCCCAGAGCAACGGGACAATCTTATTAAAATTGGCCTTATGTTTTTGGGCGCACTTATGCTTGCTCGCCTCATCAGCAACTGGTGGGCAGACAAGGTGGCCCAAAAAGTAGCAGACGCAATAGAAAAAAGGAGGTAATGAATCAGAAAGAAAGTAGAGCAGAATAATTAATTTAGCGTTTTACCCCTTGCTGCAAGTTTTAGCAGCAAAACGAGTGTAAATGGCGATACGGCCGTTTACCTACCTCGCACCTTATCAACGGCGTACCCCATGCGCCATCCATACCAGGAAGGAGACGGGCTCTATGAAAGTTAGCGTAACCGTAAATGGAAAGTTAGTAGAACGAGAGGTTGAACCGCGCACCCTCCTCGTTCATTTCCTGCGCGATCATCTCGGCCTTACCGGTACCAACATCGGCTGCGACACCAGCCAATGCGGTGCCTGCACCATTCACATGAATGGCGTGGCCATTAAATCATGTGCCACCCTGGCCGTACAAGCTGATGGCGCTGAAATTACCACCATCGAAGGCCTGGCAACAAACGGCAAGCTGCACCCCATGCAGCAAGCCTTCTGGGATAATCACGGACTCCAATGTGGCTACTGCACCCCAGGCATGATCATGGCCGCCACCAAACTTGTTGAAAACAACCCCCATATTACAGAAGAAGAAGTAAGACATGGACTTGAAGGTAACATTTGTCGCTGTACCGGTTACGATAACATTGTCAAATCCGTTTTAAGTGCGACAAAACCAATGAGTGGAGGTGACTGATGAACAAATACGTTGGCAAAAGCATGAAACGTGTAGAAGACCCTCGCTTTATTCAAGGCCAGGGCAGATATGTCGCCAACCTGTCCCTTCCCAATATGGTACATGTCGCAATTAAACGCAGCCCCCACGCCCACGCAAAAATCAACAGCATCAACACCTCTGCCGCCGCCGCTTTAGATGGCGTCGTAGCCGTTTTTACCGGCCAGGATTTAGCAGATAGCGGCGTGGGTTCAATTCCCTGTGGCTACGTTCCCCCAGATACCCTCACACCGCCTCATCATGCACTCGCAATTGATAAGGTGCGCCACGTTGGGGATGGTGTGGTCGCCGTCGTCGCTGAATCCCCTTACATTGCCTACGATGCTTTAGATTTGATCGAGGTCGATTACGAGCCGCTGCCAGCCGTTGTTGATGCCAAAAAGGCTCTGGACGCTGGAGCGCCTCAACTGCACGACGACGTGCCCAACAACCAAACCTTTCATTGGGCTTTGGGCGATAAAGACGCAGCCGCCAAGGCCGTCTCAGACGCAGATCATGTGGTGGCGTTGGATTTTACAAACCAGCGTCTCATTCCAAATGCAATGGAACCTCGTGCCTGCGCTGCCCAATGGGATGCCTTTATGGAAAACATGACTGTCTGGACCACCAGCCAGAACCCACATACCATCCGCCTGCTGCTGGGGGCCTTTACTTTAGGCATTCCAGAGCAAAAGCTGCGCGTCATTTCTCCTGATGTGGGGGGTGGTTTTGGTAGCAAGATTTTCCATTACCCGGAAGAGGTCATTGTGCCCTGGGTGGCTCGCACCGTGGGTCGGCCAGCGAAATGGGTAGCCACGCGGAGTGAAGCATTTGTAACGGATGCCCACGGCCGTGATCACATTACAACGGCTAAACTTGCGCTTAAAAACGACGGCACCATTACTGGCCTTTATGTTACTAATTGGGCCAATATGGGCGCTTACCTCTCTACCTTTGCTCCCTTAATTCCCACAGCCTTTTACGTTTGTCTCTTTTCTGGACTGTACAAGATTCCTGCCATTTTTGGCGAAAGCTATGGCACGATGACCAACACGGTGCCTGTTGATGCTTATCGCGGGGCTGGCAGGCCAGAGGCTGCCTATTTGCTTGAGCGGCTGGTTGATATTGCCGCCCACGAGCTTGGTATGGATCCCATTGAGCTTCGGCGCAAAAACTTCATTGGCATCGATGAGTTTCCTTACCAAACACCAGTTGCCATGCTTTACGACAGTGGTAACTATGAAGGTTTGTTTAACAAGGCAGAAGAGCTGGCCAGCTATGCTGATTTGGTGAAGGAACGTGACGCAGCCCGCCAGGCAGGCCGGTTAGTTGGTATCGGCGTCAGCGGCTGTATCGAGGCCAGCGGGCCTGGCCCATCCCCTCTGGTTACAAGTTTAGGCGCTGCCATTGGCCTTTACGAAAGTGGTGTGATTCGGGTTCACCCAACCGGCAAGGTCACTGTGCTCACGGGTTCTCACTCTCATGGCCAGGGGCATGAGACGACGTTTGCCCAAATTGTGGCTGATGAGCTAGGCATTGCGCCAGAGGATGTGGAGATCATTCATGGCGATACGGAGCGTACGCCTTATGGCATCGGTACGTATGGCAGCCGGAGTGCTTCTATTGGTGGCAGCGCCCTGGTTTTAAGTGCGCAAAAGATTCGGGATAAGTTGACGCGCCTGGCAGCTCATCAACTGGAAGCGGCCGTTGAAGATATGGTCTATGATCGGGAAACGGGTCAAATCTATGTCAAGGGGTCACCAGACAAGGCGAAAGGCTTTGGCGAATTGGCTTTTGCTCTGACCCTGGCCAACAATATGCCTGAAGGCATGGAACCTGGATTAGAGGAAACCTCTTTTTATGATCCTGGCAACTTTACGTTCCCCAACAGCGCGCACATTGCCCTGGTGGAGGTAGACAAAGATACAGGTGAGGTTGCGGTGAAGAAGTATACGGCCGTAGACGATGTTGGCAAGGTGATTAACCCGATGATTGTCGAAGGACAAATCTTAGGCGGCATTGCCCAAGGCATTGGGCAAGCCCTGTGGGAACATGGCGTTTACGACGACAATGGCCAGCTACTCGCTGGCTCACTGCTAGATTATGCCATGCCGCGTGCCGACGGCTTTGTCTTCAGCAAAGTGGGCCGTACGGAAACGCCATCTCCGCATAACCCATTGGGGGTAAAAGGCGCTGGTGAAATGGGTACCATTGCCTCTACCGTCACCATGGCAAATGCCGTCATGGACGCGCTGGCTCCCCTTGGCATTCGCCACCTGGATATGCCCTTAACTGCCCAAAAGATTCACACAGCCATTGCCGCCGCAAGCAATGGAGGAGGTCACTAATGTATCCGCCAAAATTTGATTATTACCGGGCCGATTCCGTACGCGAGGCATTGGCCCTGAAGAAGGAACATGATGGTAAGTTTCTGGCCGGCGGCCACAGCCTCATCCCAGTGATGAATTTACGGCTGGCTGATCCGGGAACGGTGATTGACATCGGCCGTATCGACTTTTTGAAGGGCATCTGGAAGCGAGGGCACGTGCATTACATTGGCTCCCTGACAACCCACGCAATGGTGGCTGCCGCAGACGGACTGCCCACAGCGCTTAGCGAAGCCGCAGGCAAGATTGGCGATCCGCAAGTGCGCAACCGAGGCACGGTAGGGGGCAATGTGGCCCATGCAGACCCGGCATCCGATCTGCCGACGGTGCTGATGGCGCTGCGTGCCCAGTTCCGTATTGCTGGCCCCAATGGTGAGCGCAATGTGCTGGCGGACGATTTCTTTGTCGATCTGTTTGAAACAGCCTTGCAGGATGATGAGTTGTTGATTGGTTTGGCTGTGTTTGATGAACGGCCGAATACTGGCTCTGCCTACAAGAAATTGTTCAATCCGGCCTCGCGTTACGCCATGGTGGGCGCAGCAGCAACGGTAACCATTGACCACGGCAAGTTCCGCAAGGCCGGTGTGGCCGTCGGTGGCCTAACGCCAAAAGCAACCCGCGCCAATGCGGTGGAAGCGGCTCTGGTTGGCAATTCGGTTAGTGATGACACGATTGCGGCGGCCGCTGCGGCCATTGCCGACGATCTGGGCGATGAGGTGATGGGTGACATCCATGCCAGCGCTGAATATCGTCGGCAGATGGCTCCTGTTTTTGTACGGCGGGCTTTGGAAACGGCCGTTTCCCGCGCCACGTAATCTTGTCATAGAAAAACGCTAAGAACTCAGCGTTTTTATTGTCTCTACGATTTTTTTCATATGACCGGTTGGTTTTGCACCAACCGGTTTTTTTGTGCCGCCCCAAGAAAACCTCTCCTGGCAGGTTGCTTCTGCTGAGTTAACCCCCACCTTTTGCAATATTCAGAAGAAAATTCAGAGCTTTTTCAGGGAAATTCCCAGGCGTTCAGCCCCCCTAACCTGTACGCTGAAAAAGCATGCCAAAAGTATTGTTTCCAGGCTCTTGTGGACTTCATGAAGAGGGACAACCCTGGGCGCGCCTGACACGTGAGCCTCCAACTTGATGGAGGTATCGGATGTCGTTAAAAATTCAGCATAAACTGGTTCATTTAGCCGTTGGTTTGGGATTGTTGCTTGCCTTCTTGTCTCCGTTAGCGCCGCCTACAACTCAAGGGGATTGCTCACACCAAACCTCAACCTGTACTGTCGGGGCGTAGGCCATGTTTTTGGCCAGGATGTGCCGTTTTAGCTCAACCAGCCAAAACGGCACATCTTGCCTGCGCCGCCTCGAATTGGGCATTAAGCTTCTGCGCCCAGGGATGATCTGGGTAGGAACCGAGTAATTCAAGCGCCTGCCCATAGGTAAAAGCCGCCAAAGCCCATTCCTCTTGGGCTTCAAAAAGCTCTGCCAGGGTTCCGATGCTGTTGGCTCGCTCTAACGCATCGTTGGCCTGTTGCCACAGCTTTATGCTTTTCTCCAAAAATCCCCTGGCTTCAATCCAGTGCCCCATTGCCAGCAAGGCATTCCCTAAATTATGCGTCAATGAGCCGCGTAAATGATACATTCCTTGCAGCTGACTGGCGGCCACCACCCCCTGGCGAAAGGTTTTTACAGCGGCGGGGAGATCATCTGTCATGTATTGCAATGTCCCAAGCTCATTTAGCGCTTTTAGCTTATCCACCACACTGTCAGTAGAATCCAACGCCACGTTGGCCTGCTCATAACATGCTTTTGCCTTGGCCCAACGGCGCTGTTCTTGATAAACGACGCTTAAATTCAAACAAGAGCGGGCGAGCTGGGTAGGCTTGTCTAATGCTTCCCAAAGCGCCAGCGCTTGTTGAAACCACGCTTCGCTTGCGGCAAATTTACCGGTTTCTCGTTCGATTAATCCCAAGGAATTATAGAGTGCGGCTTGAATTTCTAACTGATTTGGCGTAAGCAGATCGAGGGCTTTTGCCGCGTGGTCGCGCGCTTTGGCATATGCCTTGTCACCTAAATAGGCGTTGGTCAAATAATAATGGGCCAGGGTAATCAGTTCTTGGTTCTGATATTGGCCAGCCTGAACCAGGGCGGTTTCCAGCAAAGAAATGGCGTCATTAAAGTTTCGATTGAATAGATAAAGCTGCCCCTGGGTCAAGCGCAGCCGAATTTGCAGATTGGGGGTGAGTGTAAGTGCCAGGGCTTTATCTATCAGCAGCAGCCAGTCTGGCCAAACGCCCCACCGCTCGATGGTGGGCAAGAGGGCTACGGCAAACGCTGCCGCTTCAGCCTGAGCCGCCGCATAGCTGAGGCCAGCTTCTACGGCTTGCCAAACTGCCTCATGCTGAGGCCGCCACTGATCGATGGCCATCTTGTCGTCAAATATTCGCCGCTGCCAAAAGCGAACATTTTCAATGACCGCTTTTTGATAATGGGAGGAAATATCAAAGCTCATCATTGTTCAATAATGAGTGGATAAAAAGCTCAGTTAAGCGATGGATGCCGTAAAAGCGTTCCCAAATGTTGCTGCTGCGAACTTCTAGCAGGGAACGGCCGTTCAGTTCATCAATCGCTGGCCAAAGTTGAGCTTGCGTCAGCCCGCTCAGGGCCAATATTTGCTCAGGGTCCATGCCGCCATCTGCGGCCAGGGGCATAATTGTCAATACCGCTTTGGCATCGTTACTGAGGGTGCGCCAGGTTTCTTTGAGGATATGTTGATAGATGGCTTCACCGGTTTGTAACGGCCGTTCCCGCAATGAAGCTAACAAAGTGGGCAGTGGACGAACCTTGGCCAAATTTACAAGCTGTTTAAGGGCAAATGGATTCCCCCCCACAACCTTAAAAATAGGCAGCAAATCCTCCTCTGGCGCATTGGCAGCCTGTAAAAAGCCAATCTCCCCGGCATAATGACGCATCAGCGCAATGCTGTCTGCCTCGCTCAACTCTGGCAGGCGGATGGTCATGGAACCTGCGTGGTCTGCTGGTGGCAGGCGCGACGTCAACAAAAATTGGCTGGGCATGGCCAGCGTCACCAGTTCAGAAAGCAAATAGGCAGTGTCTTCTTTTAATTCCAAATTATCAACCACAATGAGGTAGCGTTGGTTTTTTAATAACTGTTGGAGCTGCTGAAGTTTTTGGGTGTATGGGGTATGGTTTGGTAAAGCAGGCAGCAGCCGCCTACTCAACTGGGTAATGAGCTGCTGAAACGTCTGCTCTGGCCCGGCCAAGGGATGGGAATATTTGGCCGAATGAATAATCTTGAGCCAGATAACCTCTTCATAATACAGGCTATGAATTGCCCGACGAACTGTGTAGTTGGCTAATGAGGTTTTGCCAATGCCACCAATGCCCACCAGGGTAATCACCCAGGGCGAGGCATCAGTTATGAGCAAAGCCAACAACCTATCAGATAAATTAGAAATACCAAAAAGCTGCGTGTAGCTTTTTGCTTCCAGCTGGCTTTCCAGACGCACTTTATACGCATCTCGCGCCTCCATTTCCAAAGCATAAAGAATGGTGGAAATTTGGGCCAATGCCTCGCGCTGCTTATGTTTTACCTGATCCTCACTGAGCGAGAGCCGTTGGCTGACCCCACGGATTGTTTGTTGGTCGTGGAAACGCCTTTTAAGGAGAGCTGCGGCTTGTGGCTTCTGCTTCTCTAACTGCTCCAATCCATCCAGCAGCACCTGGTTTGTAGACAAACGTCTGGCAGCCGGTGTTTGGGGTTCTAATTCATGGCGTTTGTTTTGCACCAGCAGCAAATCTGCCAGCAGATGGTCTGTTTTGGCATCAACCGTATGCCAATGCTTGAAAGCGGCATGGACATCTTTTCGCAATTGGGTGAGGGAAAGATCGGTTACTGGGTTCATAACTATTTGTTAACTATGACATAAAAGAACAGGGCAGCCAAACTCATACGATTATTGTTGCTAATTGTGCCCAAAATGGCACTTTTTCGCACTTTTAGGCTAACTTTTCGCTAATTCAACCCAAGCCCGCCACCGAACCCATCATTAATGTGCTATGTTGATGGGGTGCCAGTATGGGGTGAGGCGAGTTTAGCGGGGTGGTTGTGCTTAAAGCAGCCACCCCGCACCGATTATTAAACTATTGATGTTTGGGGCAATAGATTTGTCTATAAATTGTTACATCTTATGTGCCACAGGCTATGCTGAAGAAAGCGTGCAGCGAGCAACCAGTTTTCTGCGGGCAAATGGCTTTCGCGTTGTCTTCCTGGGCTTAAAATCAGGGCCAATTTTCAGTGCCGAAGGTGCATCGTTGACGCCAACGGTTTTGCTGTCTCACTTTATTGGGGAAGACACAAAATTGCCATTGCCGGACACTTTGTTAGTTGCCGGTGGCACGGCATGTGGCCAGCAGCTATTGGCCGATCCGCGGGTACACCGCCTCATTCAAATGATGCGTCTGGCGGCAAAACCAGTTGGATTTTTATATCCTATATCTTACGCGCTTGTGGGCTTGCAAAGCCAACAAACGTGGCCACAACCATTTCTGTTGCAAGAGCAACGGATGCCGACCGATTTTTTGTCTCGCTTTACGCAGCAGTTTCATCACCATTAGCTAGCAGGGAATACGGCCGTTACCAACAATCTCGTTAGCTGCTGACCATTGGCAGCGCGACTCGTTCCGAAAGCAAACTCATCGTGACATGGATTCCACCCGGCAAACAACTTTAGTGGCAACCATTGGCGGACAACCTCAGGTGGTCACGCTTGCTTTGGATGACTTGCTGGCACGCGGCATTGCCATTTCACAATTGATTTTGATCCACTTTGCCGTCGAAAACCCCCGTTTGCAAAAAGCGACCCAAAAAGTGATTACCGAAATTGGCGGGCCACGATACGCAGAACGGCCGTTGCGCCTGACGCTATACCCGCTTATGACCAATTCTGGCACGCTGGACGCGATCCGAGATGAAGCCGACGCGCACGTCGCCTGGGAGGCCATCAACCAGCTCATCATCAACCTGAAAGAAGCGCACCATACGCTGCATGTTTGTATCAGTGGTGGGCGACGTATGCTGTGCTTGTTGACGATGTCTGCTGCCATGCTGCACTTTGGCCATCAGGATATGTTGTGGCATATGTACACTCCTGATGAATGGGTTGCCCGCAGCCAGGAAGGCGCTTTGATGCACTTACCCGCCGACAGCGGCTTTAAGCTCATCCAGGTGCCGATCATGCCCTGGGGGAGTTATTTTCCGGTTTTGCGCCAGCTGGCACGGCCGGTGACACGCGGTCAGGATGTTTTGGCAGCGCCTCGTCAGCTGCTTGATTATGGGGAGGAGTCACGGAGAACGGCCGTACGTAAGCGGCTAACCCGGCGGCAAAATGAGGTTTTGCAAGCCTTTGCCCAAGGACTCAACCCCCAACAGGTGGCAGACAAATTGTTTATCACGGTTAAAACCGTAGACAGTCACAAAACAGTTATCTTGGCAGAATGCCGCAATGCCTGGGCTTTGCCAGATGGGGAATGGCTGGATTACCGGTTTCTGGCCGATAAGTTTGAGGTGTCAGCGTAGCTGGCTACCAACTCTTTGCACGACTGTTTCAATACCCTGCACTAAACAAATTCTTGCAATTTAGCAGCAGCTTGCAGTAGAACCAAAGCGGAGGGGGCGTCTGTGATTTGGCCAGCGTAGGCCATCTGCAACACCTGGTCGATGGGTTTGCAATGCACCTCGATGACCTCGGCTGGCTCGTGAGCAGTCTCGCCAAGAGAGACGCCGGTGGCTAAAAAGTAGTGGCCTACTTCATCACAAATGCCGTTGGCGGTATAAAATTGGCCTAGATGAGTCAATGCCTCACAGCTGCCGCCTACTTCTTCGTGGAGTTCTTCAAGGGCAGCTTCCGCCAGGGTTTGCCCCGGCTTCACACCGCCAGCAGGCAGCTCCCAGCACCAATCATCAACGGTATACCTGTAGCTGTGGCAGAGCACAATTTCGCCTTGAGGCGTAACCGGCAGAATCCACACGGCCGTTGGCTTGGTCACCGTGTTGTAAACACCCTGACTGCCATCGGGCAGCAAAATTTCGTCCTGGCGCACCGCGTACCAGGGACAAGACCAGGCGATGCGGCTTGATATTGTTTTGAAAGGTCGTTTCATAATGGTGAATTGTAAATAATGAATAATTAATTGTGAATGGCGGATTTGGCGTTGTGGATGAAAGCGCGGACAAGATTGGGGTCTTTTTTGCCAGGGCGGGCTTCTACGCCGCTGGCCACATCGACGGCAAACGGCCGTACCAACCGCACCGCCTCGGCTACATTGTCAGCGTTCAAGCCGCCGGCCAGCATCAAACCAGGAATCGATTCAGCCAGCCTGGCGCTCATCGCCCAGTTGCCCGTTTCCCCCGTGCCGCCGCGTAAGGTGGGATGGTAGGTGTCGATCAAAAGACTGGGAGACTGGAGACTGGGGATTGGAGATTGCGCACTACCTACTGAATACTGCTCACTGGTTACTGATAACTGATCACTGATTACTGAATACCGATCACCATCCACCGACACCGCATACCACTCCGCATCCGCTTCGGCTTCGGCCAGGCTGGTGGGGCGCAGCGCTTTGTAGCAACGGCCGTAAATCGGCGACCGTTCATCCCCCACCAAAAACGGCACTTCTTCACCGCTTAGCTGGGCCAAATCCAGACCCACTTCGTCTAAAATTTGGGCCATGCGCGAGCCGTTTTCGTTGACAAAAACGCCAACCAGCACCGGGCAAGCGGGCGCGGCGCGTAGCGTTTGCACAATGGCTTTTGCTGTGGTTATGTCAACTGAACGTTTGCTGGGCGGGTAGAAGATAAAACCGAGGTAGTCGGCTCCGGCGGCAACGGCCGTTTGCGCATCTTCCAGGTTGGTGAGGCCACAAATTTTTACTTTCATACCTCTATTATGCCGCGAGGTACCAGGCAAGCCAAAGCGAGATGGGGAAACGTGAAACATGAGGCGTGAAACGTGAAACGTGACTCGGTTTCTCACGCATCACGTTTCACGCCTCACGAGCTATTCTACGATGCCAAAAATTTGGAATACCTCTGGCAAGGTTACCACGGAGCGCGTACCGGTGAGCGTGTCGTACTGCTGGAGTTGGGCGTTGAAGTTTTCATCGTAGTCCAGGAACAGCAGCAGATGTTCGTTTACCCAGAACGATTCGCCGCCGTTGTGGGCAATGAACAGCGGTTCCTGCCCGTCCAGCGCGTAAAGCCACAGCCCGGTTGTGGCCGGATCGTTAGTTAACTGCCGCAAAGCAATTTTGCTGCCGTCGGGACTGATAATTGGGTTGGGGTAAGGCCCGCCAAACGCAGCGCCCGGGTAGGCAGCCATGCCCACGGCCGTTTTGCTTTCCAGGTCAAATATTGCCAGTTGAAAATCAACGCCATTAGACACAAGCCAGGCTAGGGAACGGCCGTCTACAGACCAGGCCGGTGCCGTATAAAACCCATCCAAAGCGCCCACGTACTCAGTTGGGGCAAAGTCAGCTACACCTGCCGCCGGATTATAAACCCAGGTGAGTTGGGCATCATTGGCGCTTTGCTGTACAGAACTGTAGGCAATCGCGCCGTCAACAGAGATGGCCGGGTAGCTGCTCATGAGATGCTGCGAATCCACCATAGTCAACTCTCCGGTAACAATATCAATCAAAGCTGGACGACCCAAATTCGGACCCCCGTCGCTTTCAAAATCGAGCCAGATGCCGGTAAGAATTGTGTCGTTATTGACCCACCAGTGGAACCCGGAAAGGTGTGTACCTTCATCATCGTGATCGCTGGTGAGCTGGCTACTTTCGCCAGTCTTTACGTCCAGCAGCCATAAATCTCCCTGAACCTGGTAAAAAGCGTGTTGGCCGTCTGGAGCGGGAATGGCTGGCGTGCCTTCCTGGTTCCAAAGCTGCACGGGCTGCCCATCCGCAGCGACCTGCCACAAAGAACCATCCGGTTTGTGGTAAAGCAGGCCCACCGGCGCTGGTTGTTCATCCAAAATGGGCAGTTCGGCCGATTCGGGCAAGAAGCCGTTGGGGGCGTACAGCATCGCTTTCCAGGCAAAATTGCCAACGGCCGTTTCCTCCACAAACAAGATCGCCTCATCCTGCCCTTCTGCGCCCCAGCCAGTGGTGTGCCACACCAGGGCAACCGTAACGTCTGGGCCAAGCATCATGGTGGGGTCTTGTCCGTCCACCAGCTTATCAATATTTACATCTTGCAGCTCAAAGACAATGGGTGCCGCAGGCAATACGTTTGCTATCTGAGGCAGCATTTCTTCTGGCGTTCCTTGTTGCCATTCGGAGCGGTAAGCGCCAAAGGCAAAGGCATCGCTCATGTAACTTTGTACAGCTTCAAGGTCGCCGTTTTGCAGCGCCATTTGGAAGGCATCGGCGAAGATTCTCATCTCTTGTAGGGGATCGGCCGTTTCGGTGGGAACGGCCGTTGGTTCTGGTTCTTCTGCAACGGTAGGTTCAACTGTGGGGGCAGTTGTGGGGGCAGCGGTTGGTTCAGATGTTGCTGCGATTTCAGCCACCGGGGTTGTTTCTGCGGCTGGTTCTGCTTCAGGCGTACAGGCGGTTGCCATCAGTAAAAATGATAAGAAGGTAACGAGTACAAGCAATTTACGAATAGCCATCTATTTTTTTTATGCAACGCTCCTGGTCTTTTCCCAAGACCAATTAGAAATATGGTGGCTTTGCAGCACACAAAAAACAGTATGATGGATTGCGTAAATATGAATTGGATGGAATGGGAACGGCCGTCCCACGATAAGACTACATTTGCTGCTTTTTCGTCGGTTTTGACTTTAGGGTCAAGATGATGAAGGGGGGAAGCGTCAATTTCAGGGAAGGGTTGGCAAAAATTCCATCACCGCCAATGAAAGATAAATCAGCAAAACAGCCACGCTGTTTGTCGTTAGATGAATGACAATGGGAATGAAGAGTGAGCGCGTGCGCTCGTAGGCCACCGCGTTTACCAGGCCAATGACAAAGCTGGCAGCCACCACGCTGATGCTGTCGGCATGGGCCAGGGCAAAAATGGTGCCGCTGGCCAAGACACGCAGCCAAACCCGTTCCGTTTTGCCCCAAAACCAGGTGTGCAGCAAGCCACGAAAATAGAGCTCCTCGGAAATTGGCACCAACAAGCCCGCGCCAATGAGCGTGCTAAAAAAGCCAATCCAGGAAAATTCCAGCGCCCCACCCATAATGACATCGCTGCGGGCTTGCAGGCTGTCTAGATTGCCCTCAACCAGCATTTGCACCAGCAGCCCCAGCACCGCCCGCCCTGGCAGCAGCAGGATGGCCAGGCCAACGCCAATCAGCAGCCATTGCCAACGCCAGCGCAACGGCCGTATCCCCAAGCCACGCCAGCTAATCTTGCCCCGCCGAATGCCTAAAAGGTACGTTGTGCCGCCCAGACAAACAAAATTGGCCAAAAAGAGCAGGAAAGTCACCCCCAGGTTCAGCTCCGCAAACGAGAAATCCACCACCCCAGACAACAAAAAAAAGGAGCCAAAGCCAACCAGCAAATAAAGGAGTAACTCCAGCCAGCTTTGCGAAATTGGTTCGCGCTCTGCGGTATCTTGACTAAGCGGCTTGTTGTCAATCATCGAACAACTCTACGGGCTGCGGGGCCAGGCTAATCTTTGGCCGCACAAGAAGCTGGTAAAAAATAACGGCGATTACCCAAAAAGAAATCAGCGCAAACACGGCGTTTAGCTCCGTCACCAGAAAAATGGATTCCGTTTGCAGGGCAGAGTTGGTGTAGTTGGCAAACAGCGCCGAGTAGAGATTATTGGCAGCATGAGCGCCAATGGCCAGCTCCGCCGAATTGTCGCGCAGGGTGATGAAGGCAAAAAATGCGCCGATGCTCAGGTAAAACAGCGGCAGCAAAATGGCGCTGGCAGCCAGCTCTGGGTTGCCCAGGTGGGGCACCATAAAAAGGATGCCGTTGACCAGGGCCAGCACCCAAAAGTTGCGTGCCAGATGGCCTGTGGCTTGCAGCAGATAGCCACGAAACAGCAGCTCTTCCGCGGTGGTTTGCATGGGGGTAAGCAGCAGGACAACCAGGGCAAAGGGGAAAAAACGTCGGGCATTAAATACAACTGTATAAATTTCGGGATTGAGCAGGTATTCCACCACGCTTGCCAAGGCTACCAGCAGCAGCCAAAGGCCAAACCCCTGCCCCAGCCGCCGCCAGTTGATCTGTTTGGCCGGGGTGATGAGGGAGCGAAACGGCCGTCCATGAACAAATCTCACCACGATGAACACACCCAGCACCAGCAGGGCAAAGGTTAAGTTAAGGGTGATGTAGTTGATGATAGGGTCGATGCCGTTGACAAAGCCGGTTTGCATGTTTACGGCCGTTTCCGGGTTCGCATCAATCATCGCCCAAACCATCGGCACAGCCACAAAAACAGACCCCAATATCAACCAAAAAAACAGAATCAGCACCAAACCAAACATATACCGGTACCATTCCGTTTGTCCTAAATTAACCTGATCAAGAAAAGCGTTTTTTATCTTGTTTTCCATAATTTGATGTTTGCTGTTGGTTAGCGAATGGGTAAATAAGCAGCTGAGTAATTAAAGCAGTCAATTTGCCAATTACCCAACATCAGCCTGAATCCAGTTTTTGCTGAAGGCGACTGAGACGATGTTCTAGCTCGGCACGGACGGGGTGATGTTGGCCGCGCCTGCCCCAGCTTGCCACCAGGCCCAACGCCTGTTCGGTCCAAAAGCGGGCCTGAGCCAGCTCATCCGTTTGCCATTCGTAAAATTTGGCCAGTTCTATGTGAGCAGAAACGTCGTCAAAGCTGGTGGCGGCAATCTGCTGCCAGAGGGGGGTGGCTTCCGCAGCACGGCCGTTTCGCTTTAGCAACAAGCCCAGCCGGTGTAAATTCTGATGATACAGCTCCAGAGGCAAATCCCCCTGCGCCGCCAGCCGCAGATTTTGCTCTGCGGCCTCGCTCAGACCCAGATCCGCCTGCCATTTGCCCAGGCTAAACAGGTCGATGGGATGATCGGCCGGGTCTGGCTGGCTGAGCAGGCGAGCAACTCGCGCCGCCAGCGTCACCATCGACACCATGTCGATCTGGTTGTGGTAAAAAACGCGCACCAGCTCACGGGCATCGCCGCTGCGCAAATAGTTGTTGTACAGGCTGGGAATGAGCCAGCCGGGCACATCGTCCTGGCTGCGGCGCAGCCCCAGCAGGCTGCCTTCTAGCGACCCCAGCGCGCAGGAACCAAGCCGGTGCCGCCACAGCCGCCGGGCGGGATGCAGCAAATCCAGATGCGGCCGTTCGCGCAGGTCGGTGGGCATCCGGTTCATGATGAAGCGGCCCTCCAGCAAAGGGACATCGAAGGAACGGCCGTTAAACGTGATCAGCCCCGCCTTTTCCGCCAGCAGTTCATCCAGCAGCAGCAGCAAAGCCGGTTCGTCGCCATGATCGCGCAAAAAATATTGCCGCACCACAAAGCGATCATCTCCCTGGCTACCCGGCTCAAAAAAGCCCACGCCCACCATGAAGGCCAGCGTGCCTGCCCCGGCCAACCCGGTTGTTTCTGTGTCTAAAAAGAGAAAGTCGCGGAAATCGTGCTGGGCCAAACGGCCGTCCTGCACAAACGGCGCGGTCACGGCCGGGCTAAAGTGCAGCAAGTCAGCCAGCTTGTCATCGCCGTGCTGGTGATCCAGGGTGTAGACGTGGTCTAGAACAAAGCATTCGCCATCGGCCGTAGAGACAATTTGGCCACCGGGCAGCAAGGTTTCCAGGGGCTGAATGTCGTCATCATTGGGGAAGTTGGAGGATGGTTGGGGTGTGAACGGCCGTAACAATTCCTCATCAACCGGCGGGGCAGGCTTCAGCTTGCGAGGCGGTTTGAGCTGCCCCGCACCACGCACCACGCCCAGACGGCGTAACTTCTTTTGCAAATCCTCGTTCCGGTCGGCCATATGTTCTAATTGTAAGCGGCACCAAGAGGAATCGCAACCAATGCACACAGTCTGCCAAGCGTAGCCTGCACGATGGTTGCCAAATAGATTTGTCTACAACCTTTCTGGGCAGCGTTTTGCCCCAAGGTTTCCACACAAATGAGTTATGCGAATAACACGTTCGTGGTACGACAGTAATACCCTCTTCCCTCTATGCTAAAAGTGCAATGAACCGTAAATACGCTCAAGCGCGGAGGCCGCAACATTTACACGCCGGTTTTTTCGCTTCCCGCTTGCCGGTTTTAGAAAGGAGTGGATATGCAAATGCGTACGCAAGAAAAGGGTATAGAAAGCGCAGCAGTGGAAAGAAATTTAACCGCAGCTGACAAACCGCAAACGACTAAAACCCAACCTGAAATTGTTGTCAGAGATTTGGTGATGGATTTTGGTGATGTCCGGGCTGTCAATGGCTTGAATCTTGAAATTTACCGGGGCGAGATGTTTGGTTTTCTAGGCCCGAACGGAGCCGGGAAAACAACGACAATCAGTATTCTGTGCGGTCTGTTGGCACCTTCAAATGGATCAGCTCAAATCGCTGGTTATGACATCAGGCAGGAACCCCAGCAGGTGAAGCAACGAATTGGCGTTTGTCCGCAGGAAGCGGCCGTTTTCAAATTCCTCACCGGGATGGAAAACCTGATGCTTTTTGGCAACCTGCACAGCATGGACAGGCAAATTCTGAAAGAACGGGCTGAAGCGCTGGTCAATCAAGCCAATTTTGCTGATGCAGCGCGGCGCAAGACCAAAGGGTACAGCGGCGGGATGATGCGCCAGTTGAACTTGATGATCGCTTTGATCAGCGATCCAGAAATTGTCTTTCTGGATGAGCCAACCGTGGGCATGGATGCCCGCGCTCGTCGCCGCACCTGGCAGCAAATTGCCGCGCTGAAAGATCAGGGAAAAACCGTCATCCTGACCACCCATTACATCGAAGAAGCCCAGACGCTCAGCGATCGGGTGGGCATTATTGATTACGGCGAGCTGATTGCTCTGGGTACGCCAGATGAATTAATGGCCGAACATGATGCGGCCGATCTGGAAGCTGTTTTTTTAGAAATTACTGGCCGTCGAATTATGGAGGGATTGTAAGATGACTTTGCAACCGATGAATGCCCTGATTGTTGTTGAAGTGAAGAAACTGTACCGGGATTTGATGAATCTGGCGGTGATGGTGCTAATGCCGGTTGGCCTGACCCTGATCTTCTACCTGGCTTTGAGCAGCGTAACCAACGACTACTATCCCGTGCCGGGTATGAACCATTTTGAATACCTGCTGCCAGGCGTGATGGGGTACGCCGTAATTTATATGGGCATGATGGTGGCCCTGGCTCTTGTTGAGTACCGAAAATCTGGCTTATTAAAGCGCGTGGAGACAACCCCTGTTTCGCCATCTGCCTATCTGGGAAGCCACATTGTGGCTAACATGATCATTGCTGTTATACAGGGTTTGATTGTTCTGCTGGTAGCCCGGCTGTTAGGATATGTGCCGCTGGGTGGGCTGGCTGGTTTGCTGCTTGCTATCTTGTTTTTGGCTTTGCTGGCGGTAACGGCCGTTGGCCTGGGACTGTTAACGGCCGCTGTGTCCAAAGACACGGGGGCTGCCGGTGGCCTTGCGGCCATCTTCATTATCCCCATGATGATGTTTGGCGCTTTGTTGGCCGTTTTCAATGAGACAACGCGCAACATTGCCCGGTTCATGCCCAACTACTACGTCTCTGATTCGCTGTCGGTCATCTTTCACACAGGCAATCTCTCTGATCCAGCCATCTGGCAAAATCTGTTGATCCTGGCGGGTATCAGCCTGGTTGTCCTTGTGGCCGGAATCCAGCTCTTCAAAAGAGCAGAATAACGGTAAAAAAATATAGGCACAAATGAAGTGGGAGGACAAAATAATGGCTCAAATAAGTTTACACGCAACTGACAAATCGCCAGTTGCGGTTGCAAAAAAAGACACAATTTCTCGACTTTTCTACATCGATCATCTGCGCGTTGCCCTAATGATTTTGGTGGTGCTGCATCATGTGGCCCTGGTCTATGGGGCCAGCCTGGAAGGTTACTATTACGTAGAACCTCCATTTACATCTCCCTTTGCGTTTAAGGCGTTGCTGGTGTTTGCTCTGGTGAACCAGGCCTGGTTCATGGGCGCGTTTTTCCTGTTGGCTGGGTATTTCACACCAGGCTCGTTTGAGCGCAAGGGCTTTGGCGCTTTCATGACGGATCGCCTGCTCCGTTTGGGTATTCCCCTGGTTATTTTCTACTTCGTCCTCAGCCCCATTGCCTTTATTGGGTACTGGTTGATGCCAACTGCTTTAACCGGGATTACTGAACCGCTAACCTGGCAAATCTTCCGGCAGGCGTATCCCAATCTCATTGGGCTTGGCCCGCTGTGGTTCGTGGCAATGCTGCTTATTTTTAGCGTTTGCTATGCACTCTGGCAAGCAATGACCGGAAATCGAGGGGCCAAACAGTCATCAATGCCTGGTTATCTGGCCATTGGCCTCTTCATTGTGGCCTTGGCGCTGGCAAGTTACCTGATGAGGCTGGTGATTCCGTTAGGCGAGTCCTGGCTTCAGTTCCCCACTCTGGCTTATTTGCCGCAATATTTCAGCTTTTTTGTGTTGGGCGCTGTTGCCTCACGTAAAGGCTGGCTGCGGACGCTTACTGGCAGCATGGGTGTGGCTGGGTTTGTGGTGGCGGTTATTACGGCCGTATTCCTTTTCCCCCTCGCTTTTAGTGGCCAACTGTTCTCGCTTGAACTAACCGAGGCGTTGGACAATGCGATGGGGAATGGTCATTGGCAATCGGCCGTTTATGCGCTGTGGGATTCCGCATTTGCCGTGGGCCTAAGTCTGGGCATGATTGTGCTTTTCCGTCGCTTTGTGAATGGGCAGGGTGGATTCGGCCGTTTTTTATCAGCCCATAGCTATACCGTTTACATCATCCATATTCCCATTGTTGTTTTCATAGCCTATGCGCTGCGGAACATTGAGCTAGAGAGCTTGCAAAAATTCGGCCTGGCCTCAATGATCATCGTCCCGACCTGCTTTATGCTTGCTTTTCTCGTGCGCAAAATCCCGTACGCATCAAAGATTCTTTAATCAGTTACGACTAAAAGCCAAATTTGAATAGATTCAAATTTGGCTTTTACTTGACCTTAAATTGTGTATTTCTTGGCCTTTCCTCATATAATGTGTTCATGTCTGGCGACTTGTTACAAACGAAATTGTATGTGCCGCAGTTACGGCCGTCTCTTGTCCCCCGCCTGCGTCTAAAAAAATCATTAAATCAGGGTCTCCTCTTTGGCCATAAATTAACCCTCATCTCCGCCCCGGCTGGGTTTGGCAAAACGACAGTAGTAAGCGTTTGGGTTCAAGCCTTATGCGAGGCTACACCTCCCGTTGCAACCGCCTGGCTATCGTTGGATGAAAATGACAATGATCTGGCTCGCTTTCTCACTTATTTAATCGCAGCTCTGAGGCAAAGCGAAGGGACGGATTCTACCTTTGGCAAAGATACAATAACCGCGCTTCAATCCCCCCAGCCCTCACCCACCGAGGCCCTCCTGACGCCACTCATTAACGAGATGACCACCTTACCAAATAAAATTGTCCTCGTCCTTGACGATTATCACCTGATCGAGGCCCAATCCATCCATGATGCACTGGGCTTTTTCATTGAAAACTGTCCGCCTACTGTGCATGTCGCCATTGCCACCCGTGAAGATCCACCATTGTCTTTGTCCCGACTGCGTGCCCATGGCCAGTTGACCGAACTGCGTGCGGCGGATTTACGGTTTACATCTTCTGAAGCAGCCAACTTTCTCAACCAGGTGATGAGGCTGAATTTATCAAACGAAAATGTTGCCGCGCTGGAAAGGCACACCGAAGGCTGGATAACCGGTTTGCAGTTGGCCGCCTTGTCACTTCGAGGCAGCGAGGATGTTTCTGGATTTATCCAATCTTTTACAGGCAGCCACCGGTATGTATTAGACTATCTAATTGAGGAAGTGTTGGGTCAACAGCCAGAGGATGTGCAGAAATTCTTGTTGCAAACGGCCGTTCTCAACCGCCTCTCTGCCCCTTTATGTGATTTCGTACGTTTTGACGTAGCCAAAACACCAAGCAGTTCCAAAAGAACTACCCCTACCCAGCAAAACAATGGCCAGGCCATGCTAGAGCTGCTCGATCGGGCCAATCTATTCATCATCCCCCTGGATGAAGAGCGATATTGGTACCGTTATCACCATCTCTTTGCCGACTTGCTGCAACAGCGCCTGCGTCAAACGCAGCCGGATTGGGTACCACGTTTACACTGCCGGGCCAGCCAATGGTTTGAACAAAATGGATTTATTGATGAAGCTATTGACCATGCCTTGCGGGCAGATGCCTTTGAGCAGGCTACCAATTTGATTGATGCCCAGGCTGATGCTATTTGGGGGCTTGGTGGTCACAGTAAACTGTGGCGCTGGTTAGTAAAGCTGCCAACCGAATGGCTATTCCGCAAGCCTCACCTCTGTATCTTGCACGCCTGGAACCTCTTCTCCGTTGGCCAGCTAGAAACGGCCGAACAAAGCCTTCAAGCCGCCGAACAGGCAGTTGACCAAGGTAAACAATTGCCAGACGCTGACCGCAAGGTATTGCTAGGCAGATTATCTGCTGTACGTACAATGATTGCGACCTGGTGGGAAGACGCACCCGGCATCATTCAACACGCCAATCAGGCACTTACATTCTTGCCGAAACAAGATCCCTGGCGTGGCGCAGCGGCAACACATTTAGGTGATGCTTACATCTTTCAAGGAAATATAACGGCCGCTCACCAGGCACGTTTAGAAGCAATCAAATCTTGTCAAATCACCGGCAACACATTCTGGACGATGATTGCCCATCTAAAAGCAGCCTCAAGCCTACGGGATCTGGGGAAATTACACCAGTCAATTGAAATCTGTCGGCGACAATTGGAACTGGCTGAGGAAAGTGGCCTGTCGCAAACAGTCGCTGCCGGCTGGGCCCTGGCAGCGTGGGCTATAGCGCTGGCTGAACAAAATGAACTGGATGAAGCCCATAAATTGGCAACGAAAAGCATTGAGCTTACCAGGGGGAAAGATCTGGCTTTTTTCGGCTTCAGCCAAACAGTTCTGGCACGAGTTTTATTTTATCAAGGTAATTTTTCGGGTGCCGAAAGCGCCCTACAAAAACTGGAAACGATCACACAACAGCAATACCTTCCACTCTATCTTTCCGAACCATTGGCGGCCTGGAAAGTGCGAGTTTGGTTGGCCCAAGATCGGCCAGAATCCGTTGTCCAATGGCTAGAAGAACGCGGAGTGGCTGCGGGCGACGATCTGACCCCCCTGCAAAATTATGTTGATGTGACGTTGGCCCGGATATTCCTGGCCCAAGGCCGGTTAGACGAAGCAATAAAACTGCTGCATCGTCTGCTTGAGGTTGCTGAAGCCGGAGAGCATATCGCCCGCGTTATCGAAATATTGATCCTTCAGGCAGTGGCTTTTCAAGTTAAAGCGGACATGGACTGTGCCATGCCTGCCCTGGAGCGTGCCCTTGTCCTGGCCGAATCAGGCGGCTACATTCGCATCTTTGTAGATGAAGGTCAGCCGATGGCTGGCTTACTCCGGGCAGCTCTCCTGCGTGGAATGGCACCAGATTATGTTCGTTGTTTGTTAGCGGCTTTTCCTGCAGAAGAATCGGGGCAAACGGCCGTTGCCACAACATATGCAGATCAGTCTGATTTGGTCGAACCTCTCAGTGAACGCGAACTGGAAATCGTGCAAAAAATCGCTGAAGGACTCACCAATCCAGAAATCGCCGAACGTCTGTATCTTTCGCTCAACACCGTTAAGGTACATACTCGCAACATCTACGGCAAGCTTGGCGTACACAACCGAACGCAAGCCGTTGCCAAAGCCAGAGAATTGCGTCTGCTACCCACGTTTTAATCCCCCAGCTACCTGTTAGTTCCTTTGCCTTACACACCCCTTTTAACCTAACAATCTGAATAACACGTTCGGGGTATGACAATAATACCAAACGGCCGTTATCCTGCATTCACAGCAACCGTTTTTGGAACAGACCAATAAGGAAGCTGCAAAGGCTAGTCTCAATCTGATGGCTGATTTTATTGCCTCCTTGCCGGAGTAATAAGCGTTAAAGAGATTTGAAATGGCGGAACAATGTAAACATCAGCTTACCCTTTATCAGCCAGCAGTTTACCAAATTACAGTGCCAGGGCATCTTGATCCAAGTTGGGTGGTATGGGACAAGCAAATAACAATGGCAGCTAAAAGAGAAGAGGATGGTACACCTGTAACCATTCTAACTGGCACTTTAGACCAGGCAGCGTTGCAGGGTTTCTTGCGCCGACTTTATGCTTTGGGCTTGCCGTTGATCTCGGTTATTCACATTAAAACCGGAACAAAAAGAAGGAAGAGTCAATCATGACAATCAGAGGGCATGTACAAACTGCAGAACGCATCACCGACAGCCGTAATGTTTTAATTGGTAATGCAGATGCACATAGGAAAACGGCCGTAACCGTCGGCATCCTGTTCATCATTGGCACAGTTGCTGGCATACTCAGCGGGCTTGTGACCTTGCCATTATTAGAAGACGCAGATTACTTGAGTCGCGTGGCTACCAATGAGAGCCAAATCGTATTGGGTGCAGTTATGGTATTGGTTATGGGCTTCCCCCTGGCGATGATTCCAGTCATAATGTTTCCTATCTTCAAGAGGTACAGCGAACTTTTGGCGCTAGGCGCTGTTGTTTTTAGAGGGGTTCTGGAGGCTGTCACCTATATCATTCTTGCGCTTGGGTTACTATTACTCATCCCCTTAAGCCGAGAATTTGTAAACGCAGGCAATCCCACAGCCTCCTACTTTCAATCGTTGGGTGTATTATTAACGGAACTAAGCTACTGGACAAATCATATTTTGGCGATTGTCTTCACCATTGGGGCGGGAATGCTAAACTGGCTGTTCTTTAAGACAAAATTGATTCCAAATTGGCTGGCATTATGGGGATTGGTAGGAGCTATTTTGTACTTCGTGGCCCCCATCGTCAATATGTTTGATCCACAGCATTTACCGTTGTCTCTTGGGGTTAAATGGGGCTATTTAATGATCCCCCTGGCGATTCAAGAAATGGTATTTGCACTTTGGCTGATCGCTAAGGGATTCAATCCACCAGCCATTTCTGCCCAAGTTGAAATAAAAAACAGTGCCGAAAGGCAAACATCGTAGAGACGGTTGGCTAAAAGGGGCTTTTGCAACAGCTTGATGCGTCTGGCTTACTACTTTTTTCGTTTTCATAAAACCTGGCCAGGGAAATCCATCACTTACCAAGCTAGAAAGGATAAATCCCCTTCAATTTATGCGCGATTCGCAGTCATTGTCATATACTTAGGGCATGAAGATTTACCTCGCCCGGCATGGACAATCTCGTTGGCAAGTTGAAAGAGATGATGGGGATTGGAACAGTCCGCTTACTGACCTGGGGCAGCGGCAGGCCCAGCTTTTGGGTACCTGGCTGGCCACACACGCCAGGTTAGACAATGAAACCCGCGCCGAAATTGGCTGCGTTCGGGTTAGCCCCTTAGACCGCGCCCAGCAAACGGCCGTTCCCCTGGCCGAAGCCCTCAACTGCCCGCTACAAACAGACGCCTACCTGCGGGAAGCCGAATTTTACGTATCGGATCATTTACCCTCAACAGAATCCCCCTACCAGGCAATGCCTGTGTACAAGCCATCCAAAACCTATGCCGCCTTTAAGCAGCAAGCCCAGGCCGCACTTTACGCCCTGGTGGCCGATGCTGAAGCCTGCGGGCAGCCCGTTTTAGGCATTGCCCACGGCGGCATCATTTCCACCATGCTGCGCCTGGCAACGGGCAGCGATACGGTTTCGTTTTGGCTTTATAATACAAGCCTGAACGTACTAGAATGGAAGCGTGGCCGCTGGCATCTGATCCATTTAAATTTGTGGGACCATTTGCCACCTGCCTGGCGCACTTTTTAACCTTGTTTTGAGTATTTTTTATGGGAATCATTGAAATCTCGCTGGTTGTGGGCCTGATTGTTTTGGCCAATCGCGTACAGCAGCAAGAGGCGGAAACGTTTCACAAGCTGTTTGATCTGCTGCTGATTGGGCTGAACGCGCCTCTTTTCATTTTGGGGGTGCTGTTGGTGTTCCAGGCGAGCGAACTCAGAGCCATTATTGATTTGCAGCTAGATAGCCCTACGGCCGTTGGCATCTTTTTGCAGGCAACGGCCGTTTGGGGGGTCATCATCAGCTTTCGCTCCACCCGGCACAGCCTGGAGCGCATCCTGCCCATTGATCCCCACTCCCCGCTGCACACCCTGGCCCTGATATTTAGCGGCTACCTGGCTGGCAGCGTTATTTTGCAAGTGTCTGGCGGCCTGGACGAGCTGGCCGAAAACCTGCCCCCTGTTTCCATCTGGCTGTTTTTGGCCCAGCAGCTTGGGTTTGTGCTGATTTCATTCCTGGGTGTGGGAGCCATGATGCGGCGTGACTGGACGGCCGTTTGGCAGCGGCTGGGGCTGGAAGCCGTAACCTCTCGCCAACTGCTAGAAAGCATTGGCTGGATTGGCCTGCTGGTGCTGCTGCAAACGCTGGGAGGAGCCATTTGGGAGGCCATCGATCCGGAACAGGTGGCGCTGGTGGATGAGCTAAGCCAGATTTTGTACCAGGATTTTGGCTTCTGGCATTGGCTGGGGCTGGCCATTGGCGCTGGCATTGGCGAAGAGATTTTGTTTCGCGGGGCGCTGCAACCGGTGCTGGGCATCTGGTTCACCTCCATCCTGTTTGCCATTGTTCATGTGCAGTACGGTTTTTTAACCCCAGCAACCGTTGTGCTTCTCCTCTTGTCGCTTATCTTGGGCTTTATCCGGCGGCGGCACAACACCAGCGTCGCCATTCTGGTGCATTTTGGCTACGATCTCACCCTGGCGCTAATTACTTTGCTGGCGGCCAGCGCTTAACGAAGCTGTCAGGCTTTAATCTCCTGATTTATGAATTTTTCAGCATGATGGCAGGCCACCTGATGCGGCCGTTCCACACTGCCTAAATTGCGAAACGCCGGGTCTTCGGTCTGGCAAATCTCTGTGGCTAGGGGGCAGCGCGGATGAAAGCGGCAGCCCGCTGGCGGCCGCGCCGGGTTAGGCACATCGCCTTGCAAAATAATTCGCTGCCGTTTGGCTTCCTTTATGGGGTCAGGAATGGGAATAGCGGAAAGGAGTCCTTGCGTGTAGGGGTGTAACGGCCGTTCATACACATCATCTCGCTCCCCCAACTCCACAATCCGGCCCAAATACATCACCGCCACCCGGTCACTCAAATAACGCACCATCGCCAAATCGTGGGCAATAAACAGGTACGTCAACCCCAGCTCTTGCTTCAGATCATCAAGCAAATTAATCACCTGGGCCTGAATCGACACGTCCAGGGCCGAAATAGGCTCATCGGCCACAATGAAGCCAGGGTTGGTGGCCAGAGCGCGGGCAATGCCAATGCGCTGCCGCTGCCCGCCAGAAAATTCATGGGGATAGCGATGGGTGTGGTGTGGATTGAGCCCCACCCGTTCTAGCAGCTCCTGCACGCGCCTGGCTCGCGTGGCGGGGCCAGCCTCCACGCCATGCACGCGCAGCGGCTCCGCCACAATCTCGCCAATGGTCATGCGCGGGTTCAGCGAGGCATACGGGTCTTGAAAGATCATCTGCATGTGGCGGCGGCTGGCGCGCAGTTCCTCAGCCGAAAGCGACGTTAGTTCCCGGTTATCCATGATGACACGACCCGCAGACGGCCGTAACAACTGCAACAATAATCGCCCCGTTGTTGATTTACCGCAGCCGCTTTCCCCCACCAGGCCCAACGTCTCTCCCCGGCGAATCTCAAAGTCCAGACCATCCACCGCCTGCACGGCCCCCACCTGTTGGCGTCGCCAACCTCGCCGGATGGGGAAATATTTTTTTAGCCCTTCTACCCGCACTAGATTGTCGGAACGGCCGTTTTGCTGAGTTGTTTGCGTCATTCCGCCACCTCCACTGCCGCCAGGCCCTTTGCCGCCTTCTGCACCTCATCCCAACGCCAGCAAGCCACCGAATGCTGTGGCACAACCAGCTCCAACGGTGGATTTTCTTGCCAGCATTTAGCCACAGCAAAGCGGCAGCGCGGCGCAAAGGGACAATGCGCTGGCTCCTCAAACAAGTCCGGCGGCGAGCCTTCAATAGGAATCAAACGCTGTCGCTCTTTGGCATCTATCTTGGGGATAGATTGCAATAAGCCCAGCGTGTACGGATGGCTCGTTTCTGTGTATAAATCCTGCACCCTGGCAATTTCCACAATGTACCCGGCATACATCACCGCCACCTTGTCTACCAGGCTGGCCACCACGCCCAAATCATGCGTAATCCAGATGACCGACATGCCCAGCTTTTGCTTGAGCTGCTTCACCAAGGTGATGATCTGCGCCTGAATGGTGACGTCCAGGGCAGTTGTTGGCTCATCGGCAATGAGCAGCGCCGGATCGCAGGACAGGGCCATGGCAATCATGATGCGCTGTCGCTGCCCGCCAGAAAACTGGTTAGGATAATCCTTCACCCGGTTTTCTGCATCTGGGATGCCAACTAGATTGAGCAGCTCGATGGCTCGTTTTTGGGCCGCGCTGGCATCTAAGCCTCGGTGCAGCCGAATTCCTTCAACCAACTGTTTGCCAATCGTCAGCACCGGGTTTAGCGACGTCATGGGGTCTTGAAACACCATGCCAATTTCGCCACCGCGCACGTGGCGCAGCTGCCGCTCAGTCTGGCGCAAGAGGTCTACGCCCTCAAACAAAACCTCCCCCTGCTCCACCACACCGGGTGGGGATGGCACCAGGCCCAGCAGCGACAACGCGCTCACCGATTTACCGCAGCCGCTTTCACCAACCAGGGCCATCGACTCCCCTTTGTTCAGGCGGTAGCTGATGCCGTTGACGGCATGAACAACGCCCTGGGGCGTGTAGAAGCGGGTGACGAGGTTTTTGACTTCGAGCAATGTTGTCATGTTGTGAACCTTTTATTTTGAGTAAAAGTGAAAAGTAAGAAGTAAAAGTAGGGCTTCTCACTTTTTACTTCACGCTGGGTGCTGCTTTCAAACGGGTTTGGCAGTTTGCGGCGGCATGGCCAGGTCTGGCTGACGACGACGCCACCAAACGTGTCGGGGGCGGGTAACGTCCATTTGGCGGCGCAGCCCTTCGCCCAGCATGTTGAAGGCAAAGATTTGCAGAAAAATGATGAAGCCAACGATGGCAATTTCCCAGGGGGAAACAATCATTTTGGACCAAAAGTCAGACAGCATTTGGGCCAGCTCTGGGAAGCTGGCGGTGAGCCCCACAGGGATTGTCCCGGCGCTGTTGGGGTCTTCAATAAGCCGGACAAACGCTTCGCCAATGAACATGCCGAGGAAACCCAGTTCGGCCACGACCAGCAAGGCGGCGCTTAGTTCAAAGGCAATTTGGGCTGGCAGAATGGGCCACAGTTGGGGCATGATGTAGCGGCGCAGGATGCCAAACGGCCGTACCCCCACGGCCCGCGCCCCTTCAATGTAGGGAGATTGTTTGGTCACCAGGGTGCTGTTTTTAACGAAGACGGCCGTATTGGCCCAGCCCGTGGCTGCCAGCGCCACCACAAACGTCCACAAGGTTCTTTCACCCAAAAACGAGATAACCGCCAGGGCAAAAATTAAAATAGGAATGGCCAGGCTGGCCCCCGTCAACAGATCAATCACGCGCTCGGCCAGGCCGCCAAACCAGCCGGCCATCAAGCCCAACACCAACCCAATGGCTATGCGCAGTGAGGCAACCACAAAGCATAAAATGAGCGTGGGACGAATGGCAAAAAGCAGCCGCGTCAACAAATCGCGTCCGGCATTGTCCGTCCCCAGCGGCAGCCTGGAGACGGCTAACGGTGGCACCGGGTTGCGGCTGGGGAAAACTGTCAGCCCGTCAACCACAACTGGCTCGGCAATGACCAACATGGGATCGCCTTTGGCCAGGCTGGAACCAAAAAACGCCACAAACAGAAACAGCCCAGTTAAAAGAAGACCGATGATTAACGGATAATTTCGCTTGCCAACTTCTTGCATGATTGCTCCTTGCGGCTCAGGCAACGGCCGTTTCCACGTCATCTTCTGCCTGGCTCAACCGGGGATCAACCGTGTAGGCTAACAGGCTAAATAAAAGATCAGACAGCAGCAAAATGGCCCCCAGCACCATCGCAATGGCAGCCAGCAGCGGCGGGTTGCCAAAATAAACGCCCGGCGGACGCGCATCCAGCCGCAAGCCAATGGTGAACAAAAAGATGCGCCCAATGCCCGGCCAAATAAACACCGCCTCGATGATGACCAACGCTCCCACCATGAGCCGCATCGATTCGCCAATGGTGACCAAAATGGGCGACACCATGTTGGGCAGCGCATGGGCCCAGAGCAGCTGTCGCCAGCTCAACCCCTTGCTGCGGGCCACCTGAATGTAATCTTTTTGCAGCTCATTTTCTAGCAGCCCGGCCACTACTTTGGCCAGGTGCAGCGTGGGCTGAATGGCCAATACCAGCACTGGCAAAATCAGGTGCTCATCCAGCCCGTAGCCGCTAATCGGCAAAAAAGTTGAAGTGGCACTTGTAAAAAAGACCAGGTAAACCATGCCAGACAGCAACACCCCGCCCAACAAGAAGCCAGGCATGGAGGAACCAGCCGCCAGCACAAATAAGCCAGATGTGCTCATCCGCTTGCTGCGGGGCGAAACGGAAAGCAGCCCAATGAGCAGCCCCAGCAATATAGAAACCAGCAGGGCGCAGCCCACCAACACCAGGCTGTTCCGCACGGAGCCGCTTAATATTTCGGCAACAGGCACCCGGTCCACAAACCCCAGATTGCCTGCCAACAAAAGCTCGCGCACGTAGGTTGGGTACGGCAGAAAATTTTCTGAAAGGGAGCTGCCTAATGGGGATTGAAACAAGCGCGGGTGTATCTGAGCATAGGTGTAGCCAACAAAATTGAGCAGTGGCAGGAAGATCAGCATGAGAAGGAATTTTCGGGTAATTAAACGAGCCACTTTTTTTCTCCGTCAAATAGATTATTCGTCTTCGAGCAGCTTGAAGCCTTCGAGTGTCCAAATGCCATCCTGGTAAGAGACGGTGTTGGGATAGCCGTAGGTTGGGTTAAAGCTGATTTCTGTTTCTGGATCGTTGAGGGCAATGACGGCATCGGCCGTTTCAAACAGAGCTTCAATGGTTAAGGTTTCCGGGTCAACTTCTTGCAAAATGCAATCTTGCTGGGGAAAGCAGGTGTGTTCGCTGTCAACGACACGGCCGTTTTCCACCGTGAGCGCAAATATTTGAACATTCCAACTTCCTCGACGGTGCCGCACGGTTACCTGGTATTGTCCAACTGCCTGACTTTGCCAAAGGGAAACGGCCGTTTCTAGTTCAGCCAATAACGCGGCAGGATCATAAGGAGGTTCCGCGCTGGCGGCAATGGCGGTGGTGAGCGCACTGGATGTCATGTCCTGCGCCGAGACCGGTTCAGTTTGTAATTCGGCCGTTGTAGACGTTTCTGGTGAGCCACAAGCCACGAACAACAGCAACAAACAAAAGATGGGAAAAGCATACACGGGTTTGAACATGTTCATACTCCATTAGACGACTCAGCTAAATTATTTTTGATCTAGAAAACAAGCCATTCCATTAGATTCAGGACAATATCTCTGCCATTTTACATCTACTAATTTGCTCGCCAAATGCCGTTTTGCTATAATGCCCAGGCTGTCGGGGCATGGCGCAGCTTGGTAGCGCGCTTCAATGGGGTTGAAGAGGTCGTGGGTTCGAATCCCGCTGCCCCGACCAGAGGATAAAGTAATAGAAACGCCGCGTGTTCTTGCGTGGCGTTTTCTGTTTCTGGTACATTTATTGGGAAGATGGAGATAACCATGAGCGGTGAAAAAATTGACAAAACCACAAGCATACGCCGAAATGTGACGCTGGGCCTTTTTGGCATTGGGCTAATTCTAATAACATTGTCCTTGGGCGCAGAATTTTTTGGCCTGGACATTACACCCGGCTTTGGCATGGTGCAGATGTTTCAGCTATTGGTTGGCCTAACAGCCTTAACGCTATCGTTGTTTTTGCACATCAATGCGCTGCGCCAGGAAACCACGCGCTCGCTTCAGGCAGATATTGGTGTGCGCCTGGCGGCCACGGGGCTGGTTTTTGCCTATGTAACGGGTCTGTCTGACCTGATTCGCATTGGAACACATGTGGAGCCACAGTTTGAACGGCCGTTTGTAGGGCCGTTACAGCTGGGTGGATTGGCATTGGCCGTGTTGGTCATCATCATTGGGCTGACACTGTACTACACCAGTCGGGGAACCCGCTCCAAATCATCGATGGAATTCATTGTGAATGGCAATGGCACAGCCAAAAACAGTTAGCGACCAACTAAAACAGAAAGTTCTTATTGCCGCTTGCCTAGCGCAGGTTAGTTAGCTGGAATCCCTGGTTGAGTACCCGGAATACGGCCGTGTCTGAAGGTGGCCGCTGGTATGTCAAGAAAAATTGCAGCGTTTGCCCCGGCGGCACAGGCCAGGGAAAGGGCGGGTTCGTTGAAAGCAGTAAATAAACCGCCCCATCCTGCCCTTGCAGCGCCACATCAGATTCTGTAATCACCAGCGGCTGCGTCCCCAAATTTGTCACCTGCCCCCCAAGAATAAGCCCTGTCAAATCGGTGGATATTTCAACTCTTGCCAAAGAAATGGTAGAGCCTGCGGCTGCGGCCGAACCGCCAGTGAAGGGCAGCGTCACATAGACTTGCGCCCCAGAATTGCTGTTGGTTACCACCCAGCTCAAAGTGTCGCTCTCTAAGCCCAGGGGAATTTGATAGCCCGCGCTGGCCTGGGCCACCTGGTTGGCGTTTAGGAAGCCAGACAATGCCGGATAGTTGCCCAACTGGGTGCCTTGCGGATTCAAAACGTATTGATTGCCGGAAGCATCCACCAGGCCAAGCTGCAAAACGCTGCTATCAATCGCGGAAAGCCCTACATTTTGAACCTGAAAATCCACAACAAACAGGGCAAAACCAGGGGGCACTTCGGCTCTATCGGCAATGTAGGTTGTGCTGTTCACGGTGATCTGCACATTTTCTAGCTGGGCCGTTTCGCCCAAACCCACCACATTGTCTGCCTGGCCACTAGACTCTTCAACGACGTAACGGCCGTTTACCACCAAGCGTTCTGACCCTTCTGAGCCAAGCAAAACCAGGGTGATGCCCGGTGTCGTTTGGGCAAAGATGTCCCGGTTGGTTACCGGCACAGAGGTACGGCTGTTGAAAGAAAATCTGTAGCGCGTCCCGCCTCGCGTGGCCAGCGTCATTTCGTCCCCAGGGGCCAGCCCTTCCAGCAGCGCCCTATTTTCATCTGAATTGGGCAGCCCTACGACATAATTCACAATGCTGCCATAAACCCATACGGCCGTTCCTGGCTCGCCAGCAGCGGGCGTCCAGGTGCCATCTGCCCCAATCACCTGCGTTTGCACATTAAACTGCTGCGTCGGCAAGCTCAGGGTGATGGGTGAATCTAGCGTTACCGAAATGGTGGTAGAGTCACTCATGCCCACCACAAGTGGGTCGCCACCCAGAGCGCTTTCGCTGCCGCCAAAGGGGGTGGGGGTGCCAGCCACATCTGCATCTGCGTCATCTGTGCGCCCCTGGCGCACCAAAACAACCGACAGCACAATGACAGCCAACAGCGCCACCAGAGCAATAGCCCCCGCCACCAGCACCGCTGGGTTGGATAAATTATCTCGCCAGGATGCTTCGTTGTTGTTTTCTGCGGGCGCACTCTCTTGCGGCTCAATCGACATAGAAAGACCTTTTGCTTGGGAAGATTTGTTTAAGGAATACCAATGGGCAATGGTTGTGGGGCAACCCGCACCAAAATTTCGGCATTGTCGCCCAACACGACCTGGCTGTAATTCAAGAAGGGTACCACAACACGCACAGCGCCAACTGCATTTACGGCCGTAAACCGAGCCACGCCTGTTTCATTGGTCTGTCCAAACGAGATGAGTTCTCCCGTGCCATTATCGTAGAGCGCAACGGCCGCATTCACAATGCCTTCCGTTAGCTCCGGCAAGAAATTATTGTTGCTGTCGTAGTACAGCGTCACGTTAATGGTGGCGGACTGGGTGCCACCGCCAGCCGGGGTGGACGTGGGCAGCGGTTGGAACTGCACCACCGGTGGCGGTGCGGGCGTTGCCGTAAATAAAAATGAAAAATCAATTGGCGTCGGCGTGGGGAATGGCGTAGGGAAAGCCACGGTTGGCTGCGGTGTGGCAGTCGCAAAACCACCTGTACCACCCGTACCGCCTGTCCCTCCCGTGAATGAGCTGGTAGGTGAAGGCGTAAGCGTAGGCGTAGATTCCAGAGCCGTACAAGTCAGGTCATACTCGTGAAGATCGGCCTCGTCCAGGGGAGGTATGTTAACCGGCCCCACAACAATAAACAGCCAGCCCGTGTAGGTAGATAAGTAGCTTACCTTGCTGCCAAAATCAAGCCCACCGGGCACTTTATCATCATTACCCAGCCAGGGATTAAATGAATTGCCATTGTTGTCCCAAAAAATCATGTTGGTGTCGGCGGCTGAACCAGCTGGAATGATGGTTTCACAGGTATAAAAGATGCCCGGTTTTACCCACATCTTGTAAATATCGGTATCTTGGGAGCTACCCAAAGACGGCACAAAATTCAGCCCCGTCTTGGTTTCGCCAGCCACAAACAAGCAGGCATTTTCAATGTTGCTGTTGAACTCACACACATCTGCGTCGGATGGGAAGCCGGGCGGCGGGGTTGTGGTGGGAGAAACAGAGGAGTCAACGTCGAAGCAATATAGTTTGTTTACCGGGTCTACCGGCGATTTATTGGTGACCCGCGCATAATAGTATCCATCTGTGCTTGCCGTAAATCGCACCTCAGAGCTGAAAATACCGGCCGAAACATCATCATTGGAGGCAATTAGGGATTGGCTGGGGTTGTAGACATCCAGCACTGTGTCTATGCCCGGATCCAAATCGGAGGTGGCAACGATGTAGGTGATGCCCGCTTTACCCCACCAGCGGAAGTAATCCTGATCGCCGGGCGGGTAGAAGGTCATGTCACAGAGATCGGCGGCGTCTGCGGCCGTTTCGTGGGCTTCGTTAAACGAGTTGTTAGGCTCGTACTGATCGCCAAAAATCGAGGTAGGTGTGGGAACACCTGAATCGTTGTCTGTAATGTTGATGGAGACAAAACTGGGCGATCCCAGGGTGGCGCTGACGGGATTTGAGAGCGAGAGGGTAAAGAATTGCGGGTCTTCTGCAACCGTGTCGTTGACAATGTCGATGGTAATTGGTTTTGGATTGGTATCGCCAACGTCAAAAGTAATGACCCCTGATGTGGCAATATAATCTGAAACGGCAACGGCCGTTCCGTTGGCGGTGGAATAGCTAACGGTAATCACCTCAGTTGGCGTAGTATCCACCCCCACAGTAAAGGTGGTTGACCCTACCGCTTCAGACACCGTTCGGATACTTGTGTTTAGGGTAATCTGGGGCAGCACTTGTGCTTGAAGGGAGTTGGTTAGCTGGGCAAGCTGATAGAAAGAGACAGCAGCCATAATGACAACGGCCATAGCCATTAAAATCATGGCGACCCGTCTAGATTGTGTGTTATGAGAACCTGTCATGGTGTCCTCACTCAGCCTCAAAGGGATTGGCGGGAAATTTAGGAACCGTTTAGCCGCCGAAAATTTTACATAAAATTAAAATAGTGCTGGTCTTCTGAACCACTGGGATTATAAGGAGAGTGCAAAACAATAGCAAGTATGACGACTGAGCGCTCATTTTTGTAGCGATAAAAAAAACGGCCGTTCCGGGGAACGGCCGTAAAAAGATAAACTGTAAACTCAGCCAGGCAAATTAAGCGCTGCCCAGCAAAACCTTATCAACCAGACCGTATTCCACCGCCTGTTGGGCATCCATGTAAATATCCCGGTCTGTATCTTCCTCGATGCGCTCGATGGACTGCCCCGTGTGCGTGGCCAGAATGCCATTCAGCGAAGTGCGTAGCCGCAAAATCTCACGAGCCTGAATTTCAATGTCCGATGCCTGCCCTTGAGCGCCACCCAAAGGCTGGTGCATGTGAATGGTGGCGTTGGGCAAGGCATAGCGCAGGCCCTTGGTACCGGCCGTCAGCAAAACCGTGCCAAAACTAGCGGTAAAACCGACTGCCACCGTAGACACAGGGCATTCAATCTGCTGCATCGTGTCGTAAATAGCCAGGCCAGAATAGACTTGCCCACCAGGGCTGTTGATGTACATGCTAATCGGCTTGCTGGAGTCTTCACGGGCCAGATATAAAAGCTGGGCCACAATCAGGTTGGCAATCTGATCATTAATTGGCGTCCCCAGCATGATGATCCGGTTTTTTAACAGCAAAGAAAAAATATCGTAAGCGCGTTCGCCACGACCATCGGTTTCAAGCACCATGGGAACAAGCGACGTTGGCAAATTCATCATGAGTTAATCGTCTCCTAATTGTTGTGCGAAAGCGAAAAGCAATCCAACAATCACCAGATCACTTCGCCCCAAGACAGTAATGCAATTGGCGAAGTGTAGCCCGGTAGCGTTAGATTTACATTATCCTTCAGCTACTTCCGTTTCGTCGCTCTCTGCTTCGGCTTCTTCTTCGGCTACAGGTTCGGCTTCTGCAACGGCCGTTTCTTCCACTTCTACCTCAGGTGCATCTTCTGCAACAGCCTCGGCTTCCGCTTCATCGGCTTCTTCCGCTTCTAGTTCAGCCAGATCAGGGGCATTGCCCGTCAGCACAGCTTCAATCCGCGTGTAAGCTTTCTCCATCAGCACTTCACTGCTCAGCATATCAAAGCCAGGGCCGCTGCGATAATAATCACGCATACCCTTTTGCAAGGCCTCGTTGTCGCCAAACTGGCCGACACGCTCATCAATCATGGCCTCAATATCTTCCTCGGTCACCCGCAGCTTCTCATCCATAATGAACTGCCGCAGCGCCAACTGCCGCTTGAGCTGCTCTTCCGCTCCTTTGCGGAAGTTTTCGCGGAGCTGCTCTTCCTGGCTGTTCTGCAACTGCAAGAAATCTTCCCAGCTCCAGCCAGCGCGGGTAACCTGATTTTTGAAGTTATCCATCATGCTGTCGATTTCCGCTTCAACCGCCGCCGGTGGGTAAACCAGGACAGCCTCTTCCAATAAATCATCAATCATGCCTTCGATGAGGGCATTTTTGGCTTCGCCCTCGGCATTGTTTTGCAGTTCTGTGCGGATTGATTCGCGCAGCTCGTCCAGCGTTTCAAAAGTGCCTTCAAGTTTGGCTAACTCATCGTCCAATTCAGGCAAGTTACGGCTGCGAACGTTTAGCACGTTGATGGTAAAGGTGGCTTCACGACCTGCCAGCTCTTCCTCTTCAAAATCATCTGGGAAGGTGATGTTAAAGGTTTTCTCATCCCCGGCCGCCATGCCCACGATGTTGCTGACAAAATCTTCGCCCCAGAAGAGCTGGGTGGCTTCCATGATCAGGTCAACATTTTCACTGTTGAAGATAATATTGTCTTCTGGGTTCTCAGGGGCGCTCTCTTCCGTTTCGGATACGGCCGTTTCTTCATCTACTTCTTCTGTAGCGTCATCAGCCTCAGCTGTGGGCAGTAGTTCACCCTTTCCGCTGAGGGTAACCATGTCGCTTACTTCCACCGGGCGGTCAGCATCTTCCAACTGTTGGTGCTGCGTCTGGAGTCGCTCCAGCGCTTCGGCAAGGGCTTCTTCGGTAATTTCTACCGGCTCAATCTCTTTGCGCAATTCACGATAATTGCCCAATGTCACCTCTGGCGTGAGGGGAATGGTGAACTTAAGCACCAGTGGCTCCATCTCCATATCATCAAAATTAGCCGGGGCATAAATGTCTGGGGCCACTTCATCCAGCGCTTCTGTAAATACGTTTTGCAGCATATCTTCAACCGCTTCAGTGCGTAAGGCATCCCGCCCCAGGCGCTTGAGGAGGACGGGGTAAGGCACTTTGCCTCGGCGAAAGCCAGGAATACTTACTTCTTTACCCAGCTTACGGGCCGTTTGTCTCATCTGTTTTTCAACACGGTCTTCTGGGACTTCAATCGTCATCAAAAGTTGCCGTTGATCATCTTGTTCTGTCTGAATTTTTAGCGTCACGAGCTACCTCTCAAAAAAATGGTCTATCTTACTGCGGCAGAAAAAAGAAAGGAGCGTTGCCTGGGCAGCAACGCTCTTGGTCTCTTAAAAAAAGTGGGGATGGAGGGACTTGAACCCACACGCCTTGCGGCACATGATTCTAAGTCATGCGCGTCTGCCAATTCCGCCACATCCCCAGCAAGCGTGTAATTATACCACTGGACAAGGCATTGCCAAGCAGGGTTGTCGGTTGCGGGTTTTGCAGGTAACGTTCTGCATCCTGCGAACACTATTTCAGCACTGGGAGGTTGCTATGGGTACTTTGTTAGTTAAGAATACGGCCGTTCTCGTCACAATGGACGACGATCGGCGTGAAATTGCCAATGGCGGGCTGTTTATTCGTGACAATGTAATTGAACAGGTGGGGCCAACCGCCGATCTACCCCAAACGGCCGATTCCGTTCTAGACCTGAGCGGTCATATTGTGCTGCCCGGTTTAGTGAACACCCACCACCATCTTTACCAAAGCCTCACCCGCGTCCTGGCCCAAGACAACAACCTGTTTGATTGGCTCACCACGCTCTACCCCATCTGGGCCAACCTCAGCGACGAAGCGATCTACATCAGCACCATCACGGGCCTGGCCGAACTGGCGCTTTCTGGCTGCACCACCAGCAGCGACCATCTCTACATTTTCCCCAACGACTGCACCCTGGACAGCCAAATCCGTGCCGCCCAGGAAATTGGCGTGCGCTTTCACGCTGCCCGCGGCTCTATGTCGCTGGGCGAAAGCGATGGCGGTTTGCCACCAGATCGGGTGACAGAAGATGAAGCATTCATTCTTAAAGACAGCCAGCGGCTCATCGAGAGCTATCACGATGCCAGCCGCCACGCCATGCTGCGCGTGGTGCTGGCCCCTTGCTCTCCTTTTTCGGTTACCCCAGACCTCATGCGCGAATCGGCAAACATGGCGCGGGCTTACGGGGTGCGGCTGCATACCCATCTGGCCGAAACGTTGGAAGAAGAGGAATTTTGCCTGCAAACCTTTGGCCAGCGTCCGGTGCCCTATGTGGAATCCTTGGGCTGGACGGGGGATGACGTGTGGCACGCTCATTGCGTACACATGAGCCAGCCAGAAATTGATCTTTTTGGCAAAACGCAAACGGGTGTGGCCCACTGCCCCAACAGCAACATGCGGCTGGCCAGCGGCATTGCGCCGCTGTTGGCCTGGCGAGATGCGGGCGTGCCGGTTGGGCTGGGGGTCGATGGCTCTGCTTCTAACGACGGCGGCCATTTGCTCAATGAAGCAAGGCAGGCAATGCTGTTGCAGCGTGTGGCTCCAGACCGTTACCTGAGCGAAGCGCCGGGTGGTCGTGGTGGTTTTGGTGGCCGTCCAGATGCGCTGTCGGCCAGGCAGGCGCTGGAAATTGGCACACGGGGAGGTGCGGCCGTTTTGGGGCGAGACGACATTGGGTATCTGGCACCGGGCATGAGCGCAGACTTTATTGCCCTGAATCTGAACCAGCTCGCCTTCTCTGGGGCGCTGCATGATCCGGTTGCGGCCGTTTTGCTATGCCAGCCGCCTACCGTGGATTATTCGGTGATTAACGGCAAAATCGTCGTGGAAAATGGGCGGCTCACAACAATTGATCTGATACCTCATTTAGAAAAGCATAACAACATTGCCGCCAAAATGATTCGGGATGAGGATTAATCTCAGTTTTGGCAGGTTAAGGGGCAGCTACTCTGGCGGGCCTCTGTCTCACAATCCGGCTGATTGTCCACAAGGCAACGGTTAACCAGGCGGGAATGGACCCCGCACGCACAATTAAATCGGCCGTTTCTGGTTGAAACAGTTCATAGAGCCAGGGGTACATGTGCAATCCGTACAGCTGCACCAACAGGAAGACCATGCCAGAAAAGCTGTACCAGCGCAGCCAGCGGTGATCGGCATCTAGAATGGCAAAGGGGATAACCCAAAGCAGCCATTGTATGCCCATCCCCGCCGAAACGGTGAACACAGCCAGGATAATTGTTGTTAAGGCAGCCGGAATAGTCTCTTTTCTTGTTCGCCACAGCGCAAACAAACCTGCTGCCAATATGAGCCAGCGACGCCAAGCAACCAACGTTTCATAAATAGGTTCAAAGGCAGTGATCTGTTTTTTTAATAGCGCCAGAATGGCAGAAATTCCCCAATACCCGTTTGGCCCTGTGTGGGTTAAGGCACGCCGGAGCATGGGCGTTGGGTCGGTGTCCAATAACAACACATACGCTGCGGTACACAAAATTGGAATGCCTAAAGCAATGCTGGAATACAAAATCCAATGCTTCAAGTTTACCTTGCGAATCAAGGCCACGGGCAGCATCACGATTGGCCAGGTTTTATTGAGGATGGCCAACCCAAGGGCTACGGCCGATTGCTTGTTATGTTGGCCAAATTCGGCCCAGTACCAGGCAAGCAGCAGCAGCAGCAAAGGCACAGAATCAAATTGGCCATGATAAGCCGAAACTAAAATGGCTATAGGGTTCAGGGCAAAAAGCAACGCCCAGATGATTGCTTCGGTAGTGGTTTTTTGCCAGCGCAGGCAGGTCTTGAAGATTACGGCCGTAATGCCCACATCCACCAAAACAGGCAGCAATTTAACCAAAACAACGAAGGGAACGGCCGTTTTGAGATGTAAATAAAGCGCCAGCCCAATCCAATACATTTGCATTGGCAAATACGGGTGTCGGCCCAGGGCGGCGGAAGTATAAACATCTTCCCCGTTGAGCAGCGCTTCCCCCACAAGACGAAAAGACTCAATATCGTAGCCAGCCCCAACAGGCAACAAGACGGTTGGAACAAGCCGCACAAACAAAGCCACCAATACAACCAAGAGTAACGGCCTGGCTCTGAGCGCTTTTAGACTAAAGATCGTTTGGGTTTTAGAAAAGACCGGCAACAAAAAGTAAAGGCTGGAAAGAATAACCAGCCAGCCGAGCATCACATTCGTTGCTGCAAGCTTATTTTGCCACACAGAGGACACCTTTTGGCGGGAGCATTAGAGCCTTAACTTGATTAAAACATCCGGCAGTGGTGGTCGTCGCTAATAATCAACCGCAACGACCACCACCAAACAAGATTGCGGGTCTATCGTAGAACTGACGGCAAGAAGCTGTCCTGCGGATCCACAATGACTAGACCAGATGCAACATTGTCATTTTCATTGCCTTCATCAATTGCGTTACCCGTATCTAACTTAACCCAGAATTTATGCACGCCCGAAGATAAATCTGGCCAGGTAACAGAAGCGCTAAAAATATGTCGGGCACAACCCTGCAATGTTGGATTGACGGTAACTGAATCAATGACCTGGGTTAAGGCTTGATCTTGATAAAAAGTGACGGTAAAGGGATCGCTAATAGATTGGCTGCCGTTGTTATAAAATTCGGCATATATCTCTGCATCGGCCGTATTTGCAGGCGCTACGCTGTTCACAACGACCAACCCCGCCTGCCCTGTGTACAAATTGGCAGATAATTCAAAACCAGAAACCTGATCGAGATAATCTTCCCCAACGGCCGTAAGCGCATTGACATCACCGGGAGCATAAGTCTGGTAATTGGGTTTTAGCAAATTGCTAGACGCCCCACTTTCCTCCTCCCCCACAATGAAGCTAAACCAAAGCCATTGCTGTACTAACCGATTTTCATCAGCTGGATACCCCAGATCGGGGTACGAATTGGATTCCAGCCAATCCATCGTAGCAAACAGGTAATTCCCCACCCTTGTAGGTGTAAAACAGTTGCCAAACTCGTCGCTTAAATAACAACCGCCCGCCTCGACCACATAAGGATAAAGCGATCCAAATTCAGACAAAATCAAGGGCTTTTCCCGTTGACCATGATCCTTCATCCATTGTCGCATGGCAACGATTTGTCCAATAAAAATATTGACATTGTCGTGTTCAGCACGGCAATAAATATTGTCTTGTGCGCATTGTTGGGAGTATGGAATTCCACTGACTGGCCAATTTTTAGCCAGGGCTGGATCAGTCCCTAGGGCCAGCTTACCATCCCCAGGCCCAATCCCCGGATTATATTCAGACAAAATATAAATATGAATGGCCCACACATCCACAGGCATAGGATACCCATACTTGGTCAAAAACGTATCCCAAACAATATCCAGGTATTGCAAACGACCTGGCGTTGCCATAGAAAGCCCGGCAATGCCCACCTGAGCAGAAGGGTCTCGGTCTTTGATAAATTCATACACATCATGGTAAATACGGGCGTACATTGCTGGATACGTATCATCCTGGACGTCGGCAACGTCAGGCTCATTGCCTATTAGCCACAGCTTACCTGGGGACGCATCAACAATCGCTCCTAATCCACCCTCAGTCAATGCTGGAATTGTGGTGTATGTGGACAGATATTGGCTGCCATTACGATCCTGACTAACCCGAACAATCCCTACATGCTCACCCTCTCCGGTATAAGGCGTTGTGGCACCAAAGGTCACATGCCAGCCAGATTGTAAGGTAGGCAGCCAAGAGAGCATTTGGGTGTTAAAGCCAGCAATGCCATATCTGCAATTCAAGTTATTGGCAGAAGTGCCGGATGGGGCTTCGGGCTGTGCCGCTTCATTGTTGTCTAAAACGAGTGCAGAATTTTCATTGTTGGCCAGCACCTGCTTGAGTGAAATTTGAATAGCAAGTGAGCTGGCAAACAAAAAGGCTGCCAATACAAATATTCGAAAATACTTTTTTCTATTTGGATTCATAATTTTTCATTCCTGGAACGATTTTGATGGCTCACTTAGGGAAACCATCTAACTCCACCGATATTTTTTCTCGCTGCCGTGATTTTAGAGATTGGATTCTAAAAGCCAGCGGGCTGGCAACAAAACAATTCCATCTAACTCCCGGGTAAGCCCCTGACTTACTCGAAAGGAGTAGGCTTTCTGATGATAATCATAACATTGATGGGAACGGCCGTCATGTACGGCCGTTGTCACCAAATACGTCGCGGGTAAAAGAGGCAGCTGCTCAATTTCGTACCGCAGCACCCCTTCACCCTCAATGATACCCAAATCCACGCCAGCCACCTGCGTGTTGGGGCCATTTACCTGCACCCCATCCTGCCGAAAAATGGCCAGACCAAATTCTGGATTGGGGATTGGTTTGTGGGCCAGATACGCAATTTCAATAGTCATCGGGCCACCAGTGGCAAAAACCTCTTGCGGCTCATCGTGCTGATCTAAAAAGCGGGTGCTGGTGATTTCAATTTCCCCGGTGCCCGAGCGCGTGAAAGCGGCCGTAATGGGCTGTCCTTTTTTCTGATATGCGTGGGCAACGTATTCAGCAGCAATTTCATCTACAGGGCCATATGCCTGGGGATCGCCCTTGTCAATCCACAAAACGTGGGTACACAAGGTGCGCACCAGGTTAATGTTGTGGCTCACGATGATGATGGTGACGCCGCTCTCTTTCATTTTCATGATGGCGTCGATGCACTTGGACTGGAATGCCTGATCGCCCACCGCCAAAATTTCATCCACAATGAGGATGTCTGGCTGCATGTGGATGGCCACGCTAAAGCCCAGGCGCATGTACATGCCAGAAGAGTAATGCCTCACGGGCATGTCGATGAATTCTTCCAGTTCAGAAAATTCGACGATGCGGTCGTAGTAGGCGTGGGTGCTGGCTTCGTCAAAGCCCAGCAGGGCAGCGTTGAGGAAGATGTTCTCGCGGCCAGTGAGGTCGGGGTGGAAGCCTGCGCCAAGTTCTAATAGGGCACTGACACGGCCGTTTATGAGGATACGGCCGTTGTTCGGGCGCAATATCCGGGCAATCAGCTTTAGGATGGTGCTTTTGCCGCTGCCGTTGCGCCCCACAATGCCAAAACATTGCCCCGGCAGCACGTCGAAGCTCACGTCGCGTACCGCCCACAGCGATTCTGCTGGCTGCTTTGGCCCCTTGCGCCGCGAAAACAGCTTGATGAATGTCTCCATGACAGACTGCGGTTTTTCCTTGGTAAAGGCAAACCGTTTGTCTACATTCTGGAAACGAATGATTGGCTCTGAACCCATAAAACGTCATCCCTCAACTAAAATTCACAATTGTGCATTGTAGCGCAATCGGAGGGAGTGACCAAACACGCGCGATCAACGTTTTGCCAACGCACAACAGACCCTAAGGGTTTGCCAACTTCGTTTTGGTCTTGTTTCAGGTTAAACCCTTAGGGTCTACCGGCACACTCAATCATCTTCCTGATAAATTGGCAAGGTGAAGGAGAAATGGCAACTGCTTTCGCCTGTTAATTCTGCGTACACAGCACCGCCGTACTTTTCCACCAGCCCGGTGGCCAGGCCAACGGGATCAAAATACTGTTGTCTCTCGGTAAATTTCAACCGATCCGTCTCGCCATCAACAAACTTTTCTATGTGATAGGAAGAAATTTGTATCGTGTGCGAGAAGCCGAAGCGGAGGGTGTCATCAGATACGGCCGTTACCACCAAACTGCTCCCCCTATTTCTTTGAAACCAGCCCCCGGCCAGCAGGTTGATAATTGATCGGGCCTCGTCTCTGTTGACGGAAACGGCCGTTTCCAAAGCTAACTCACTCTCAACCGCAAACTCAGTCATCTTACCAATTTCTGCCAACGCCACGGCTTCCGGAACAGGTTCAGCATCTACGGAATCAATTCTCCCCAGAAGATCAAAGAAATAGTAATCGATCGCTTCATGAAGATTTCTCGCACGATTATCAATTGCTGTAATGCCCTCTAGCTGATCGCTATTCAACGGTCCGCCTATTAATTCCGGCTGTTTTAAAAACAATTTACTATACCCAACGATCAAGCTCAATGCTCCAACAAATTCATTAGCAGCCCCTTGTAATGCTTCGTCTTTGGCCTGATACTTCAAACGCAGTTTATCCAGTTGCTGATTCGCTTCCTGTAATTCACGTCGGTAATCTTGAACCAAACTTGCTCCTAGATTTTCAAAAGTTTTCGCTTTTTGAACCTTTTCTATCAGTTCGTTGATGACTTCATATGCACGATTGGCGTTTTGCAAGGCAATTTCTGCCACCTCTGCTTGCTTTTGGTCGAGAGGTTGAAAATACTCAGACTCTTCATCAAGAAGTAAATGAGCCGCTGCTACACAATTCCCCAATGGCCCTCGCAAGTTAAAGATAATCGTCTGGAAGAATTCTGTCAGTGCTTTGTTTTCTTCCTGCACGGCAATTAGCCGCTGGCGCAGTTCAGCCGCAGAGAGTTGGTCGAGGTCTTGGTTTGGGTTTGTCATTTGGGTTTGCCTCCCCTTTTTACCGAGGAGTGAGCATCCTCAGATGCGAACGGGGGCCGGAGACGCATCTGAGGATGCTTACTCCTCACTGTTTGCAAACTACAAGTTCCACGCGCTGCGCACAGTATGCAAAATTTGAATCGCTTTGGCAATAAGCGCTTTGTTGGCGGGCTTGTTGGGCCACAGGCTGGCCCCGGAGGGGTGGGGCAGGGGGACGACGAGTCTTCCACTGTTCAGTAGGTCAGTATTCAGTGGGTCAGTGCTAAGGTTTTTACTGATTACTGATAACTGGTTACTGATTACCGAAACAGGCAGCCCGTCGTCAAAATTAAAATTCACCGGTTTTGTGAGGGCAGAAGGGGGGAAGTAAACGGCCGTTCCCACCACCTCGTTCAGTTTCAATTTAGCCGGATACAGGAGCTTAATCGCCAATCCACCCACCAAAATCATCAGCTTGGGGCGCACCAGAGCAATTTCGCGCTCCAAAAAGGGGCGGCAGAGGGCTTGCTCCGCTTTGCTAGGGACGCGGTCGCCTTTGCCACTTTTGGGGTCTTTGCCGGGATAACATTTGGTAACGGCCGTCATGTAATGTCGCGCCCGAAATTCATCTTCATCCCAGCCAGCTTCCCCCAGCCATTGAAATAAGCGCGTGCCGCTTCCTGCGTTGAACGGCCGTTTCGCCTCCACCTCCGTCACACCCGGAGCCTGACCAATGAGCAGCACCTGCGCCCCCGCGCTGCCGCGAAACACCGCCCCCGGCACAATCTCATGCCCCGCCGCCAGGCAAAGGCGGCAGGCACGCATCTCGTTGTGAAGTTGGGTCAGGGAATCCATGGGGAAGTAATTGGGTAGCTGAGTAATTGGGTAATTACTCAATTACCGATTACCCAATTACGCAGCCTCATCCACCAGCTGCTCAAACTTGTCCACATCGGCCCGCAGCACGTCCAGGCTGGCTTCCCAAAAGTCTGGCGTGCGGATGTCGATGCCAAAGCGAGCGGCCAGGTCGGCGGCGTTGCCCATGCCCGTCATGGAAAGCAGTTCGTCGTAGCCGGATTTGAAGGTTTCAGGATCATCCTGGTATTGGGCGTACAGCCCCAGGCCAAATAACAAACCAAAGGTGTAGGAGAAGTTGTAAAAGGTCGAGCCGTAATAATGCGGCACGTACGCCCAGCGATAGGGATGCAGCGAACCGTCTTCCAGCGCATCGCCCAGCGAGGCCAGCTGGGTTTCTTTGTCCAGTTCGCACAGTTCTTCCACCGACAGCTCGCGCTCTTTGCGCTTTTCAAACAGCTTTTCTTCAAACATGAAGTTGCTGCTGGCACCCAGCACCACGCGGGTGGCGTATTCCAGCACCCCGTCGATGATGATGAGCTGGTCTTGGGGAACGGCCGTTTTCAAAGCCGCGTTCTCTACAATTTTTTGGCAAAAAGTACTGGCCGTCTCCGCCAGAGTCATGGGGGTTCCTCGTTGGAGCGGGGTGCGGCGGGCCAGGCACAGGTTGTGGTAGGCGTGGCCCAGCTCATGAGCCAGCGTGCTCACCCCAGAAAATCCAACTTCAAAATTGGTTAAAATGCGCGATTCTTCGCCGCGCAGCCCCATGCAAAATGCGCCGCCGCGCTTACCGTCCCGTGGCTCCGCGTCAATCCAAGCCTCGCTAAACGCCCGCTCTGCCAGACGGCGCATCTTGGCAGAATAGGTGCCAAACTGCGTCATGACAAATTCGGTGGCGTCGGTGTAAGCCCAGCTTTGCTCGCCTTGGCCCAGCGGCACTAACCTGTCGTACCAGGCCAGCTTGGGCAAGCCCAAAGCCCGCGCCCGCGCCTTTAGGTAACGCTGAAAATCGGGGAAAGCGTTGCGCGTGGCGCTCATCATGGCGTCTAGCGTGGGCCGGTCGATGGCGTTATCAAACAGCACCATGTCCAGGGGCGACTCCCAGCCGCGCCGCCGGGTAATGGTCAACGTTTCCCCTTTCAGACTGTTCAGCGCCGCCGCTAACGGAACGGCCGCATCCGCCAAAGCATCCAAAACCGCCTGGTGTGCCTGCGCCCGCAGCGCCCGGTCTGGCTCAAAGACCAAATTTTGGGCAGCGGTCAGGGGCAGCGTTTCTTTTTGGCCATCCCGTTCAATGTCTACGGTAATTTGGGAAGTGTAGTTATTAAAAAGATGGTACCAACTGCTGCCGCCGGTTAGCGCCAGTTCCGCTGCCAAATCTTCCTGGTCAGGACTCATCAAATGGCGTGACTCTTCACGCGCTCTGAGCAGCATGTATTCATGTTCACGGGCTACGGCCGATTTTTCCAGCAGCAGCTCCACATCCAACGAGCCAAGCCAGGCCGTAAACCGGGTGTTGAGCAAGGAACGCTGCGACAGGTGGGGCAGCAGTTCGCTGTGGCGCGCCTGTGCGGCGGTATTGCGTGAATCGGTCGTGAGGAAACCATATAAATATGCTTCCAAGATGTGTATTTGTTCGTCGATGGCGTTGAAGCGATTCATGATGGCATCAAACAGGCTTACCAGATCGGCATCAACGGGTACGGCCGTATCCAACCGGTTGATCTGGTTTTTATCAAACATGGTCACCGTCTCCGCAATCGCATCAATCGCGCCCTGAAATCCAGCCTCAAACTCAGGCGACTCAAGACCAGGAAAAACCGTACTAAAATCCCAATGCGGCAAATTAGATTTGACTTGGCTCATTTTTTCTCCAATTGATTTTTTTTGATGGGGAGCAAACCACAGAAACAATTTTGAAAAACGAGAGGCGATTTCTTGTTGGTTTGCTCAAGTAATTCACAAATTCTCGTTTGGGTTCGGTCAAAAAACTTTTTGTGAATTACACCGTAGCGTCTGGTTAGTTTAGCAATGAATAGGCACCAGGCCAACTATTAATTAGATAATCATCTACAAACAATCAGCAATTTTTCCTAGATTCATGCTTGATGTTGTCTGGTACAATGTGCTGAATCATTATCGCCGCAGCAAAACTCTGACTTCCTTGTTCAAAAATTCAAAACAAATGGACGCTTCTCAGGAATCACCAAACCTACCTTCCGAGCAGGCAGATACGCGAGAGGTCTCGCCGGAGAGACTGCTGGCGCATTTCCTTGGCATTACGGCCGTATCCCTCATTCTGGCCGATGCCGTTTTTTTGCTGCTGGGTAAGTTTACAAACACACATTTCCTTCTGAATGTTATTTACGGACTCTTTTTGCTAGGGGGCGGCATTCTTTTACGCACCGGGCGCATCCGGCTCGCATCACATATTTTTACGGCCGTTCTCTGGCTGTCTATCACCGTATTTCTTATTATTTATGGCAGCCAAAACACACCTGGCCCTGGGCCGGGCGCATACGTCATTCCCATCCTCATTGCAGCACTGCTGCTGCGTGGTCGATCAACCCTTGTCTACGCCGCACTATCTATTGGCACCAGCATTTTGCTAGGTCTGGCCAGAGGAATGCGCCATATCCCCCTCCAGACAGTCCAGACCGAGCAATTCCCCTTGCTCACCAACACGTTCCCCGCGCTGTTTATCGTCCTTGCCTGCTTGGGCATTATCTACTTTGCTATGCGCTTTACCCTGGCTACGCTTCACCTTAACGAGATTAAGCTAAACCAAATCCGCCAAACTTTAGTGCAAAGCACAATTGATTTATCGATCACCAATGATAAGTTGCGCCGCGAAATTAGCGAGCGGCAGCAAACAGAAATTGCTCTGGAGCAGCAGCGCGCCTTTTTACGACAGATCATCGACACCATGCCCCAGTATGTGTTTGTGAAAGATTCCGAAAGCCGGTTTGTCATCATCAATAGTGCGCTGGCAGATTTGCTCCACAGCACGCCTGAAGAGATAGAAGGGCAGTCTGGCCTGGAGTACAAGCCCAACAACCCAGAGATTAAGGAGTTTGAAACCGGGGACCAGGCAGTTTTGGCCTCAGGTGAAGAACTGTTCTGGCCGGAGCTGCCGTTTACACGTTTAGATGGCACAAAAAAGTGGCTGCAAGTGATGAAACGGCCGTTATTTGATAAAGCCAACGACATCACCCACATCTTAGGCATTGCCAGCGACATTACCCTCATTAAACAAACCACCGAAGCTCTACGCGAAAAAGAGGAGAACTTCCGCACGCTCGTGGAAGCTTCCTTTGAAGGCATCATCATTTGCGTAGACGACATTATTCAGGAAACCAACCACAGCTTTGCCACCATGTTTGGCTATACGGCCGTATCCGACATCATCGGCAAACCCTCCACAATGTTTCTTGCCCCAGAAACCGCAGCTTCACAACAAAAACTGCTGCAAAAAGACAAAAAAGGCACCATAGAAGGAATCGGCATCCGGCAAGACGCCAGCACGTTCCCCGTCGAATTAGTGAGCCATGCCATCAGCTTCCAGGGCAAATCTGCCCAAATTTGTGGCTACCGGGATATTTCCACCCGAAAACAAGCCGAAGAAGCCGAGCAGCACGCCCAAAAACTAGAAAGCCTGACCATCATGGCTGGCGGGCTGGCCCACGACTTCAATAATTTGCTGGTTGCTATGATGAGCCAGATTTCCATTGCCCGGGCAAAAATTAGTTCAGACCATGCCAGCCAAGAGAATTTAGAAAAGGCAATTCGCGCCACAGAAACAACCTCTTTGCTCACCCGGCAGCTTTTAGCCTACACAGGCCAGGGCCATTTTGAAGTCAAACTCATTCAGCTCAACCAACTGATCTCCGAAAACATACAGCTTTTTAAGGACGCCCTGCCACCCAACATCACCTTTCAGACAAACCTGCATGAGCCGCTCCCCTTAATCTTTGTAGACAGCGCTCAAATTCAACAAATTCTGATGAACTTGTTGCTAAACGGAGCCGAAGCAATTGGCACCCAGGCTGGCACCATCACCATTAAAACTGCGCCTTACCAGCTCACCGCTGGCCAGCTAGAGCAATGGCAGCAAATAAACCAGCCCATCCACGCCGGTGACTATGTTTTGCTAGAGGTTGCAGATACGGGGGCTGGCATGGATGAGGCAACGCTGGGCCATATTTTTGATCCATTTTTCTCTACCAAAGGGCCGGGGCGGGGGTTAGGATTGGCAGCTACTTTGGGCATTGTGCGCGGGCATCATGGCAGTTTACGAGCAGAAAGTCAATTGGGAAAGGGAACCCAGTTTCAGCTTCTGTTCCCTTGTGACAATGCCCAACAACCTGAAGAAGAAACGGCCGTATCCCCCCCACATCCCCGCCGTAACACAGTTTTAATTATCGATGATGAAGTACAAGTACGCGAAGCCATTAGCGATATTCTAGACCTGGAAGCCATTCCCACCCTCACGGCTGCCAACGGGCAAAAAGGGATTGATGTTTTTGAGAGCCATATGGATCAAATTGGTCTTATCATCCTGGATTTATCAATGCCCGGCATGAGCGGCATCGAAGCCTTTGGCTATCTACGCCAGCTAGACCCCACCATCAAAATCATCTTATCGTCTGGCTACACCGAGGGTGAAGTTTTGCAGCAAATGGCGGGCACCAAACCCACTGGCTTTTTACACAAGCCGTACCGCCTGGAAACAGTGCTGTCTACTGTGGAAAAACACCTCTCCTAAAAGCGAACAAATTGGAATCTTTCCAAAAAAGCCACAGAGGAAAAAGAGAATTAAGAGCGTATGATCCTTAACACAAAAACCTCTGTGCGCTCGGTGGCTAATATTCGGATAGGTATTTAGTCAACGGCCGTATCCCCCAAACCGGCCAAATGCTGCCCCACACTGCCCGCCTCCGCAATAATCTCCTGCTCATACTGCGAGACCAACTCCCGGCGCAGCACCTTGCCAATAAAGCTGCGCGGAAAATCTTTCACAAAAATCACCAGACGCGGCACCTGGCTGGGCGGCAGGCGGCGCTGGCAAAACGAGATAATCGTTTTGGCCGGTAAGCGCGTCTTCTCTTTCAGGCTCACAAAGGCCACTGGCTGGTTGGCAATGCCCACCACCACCACTTCACGCACCTCTGGCAGCTCGTAAATCACCTCCTCCACATCTCGTGGAAAAGCCAGAGCGCTGTCTTCTCCCTGCCAGCTATCTTGCCTGCGGCTGATAATTTGAAAATAACCATCTTCTGTCATTCGGGCCACGTCGCTGGTGTGTAGCCAGCCATCCTTATCGATGACTTTTTTAGTTGCGGCATCGTCTTGCCAGTAGCCGCGCATCACCTGCGGCCCGCGAATAACCAGCTCGCCAATCTGCCCAGCCGCCAACGGCCGTCCCGTTTTCAAATCCACAATGCGAGCTTCGGTGCTGGGCAGCGGCAGGCCAATAGAGCCAACTTTATGACGCCCAATTATCGGATTTGAATGGGTCACCGGGCTGGCTTCACTCAACCCGTATCCCTCCACCAGCTTGCCCTTGGTCAGCTTTTCAAATGTTTCCTTCACCTCAATGGGCAGCGGGGCCGCCCCGCTAATGCAGGCCCGAATCGACTCAATGCCAAATTTACGCACCCCTGGGAAATTGTTCAGCGCCACGTACATCGACGGCACCCCAGGGAACAGCGTGGGTTTGTAGCGGCGAATCGCTTGCAGCACTTCTTCCGCATCGAAACGGGGCAGCAGCACCATGCTGCCGCCAATGCTCACCGCAATGTTCATGGCCGAAGTCATGCCGTACACGTGGCTAAAGGGCACCACGCACAGCACCACTTCTTGGCCATCCCGCACGTCCGTCAGCCAGAGCCGCACCTGCATGGTGTTGGCCACTAAGTTGTAATGGCTCAACATGATCCCTTTCGGTGTCCCTGTGGTGCCGCTGGTAAATTGGATTACGGCCGTATCCTCCGCACGTACCTCAATTTTAGGCGGCTGGGGTCGGAACTTGCGCAGCCACCGTGACCACACAAAATCTGCGCTGCTCCCAGGCGCTGGCTCA
>JACKBR010000031.1 GCA_020634495.1 Ardenticatenaceae bacterium | reverse complement strand
CCCAAAAAAAAGAGCGGCAGCCCGGACAGAACGTGCGCTTGCATCCGGTGCATGTCGCTCACTGGATGTTGGGCGACGACAGCCAACATTTGTTCTGAGACATGCACCGCCTGAAGCAGGTCGCCGCTGACGGCATAATAGGAGGTGAGCCAAAAGAGGCTGGTGACCATTTCTGGGGCTGCTTCCACTTCACAGCAAAGTTCGTAAGCGTGGTCATAGGTGGCTTTGACCTGTGGATTCGCATAGCCATTAAGGGCTAGTAGAGACGCTCCTAGCGCCAGCTGGCAGTCGATTTCTTGCTGGCTGCGGTCTGGGGTATTGGGCTGTGTGGCCAACAAGGTGAGGCTGTGTCGGAAATGTTCAGCGGCTGCGGCGTGGGCAGATAGGGTCAGGGCGTGTTGTCCGGCCAGCTGGCGATACTGGATTGCCTGGGAAATGTTCTGAGCAGCTTCAAAATGATGCGCCAGGTCAGCGGCGAGAGGAGAGGGGGTGGTTACGGCCGTTTCATACAGTTCGGCCAGCGCTTCGGCGGTGTGTTGGTGCAGATGAGCGCGTTCAACGGGGTCCAGACTGTTGTAAAAGTACTGTTGGAACAGGCTGTGGCGAAAGCGGTAGCAAGGGAGTGCATGCCCTTCAATTTGCTGTCGTCCTAAAGGTTGGATGAGATTGTGTTGGCGAGCCAGGTTATTGCTAAGGGCGTGGATAGTGTCAGACAACGGCCGTTGCCCTACCTGGGCCACAATTTCAGCGTTAAACCCATTCCCCTGGACGCTGGCAATCTCCAAAAGCTGCTGCAAAGCCGCAGGCAGGCGATTGGCTCGCTCGGCAATAATCGCTTCTGTTTTGGCAGGTAGTTGATTCCAGGAAACGGTCTCCCTGGCCAGCCAGCACCCCTGGTTATCCTGGTGTAAATCGCCCCGTTCTTGCAACGCTTTGACCAGCTCCACGGTAAAAAGGGCGTGCCCTTTTGTCTGGCGAAACAAGGTTTGACGAAACGCTTCATTAAGCTGGTTTGGCGTCACGTCTAGCCAGGCATCAATAAAGGAACGGCCGTCTGCCTGGTTGAGCGGCACTTCAATCTGGCCAAAGTCATGGGTCAGCGACCGGATAAACTTAGCCAGCGGATGCTGGTGGTTGGCCGTGAGCAGTTCTTCTGGGCGGTAGGTGCCTAACAGCAGGATGGGATACCCGATTAGCTTCTGCCGCAAATAAAACAGCAGGTCCAGGGTAACGCTATCGGCCCAATGTAGATCATCCAACATAAGCAGCAGCGGCCCGCGCTGGCTGAGCTGCTGCAAAAAGCGCGCCAGTTGCTCAAACAGAACTTCCTGTACTGGAATAATTTCGCTGGCCACCAGTGGCCGATCTTTGGGGAGTAAAGCTGCGTCTACCAGAGCGTGCAGGCAGTCCGGTGCGGTTTCTTCGAGACAGTCGAACACATCACGGCGTAATGACCACAGGCGGGCAACCTGAGCACGGCTCAGGCTGCCATCACGCCACAAAGGTTCTAGATCGCCAAGTGCATGGGCCAGCAGGCTGCGCACCAGGCGATAAGGGTTGCCGGGGCCAAGGTGAGCAGGGCTGCTGCTGGAAAGCGGAATAAGGTGGGAATTTTGATGCTGGGCTTGTTGGGCAAAGGTGTGCAGCAGGCTGGTTTTGCCGCTACCTGCTTCCCCCGTAATAAAAGCAAATTGAGCCTGATGGGTAACGGCCGTTGCCAAAAAATGATGCAATCTGGCCAGCTCCGGTTCTCGCGAGACAAATGGCTGGTGGGAAATGGCTGGCGCTTCAATCCAAAAGGGCGTCGTAGAATCGCCGGCCGCTGTCGCTGTTTCTGCCCGCTGTTGAATTTGTTCATACAGTCGGCGGGTGGCTGGCTCCGGCAAGACGCCCAGCTCTGTCTTTAGCTCCTGCTGAAACTGCGCAAAATGAGCCAGGGCTGTTGCGCGTTGGCCGGTTTGGGCCAACAAGCGCATCAATTGCCGCTGGCCAGGTTCATACCAGGGCTCGATGTTGACTTGCTGCCAGGCGAATCGCACGGCCTTTTCTGCCTGGTGCTGGTTTTCGTATTGCGTTGTGATCTGGTGAAGTGTTTTTAGCAGGCGGCGCTGATATTTTTCACGCTGGAGCAGGGCCCATTCCTCAAAGGCAATGCTGTCGTTGATAGAGAACCCATCGAGGAAACGGCCGTTGGCCATTTTCACTGCCTCTTCCATGTGAGCCAGCGTCGGTTCTGAGCCAGCCAGCAGACTGTAAAATTGTCTCAGGTCTATGGTGGCTTTGCTGTTGGGGTTGAACTGGAGGCTTTGCCGGGTGATGCGTAGGAAACGGCCGTTCTCATCATCAATGACCTGGCGCAGATTGGCCAGCGCCCGGCGCAGATTGGCCAGCGCTTTGCCTTTGGGGTGTTCGGACCAAAACAGCGCGGCTAACGCTTCACGCCGCAACGGCCGTGCCTGCTCCACTGCCAGGTAAACCAGCAGCGCGCGCACTTTGTCTGAAAGAAAACCGGAAACGGGAGCGTGGTCAATTGTGATTTGTAGCGGACCCAGGGTAGCAATTTCGAGCTTAGCCATGAAACATACTCCTTACTGGTTCTTTTTATTGTACGGCATGGGTACGGCCGTTGGCACCTGACAAAAATCACCAATTCGGCAAATCGACTGGACGTTTTCTTAACGGTCATCTGTTAACTTGCCAGGAAGGGAATAGCTTTGTGAAAGAGCTGTTTTAAGACAAGATGGAACGACAAGAGACAACATACTACTCATTTTTGCTGCGGTTGTGGCAAGTAGAACAAAACGGCTGCCTTACTTGGCGCTGCTCTCTGGAGGAAGCCAAAACGGGCCAACGCCGGAATTTTGCCAGCTTACAGATGCTGCTCGATTATCTGCTGGCGGAAACCAGTAAACATTCGACGGCGATTAAAGAGGAGGAAACCTCGTGAAGAAAAATCATATCTTGTTGATACTCTATTTGATTTTGTTAGCTGCCTGTGGTGAGGGCGATACCAGTTCGGTAGAAACGGCCGTACCAGAGCCGATTGATGTCGTGGCGGAAGAATCGCCAACCGAACCGGCAGCAGAGCCAACGGCCGTTCCCACTGAGACGGCCGTTCCTGAACCCACTGACACACCAAAACCAACCAACACACCTGCCCCGATGCTTATTACTTCGGCAGATGAGATGGTAGGCGTCTGGCAGGGCACGCTGGCTGGAGAAACTGGCTATGTGATGTATACGGCAGACGGCCGTTTCTACGTGTCGTTGGCTGAAGAAAATCTGGTGACTTCACCTCGCGTTGTGGGTGAATATTGGTTTGAAGACGGTCAAATTCACCTGCGCGATCTGGAAAACGTCGGGCATTGGACTGAGTGCAGCGCGGATATTGAAGGCGTTTATGATGTCCTTGCCCTGGGCGACGGTGCAGTTCAGTTCCAGACAGTGGAGGATGCCTGCAACGAGGGCGGCTTTACCCGGAATTACCTCTTTGCCAACTTGAAGCAAGAATGGCAGTCTGAGCCTTTGGCAGTTGCCGAGGAAACGATGCCAGAGTTGGCGGCGGCCTTGCAAGCCATTGCCGACAACTGGGTGAGCGAAAATGGCGTACCCGGCGTCATTCTGCAAGTGGATATGCCGGATCGGAACTACACGTTTGCCGGAGCGGCGGGTTTGGCTAATCCAGACATGGGCGACGCGCTGCTGCCAGATGATCAATTTATCATCTCCAGCATGACGAAGATGTTTACGGCCGTTACCATCCTCAAACTCATGGAGCAAGGGGTGGTTAGCTTGGACGATCCCCTCGGCCAATATTTGCCCGCCGAGTTGGTGAGCCACCTGCTGGTGATTGATGGCCAATCGTATGGCGAGGCGATTACGGTGCGCCAACTGCTGAACCACACCAGCGGCCTGGGCGATTTTTCCAACGGCGTGGATGTGGATGGCAATGGCATCTCTGACTTCAAGGAATTGGTTTTGGCCGAGCCGGACACCATTTGGGATGAAACGATGGTGCTGGATTGGGCCATCGAGAACACGCCACCGCTGGGGCAGCCTGGCGAACTGTTCGGTTACAGCGACACCAATTACCAGTTGCTGGGTATGATTATCGAGGCGGCATCGGGCATGGCGCTACACGAGGCGTACCGTCAGCTCATTTTTGAGCCACTAGAGATGACTCACACTTATTTTGAGTTTCGTGAGCCAGTTGTGGCGGGCGAAGACGGCCGTTCTGTGAGCAATGCTTACTACAACGGCGTGCTGTGGAATGAACTGGACAGCCACTCCTACGAATGGGGTTCTGGTGGCCTGGTCTCCACCGCGCCGGATTTGAACAATTTCCTTTGGGCCTGGGTTACTGGGGCACTGTTCGATGATCCCGTCAGCCAGGAGGCAATGACCACCTGGATCACCACGCCTGACTGTGGCACATCCTATGGAATGGGACTTTACCGCTTTGTGTACGAAGAGTGTGATATTGCAGGCCTGGGGGAAAATATTGGTCATCCGGGCCTGTTCAACAGCTTTGCATTTTATTGGCCAGAACAAAACGCCACGCTCATTGGCACGCTAAACAGCAATGAGCCGCCCTTAGGCTTTTTTGGTCTCATTATTGAGGCAATGTTTACTGTGCAAGGCTTTGCTGAATAAAAAAGCAAACGGCCGTTCTCGTGAGGGAACGGCCGTTTTTAGTTTAGAAAATCTTCTAAATCGTGTTCATCTGTAAGGGGCAATGTTGGCAGCAGTTGGCGAATATGGAAGATTGTTTTGCCTTCTACAAAGAGCCTGTAACGTAGATCAGTTTGGCCGCCATACGGAATGCTGTCCGCTGTGGTGCTTATGCTGTGCTGCTGTAGGTAAGCTGCATGTTCCTGCAATTTTTCCAGGGATTTGTAAAAGCCAACCAGATGATGGTGGCGCATTCCCATGACAAATTCGTAGTAAAAAGTGCAGGCTTCGGCTTCACTGGCGAAAATTTTCTCCGGTGGATTGTCTAAACCGCGCTCGGTGTAAAAGAAGTGCCAACGGCCGTTTCTTTGAGCCAGGCAGTAAACGTCGCTGGCCCCTTGGGGTTCGCCAAGATGGTAATTGGCGCTGCTGCAACCGGCCGCTTCTAATTGTTTTTTGAGTTGGCTAAGGGTCATGTGTGGGGAACGGCCGTTCCAGGAAAAAAATTGGAGATTGAAGAAAAATTCTCCAATCTCCAATCTCAAAGTTTAGGCTAAACGATTGATATTGTTCAAATCCTCAAACGCCTGCTTCAGGCGGGCGCGGAACGAATCTTCAGCCATGCGCAGCCATTTGCGCGGATCGTAGTTTTTCTTGTTCGGCTGATCCTCGCCATCGGGGTTGCCAATTTGGCCTTGCAGATAATCATGATATTTCTGATCATACTGGCGCACGCCGTCCCAGAAGGCCCACTGCAAATCGGTGTCGATGTTCATTTTGACTGCACCGTAGGAGAGCGCTTCGGCAATTTCCTCTGGGCTGGAGCCGGAACCGCCGTGGAAGACGAAGTTGATTGGTTTTTCGGCCGTACCAAACTTTTCTTGAATATATACCTGTGAATTGTGCAAAATAATCGGCCGTAGCTGCACATTGCCTGGCTTGTACACGCCATGCACGTTGCCAAAAGCGGCCGCCACCGTAAATTTGTCGCTTACTTTCAGCAACTGTTCGTAAGCGTAGGCAACTTCTTCTGGCTGGGTGTAAAGGCGAGCGCTGTCCACATCGGTGTTGTCTACGCCATCTTCTTCACCACCAGTGATGCCCAACTCAATTTCCAGCGTCATGCCCATCTTGCTCATGCGCTCCAGGTAGCGTTGGCAAATTTCAATGTTTTCTTCAATTGGTTCTTCGGATAAGTCCAGCATGTGGGAGCTGTAAAGCGGAATGCCGTGAACTTTGTAGAACGCTTCACCGGCAGCCAACATGCCATCGACCCAGGGCAGCAGCTTTTTGGCCGCGTGGTCGGTGTGCAAGATAACGCGGGTGCCGTACAGCGCAGCAACCTGGTGGACGTGATGCGCCCCAGACACTGCCCCGGCAACGGCCGCTTTCTGGCCATCGTTATTCATACCTTTACCGGCAAAAAAGACTGCGCCACCGTTAGAAAACTGTAGAATAACGGGGGAATTCACATCGCGGGCTGTTTCTAGAACCGCATTGACGCTGTTGGTGCCAACCACATTTGCGCCAGGTAACGCATAGCTGTTGGCTTTGGCATGGGCAAATACTTCCTGAACCTGATCGCCAGTAAGGACACCGGCGGGTAAATGGCTTAAGCCTGACATATAAAACTCTCCTTCAAAATTATTTAACCGCAGAGAACGCGGAGAACGCAGAGAAAATTCCGGTAACTCTGCGCAATCTGCTAATTTTCATTCATGGTGTTAAGCGTGCGTTCTTGTTATTTGAGCTATTGTTCTACTGAAATTAAATCACAGGTTGTGCTCAGGTTTTTAAGCCGCGTTTTGTGATTTACTCCAAACAGCTAAATCCATGTTATAAAACAATATAAGTATGCCGATTATTGCCTAAAATGCTACTCTTTTTAGTATCGTTTTGTTACAAGCTTCCTCGGCAAACAGTTTGGCAGATTTTATGGTTGCCTGATGGCGGCGCAACTTTGTAAACTGCACGGCGCTTTTCCAGTGTGCGTAATCGCCTGTGTAAGGAATGATCGGTACCGTAACGTATCATCACCATTCAAGGAAGCCAGCGGAAATAGGATGCTTAGCCAAACAGAAACGGCCGAATTACAACTAAAACCACGCGCTGTCATCAAACAGCCCCGGCAGCGACCCGAAAACAGGAGTGTTATGTATCAGCGAATCGTTGTCAAATTAGGAACCAGCGTACTGACAGGCGGGACGCCTCAGCTCGATCATCCGCATATGGTGGAGCTGGTGCGGCAATGTGCTGCGCTGTATCGCCAGGGCAAGGATATTATCATTTGCACTTCTGGGGCAATTGCTGTGGGTCGCCACCGGCTGGGTTTTCCCGACATTCCCAATACGGTAGCCAACAAGCAGATGTTTGCCGCCGTGGGGCAAAGCCGGTTGATGCAGATGTGGGAGCGGTATTTTGAGATTTTTGGTATTCACGTGGGGCAAATTTTGCTGACGCGGGCAGATGTTACCAACCGCAAGCGATATTTAAATGCTCGCGATACGCTGCAAACATTATTGGATAATCGCATTGTGCCCGTCATTAATGAAAATGACGCTGTGGCCACTGAGGAAATTAAGGTGGGTGACAACGATAATTTGTCTGCGCTGGTTTCTACCCTGGCCGAGGCAGATTTGCTGCTGCTGCTGACCGACCAGCCAGGCTTGTTTACGGCCGATCCACGTACCAACCCAGACGCGCAACTAATCCCCGAAGTGAACAAAATTGATGAAACGGTAAAAGCGTTAGCCGGAGGCAGCGTGAGCGGCCTGGGCGTGGGCGGAATGTCTACCAAATTGCAGGCGGCTGATGTGGCTCGGCGGGCTGGCGCTGATGTGGTCATTGCGGCTGGGAGCGCGCCCAATGTCATTGCCCGCATCACCAGCGGCGAATCGGTGGGAACGCGCTTTCCTGCCTTGGAAAATCCTTTGGAAAACCGCAAGCGCTGGATTTTTGCCGGGCGCAAGCCAAAGGGATGTGTGGTGATTGATGAAGGGGCGGCGCAGGCTTTGTTGGAAAACGGCCGTTCCCTGCTGCCTGCCGGTATTATTGCCATTAATGGGTCGTTTGAGCGAGGCGAGACAATTTGCATCGAAGGGCCAGATAAGAAAGAATTGGCTCGTGGCATTGCTCGCTATGCCAGCAATGATTTGCACCAAATTGCCGGACTGCAATCCGACCAGATTGAAGAGAAGCTGGGGTATGGGTATGGGCCGGTTGTCGTCCATCGGAACGATTTGATTTTGTTGTAAGTTGAAGATGGAGATTAGAGACTGGAGATTGGAGATTTTTTATTCCCCAATCTCCAATCTCTAGTCTCTTTAACTGAAGGGAGAAACGTATGTCTGATTTAATAACCATGGGAAAAGCGGCCAAAGCAGCGGGGCGGGTCTTGGCCACGCTGACAACGGATGAGAAAAATCGGGCGCTTTTGGCGATTGCCGATGAACTGGAGGCTCAGACTGAGACGGTGCTGGCCCAAAACGAGTTGGATATTGCAGACGGCCGTAAAAAAGGACTCAGCGATGGCTTGCTGGATCGGTTGCTGTTGACCAAGGCACGCATGGCTGGGCTGGCGGCAGATACGCGCAGCGTGGTTGGCTTACCCGATCCGGTTGGCAGCGAGTTTGACAGCCGGGTGCTGCCCAATGGCCTGCGCCTCAGTCGCCGACGCATTCCGGTGGGCGTGCTGGGCGTCATTTATGAAGCCCGCCCCAACGTCACCATCGACATTGCCACGCTGTGCCTGAAGACGGGCAACGCGGCCATCATGCGCGGCGGCAGCGAGACGCTGCGCAGTAATCTGGCGCTGGTGAATGTGATTCAAGGTGCGTTGGAGAAGGTGGGCTTGCCGAGTACGGCCGTACAGTACATTGACAATCCCGATCGCGCCCTGGTGGCGGAGATGATGCGCCTGGACAAATATATCGACATGCTCATTCCCCGTGGCGGGGCTGGCCTGCACCGCCTCTGCCGTGAGCAAGCCACCATCCCCGTCATTACCGGGGGCATTGGCATTTGCCACGTTTTTGTGGATGAGAGCGCCGATTTGGACAGGGCGGTGGACATTGTGGAAAACGCCAAAGTGCAGCGGCCCAGCGTTTGCAACGCGCTGGACACCGTGCTGGTGCATCCCGCCGTTGCCGAAGCGTTTTTGCCCAAGATGGCGGAACGGATGGCCCAAAACAAGGTGGAGCTGCGTCCCGCTGGCCGCGCTCTGGAAATATTGAGCCAAAATGGGCACGGGGCCAAAGTGGTGCCCGCCGGGCCAGACGACTTTAGCACGGAATGGATGAGCCTGATTCTGGGCGTGAAAATCATGGAGCTGGACGAGGCGATTGACCACATCGACGCCCACAGCATGGACCACAGCGACAGCATCCTGACGAACAACTGGCACAACGCCACCAAATTTGTGAACGAGGTGAATAGTTCGGCCGTTTTTGTGAATGCCAGCACGCGCTTTAACGATGGCGGGCAGTTTGGCCTGGGCGCAGAGGTGGCGGTAAGCACGCAAAAGCTGCACGCACGCGGCCCCATGGGGCTAGAGGAATTGACAACTTACAAGTGGGTGTGCATTGGGGATGGGCATATACGGCCGTAACCCTTGGCTCCTAATTTGGTGAACTAAAAAAGCGCACGGTGAAACGGCCGTGCGCTTTTTAGTTGCAAATTTAAGATTGGTAACAAACCTCAACATCATACCTCACGACTCTGAGTCAAACCCGAATACGCGAAGCTCCTGATCGCAGCGACACGCTTTGGCGAGACGTGCGGCCCAGGCGATGGCCTCCTCCCTTGAAGGCAGCTCAAGGACAGTGAAGCCACCATTGAGCGGGGGTGCCCACGGGTAGCCTCCCTCAGCCGCTGAGCCACTGGCCGAAACGAGAACCGGCGGGACTGTTTCATCAATACCCCCACCAAAAACGTAGACGCCCGCTGCCTTCGCCTCGCGTATCACGGCACGAGCGTCTTGCCCCACCGCCTCCAACTCGTCGCCGGGTACATTCATTGCAGCACTGGGAAATGAAATTAGATACTTTGCCATGCTCTTCTTTCTCTAAGAATTTTGCGGTTAGTGATACAGTCCAATTCTAACGCCTGCGTAACCTGTTTGCGAGAAAACGAATAACCTATTTGTTGGGCACATAGAACTTACTTTGTCTTCGTGTCCTTTCTCAGCGCTAATTCGGTATTTCCTGAATGCATTTGTTGCAGTTCTACCGCGTTGATTTCTCCATTCTCGCCACTAACAAAGTTAAGGTGAGTGATTGAGAAATTTTTGAAGAAAAATTTCTTATCTGCAAAAGGTACAATCTCCATGCGCGCACCTTCTCCACGTTGTGAATACAATCGATTATCTTCTAGGATTATGTGCCGTTCTTCTGCGTCGTTGATTTGATATACACCAGCAAACTTGCTCAAAACTTCAATATCCAGTTCGATTGGGATGGGTTCTTGATAAGGATGCCCGATAGTAATTGCGGAAATTTTGAAACTTAAAATCTCTGGGTCTTTTTCTGTGTTATTGGATAGAACGGCTACAAAAACACGATCTTCAGGCATTCGAAGCGCATGAGTTCTAAAACCGTTAATACCCCCACTATGCTGAATCATCTGATGGCCTTCATATTCTGAGAGCCTCCAGCCAAAACCGTACATAGTTAAAGACCCATCGGCCAGCTGAAAGGGAGTGAAAGCTTGCTTAAGCGTTTCGCGCTTGAGTAGTTTATCTGTGTAGAGTGCTGCATCCCAGATAGCTAAATCGTCCACAGTAGAGGCCAATGAGCCAGCCGCATATGGCTGTGTCATACTTAAGTAAGCGCTGTTTGTGTATCCATCTGGCCCTTTGTCGTAACCAGCCACACGGCGTGGCATAATTTTAAGCGGCGTGTCATAGGAAGAATCTTTCATCCCTAGGGGGGTGAAGATGCTCTCTCGAATGAACTCTTCATAAGTTTGCCCAGATATTTTTTCAATAATTGCCCCCAACAGAATATAGCCTGAATTACTGTATGACCAGCGTTTTCCGGGAGCAAATTGCATTGGTTGATGCTTGAAGGAGTCAATTAATTCTGGAACGCTTAAATCTTTTCGCTGCAATGACAGAAATTCAGGCATCTCTGTACAATTCATGATTCCTGAAGTATGCGTCAGGAGATGCCGAATCGTAATCAGGTGATCATGTGTTGGGTAGTCGGGCAGATATTTTGTAATGGGGTCATCAACAGCTAGCTTGGCTTGTTCTGCTAATATGAGTATGGCCACAGCAGTAAACTGTTTGGTGATGGAAGCCAGGCGGAAAACCATATCTGGGTCAATTGGTACTCCCAACTCAACATTTGCCATACCCTGGCCCTGGCGATAAATAATTTCGCCGTTTTTTACTACAATTACCGCTGCTCCAGGCTCGTTTGGGGAGTATGTTCCCTGCACAAGATTATCTATTTCTTGTGTCAAGCGATTATCCTTTTGCATTTGTACCTCCAATTGTGTCCTGTCCATTTATCAAGCGATGCGCCCACAATAGATTATTGTGTATAAAGGACTTTTTGTTCTGCACTTAGGCAACGAAAGAAGCTGACCCCAGTATATTCAATGGTTGGTAGCTTCACAACTCCGGGAGTTTTTGCTGCATAGTTTTTTGATTTGCATCATTGGTATTCCGCTGGGTTCGGCATCAAAAAGCTCTGAGTTTTGCGCTTTGCGGCACGGCCGTTCCCCAATTGCAACTCCGATCATGTACAATACAGCTATTAAACAAAAGCTAATTCTCACCCACTGAGGAGCGTGAATTCAAATGAGTGAAAAAAGTAATCAAGATGTTGTGATTGTAGGGGCGGCCAGAACGCCAACGGGGAAATTTTCCGGCGCGTTGTTGGGCCAAACAGCGTCAGATTTAGGAGCCGTTGCGGTGAAAGCGGCCGTTTCCCGGTCAGGAATGGATCCGGCAGCGGTGTATGAAGTGATTATGGGCCAGGTGGTTCCGGCAGGCACCGGGCAGGCAGCGGCCCGCCATGCCGCTTTGGGTGGTGGTTTGCCCAACAATGTGGGCGCTGTCGCGGTGAACAAAGCGTGCGGCTCTGGCCTGAAGGCAGTGATGATGGCGGCCAACGCAATTGTTGCTGGAGAAGCAGACGTGTTTGTGGCTGGCGGCATGGAAAGCATGTCCAACGCGCCATACCTGGTGCCACGCGCACGCCAGGGGCTGCGCTTTGGCCACAGCGAGCTGCAAGATTCCCTGCTGCGCGATGGTTTGTGGTGCGCCTTTGAAGATTGGGCCATGGGCAACGCCGCTGAATTTATCGCCAAGCAGTACGAAGTGACGCGGCAGGAAATGGATGAATTTGCCTACCACAGCCATGAAAAAGCAGCCGAAGCCACGGCAAACGGCCGTTTCCAAACCGAAATTGTTCCCGTTGAAATAAAAAGCCGTAAAGGCAGCATCCTGGTCGATAAAGACGAACCCATCCGGGCCACCTTCACCAACGGCAGCTACGAGATGCAAACCAGCGTCGATGGGCTGGCCAAGCTGCCCCCCGCCTTTGAGAAAGATGGCCAGGTAACGGCTGGCAATGCTCCCGGCCTCAACGATGGCGGAGCGGCTGTGGTGGTGACCAATCGCGCTGTCGCCGAACAGCAAGGCGCAGCCCCGCTGGCTCGAATCGTGGGCTACACCCATTTTGCCGTTGAACCCAAATGGCTCTTTGCCGCGCCCGCCCGGGCCATCCCGCGCCTGCTGGACAAAATCGGCTGGGCCATGGACGATGTTGATTTGTTCGAGCTAAACGAGGCGTTTGCCGCCCAGGTGCTGGCCAACGGCGTAGAGCTGGTGCAAAAAGGGTACAGCTGGGATTGGGAAAAGGTAAACGTAAACGGCGGTGCCATCGCTCTGGGGCATCCCATTGGGGCCAGCGGTGCGCGCATTTTGGTGACGCTCATCCACGCCTTGCAGCAGCGCAGCCTCAAACGGGGCATTGCCTCGCTTTGCCTGGGCGGTGGCGAAGCGGTGGCCCTGGCCATTGAGTTGGAATAGTTGTTTGACAAGAAGGACTGGCAGTCCTAAACCTGAACAGGTTGCAATAGCCAGACACCCAGGACTGCCAGTCCTAAATCACAAAGCCATCAGCCATTAGCAAAACTTCCCATTGCCAGGCAAACGTAATTTTTAAAAAGAGCGGTATACTAACAACAATCCACAATTCCACTATTTCTGTTTGGAGGTTTTATGTCTGACCGCTGCTTTTTAGTATTGGGAGGTTCTGGCCTGGTTGGTTCGCAAATCGTGCGTACGGTGGCGCGGGCCATGGAGCCAGACCGTATCGTCGTTGCCAGTTTGTTCCGGGGTGAAGTCCGCGAATTTTTGTACGAAGTGCGCAAAGAATTTCCTCAAATTGAGTTTGTTGGGGCCTGGGGCGATGTGTTTGTGCGGGATGTGTTTAGCCTGGAACGCCGCCGCCGTTTGCTGCAAAGTCGCCCTAACCGGGACATGCTGTATTCTGATCTGTTTGGCACGTTGGATGAGGCTTACGGCCGTTCCGCCCTCGTTCAGCTCATCCAGCAGCACAAACCCGATGTCATTGTAGACAGCATCAACACCGCCACAGCCATCAGCTACCAGGATGTGGAAAGCCTGAGCCAGCAAACCTACGACATTTTGCAGCAGCTGCGCCAGATTGTTGACCATCAGGATTTGGAAGGATTGGACGCTTTGGGCAAATCGCTGGAGCAAAATGTGAGCACGCTGCTCATTTCTCAATCGCTGCCGCAGCTCATTCGTCACGTGCAAATGATCCACAAGGCAATGCGCGAAGTGGGCACCCGGCTTTACCTGAAAATTGGCACCACCGGCACGGGGGGCATGGGGTTAAACATTCCCTACACGCACAGCGAAGACCGCCCCAGCGCCAAATTGATGAGCAAAACGGCCGTTGCCTTTGCCCACACCGGCCTGATGTTTTTGATGGCCCGCACGCCCAACGGCCCGCTGGTAAAAGAGCTAAAGCCTGGGGCCATGATTGGCTATCGCCGGGTAGCTTACAAATCGGTGAAGGTGCGGGGCATGCCCCAGTTTCGCTATGAAAGCCAGGTGCAAAGTTTAAACGGCCGTCTTGCCCTGCGCGGCGATGAAAACCAATATCAGCGCATCGGCAAATTGTCTATGGCGGGCGTGGATACCGGCGAAAATGGTTTTTTTGCCAGGGGTGAATTCGAGGCGATCACCCACATCAACCAGATGGAGTTTGTCACGCCAGAAGAGATTGCCCAGCAGGCGCTGCTGGAAATTAAAGGCAGCAACACGGGCTATGACGTGATTGCCGGGATTGACAGCAGCATCATCAATCCCAGCTTCCGCGCCGGGGTGCTGCGCCAAACGGCGCTGGACAAGCTGGCCCGCATCGAGGCCGAAACGCAGAGCCACAGCGTGGCTTTGGGGCAGCTTGGCCCGCCGGAGCTGTCGAAGCTGCTTTATGAAGCGCACCTGCTGCGGCTGAATTACCAGACGCTGCGCAATGTTCTTGAAACTTCTGCTACAGAGCTTGCCGAGACGCTGTACAGCTTTATCATGGAAAATGAGCTGCTGCGCACCCAGATTACTTCGATTGGCGTACCGATTTTGGCTCCAGACGGCCGTTCCCTTATTCGTGGGCCGCGCCTAAACATTCCTGAAAGTATTTACCATGAAGTGGATTTGAGCGATGAAAGTGTGGATGCCTGGGCGCAAAAGGGGTGGGTGGATTTACGGCCGTCTAACTGCAAAATATGGCAAAATCGGTTCGAGCGGATGCGTCGCACCCAGCACATGCTGCACACTCGCGGCACCTCGTCCGTCACCATGAAAACCTACCTGCCAGAGACCATTGAAATTGGTTCCGTCGTTGCCTGGCTGTTCAACAATGACCATCAGGGCTACAGGATTAAATAACAGCTCGTGAGGTGTGAAACGTGAAGCGTGAGCTTTTTTAGTCACGTTTCACGCCTCACGCAGCACACTAAATTTGACAAGAAATAAACGTAGGCTATAAATAGGTGGGAGCAGGAATAAACACTCCTCTTTAATTACGTATCCCCATTTCAATCCATCGCAGGTAGTCGTTTATTGGCAAACACACTAATTTTTGCGGAAATGTGGTAACGGCGGGGAATAGCAGAAGTTTACATAAGAGTTAGCCTCTCAAATTTGCCTGAGAATTTCACAGAGATACGAGGAATTACCAATGTCATCAAAAACAGCGTTTACGGGCTTGTCGATGCCTGTGTTTACTGCGTTTGGTTGGGCGGGGGAAGAAACCGCCATCAATTACGCACTTGATCAGCTAGAGCAATTTGTGCACTTACTGCACGCTAATTTGTCTCGCCAGGCCAAAGGGGATTTGCCCTTTGCTGGCCTTAGCCGGGCAAACCGGTCGGTTTATATTTCGGCGGCTGAAGCCCCAGAAGAAGATTTACACCTGGCATTTTTCGCACGGCCGTTAAGCCTGGAAATGCAGTTGGCCATCACAGATAAAAAAGCGTTGGCCAAAGCGCTGAAAAATGCCGAAGCCCAGCCCGTGATGGCCCACCGGCTCATCACAGAACTTGGTGCTGAATGGTCTCTCCGTTTGCAGCAAATGCAGGTAGACGACGAAAGCGGCGAGCAGGCACATTATCAGGATTTATTCAAAGATAGCATCACGGCGCTTTCGCCAGAGCTGTCGGCCGAGACGATGAGCAAGGCCAGCTATCTGAACAGTGAAGACAAATGGGTAACGCCATTTTATCTAAGCCGCCGTATTCCCGCTGAACAAGCGGCGGCGATGGGTTTGGCCGTTACAGATGTGCTGCGCGACCAAATTGACGAATTGCTGCCTTTGATTCATTTCCTGACGGGGCGGCGGGCAACCAGTAAGCGCAAGGCAAAGCCCAAAGCACGCACGGTAAAACCAATGATGGGTGGTAAGGTCGCCGAGGAAACGGCCGCTTCCCTCAATGTTGTTCTCAAGCCAGAAGATGGTTTTACCCATGTTTCTCGAATAAAACCGCTGCATTTGCGTCGGGGTTTCATCAATTTAACCTCGGCTCATTGGCCTTTCTTCACCATTAATTCCCGCACCGAAACCCGCCCGGTGACAATTTATTACGATGGTGTTTACGACAAAGACAGTGCAGTTTGGCGGATGCTGCCCAACGATATGGCCCGCATTGTGTTAAGCCCGCCGGTGCATCATTGGTTCGAAGAAAACTTTTCAGAAAATGATGAAATACACGTTACCGTCACCCGGCTGGACGATGATGAAATTCAAATTTCTTTGAGGCCAGAGGAATAAGGGCCAGGCTAAATTCGGTACAAACAGGAAAGAAAAAGGGCGTCGTTGCTAAGTAGCAACAGCGCCCTTTTTGTTTGCTTAAACCAGTCTGTTTCTTGGGTTAATGTGGCTCGTTGTCAATGCGAAAACCATGCCCGCGCACGGTAACAATATAATTGTACTCATCCAGTTCTGCTAAGCGGTCGCGCAGGCGGCGCACCAGCGCGTCAATGGCCTGTTCTGAAACGCCCAGGCCATCTGTGCCTGGCCAAACCACTTCTACAATGGCGTCCCGGCTGCATACCGCCCCTGCGCCGTTGTAGAGCAATTCTAGCAGGCGGAACTGGGCCAGCGAGAGCGGCGGGTCTAGCTCTTTGCCATTGATCAGAACCGCGCGTTGGGCCTCGTCAATTTGCAGGTTGCCTTCCTGGGTAGGTGGCTCAAAAGTGAGGGGGATGGTGGCGTCTGTGCCAACAAATACGAGCTTGACGCAGAGGGCGATGGAGATTTCATCCCCATCTTGCAGCACTGTGGAGCCTTCAATTTGGCTGCCGTTTAGATGGGTGCCGTTGCGGCTGCCCAAATCGTGCAGGGTGTAACGGCCGTTTTCTTGCGTAATGCGTACATGGTGCCGAGACACCTGCCGTTCTGGCAAAACAATCTGGCAGTCAGAGCCACGACCAATTAAAAACTCATCGTTGTCTATTGTCCAGCGCTGGCCAACCAATTGTCCCTCGCGGGCAACTAATACAGGTTTTTCATTCATGGGTATCATCCTTCAATAGTTGTTAGGCAGAACAGGTTCAGTATACTATTACTGAAGCCAACTTCTTTTGACGGATAGAAATTGTGAAAGTTGGCTTCAGTTTAAGTGTTTCGCCACATCCTGTCTATCCGTCAAAATTTGTTAGGCGAAACACAATAAACCTATGTTTGTTACGCTCGAAAGTGGTGTTATTTTACGTGAACGTTACAAGCTGACCAACATTGTGGGTCAGGGTGGCATGGGTAGCGTGTATCGTGCTGAAGATTTGCGCTTGCCGGGTCGCTTGTGCGCTGTTAAAGAAGTACAGCCCGATCCCCATGCCAACGAAACATACCGCCAGCAGGCACAGAGCCAATTTTTGCAAGAAGCCAGTATTTTAGCCCAACTTGATCATCCCAGCTTGCCGAAGGTGTCTGACTTTTTTACAGAAAACGGCCGTGACTATCTGGTTATGGATTTTGTAACGGGTAAAGATTTGCGCCAGCTTCTGCAAGAAAACCAGGGGCCGTTGGCTGAAGAAGATATTTTAGCTTGGGCCGAACAGATTTTTGATGGGCTGGCGTATCTCCATCGGCAGGACCCCCCTGTTTTACACCGAGATATTAAACCTGCCAACATAAAGCTAACACTCGATAACCGTATCAAGCTGGTAGATTTTGGCCTGGTTAAGCTGATGGCCACTGATGATGAGCGAACGATTACGGTGGTGCAGGGGCGCGGAACGGCGCTTTACACGCCGCTGGAACAGTACGGCGGGGATGGCGGCCACACAGATGTGCGCTCCGATATTTATGCGCTGGGGGCAACGTTTTACCATTTGCTGACTGATTTTCCACCGCCAGATGCCAAGGCGCGCTTTTTAAGCCCGAAGGCTTTGCCTCAGCTGCGCCGTCTGAATGCCCAGGTTTCGCCGCATGTGGCCGATGCCGTGCAGTGGGCTATGGAGATGCACCCCGATGAACGGCCGTCTCGCGTTGAGGCGTTTCGGCAGGTGCTTTTTGGTATGCAGCCCCGTCCTGGCACCAAGCTGCCAGAACCCAGCCCAATTGGTTTGGGCGCTGCCCTGCGGGCTAATTGGCTTGCCCTGTTGGCGCTCTTTTTCCTTTTTTTCGTTGCTGTAATTTTAACCATTATTTAGGCAGAGGAGCCTGATGAGCTGCCCAAAATGCTTTGCCAACAGACGCCAGATTAAAGATGGTTATACGGCCGCTGGCAGCCAGCGTTTCCGCTGCAAGCAGTGTGGCTGTCGCTACACGCCGCTGCCCAAAGATCGTGGCTATGATGAGGAGATTCGGCAGCAGGCTTTGATTTTGCATTTAGAGGGATTGAGCTTGCGTTTAATCGGCCGTTTGCTGCTGGTGAACCATCAAACTGTTGCCAATTGGATCAATGATTTTGCCAATTATTTGCCCGCAGATTTGCCCCCCAGCATTCTAGAAATGGCCGCGCTGGATGGTGATTTGCAGGACATTTTGGCCTTAGAGCAGGAGTAGCCAGCGCCAACACCACGAAATTCGACATTTTGCCCTTTTTTTTTGACAGGGGAGGGAACGGCCGTTATAGTAGCTCATCCCACATTTACACACATCATAAGGAGAGTCAAATGGCTAGTGTAAGTTATCGGCATGTGTATAAGCGGTTTGGCGACGTCACCGTCGTTACCGATTTGAATATGGAAATTGCAGACAAAGAGTTTGTTGTTTTTGTTGGCCCTTCCGGCTGCGGTAAATCTACCAACCTGCGTATGTTGGCTGGTTTGGAAGAGATTACCGAAGGCGAGATTCTAATCGGTGACCGCGTTGTCAATGATGTACCGCCCAAAGACCGCGACATTGCTATGGTTTTCCAAAGCTATGCTTTGTACCCTCACATGTCTGTTTACGACAATATGGCATTTGGCTTGAAGCTGCGCAAAACGCCAAAAGCAGAAATTGACCGCCGCGTGAAGGAAGCTGCTGAGATTTTAGGTCTGGGCCAGCTGCTAGATCGTAAGCCAAAAGCATTGTCCGGTGGTCAGCGGCAGCGTGTTGCTGTGGGTCGCGCCATTGTACGCGAACCATCCGTGTTCCTCATGGACGAGCCACTTTCTAACCTGGACGCCAAGCTGCGCGTTACGGCACGCGCCGAAATTAGCAAGCTGCACAAGCGTTTGGGAACCACCTTCATCTACGTCACGCACGATCAGGTGGAGGCGATGACGATGGGGGATCGCATTGCCGTTTTGAGCGATGGGAAGCTGATGCAGATCGATTCCCCACGTAACCTGTACAATGTTCCCGCCAATATTTTTGTAGCTGGCTTCATTGGCAGCCCCAGCATGAACTTCTTTGACAGCACGCTGGTGGGTGAAGAAGGCAATCTGTATGTTGATACGGGCGACTTCCGCGTCCGTGTGCCGGATGATCGTAAAAATGCCTACAGCAATTACGTGGGTAAAGAGGTTGTCTTTGGTATGCGGCCTGAGCATGTCCATGCACCCGAATTTGCTCCGCCAAACATTACGGCCGCTCCCATGGAGGGCACGGTAGAAGTTGTGGAACTGCTGGGTCATGAGCAGCATCTTTTCATCAATTCGGGGCGTAACAGCCTGGTGGCCACGGTAGACACCCGCATGAGCGTGGGCTTTGGCAACAAGATTGGTCTGGTGATGGATATGACCAACATGCACCTGTTTGACAAGAACACGGAAGAAGCGATTCGCTAGGTAAGGTTTTAAACAAACACGGCCGTCTCCCATTTTCGGATAGGAGACGGCTTTTTCATTTTTAGACAGATACGACTATATGCCCAAAGCAAAAAGATCAGCCGGAGAATGGTTCCCTGTACAATTTGTCTGGAAGATACCAGATGGTGACTATATTCGCGCCATTTTTCGCGCCGAAATTTTAGACATCATCCCTGGTGCAGATAAATATTTAGTAAGGTTAGATGAGCTGTTGGCGGGCCGGCAAGAAACAGAAGACGGCCAGATGCGTGCCAAAGAAGAGATGACCATCCCTTACTGGGTTTTAGTACGCCAAATTATTGGTAATCAGGTGACGCTTGCCTATGAAGTTGAAGACGGCCGTCCCCTGCACATGCGGCTCACCACCCTTATTGGTGAACACGACTTCTTTACCCGCTACAACAAATACAAACTTCCCCGAAATTAAGCTCACTCGTTGTTCTTGCCAGTTTGGATGATGATGGGTTGCAGCGCCGCTTGCGCCTGGTCCACACCTTTCTTGATGGATTGCAAACGGGACAGCTGATCGTGCCAAAAACCAGACCCGGCGCTGGCGGCCAGGCCCGTTAAGATAACCCCCGCCGTTAAATCATACACTGTTTTTAAGCCGAAAATCTTGCCAATCCAGGCAAAAAACGACGCTGGCAGCAGGGTTAGGCTCAAGAAATTTGCGTCTGCCGGGAACAAATCTTGCAGCAGGTCGGCCGAATCAATTTGCAGCAGATAAGCAATGAAGATGCCAAAGAGCACGGAAATAAAGCGGGTGCGGCGAATGCGCTTGCTTTCGAGCTCTTTTTCTTTTTGCTCCAGGTCTAGCAGCTTGGCGGCCGCTTCTGTGCTGTCTTTAATGTGGGGATTGTAGGCGACGGGCGCTAAATTGGGGTGCTGCATCCGGGGGGCGCGGATGAGCAGCCGCTTTACCCCGTTGACCAGGCGCTGCCACAGCTGGCCAATCCAGCTGCGCACCTGGTCTCGCTGCACCTCAAGTTCATACAGCATTCGGTTGAGCGATTCCAAATAAACGTCAGTACCGCGATAGGTGCGCAGGTTTTCCAGGTATTTGTCGAACTCGTCTGTGATTTGCTGCTGTACGTTTGCGGGCAGGCCAAAGGCAATGATTTGCGGGCGCAGCTGATTGTTGTAGATTGTTTTGGCGGTATCGTAGGTTTCTTCTTGCAGGCTGTTGAAGTAGGCGCGTGTCCAGGCGGTGACGCCATCGGCAATTTCGCCAGTGACCAGGGTGGCGGTGGCCTGGTAAACCTGATCGGGGGTAACGGCCGTTGCCTTGCGGGCCAGTCGATCTATGGCTCTGTTTGTTTTTTCCAGCAAATCGCCCCGTTCCAGGGCAACCTGCACCGCTTTGCCCAGAGACGACGTTGTATCGATTTGGTCAATGACCTTCTGCAATTCTATTTTGGTTACATCTTTGACCTGGTTGATGGTGTCGTCTCCGATGTTTTCCAGGCCGATGGCGGCGAGTGCGGCCGTAAATTCATGTTGGCGCAAATGGTTCACCACCGTTTCGGCCGTAAAGGCCGATTCTAGCAGTTTGTTTAACTGTGCCGTTTGCTGTTCTAACTTGAGTTTGGCTTCGGCTGAAACGCCTAAATCCTCAAGCTGGCCAGGCAAGAAAGCCTGGTATTCGGCCAGCATTTTGCGGGAATTTGGCTGGCTTTTTAGGCCTAGAGGCTTGCCCAAAATTCCCTTAAAAATATCGACAATGATCTCTGTGCCGATGGCCATGGTGAACATGGTGACAACGTAGACACCCAGCGTGGCAAAAATTGCGCCTACGCCATCAAAAAAGGAGTCGCCTGGTGAAGTGGGCGTTTCTTCCTCGGTCACAGGTTCGTCTTGTAGCGCAACTGGCGCGGCAGCAGTGGACGGGGCGGGGGTATTGGCATGGGCAATGGGGGCCAGCATCGAGGCGAGGAGGAAGAAAATGAGCAAGGCAAAGACAGAAATATAGGTACGCGACATGAAACTTCTCCTGGAAATACGAAGCGCGATTTCTTGAAGGAAAAAACCGCGCTTCTAGGTTACAGCGGGCTAAACAAACGCCGCCATAGGTTGGTTTGTAGTCTACTTTCGGGGTCTACTTGCTGCTTTAGTGCCAAAAATTTGTCGATGGTGTCCTGGCCCAGGTAAGCGCGGGTAACTTCTGGGCGCAAGGTACTGTCTTTGGCTAAATAGAAACGGCCGTTTGCCTGCAACACAATCTCATCCAGCTCACGCGCCAACTGCACTACCCGCTCCCGATTCCGCTGCGTAATGCGGAAATCCATTGCCAGCGAGTACCCATCCAAAGCGTGGGTCAGCCAGAAGGGGTCTGGCCGGTGCCGCTTCATGACGGTAAGAAAGTTGGGCAGCCCACGCTGCTGGCAGTGCTGCAAAATTTGGCTAAACGCGGCTTCAGCATTCTCTTTGGGGATGAACGGCTGGTACTGAATTAGCCCGCCAGGGCCAAACGGTTTTTTCCAGTCAAGCGAGTCGAGCAGGAAATGAAAATGGACGTGCGGCTCACGATAAACCGCACCATCGCGCAGGCGCGCCATGCGAAATTTGCCCATGTTGACAAAGCGCATACCGAAATTGTTCCAGAACGGCCGTTGAAAACGCCACAGCGCCGAGCGGGGGAAAAAGCCCAAAATGTCTGGATCGATATGCTGGGTGTCCAACCGCAGCGTCTGGCCGGGATTGGGGTCTTCGCCAGGTTTCAGGTAAATGCCGCGATGCAGCTCGCTGCGGCCCAGCCGCTTGCCTGTGCTATACGCATCTAGCCAGCCCACCAAATAATCCGAGTTGTGCAGGTGATCTTCAAACCACTGCATGGTGCTGCTTAAATTAGGTTTCGTCAGGGCTTCTACCTGGAGCAAGCCAGAGTAAATGCGCTTGAGGTGCAGTGTGAGGCGGGTAAAGCAACCCACCATGCCAAACCCGCCAATGGCGGCAAAAAAGAGATCGCTGTTTTGCTCCCGGTTGCAGGTTTTAACCTCGCCGGAAGGCAGCATCAGGTCAAATTCATAGACGTGTTCGCCAAAGGTGCCCATCTTCCAGGCGTTTTTGCCGTGTACGTTCATAGCTGCGCCGCCGCCAACGGTGATCTTGGCCGTGCCGGTGGCCACCGGCACCCACCAACCATCCTCGATGACATATTCCCAAACGCGCTGCAAGGTAACGCCGGGTTCGACGGTGAGACGGCCGTTTTCCGGGTCCCAGGCCAAAATGCGGTTCATGCGAGTTAAATCCAGCACGATGCTTTCATCGTTCATGGCGGCATCGCCGTAGCTGTTGCCCCCACCACGCAGGCCGATGGTACGGCCGTTTTCAGAGGCCCAGGTAAAAATTTGCCGCAGCTGGGCAACCGTGCTGGGACGGTACACATACCCCATGCCGCTGTTTGCGCCACCCCAACCCGCCACCGCCTCTAAGCGGTCTGCTGGCAAAGGCTGCCCTGTCCTAACATCTGTTTGTTCGAGAATTTCTTGTTTGGTCATGATGTATGCTAAATGATAATTGAGTAAATGGGTAATTATATAATTACTCAATTACTAAAAACTTAATCGCCTAAAAATGATGGAGGGGATATGGCGAATAATTAGCCCAACCAATCCCCAGCGGGTAGGCACGTACACCGTTTGCTTGCGCCGTTTGGCTGCTTTGTGGATTTGTCTGGCAGCTTCTTGCGGCGAGATGACCCAGAACTGCTTGGTCGCATTTTCCTGAAAAAGAACGGTGTCTACGAACCCCGGTTTGATGGTGGTAACGGAAACGCCATGCCGCGTCAGCCGGTTGCGCAGCGATTCCAGATAGGTGGCCAGGCCGGCTTTGCTACTGTTGTACACAGGTGACCCAACGCGCCCACGGTCGCCAGCGATGGAGCCGATACCCACAATTTGCCCTTGCCTGGCCCGCTCAAAACGCAAAGCGGCCTGGTTTAGCCAGGCAATGGCCCCCAGCAAATTGACCTCAATCATTTTGCGATCCTTGTCAAAATTATATTCATCAACGGTCACAGAGGGCTGCACGCCTGCGTTGTAAATAATCAGGTCTAATCCACCCAGCGTTTGCACGATGGTTTGGAACAGAGTGGGAATTTCATCGTAGTCGGTGACGTTGTGGCTGAAGGTGATGACCCGGTTGGGGCCAACGGCCGTATTCACCGAGTTGCTCAATTCTTGTAGCCTGGCTTCCCGCCGCGCCACAGCCGCCACCAAATAGCCACTGTGAGCCAGCTCGCGTACCAGCGCCGCCCCAATGCCCGACGATGCGCCAATAACAATGGCCCGCTTTTGCGGCTCTAAAGGTCGGGAAGGAGGTGTAGAGGGTTGTACAGTCATAAATTTGTCATGCCTTTTGCTTGTGCCCAGTTACTGCATCCGCATTACCACGTGAGCCTCATCCCACAATCCTTCCAAATTATAATATTGGCGCATATCGGGCGAAAAAAGATGGATCAGCAGATCGCCAAAATCAACCAATACCCAACCTGATTCTGGTGATCCTTCTATGCTTTTGGCTAAAGCATCTGCTTTTTGTTTGGCATCTTGGGCCACACTGTTGGCCATGGCCCGCAGCTGGCGATCATTTTCGCCATTGCATATGAGGAAATAATCTGCAAAAACTGCTTGCTCCCGTAAATCTAGCAGCGTAATCTCGCTGCCCTTTTTGTCCAAGATTGTTTCTACCAATAAATGTGCTAATTCTAAACTTTCCAGATCTTCACCTCCACTGTGAAGCAAATCACAAAAATGTTTGAAATAAATGTGAGATTTTTCGTGATTTGTCCTGTTCAGCCACCCAAAACAGGCTGACTTTTACAGAACTGCTGCGATTGTAGCATGGAGATTTGACCCCTGACAAGACGAGGTTGCAACTTCTAGAAACGGGTCTTACAATTAGAGCGAATGTTCTAATTGACATTGGGTAACGGCCGTTCCGCAGGCTGTTCGTTTTTGCGCAAGGAGAAGCTCGTGTCTGAATACCAATATGAAGTTCCGCCCCGTGCTGTGCCAGAAGATGATGCTGGCTATTTAGAAAAGATTACCCAGGCTGTGTTCCAGGCTGGTTTTAGCTGGCAGGTCATTCGCAGCAAGTGGCCTGGTTTTCAGGCGGCCTTTGCCCAGTTTGACGTGGACAGGGTAGCAGCCTTTACGCCAGAGGATGTGGAGCGTTTGCTGGAGGATAAGGGGATTGTGCGCAACGGCCGTAAAATTGAAGCCACCATCAAAAATGCCCGCATCTGCCAGGCCCTCGTCGCCGAGCATAGCTCCTTCCACAACTATCTGCGCACCATGGACGGCCAGCCTTACGAGAAGCGATCCAAGCAGTTGTGCAAAAAGTTCAAATTTATGGGGCCGATGGGCGCTTACTTTTTCTTTTGGTCGGTAGGCGAAGATGTGCCAGAATATCATGAATGGCGCGCCCAGCAGGAAAAATAATGGCATTTTTACGCAGCAGTAACGTTCCTTCTGAATCCTGGACTGTCTCTGAATTAACCCAATATATTCGCGAACTGTTTGAGATTGATTACCGTTTGCAGGATGTGGAGGTGAGCGGTGAAATTTCCAACTTTAGCCGGGCTCGCTCCGGCCATCTCTACTTCACACTGAAGGATGACAAGTCGCAGCTTAAATGCGTGATGTGGCGCTCTGGGGCCGAGCGGCTGCGCTTTGACCCGCAGGATGGCGACGCGGTGGTGGTGAACGGCCGTATCTCCGTTTATGAAGCCAGCGGCGTGTACCAGCTCTACGCTGAAAGAATGTCGCCGTTGGGGCAGGGGGACTTGGCCGCCGCCTTTGAAGCGCTCAAGGCCAAGCTGGCCGACGAAGGGCTGTTTGACGCCGAATTCAAAAAGCCCATTTCCCCATTTCCGCGCAAAATTGGTATTGTCACTTCCGCCGACGCCGCTGCCCTGCGCGACATCATCAACGTGCTGCGCCGCCGCTACCCGCTGGTTTCTGTGCTTATCGCCCCGACGCTGGTGCAGGGGGCCGATGCCCCGCCCCAAATTGTGCGGGCGCTGCGCTGGCTGGACGGCCGTAACGACATCGACACCATCATTGTGGCCCGTGGCGGTGGCTCGATGGAAGATTTGTGGGCCTTTAATGATGAATATGTGGCGCGGGCTATTTTTGCCGCTCAGCATCCCATCATCAGCGGCGTGGGGCATGAGGTGGATTTCACCATTGCCGATTTTGTGGCCGATTTGCGCGCACCCACGCCCTCGGCGGCGGCGGAGCTGGCTGTGCCGGACGTGAGTGAGCTACGGCCGTATTTCCACACCATCCAGCAGCAGATGAGAAACCTGGTTTTGGAGCGCATCGGGCAGTATCGCTGGCAGGTGCAAACTTTGCGGCGTTCGATGAGCCATTTGAGCCCCGGCGTGGCCATTGCCAGCAACCGGCAGCGGCTGGACGGCTGGCAAATGCGCCTGGAGCGGGCCATGCAGCGGCGGCTGGACCAGTCGCGCCACCGGCTGAATTTGCTGCAAACCCAGCTAACGGCCGTTAGCCCCAAAGCGACGTTGGAGCGGGGCTATGCCATTGTGCGGGATGGAGACGGCCGTATCGTGCGCACCCCCGCCGCCGTCAAAAGTGGCGACCCGCTCACCGTCCAGGTGCGGGATGGGCAATTTGGGGTTGTGGTAAATGACAAGAATTTATCCGCAGATTAACGCAGATTTGCGCAGATTTTTTTTGCTTTTCTCTGTGAAACTCTGTGCTTTCTCTGCGTAACTTTGTGTTCCGCTTTTTTGAGGACTGAAGATGACAAGAATTTATCCGCAGATTAACGCAGATTTGCGCAGATTTTTTTGCTTTTCTCTGTGAAACTCTGTGCTTTCTCTGCGTAACTTTGTGTTCCGCTTTTTTGAGGACTGAAGATGACAAGAATTTATCCGCAAATTAACGCAGATTTGCGCAGATTTTTTTGCTTTTCTCTGAGAAACTCTGTGCGTTCTCTGTGAAACTCTGTGTTCCGCTTTTTTAAGGAGTAACAATGGCCAACATCCTCATCACCCAGCACATTGGCGGAAAAGGCGTGCATAAATTGCGCGAGGCTGGACACGCGGTGACCTATCGTGACAAAACTGATGCGATGACGCCTGCTGAACTGCAAACGGCCGTTCGCCATTGCCAGGGGTTGATTTGCCTGCTAACGGATCGGGTGGATACGGCCGTTCTCAACGCCGCCCCCAATCTAAAAATGGTGGCCAACGTGGCCGTCGGCTACGACAACATTGACCTGGCAGCGGCCACCGCGCGCGGCATCCTGGTCAGCAACACGCCCGACGTGCTGACAGAAACCACCGCCGATCACGCTTTTGCTTTGCTGCTGGCCATCGCCCGCCGCATTCCAGAAGCGGATGCGTACATGCGGGCGGGTCAATACGAAAAGTTTGAGATGTTCCCGCCGCTGCTAGGGCTGGACGTGTATGGCAAAACGTTGGGCATTGTGGGGATGGGGCGCATTGGCACGGCCGTGGCTCGTCGCGGAGCCTTGGGCTTTGGCATGAAGGTTTTGTTCACGGCGAACGGTGCAAAAACGGCCGTTGCGCAGGAACTTGGCGCGCAAAAAATGGCCCTGCCAGAGCTGCTGCGCCAGAGTGATTTTGTCAGCATCAATGTGCCGCTCACCCCAGAAACCCGCCACTTGTTTACAATAGAAACGCTGCGCCAGATGAAGCCCAGTGCCTGCCTCATCAACACCGCCCGCGGCCCCATCGTTAAGGAAGATGACCTGCTGACGGCGCTGCGCGAAGGCATCATTTGGGGAGCAGCCCTGGACGTGTTCGAGGCAGAACCAAAGATGGCTCCGGGGCTGGCAAACTATCATGAGCGGCTGGTGGTTGCGCCACATTTGGGCAGCGCCACCGGAGAAACGCGGCAGAAAATGGTGGATACGGCCGTAACCAACTTGCTGGCTGGATTGGCAGGCCAAAAACCGCCTAATGCACTTAATCCAAAGGTGTACGATGAGAATATATCCGCAGATTAGCACAGATTTCGCAGATGATTCTCTGCGCAACTCTGTGTTCCGCTTTTCTCCCATGGGGCAATCGTGAGCCTAAAATATCGGCTGCTCTATTTGCTGGCCCGCTGCTACTGGCGCATATTCAAGCCGCTTACCCTGGGCGTCAAGCTGATGCTCATTGAGGATGAGCAAATTTGGCTGGTGCAGCATAGCTACCAGCCGGGCTGGTTTTTGCCGGGCGGCGGGGTGAAGCGGAATGAATTGTTGGAAACGGCCGTGCGCCGCGAAGCTCAAGAAGAACTGGGAGCCGAGTTAGGCGACCTGCATTTGTTTGGCATCTACACCAACGACAGCCAATACAAAAATGATCATGTTGTCGTTTTTTACTGCCACCATTTCACAATTGGCACGGCGGATAAAGCGGAGATTCGAGCGGTACGGCCGTTCCCGCTGAGCCAGTTGCCGCCTGATTTATCGCAGGGCACCCGCCGCCGCATTGAGGAATATTTGGCGGGTCATCTTAAAGCGGCAGTGGGCATTTGGTAGATTAAAGGACTGGCAGTCCTGATTTAAGAATTTTGGGTCTTCAGGATTTTGCGGGGTTGAAACCGTGAAACGTGAAACGTGATGCGTGATTTTCTCTGGTCACGTTTCACGAATCACGCATCACGTCAGGCTCGATCCCGCGAATTCCCAAAGAACCAGAATTTTTTGAGAATTAAAAGGTCAGGACTGCCAGTCCTGGCAAATGGAGCAAAACAATGAGCGAAGAAGCTACAAAATTATCATTTGAAGACGCTTTAGCCGAACTTGAAAAAATTGTTGCCCAGTTGGAATCTGGCGATTTGACGCTGGAAGCGTCGCTGGATTTGTTTGAGAAGGGGCAAAAGTTGGCTCAGCAATGTAACGTGCAGTTGGAAACGGCCGTGCTGCGCATCGAGCAGCTCACCCCCGACGGCGAAATCGCGGAGCTAGACCTTTAGCCAATTGTCAGCCCCAAAAACAATCGTTATACTCATTCTAAGGATGGAACGCTGATTTCCCTGATTTGCCTAATCAGAGAAATCATGGAGATCAGCGTTCTATTTTCTTTGTATGATGCAACTTTGGAAAGGAAGACAACCTTGTTTAAAAGTATACGAGATTCATTAAGCCGCACCCGCAACAACGTTTTTGGCCAAATTGCCTCCGTGCTGGGTGCGGGCGACATCACCGAAGAAACCTGGGAAGATTTAGAGGCGCTGCTGGTACAGGCCGATGTAGGCGTCCCCACGACGTTGGCCGTTGTAGAAGCGCTGCAAGAGCGGGTGAAAAAAGAAGGTCTGTACCGTGCCGAGCAGCTTACCGAAGCGCTGCGGCAAGAGCTGCGCAGCGTGCTGACCGATCCGCCACCGTTTGAGCTAGAAGCACCGCGCCAGCTCACCGTGGCCATGATTGTGGGCGTGAACGGCTCCGGCAAAACAACTACCATCGGCAAATTGTCCCAACATTACCAAAACAAAGGACGCAAAATCATCCTCGCCGCTGCCGATACTTTCCGGGCGGCGGCCATTGACCAGCTAAAGATTTGGGGCGAACGGGCCGATGTGCCGGTGATTGCCGGGCAGCCCAATGGCGACCCCGGTGCGGTAGCTTACGACGGCATCCGCGCCGCCCGCGCCCGTGGTTACGATTTGCTAATTATTGACACGGCGGGGCGGCTGCATACCAAATTCAACCTGATGCGCGAGCTGGAAAAAGTGTACGGCGTTTGCAAAAAGAGCGTTCATGCGGCCCCGCACGAAGTGCTGCTGGTTCTGGATGCGCCCACGGGGCAAAATGCACTCGTCCAGGCGCAAAAGTTTAAAGAGTCAGTACACGTGACGGGAGTGATTCTCACCAAGTTAGACAGCACAGCCAAGGGGGGCATGGTGTTTGCCATTTACCGGGAGCTGGGGCTGCCGGTGCGCTTCATTGGCACCGGGGAGCGCATTGAAGATTTAGCCCCATTTGACCCCGATTTATTTATTAATGGCCTATTCGAGTAAAATTCTACGTGCCACTCCCGCCTTCGCGGGATTGACAGGCAGAGATCATCATAAACAACAAAAATCGGGATCGTTTTGAGATCGCTATAACTGCATAATGAAAGGAAAATGATTGAGATGGACGAATTAGCTGAAAAATTAACCAATTTACAACAAACCGTGAATTTGCTGCGGAGGCGTCTTTGACGTACCGGCCAAAGCATTAAAAGTAGCCCAGCTGGAAGAAGTCGCCGCTGCTCCAGGCTTTTGGGATGATTCCACGGCGGCTCAGGCCAAAATGCGTGAACTGACCAAATTACGCGACCAGGTATCGGTTTGGGAGGCCTTAAGCAAACGTTTGGCAGATGCCACAGAATTAGCCTCGCTGGGTGATGAAGAGTTGCTGGCTGAATTGTCCAGGGAAACAGACCTTTTAGAAACCCAGGTTGCCAAACTAGAGTTTGAAACGCTTTTTTCTGGCCAGTACGATGACGAAGATTGCATTTTGGCCATTCATGCTGGGGCAGGCGGCACCGAGGCGCAGGATTGGGCGCAGATGTTGGAGCGGATGTTCATGCGCTGGGCCGATTCGCACCAAATGGTGGTGGATATTGTGGATGAAAGCGCCGGTGATGAGGCAGGCATTAAGAGTGTGATGATGGCGGTGAAGGGTAGTTATGCCTACGGCCGTCTCCAATCTGAGCGTGGTGTGCATCGCCTGGTTCGCATCTCGCCCTACGACTCTTCCAGCCGCCGCCACACCTCGTTTGCCAAGGTGGAAGTGTGGCCCGACGTGGCGGAAGATATTGAGATTGAGGTTGATGAGAAAGATTTGCGCATTGACCGCTTTAAGGCCAGTGGCGCTGGCGGCCAGCATGTGCAAAAGAACGAAACGGCCGTACGCGTCACCCACATTCCCACCGGCATTGTGGTTTCTTGCCAGAACCAACGCTCGTTGACCCAAAACCGGGAAGTGGCCATGAAAATCCTCAAGGCACAGTTGTTTGATCTGGAGCAGCGCAAGCAAGAAGCCGAAATGGCGGCGCTAAAAGGTGAGGACGTGGATGCTGGCTGGGGCAGCCAGATTCGTTCTTATGTGCTGCATCCCTACAAAATGGTTAAAGACCATCGCACCAATTTTGAAGTGGGTAATGCCCAGGCGGTGCTAGACGGCCGTTTAGACGACTTTATGGAAGCATTCTTAAAATTAAAGGTGGGCCAGCCAGACGAACCCACCGCGTAACGGAGGCAAAAATGGCAGATAAACAGAAAAGACAACAGGCAGGATCACCCCGCTCCGGCAAAGCGCTTGGCGCTGCTGTTCGCAGAGCATCCTTAAAAAGGCGGGTACGGCCGTCTGAACGAGCCAAAGCCAGAAAAGCTGCCATTAGCCAACGGCCGTTGCCCAAACCGCCAACACGCCGCCCCGTGAAGCGAACCACCGCCCGAACCGCAGGCGCTGCCGCTGCCGGGTCTGCCGAATTGTCCACCCAAATTGACCGCATTCAGGACAAATTTGAACGATTGGAGTCCCAGGCGCAGATGGAAGATATATTTTCGGCCGTAGGCGAGATCGACAACCAGCTCACCAAGCTGCCCTTCGATTTAGAAGCCTTGCGCGACCGGGGCTACGTGCATTCTGGCCAGCTAGAAGACAAGCTGGAAGCGCTTGATGACAAGTGGGATGAGGTGCGTCCCCGCGTAGAAAAAGCCCTCGCCGAGCAGGTTGAGCGCCTGGATCGTGAGCTGGATCAAACCGAGCGCCAGGTGAACCGGTTGAGTAATGCCAATGCCGCCCTGGCCAAAACGGTGGATTCGGCCGTGGACAGCCTGGGCAGCCGCATCACCGCTGCCCGCCGTGCCCTGGACGGCCTTTACGACGGCATTCAAAGCGAACTGTACCAGATTGAATATGCGCTGGGACAGGTAGGCAAAATGTTGGACTTGATGGCCGATTCACAAGAAATTCGCCTGCTGGAAGCGGAAGGCCCGCTGCTGGCCGTGAAGGCAGAGTGGCACCAGGATGGGGAAGAAGGGCCAAAGGGCTATCTCTTCCTCACTGACCAGCGTCTGCTGTTTGAACAGCGCGAAGAAGTTGTCACCAAAAAGCGCTTCGGCATTTTCAAAGCTGATTCAGAAATGGTGCAAAAATTGCACATCGCCGTGCAGGTACACGAAATTGACCAGCTTGTGCATAAAGAAGAAGGTGGCTTCCTGGGCATGGGCAAGGACGATATTTTAGAACTGGTTTTTGCGGCCACCGCTTCACTTTCTCGCGCCCGTTTTCACCTGGATGGGCAAGATTCAAAAGATTGGGCAGCCATGATTAACCGCATTCAGTCGGGCGAGATTGATGGCGACCGTTCAGATGAATATCTGGATGAACTGGAAGCGGCCCAAATCACCAGCGCCAGCTTCCCAGCGCAGTGCCCTGGCTGTTTTGCCGCCATCCCAGAACAGCCGCGTGGCGTTACCAGCTACGTGTGCGAATTTTGTGGCGCAACGGTCAATCCGCTGTCTGCTGACGCTGCGTGATGAGTGACGACCGTCAATTTTATGTGCCGCCTGGCGGCCCACCTCGTGTTGCTGCGCCCAGCCCGGAAATTTATGCCGCTATGGGCCAGGAAAACATCTTTGCTATGCTGGCAGACTTTTATAAAGCGCTGGAAGCATCTGAAATTCGGCAGATGTTTCCCCGCGACATGGCGCGGGCGTCGCGCAAGTCGGCGGCGTTTTTTGTGGGGCTGCTGGGCGGGCCGCCGCTGTATCATCAACAGTACGGCAACCCGATGATGCGGGCGCGCCACATGCCCTTTGCCATCGACGAGGCGGCGCGGCAGGTGTGGCTGGCTTGTTTTGACGCCGTTCTGGCAGATGCCCCAGAAAAGTACAACTTTCCCGCCGAGCAGTTGCCTACCTTCCGCGACTTCCTGGTTGGCTTTTCTAGCTGGATGGTGAACACGGCCTGATTGTCGTGCCCGTGAAGGCAGAGAGATGCAGGCCAGTTAACCCAAATCAACAGATTTCGCAGATTTACCAGATTATTTTCTCCGTGCAGCTCTGGGCCTCCTCTGCGAAACTCTGTGTTCCGTTTTTGATCTCAGAGGAGCGGGAAAAATTAGCAAAAAGTACGATCTTTTCTCTCCAAAATTCAAAACAAATCCTTTTCCCACCTTTGCCCAAATGCGGCGGGACGACCCGATTTATGCCCATCGTTCCCCCAGCGGTGGCACGATCTGGTACATTTCGCGGTTTGATTTGGTTACGGCCGTTCTCAAAGACAACGATCATTTTGTCAAAGACATCCGCCACACCCTGCCGCCGGAGGCCAGGCCACCGCGCAAATCCGCCATGCACCGCCTCATCAACGAAAACATGCTCTTTGCCGATCCGCCAGACCATACCCGGCTGCGGGCGCTGGTGAACCAGGCGTTCACGCCGCGCCGCGTGGAGCAGCTCGCCCCGCGCATCCAGCAAATCACCGACGAACTGCTGGACGGCATTGCCGCCGCCGGACAGGCCGACCTCATCGCCAGCTTTGCCCTGCCGATGCCGGTGCGCATCATCGCCGAACTGCTGGGCATTCCCCCACAAGATCAGGCGCAGGTGGCGGATTGGTCCCAGGCGATCATTTCGCCGGGCAGCCGGGATTTGAACTACAGCGCCCGCAAGCGCAAGGTGCGGGCCTTTGTGGCCTATTTGCAGGAAATGTTTGCCCTACGCCAAAAAAATCCGCAGGATGATTTGATTTCGGCGCTGGTGCAGGCGGAAGAGGCGGGCGAGCGGCTGAACGAGGCGGAGCTGTCTAGCATGGTGGCGCTGCTGCTGGTGACGGGGCACGAGACGACGGTGAATTTACTGGGCAACGGAGCGCTGGCTTTGTTGAACCATCCAGAGCAGTTGGCGATTTTGCGTGAGAGTGGGGAGTGGGAAACGGCCGTTGAAGAACTCCTTCGCTATGATGGCCCGGTAGAAACATCCACCACGCGCTGGGTGCGGGACGATTTTGAGTTTGAGGGACACTCCATGCAGCGCGGCGACGTGGTGCGCGTGGTGCTGGCCTCAGCCAACCGGGACACCTGCCACTTTGCCCAGCCATACACCCTGGACGTGACTCGCAGCGACAACCGACATCTGGCCTTTGGCCTGGGCATCCATTACTGCCTCGGCGCACCCCTGGCTCGCCTGGAGGGGCAAATCGGCCTGCAAACCCTGTTTGAACGCTTCCCCAACTTGCAGTTGACCGTACCTATCGACCAGCTAGAATGGCGCTCCGGCGTCCTCTTTCGCGGCCTCAAGCAACTCCCTGTCCGGCTTCTTTGAAAAAAATGGGACACAGATTTTCACTGATGAACACAGATTATTACTGTCCCTCTGTGAAAATCTGTGTTTATCTCCGTGCAAAAAACTAAAGCGTGTTTTACTGCTTACTGATTACCGACCCACCGCTTACCGATCACCGACCAATCGCCATTCAAACAGAGCCGTAGCCACCCAGGTAGGTGGCGGGGCGTTGTAAAGCTGGGTGGCATCGGAGTAAGTGAGGTCGCGGATACGGCCGTTCATTGGCCCACGTATATAGCGAAACACCTGCCCCGCATCCCGCGCATCGCTTTTGGCCGTCACGCAATGCTGGTTGTAGCCCCAGTAATCGCCCGCTTCCAGCAATTTGATGCCTTCTTCCAGTGCTTTTCGCGCCACATCCAGCCCGCCCTCCAGCGGAAAATAGGATTTCTCCGGTGGCGTGCCGTAGCCAAGGCCGTGATGGAACGGGTCGGCTGTGGAGACGATGACGGCATCTTCCACTTCGCGCGCCAGTTCGTTGATGCCGGGCAGCTGGTCTGGCTTTCCGCCTGCCAGATACGGGTATCGCTCGATCACTTTTGGCCCCTGAATGCCGCGCCGTTTGGTTTCGGCGGCCCAAAAATGGCGAAAGCTGATGAGGGCGTGATCGTGCTGGTATTCGGTACGGCCGTTCAGCCCATCCCCCTGAATTCCCCAAAACGGCCAGTTGGCCGGATCGTCGCCGTTGGCCACAGCCACACGCGCCGCTTCCATCTCGTCAGTAAAGGCGTGCAGCACGCTGATGACCACCACTTTGTCTGCGCCGCTGTCCAGGCAGGCGTGGACGGCGGCCGCAATTTGCTGCCCACATTCCGCCACGCCAGCGTGGGGAAACACCACCACGCCTCCAGCCGCCAGCGTGCCAGATAAATCCCACTGACGGGCCTCATCCAGCAGGCGCATCGTGCCATCGTGTCCCAGGGCATCATGCTCGGCGTTGTACAATTTGTGGATTTCTTCGCGCAGCTTTTCCAAATTCATGGGGAACCTCGATATAAAGAAAAACGCCGGAATTTCCGGCGCTGGCAATATGATTAAAAACGATGGTGTGAAGGCGGGTTATCTAATCGTCGTCGCCCTGCACGGTGCTGTAGCCAATGCCAATAACGCCTAAACCCACTGCGCCAACCACAGCCACGACCATGATGATGACCAAAATGAGGCCGATAAGTGACAACGTGACGGCCGCGCCACTGCCATCTTCTTCCTGGGCGAATACGGCCGTTGGCAACAAAAACAGCATCGCGGTAGCCAGAATAATCGAAATGCGGGGCGAAAAAATGCGGCGTACTAATTCCATAATCTAAAATCTCTCCTGGAAAATTTTGCCAAATTATACAGTGCCGAATTAAATTGCACCAATGCGGGTGAGTGTAGCCAAAGTCGCGTATAATCACGATTTAACAAAGGAGACCAGCGTGGATACAACAACCTCTGAATCTGAACGGGCGGCTTTGGTTGAGGAAACGGCCGTACCCGATACCTTCAACACCGGCCAAATCTTTACCATTGCGGGTGGCCATTTTGTGCATGATACCTACAGCGCCTTCATTGCCCCGCTGCTGCCGCTGCTGCAAGAGCGGCTGGCCACCAACTACGCCCTCACCGGTAGCCTGGCCATCTTCACCCAGCTGCCCAGCCTGCTGAATCCGCTCATTGGCTACCTGGCAGACCGGGTGAGCCTGCGCTATTTCATCATTTTGGCCCCTGGCATCACCGCCACCCTCATGAGCAGCCTGGGGATTGTGAACAGCTACTTCATGGTGGCTTTGCTGCTTTTTGCCGGTGGCATGAGCATTGCGGCCTTCCACGCCCCGGCCCCGGCGATGATTGGCCGGATGGCGGGCAGGCGCGTGGGCACGGGGATGAGCATCTTCATGGCCAGCGGCGAATTGGGGCGCACCCTGGGCCCGATTGTGGCCGTGGCTGGCGTTGGCTGGTTTGGTTTGGAAGGGATGTGGCGGCTGATGTTTGTGGGCTGGGCAGTTACGGCCGTTCTCTACTACCGCTTGCATGATGTTTCTGCCCGAACCAGCACCAGGCCAGCGGGATTGGCTGAAGCGTGGCCAGAAATCCGCCGCGTGTTCCCCGTGCTGAGCTGGATTATGCTGGCGCGGATGGGGCTGGTGGTGCCGCTCACCACCTACCTGCCGCTTTACATGAAGGATGAAGTTGAAGCGAGCCTCTGGCTGGCAGCTGCGGCGCTTTCCATTTTGGAAGGGGCGGGCGTGGCCGGGGCGCTGCTCACGGGCACTGCCAGCGACCGCCTGGGGCGGCGGCGCGTTTTGGGCGGACTGTTTTTGGTGGCTCCGCTGCTGGCGCTGGCCTTCATTTATGGGCCTGGCTGGCTGGCCGTGCCGCTGCTGATTGCCCTGGGACTGACGGCGATTTCGCCCACGCCGGTGATCATGGCCATTGTGCAAGATTCCTTTCCGGCGCACCGCGCTTTGGCTAACGGCATTTACATCGGCCTGAACTTTTTGGTGCGTGGCCTGGGCATCTGGCTCATTGGCGTGTTGGCCGACCGCATTGGCCTGACAATGGCCTTTGTCTGGGGTGCAGTGGCGGCCTTTTTGACGTTGCCCGGCGTCTGGTTCTTGCCTGGGCGAACGGCCGTTGCCAAACAAATAAGTTAGCAATTTTCATGGACCTTGGAGCGGTGGGTCTGGTAAATGTTGCAGGTGGCAAGTTGCACGTAACAAGTTGTTGCCGACAGAAAAACCTGTGACCTGCAACCTGCCACTTGCAATAAATGACGAACAAGTATTGGGAGTTTTGAATGCCAAGATTAACGAAAATTTACACCCGCACGGGCGATGAAGGAATGACTTCGTTGGGCAGCCGGACGCGGGTGCCGAAGGAATCTTTGCGGGTAGCGGCCTATGGCACGGTGGATGAATTGAATTCGGTTTTGGGCGTGGCCTTGGCGCATGGCCTGGTGGCGCGGCTGGCGGAAACGCTGCCTGTCATCCAAAATGAGCTGTTTCATTTAGGCTCTGACTTGTGTTTTCTGGAGGAAGACAAGGAGACATACCAGATTCCCCAGATGGAAGCGCGGCATGTATCCCGGCTGGAGGAATGGATTGATGAATTTACGGCCGTTACCGGCTCGCTAGAAAATTTCATCCTGCCGGGAGGCAGTTTGGGCGCGGCGCAGCTGCATGTGGCCCGTACCGTTTGCCGCCGGGCCGAGCGGCTGGTGGTGGCCTTGTCACGGCAGGAAGCAGTGGGCGAATTTGTGATTCCTTACCTGAACCGGCTGTCTGACGCCCTGTTTGTGATGGCCCGGTACGAGAATAAGCTGCGCGGCGTGGCGGAACCTTTGTGGAATAGCCGGTTGTAGTGCGGGGAACGGCCGTTTCCGGTGTGCCGGTTCACTTGTTTTTAGGTAAACTTCACCATCTTTCTAAGGAAATTGAGGAGAATATGTTTGAGAATCTTACCCTGGTCATCATACTCATTGTCGTTTTTTGGTTAGGCGCATTTGGCTATTATTTGTACACCTCGCGCCAGCAAAAAGAGATTGTGGATGAGTTGGAAAAGTTAAATAAGAAGTTAGATGAGTCTGAAAAGCACAGTTGAGCCATGGGAGAACAACATGGGAAAATGGATATTACGATTGCTGCTGCTGTTGTTATTGCCTGTTCCGCTGCTGGCCTGTTCCATTGCGGGCGGCGCGACGGCTGATCCGTGTAATGAAAATGGCGCATTGCTGCGTGATGATTTTAGCGGGGTGCAGAACTGCGGCTGGCGGGAATACAACCAGGGCGGGGCTGTGGTGGCCATTGACGAAGATGCCCTGACAATTAGCACCAGCCAAACCGGGCAAATTTGGTGGACCAACGTGGGGCGTGATTTTAACGACGTCATTATCACCGTGCAGGCGCGCCAGATGAGCGGCCCCAACAATAACGCTTACGGCGTGCTGTGTCGCTACCAGGATGAAAATAACTTTTATATTTTCTTGATTAGTGGCGATGGTTATTATGCGATTGGCAAATATGAAACGGGCAAAACGCAGGTTTCTTATCTAACCGAGAATCAGGAATACGTTTTTTCCGATTTGATCAACCAGGGCGGGGCGACAAACTTGCTGCGAGTAAGCTGCATTGGCAACGAGTTGAGCCTGTCGGTGAATGGATTGCCGCTGATAACCGTAGTGGATGGTTCCTTCACCAGTGGCGATATTGGTTTAGGTGTGAGTACGCTGGAGCCGGGAACGGCCGTTGTTCAATTTGACGACTTGCTGGTTTTGGCCCCCTAATCTTTTGCATTGTGAGCTTTGATGACTCATAAAATTTTGCTGCGGAACTTTATTATTTTGCTTGGCATCTTGCTGGGTTTGGCAGCCTGTGCCGATGCCACCGGTGTGCCCGGCGCGGCTGGCCCAGATGTGCTCTATGCCGATGGCTTTGTGCCGGGTGAAACGGGCAACTGGGTGGTTGAAGGGGACAATGCTGGCCAAACCTCATTCATCAACGAAAAACTGGTCATCGACCTGGCCGAAAATAACATCATGCAGTTTACCACGCTGCCAGACATGACCTTTGACAACTTCATTTTAGAGGTTGATGCTCAACTAGTGGCTGGCGATTTAGGCAGCAGCTACGGCGTGCTGTTCCGTATGCAGGACACCACCCGGTTTTACCGCTTTGAGATTACTGGCGATGGCCTGTTTGTGGTGGAGCGGCGCGACGGCGAAGCGGGCTGGACGCGCCTTGTGGATGGCTGGCGGGATTCGCCTGCGATTAAGCGGGAGCTGGGCAGCATCAACCGGCTGCGGGTGGAAGCGCTGGGGCAGTCAATCTCGCTGTATGTGAATGATGAGCTGGTGCATCAATTTAGCGATTCGACCTACACCAGCGGCACAATTGCCCTGGACGCAGGCACTTTTGTGCAGCCAGAGGCCCAGGTGGCCTTTGATAATTTGGTGGTAAGACGGCCGTAATGGATGTGCGCGCTGCGGTGGAAACGGCCGTTTCCCGCCGTCTTCAAGAGCTAATCCCCCTTTCTGGCGGGCAAATTGGGCAGGTGTACGGCGTGCGTCTGGCCGATGGCACCCCGCTGGTGGTCAAATTCGACGATGGCCCAGCGCCGCAGCTCAACATTGAAGGCGACATGCTGCGCTACCTGGCCGAGCAGACCCAACTGCCCGTGCCTGGCGTCATTCATTCTCAGCCGCATTTGCTCATTATGGAATGGCTGCCGGGGCAGAGCCGCTTTTCCTCCCAGGCCGAGGCAGATGCCGCCGAGCATCTGGCCGCGCTGCATGAAATCACCGCTGCCACGTTTGGCTTTCCCTTCATGACCCTCATCGGGGCGTTTACCCAACCCAACGCGCCCACAGGAAGCTGGCTGGACTTTTTTCGGGAGCAGCGTATTGGGCATTTGATGAGCGAAGGGCTGCGGTTGGGGCGGCTGCCTGAGTCGTTTGTGCCCCGCCTGGAAAAGCTGTGTGGGCAGTTGGATCGCTGGCTGGCTGAACCGGAACGGCCGTCCCTCATTCATGGCGATATTTGGACAACCAATGTGCTGGCAGAAAACGGCCGTATCACCGCTTTCCTCGACCCGGCCATTTATTTTGGCATTGATGAAATGGAGTTGGCCTACATCACCTTGTTCAACACCTTTGGCCGCCCATTTTTTGCACGGTATGAAGCGATACGGCCGTTGCCTCCCGGTTTTTACGAAGAGCGGCGGCATTTGTACAGTTTGTATCCGCTGTTGAGCCACGTTTGTCATTTTGGCGGCAGCTATGTGGGCATGGTGGATGCGGTTTTGCGCCGCTTTGGATATTAAGAGGGGACGCAAAGTAGGCGCAGAATTGCGCAGAGAGTTAGGTGAGAGGATGAGTGAGTTTCCTGAGCTGCACACCTTGTGGAATTATAACGATCCGGCAGAAACGGCCGTTCGTTTTCAAGCACTTTTGCCAGAGGTAGAGGCATCCGATGATCGCGCTTACCACGTTGAGCTGCTGAGCCAGATTGCCCGCACGCACAGCCTGCGCCGCCAGTTTGACGAGGCGCACGCGCTGCTGAACACAGCAGAAGCGATGCTCACGGCGGGAATGATTGTGCCAAAAATCCGCTGCCTGCTGGAGCGCGGGCGGTCGTTTAACTCAGCGGGCGAGCCGCAGCGGGCGCTGCCGTTATTTTATGAGGCGTTTGAATTGGGAACGGCCGTTGCCCCCCAGGCCGATTTCCACACCATCGACGCCGCCCACATGATTGCCATTGCGGAACCAGACCCCGCCGACCAAATTCGCTGGAACGAGAAGGCCCTGGACATGGCCGAGGCCACCCCCGATGCGCGGGCGTCTGGCTGGCGCGGCTCCCTGTACAACAATTTAGGCTGGTCTTACCACGACAAGGGCGATTACGAAAAGGCGCTAATCATCTTTGAGAAAGCGCGGGACTGGCATGAAAAGCACCGGCAAAACAAACCGGAAACGATTCGTATAGCCAAATGGTGCGTGGGGCGGGCGCTGCGTTCGCTAGATCGTGCGCCAGAAGCGTTGGCCATCCAGCAAGCGCTTTTGGCGGAGTACAAGGATATTGGCCAAACCGATGGCTTTGTCTACGAAGAAATTGGCGAATGTTTATTGGTTTTGGGCAGGGAAGCTGAGGCACGGCCGTATTTTGCCCAGGCTCATCAGGAATTGTCTCAAGTGGATTGGTTTGTCGCCTCCGAGCCGGAGCGGCTGGCGCGACTGGGGCAGTTTGGTGGTGAAAGTGATAAGTGAAAAGTGATAAGTAAAAAGTGATAAGTGATAAGTGAAAAGTGGCTGAGCGGTTGACAGAGATGTATCCGGTGGGAACGGCCGTACAAATTTGGCTGGGTGAGCAAGCATGGCTGCCTGGGGTGGTTGTGGCTCATCAGCCTCCGGCAGTTTGGGTGCGCACGGAAGACGGCCGTTCCTGGTTTGTCACCAACCGCCGCCGCATCCGCCTGGAGAATCAGGAGTAACAATGCGAGAGGAAGTTGTGCAACAATTGCTGGCGCTGAATAGAGAATTTTATGATGCGCAGGCAGATTCTTTTGCTGGCAGCCGGGTAACGCCGCAGCCGGGTTTTGCTCGTTTGCTGCCCCACCTGCCCGATCCCTGTCCCCGTTTTTTGGATGTGGGCTGTGGCAACGGCCGTTTTGCCCAGTTCCTCCAGTCGCAAAATCGCATTGGTGGCTTTGTTGGCGTCGATTTTAGCGAAGAGCTGTTGGCCCGCGCCGCCTTAATCGCCACCGGCGCTTTTTACCAGCGCGATTTATTGCAGCCGGGCTGCCTGGCCAACCTGGGACAGTTTGCCGCTATTTCTTGCCTGGCTGTGCTGCATCATTTGCCGGGCAAGGCAAACCGGCTGCGCTTGCTGCAAGAAATAAAGGAGCATTTGCTGGAAAACGGCCGTCTCCTCATCTCCAACTGGCAGTTTATGGACAGCCCCCGGCAGCGGCGCAAGGTGCAGGATTGGGCCGAAATTGGCTTGTCAGCGGCTGATGTGGAGCCAAACGATTATTTGCTGGCCTGGCAGCGAGGTGGTTTTGCCTTGCGCTACGCCTGCCATATTGATGCTGCCGAAACGGCCGAATTGGCCCAGGCTGCCGGTTTTGCCATCGTGGAGCAATTTCGCAGTGATGGCAAAGAAGGCAACTTGAGCCTTTACACTGTGTTGACACCCACCCTGCCAATGCTACAATCTTAATGCGGAGGATGGAACCATGAGTATGAAAGAGACACTTCAACAAGAGCGCATAGCTGCCATGCGTGCGGGCGACACTGCTAAACGAAACGCAGTTGGTTTGCTGCTGGCGGCCATTAAGCAAGAAGAAGTCGATAACCAAACGACGCTGGATGATGAAGGCGTGATGGAAGTTTTGCAACGGCAGGCCAAACAGCGCCGGGAGAGCATTGCAGATTATGAAAAAGCAGGCCGCCCTGAGATGGCTGCCACTGAAGAAGCGGAGCTCACAATTATTGAATCTTACCTGCCCCAGCAAATGAGCCGTGAGCAAATTACGGCCGTTGCTGCCGAAATTATTGCTGAATTGGGTGTGACCGATGCCCGAGGCATGGGGCAGGTGATGGGGAGGCTGATGCCCAAGGTGAAAGGACAGGCAGACGGCCGTTTGGTAAATGAAGTTGTACGTGAACTGCTGCAAAATAAGTAGCATCTCCTAAAAATGACAGCTCAAACAGACGAACGCCCCCGATGGCGAAAATTGCTGCAAAGCTCTTTGCTGTGGGCGTTTGCCACAATCGTTACGCTTGGTCTCACCATTATTTTCAGCTTCAACCTGGTTACCGCCAGCGACGTTCAGGTCAGGCCCGGTGAGCCAGCCAATGAAGACATTCTTGCCCCTCGCTCCGTAAACTACGAAAGCGAAGTGCTGCTAAACAGTGCCCGCGAAAATGCCCGCGCCTCCGTGCAGGAGCAGTACACCAGGGACGGAAACGACATCGGGCGCAACCAGCTCAACCTGGTAAACGCAGTCTTCTCTTTTGCCGATGTGGTGCGAGCCGATACCCTGGCCACAAAGGAAACGCAGCTCTCTTACCTCCAGGCCATTCAGGGACTAACCGTGCAAGAGCGGGTTGGCCTGGATTTGCTAGAGCTTACGGCCGCCGATTATGACGTGGTGAAACGAGAGGTTTCCCGGATTGTGGGCGATTTGATGCGCCAGGATATTCGGGAAAATCAAATTCGGGATTACCAAATTATTGCCCGACGCGAAGCCAGCCTGGAGCTAACCGCCAAGCAAGAAAATGTGGTGACCAATTTAGCCCCGCAATTTATTGTCCCCACCGTTTTTCCCGATCCAGAAGCAACGGCCGTTTTGCGCGATGCAGCGGCAGAGAGTGTGGGAACCTTCCCCGTGAGCATTGCCAACAATGAACGAATCGTGCGCCAGGGCGACATCGTGACGGCATTGGATATTGAAAAGCTAACCCAGCTTGGGCTGCTGCAAAGCCAGCTCGATTGGCGAGACGTGGCTGCTATTTTTGTGGCCTCGCTGCTTTCGGTGGTGCTCATCACAATGTACTGGCACCAATTTTTCTGGCCACGCGAGCGCAATAACGGCCGTGCGCTTACCGTCCTGGCCAGCTTAATTTTGGTTTTTGCGGCCATTGCCAAACTGATGATTACAGGGGCTGGCTTCCTGACCTACATGTTCCCTATGGCGGCGCTTTCTATGCTGTTGAGCGTCATTTATGATGTGCGCTTTTCTATTGCCATTACCATCATCCTGGCGGCCCTCATTGGTTTCTTGACCCCAAATTCACTGGAGCTGGCGGCGTATTCGGCCGTGGGTGGGCTTCTGGCCATTCTCACTTTGCAAGATGCCCAGCGTATCAATGCTTTTTTCCGGGCTGGGTTTGCTGCGGCCATTGGCTATTGTGCCATTATCCTGGTTTTCCGCCTCAATCAGGACACGATTGACGTTATTAACATGCTGGAAATTATGGGATACGCTGTTGTGAATGGGGTGCTTTCGGCCGCTTTAACCCTGGTTGGTTTTTTCATCTTAGGCAGTTTGTTTGGCCTGACAACCACACTTCAACTGCAAGAGCTGGCCCGGCTGGATCATCCGCTGCTGCAAGAGCTGCTGCGCCGTGCGCCCGGCACGTACCATCACAGCATTATGGTGGCCAATTTAGCTGAACAGGCAGCGGAAAAGATCAAGGCCAACAGTGCGCTGATTCGCGTTGGGGCGTTTTATCATGATATTGGCAAGATGAATCGCCCGCCGTTTTACAGTGAAAATCAGGAGGGGGTTAATCCGCACGATGCACTGGACCCCCTGACGAGTGCGCGGATTATTTTGAGCCACGTAACGGATGGTCTTGAGTTGGCCAAGCGATACAAATTGCCGTATCGGATTCGCCAATTTATTGCCGAGCATCACGGTACACGTTTGGTGAAGGGGTTTTATTACAAAGCGGTTGAGCAGGCTGCCGAAGGCGAAGTGGTAGACGCGGAGAAGTTCCGCTACCCTGGCTCGCGACCGCGCAGCCGTGAAACGGGGGTGGTGATGCTGGCTGATGTGATTGAATCAACTTCGCGGGCGTTGCAGCCAAACAGTGAGAAGGCGATAGAGAAGCTGGTGAATTCTTTGATTGATGAGGATTTAACGGAGGGGCAGCTGGATGAATCTGGGCTGACTCTGGGCGATATCCGGCTCATTCGTGAATCGTTTATCAAGACATTGAAAGGGCGCTTTCATGTGCGGGTGAAATATCCGGGCAATGATGAGCTTTTGTCTGTTGATGAGCAGGCGGTGGCGGGAACGGCCGTTGCCCCAACAAGGCTACCCGCCGATGTACTACCTATTCAATTAAGTGAGGACCCATCATCGTGAACTCCTATCAAATTCATGTGCAGCAAAAGGTAAAAGTTGTTCATTCCATTGCGGCGGCGCTGCGAACGGCCGTAACCGTCACCCTGCGCCATGAAAAACACAAACCACCCACCGAAGTCACCCTCCTGTTAACAGATGATGACCAGCTAAAATCCCTCAATAAAGAATATCGGGGCATCGATGCGCCCACCGACGTTCTGAGCTTTGAAGCTGGCGACACCATGCCTGGTGTCAAAGAAGATGAAGCCTACCTGGGCGACATTGTCATTTCTGTACCGATGGCCGAACGCCAGGCCAAACAGGGCGGCCACAGCCTAAAGGCCGAGCTGCAACTGCTAACCGTACACGGCACGCTGCATTTGCTGGGTTATGACCACGAGGAGCCAGAAGAAAAAGACCGCATGTGGTGGGCCCAAGCCTCCATTCTGGCTCAGTTGGGCGCAGAAATTTCCGGGCCACCGGAGGATGCGGAGGATTAGCCAGCTTGTCTACCGAAAAACGCTCCGAAATCTACAATCGCGCCAAAAGCTTTCACTTTGCCTTCGAGGGCTGGTGGTTTGTTTTGCGCACCCAGCACAACGCCTGGATTCATGCAGTTATTACGCTAACCGTGATGGGGATGGCGCTTTGGCTGCGGCTGCCTGGGCGCGATTGGGCAGTGCTCATTCTTACGTTTATGGCCGTTTGGATGGCCGAATTTATGAACACAGCTATTGAAGCGGTGGTAGATATGACCATGCCAGATGAGCATCCGTTGGCTAAGGTTGCCAAAGATGTTGCGGCTGCGGCCGTTTTGGTGGGGGCTTTAGGGGCAATTTTAGTTGGACTGCTTTTGCTTGGCCCACCGCTGTGGCAGCAGTTGTTTGGCGCTTAGGTTTAGCGAATCAGATTATTTAAGAAGAAGCGCAAATTGGCTGGCCTTTCTGCCAAACGACGCATAAAGTAAGGATACCAGGCAGTCCCATAAGGAATGTAAACCCGCACGCGATACCCTTTTTGACTCATCTCTTGCTGCAAATCGCGGCGAATGCCATAGAGCATCTGGAACTCAAACGCATCATTGGCAATTTGATTTTGACGAGCAAATTGCGTAATTGCCCGAATGAGCGATTCATCATGGGTGGCAAAGCAGGGATAAACGCCATTGGCTCTGGCTTCATCCCCCAGCAACAGTTGGGCCAGATGTAGAAAATTTGCATCGGTATCTGCTTTTTCTGGGAAGGCCAGGTCATGTGGCTCTTTGTAGGCACCTTTGCACAGGCGTACCCAAGCGCCTTCTTGAATGAGCTGTTGCACATCCGCTTCGGTGCGAAATAGGTAGGCCTGTAGCACAATCCCTACGCGATGCCTAAATTCATCTTCATCTCGCAGGCTGCGGTAAAGGGCCAAGGTGGTGTCTGTTGTGCTGCTATCTTCCATATCAATGCGGATGCGCGTATCATGCTTTTCGGCCACCGTCAGAACTTGTTGTAAGTTTTTTCTGATAATTTCTGAACCAAGATGAAGACCTAACTGGGTGGGTTTAACCGAAACGTTGGCATTGATACCGTGTTGATGGATTTGTTGGATAAGCTGGATAATGGCTTCGCGGGCGATGTTGGCATCTTCTATGGTGTCTACGCTTTCGCCAAGGTAGTTGAGGGTTGCAGAAAGGCCACTTTTGTTCACTTCTTGGCTGGCCTGGATGGCGTTTTGGCTGGTTTCACCGGCAATGAAGCGGCTGGCAACCTGCCAGGCGGGTGGGAAGTCGGTGGCGAGTTGGCGGGCCCAGCCGGCCGTTGACAGGTAAAGCAGTAAAGTATGAAGCCAACGTTCGCTATATTTGTAAAGAATTAGTATGCTTATGCTGAGTGTGGTGATGAAAAATAGGACGCGGGCCAAGGGTGAACGCTTATTGGACATTTCTTAATTCCTTATCTCACTTAGAATCTACTGGAAACGGTTTTTGCTGCGCATAATATTTGAAGAAGTTTCCGGAAAATCTACAAGGTATGATACTTCAATTTGATGGGTCTCATCAAACCAGAACGTTATTTTGCGATAATTGACACGTAAGGGTTTTATTTTTTGTTATGACGATTGAATCTACCGATTCTATCTCCTCTTTTGAGCCAGATTTTCGGTTTGTGCAGGCTTTTTCTGACAAAGCGGATGCTGTTTTTTGGATTGCCGATCCCGAATCATACCAACTGGTTTATGTGAGCAAGCATGTGGAGCGGGCGTTGGGTTTGCCTGCGGAAGATTGGTTACGGCCGTTTTTCTGGCAAACCTATCTTTTTGATGCAGATCGCACCCAGGTGTTGGCGACGTTTGCCGCAGCAGCCGCCAGCGAAAGCATTCATCATCTGGAATATCGGATGGTGGCCTCTGATGGAAATTTGGTGTGGTTTCGGGATAGAGTTTGTTTGCTCACCATAGATGAACGGCCGTTTTTGTGCGGCATGATGATGAATGTGACGGCGTTTAAGACGGCCGTTGATCATCACATTGGGATGCGCGGCTACACAAGCATCTTTTTAGAGATTGTTACCTTGCTTTCGGGTAGCGCTGGAATTGAGCAGAAGCTTGACCAACTGGCAAACCGGTTATGCGATGTTTTTAACCTAACGGCCGTTTCCATCTTCAATTGGGATCCGCAGTGGGACGTTATTGCCCATTTTGCCCACCACGCCACAGAAAACTACCCACACCCAGAGCCAGATCATCAAGCAGGCCATCATTATACAGAAGTAATTACCGGGCTAAGCTGGTGGCACCAAGAAGCCAAACCCATTTTGGCGCTGCATAACGACCCAAATTTGCCCGCCTGGCAGCAGGCGCATTTGGAACTGCACCAGGCAAAAACCATCTTCTACCTCCCCATCTTGTTGCAGGATGAAATTATTGGCGTCATTGAGCTGATTGATAATAATCGGGTACGCACCTTCACTGAAAGCGACATCGAGTTGAGTAAATTTGTTGCCCAGCAGGTGGCGACGGCCGTTGCCCGTGCCCAACTGTTTAAGGCAGAAGCCAACCGCCGCCGCGAGGCGGAAATATTGTTGGATGTCGCAGGATTTGTCTCCAGCAGCCTGGACCGCGATGAAATATTGGCGCGGGTAGTGGAAATTCTCCGCGTGTATCTTAGCAATGTTCACAACTGCTCCATATCGCTCATCACGGAAGATGGATTGCAGTTGGAGACAATCTTATCCTGGTACGCAGACAAACGATTTATGATGCTTCCTGCGGGAGATCGCGTCTTTATTCAGGATACCTTTACCGCCCAGTTGGCCATCAGCGGAGGGGAACCCATCATCCTTTCTGATCTAAAAAAGGTGCCGTTTACCAACGAGTTCACGACAAAGATGATGAAAGAAGGGTTGCGGGCTATTTTGTGTGTGCCGCTGAGCATCAAAAGCCGGGTCATGGGCACCCTTCACATTCACCATTGGGACGAGCCACGGCAGTTTTCTTCTGAGGAAATTGCTTTATTGCAAGGTGTGGCTAACCAGGCGGCGATTGCCATTGAAAATGCCCGGCTGTTTGCCAATGAACGGCGTCAGCTTGATCTGGCAAAAACATTGCAAAAAGTGGGGGCTTTGCTAACCACAAGTTTACAGCTTGAAGAAGTGTACGAACATATTTTTGATTTGCTGGATCAGGTGGTTTCATACGATTCGGCATCGCTGTTTTTGTTCGACGAAGCCAATGATCAATTTGTTTTGACAGTAGCTCGTGGGTTTGACAATTCGTTTATAAATTCCCGGGAAATTATTTTGCCCGCCGGTCGCGTTTATGAGCAAATTGCACTTTCGCCCGGCTGGTCTGTGATTTCTGATGTGCAGTCTTTGGATTCCTGGGTAGATTTGTCTAACGAGCAGCATCACGTTCGGGCCTGGATTGGTGCGTATCTATTTGTGAAGGGCCAGGTTAATGGCATTTTGAGTTTGGATGGCACGCTGCCTGGTCAGTTTTCTGCGGCAGACGGCCGTATGGTGTCTACTTTTGCCAGTCAGGCGGCAGTCGCCATTGAAAATGCGCGTTTGTACAATGAAACAATGCGGCAAACAAAAGAGCTGGCCGTCCTCAATGAAGTGTCGCAAGAAACGGCCGTATCCCTCAACATTGATCGCTTTCTAGAAAAGATCACCAGGCTGGTCGGTGCAGACCTGTTTCCCCATGCCTTTGGCTTCATCTTATACGACGCCGCCCAAAACGAACTTCGCGCCCATGAATCCTACCTGGGAATGCCCAAAGAGGTTCTGCAAAAGACAATCCCCTTTCCCAACAGCCTCATTGGCCATGTGCTCTTGACTGGCGAAGCCCACTATGCGCCAAACGTACTAAAAGACCCCTTTTATTTTCCTGGCACACAAGAAGTGTTATCAGAAGTTGCCGTGCCTCTTAAAGTGAATGAAGATGTGATTGGGGTCATTGACGTTTCTAGCCCAGAAGAAGAAGCATTTTCGCAGCGAGATATACATTTCCTTATAACCCTGGCAGGCAGCATGGCCGCCGTGCTGGAACGGGCTCGTTTGTACGAGACATTGCGCATTCAGGCAGAAAGCCTGGCAGAGCAGGTTGCCCATCGCACCAACGAACTTAAACTAGAACGGGATAGACTATTTGCCATTTTAGAAAGCGCTGGCGAGGGGATTTTGCTCACCGACACTGAAGCCCACATCATGTATGCGAATCCGGCAATGGAGCGGCAGAGCGGCTACAGCCGAGATGAACTTAGGCTGCAAGACCCACGAATTTTAGGTAGCAGCCAGGCGCAACAAGCAGTTTTTGATGACATGTGGAAGACGCTCTTGTCCCAGGAACGATGGTCTGGTGAACTGATTAACCAACACAAAGAAGGCCACGTTTACGATGTTGCCATTACCGTAACCCCTATTGCCAACACGGCGGGGGAAGTCACAGGTTATGTTAGTGTGCAGTCCGATATTACCCGGATGAAGGAGATAGAGAGGCTTAAAACAGAGTTTATTGCCAATGTATCTCATCAGTTACGCACGCCATTAACCAATATCAAAACCTATGTTTCCTTGTTGAGCAAGGGTAGGCCAGAGAAATTCCCCCGCTATTTTTCTGTGCTGCACCATGAAATTGATCGCCTGGCCCGGCTGATCCAGGATTTGCTGGACATCTCTCGGCTGGATGCAGAAGTGGCCCCAGACCAGGATGCGGCGGCCGATTTTTGTGGCTTTTGGGAAATGTTTTGGCCTGGGTTTATTGAACGAGCTGAACGAGGAAACCGGCGTTTGCAAATTTCCTTGCCACCAGACGTGGTGGAAAAGTCGCCCCTGGTGTTTATGGAAACGTATCAATTGGAAAAGATTTTGTCTCGCCTGGTTGAGAACAGTTTGCTCTATTCTCATGAGGGAAGCACTGTCCAGGTGTCGGTTGCCCAGCAAAATGATCAGGATAATCGCTTAGAAATCCGGGTTTGTGATGAGGGGCCAGGGATTCCAGAGGCGGAACGGCCGTTTATCTTTGATCGTTTCTTCCGGGGCGCACAGGCAATAGAATCTGGCGCGCCTGGCAATGGGTTGGGGCTGGCAATTGTAAAAGAGCTTCTGACTCAGTACGGGGGAGACATTTCTGTAGAAAGTGTGTCGGGCCAGGGGAGCTGCTTTATTGTTCATTTGCCGCTGGTGCAGCCAGAGGTCAGTGTCGCAGCCAATGATGTCCACTAGATTACCCTCAACATTTTATGCCCGACCAGCACGCACCGTTGCCCAGGCACTTTTAGGGAAGAAACTGGTGCGTCAGCTAAACGGCCGTTTGCTAAGCGGACTCATCGTAGAAACAGAGGCGTATTGTGACGGCGAGGAGCGAGATTTGGCCTGCCACGGCGAGCGGGTGAACGATGCCCAACCCACACCGCGAACGGCCGTCATGTTTGGTCCGGCCGGGTTTGCCTATGTTTACTTTACTTACGGCATTCATTGGCTGTTTAACGTGGTCACTGGGCAGCCAGGCCAGCCAAATGCCGTGCTCATTCGTGCCTTGCAGCCAGTTGAGGGTATTGAGCAAATGATTGAACACCGGGGAAGACGGCCGTTGGCTCAACTCACCAACGGCCCTGCCAAACTCACCCAGGCATTGGTCATCGACAAATCTCATAACGGGGCAAACCTTTGCCAGCCCGATGGGGTTATATGGATAGAAGATGCGCCCGCTGTTCCCCCAAACCAGATTGCCATAGGGCCACGGATTGGCCTGGGCAAAACGCCAGAACCCTGGTATTCCATCCCCTGGCGTTACTGGTTGGCAGACAATCCATTTGTCTCAAAATAGGAAACTGCACCCTCCCGCAGGCTCCCCACGAGATGATGGTCATTAAAGAAATCTGCGGGAGGTTTATTTTGAAGGAGACTTCATGAGCGCAGGCTCAACACCATGAACGAAAATCCGCAGATTGCGCAGATTTACCAGATTTTTTTCTGCGTTTTCCGCGTTCTCTGCGGTTAAATTATATTCAGAGGAGACTTCATGAGCGCAAGCTCAACACCATGAATGAAAATCGCAGATTGCGCAGATTTACCAGATTTTTCTCTGCGTTCTCCGCGTTCTCTGCGGTTAAATTATTTTCGAAGGAGAAAGCATGAAGTTACTTGAAGGGAAAAAAGCACTCATTTTTGGTATTGCCAACAAAAATTCTATTGGCTGGGGCATTGCTCAGGCGCTGCACGCGCATGGGTGTGAAATGGGTTTTAGCTATGGCTTTGAGCAGTTAGAACGCCGGGTACGGCCGTTGGCGGAACAAGTGGGTGTGGAATTTGTTGAGGAATGTAACATTGAAAATGATGAGGAAATTACGGCCGTTTTTCAAAAAGCAGCCGATCATTTTGGCCAGATTGATATTCTGGTACACGCCATTGCCCACGCCAAACGAGAAGATTTATCTGGCACTTTTGTAGACACCAGCCGGGATGGTTTCCAGTTGGCGATGGACGTCAGCGTTTACAGCCTGGTTGCCCTAACGCGAGCCGCTGTGCCCCTGATGACCAACGGCGGCAGCATCATCTCCATGACCTACTACGGCGCAGAAAAAGCGGTGCCGCACTACAATGTGATGGGTGTGGCCAAAGCTGCCTTAGAAGCCAGCACCCGCTACCTGGCAGCCGACTTAGGCCCGCAAAACATTCGCGTCAATGCCATTTCTGCTGGGCCAATTAAAACATTGTCTGCCGCAGGCATTGCTGGGTTCCGCAAAATCCTTAAATACACCGAAGAACGTGCCCCGCTGCGCCGCAACGTGACCCAAGACGAGGTTGGCCAAACGGCGCTCTGGTTGTGCAGCGATCTAAGCAGTGGCGTAACCGGTGAAGTGATTTATGTGGATGCCGGGTACAATATTTTGGGTATGCCAGAGCCACCTGAGAATTGGTTATAAAACGGCCGTATCGCTTGACACTTTTTTTCATTTAGCTATACTGTCTCAACATGTTATCCAGGCGATAACATTTGAAAATTGTTCACAATCTTATCAGGAGCAGCAGAGGGATCGGCCCGGTGAAGCTGCAGCAACCCCCAAATTGGGAAGGTGCTAAATCCGTCAGCATTAGCTGAGAGATAAGAGGTAATTGCAGAATTTGCTAGCCTCTTGCTTGCCAAGAGGCTTTTTTATTGCCAATAAATAATTATGCCGAGCTTTGCTCGCAGAGGTCAGTAGCAGCAATCAAACATTTCCTGGCTGCGATTGACAACTTACCGATGGAGGTAAAGTAGATGACAACATTCATGAAAGCCCCCAGCCTCTTGTTTACATCAGAATCTGTAACCGAAGGCCATCCCGACAAAATGTGCGATCAAATTAGCGATGCCGTGTTGGATGCACTGTTAGAGCAAGACCCAACCGCCCGTGTAGCCTGTGAAACTGCTATTAAAACCGGCTTTGTCTTGCTGCTTGGGGAAATTACAACCACTGCTTTTGTAGATATTGATAAGCTGGTACGCCAGGTCATTGTAGATATTGGCTTCGACAGCAGCGATAAAGGGTTCGATGGGAATACCTGTGGCGTGCAGTCGGCCATTGCCAGCCAAAGCCCAGACATTGCCCAAGGTGTGGATCGCGCATTGGAATACCGCAGCAACGGCACCTCCGAAGCGGAAATTGAAGCCTTAGGCGCTGGCGACCAGGGCATGATGTTTGGGTATGCCTGCAATGAAACCGAAACGCTGATGCCGTTGCCCATCCATCTGGCCCATTTGCTCACCAAAAAGCTAAGCGAAGTGCGGCGGAATGGCACGCTGCCCTGGGTTCGCCCAGATGGCAAAGCGCAGGTGACTATTGAGTACAGCTATGGCAAACCAAAGCGGGTAGACACGGTGCTGATTAGCACCCAACATGCCCCCGATGTGAATAATGATGCGATTCGTGCAGGCATCATTGAGCATGTCATTAAGCCAGTATTGCCTGCTGACCTGGTTGATGATGACCTGCGTATTTTTGTGAATCCCACAGGTCGTTTTGTGGTGGGTGGCCCCATGGGTGATGCCGGTTTAACTGGCCGCAAGATCATTGTGGACACTTACGGAGGTATGGGTCGGCATGGTGGTGGCGCGTTTAGCGGCAAGGATTGCACCAAGGTAGACCGCAGTGCGGCGTATGCTGCCCGCTGGGTGGCTAAAAATCTGGTGGCTGCCGGTTTAGCCGAGCGATGTGAAGTGCAGTTGGCCTATGCGATTGGTGTGGCTGAGCCGGTCAGTATCAGCGTTGAGACGTTCGATACCAGCGATTTCTCCTCAGACCAGCTGGTTGAGCTAATTGAAGCAAACTTTGATTTGCGGCCAGGGGCTATCATTCGTGACCTGGATTTGCGCCGGCCCATTTTCCGCAAAACGGCCGCATATGGCCATTTTGGTCGGGATGATATTGATGCACCGTGGGAGAACACTGACCGGGCAGAGCAATTGCGAGAAGCGGCTAAACAGTTAACGGCCGTTGCTGCCTAATAATTCACATTCTGGCCCAAAGGGTAATCGCACACACGTCGAGTATGCGATTGCCCTTCGGGTTTCTCATTAGTTTGCGCAATAATTCACTTTCGTTATAATTCCTCGTTGCCTGCAACCTGTTGCTGGCTGCATGAATAAAGATTCCCAAAAGAATCATTTACAATCAAACACACACCCGGACAGGCAAAATGTGCTTGTATTCATTTGCCATTACCAGCTTGGATACCCTCTGCTGGTGTTGTGCATCTGTGGGCCATACAAGTTTTTGTCTGGATGAACGGTGTGGATGCGCGTACCGAAATATTTAGCGGTGCGCGACAAAACAATCAAAGGAGAATACCTCTTATGGCCGTTGTTTCAATGAAAGCACTGCTAGAAACTGGCGTGCATTTCGGACACAGAACTCGCCGTTGGAATCCAAAGATGAAACCATACATCTTTACGGAGCGCAATGGCATCCACATTATTGATTTGCAGCAAACGTTGGGCATGATTGAAGATGCCTACAATATTATTCGTGACGCCGTTACCGAAGGCGGATCGGTGTTGTTTGTGGGCACCAAGCGACAAGCCCAAGACACCATTGCTTTTGAAGCGGCACGAGCCCGCCAGCCATATGTGAATGAGCGTTGGCTGGGCGGCACGTTGACCAACTGGCAAACCATCCGCCAGCGAATTGATTACCTGAAGCGTTTGGAAACACGCCGCGATGAAGGTGATTTTGATTTGCTGAAGAAGCGGGAACGTTTGCGGGTGGAGCGTGAAATTGAAAAACTGAATATGCGCCTGGGCGGTATCCGTGAGATGAAGGGCTTGCCGGACTTGTTGTTTGTGGTGGACATTAACCATGAGGAAACGGCCGTGCGTGAAGCCAACATCTTGGGAATCCCCGTTATTGCCCTGGTAGATACCAACTGCGATCCCGATGACATCGATTACCTCATCCCCTCCAATGATGATGCAATCCGAGCCATCAAGCTCATTGTGGGCAAGATGGCTGAAGCAGCTATCGAAGGTACTGCGCTGCGTCAGGAGAACACAGACGAGGAAGTAACGGATATTGACAGCTATGGCACCAGTTTCGACGGCATGGAAGATGTGGACGACGAAATGCTTCTTGGTGAATCCACCCTGGCAAAGATGCGTGAAGCTGCGGCTGACGACGATGATGATGAAGATCTGGTTGATGAAGCTGATGAAGACAACGACGACTATTCAGTGGAAGACGACGAAGAAGACGACGAAGCATAAATTAGGAGTACAGCAAGAAAAATGAAAATTACTACCCAAATGGTAAAAGAGCTGCGCGAAGCTACCGGCGCGGGTGTTTTGGATGCCAAAAAAGCCTTAGAGGCTGTTAATGGTGACTTTGACAAAGCGGTTGATTCGCTGCGGGAAAAAGGGGCGGCACGCGCTGCCAAGCGGTCTGGCCGGGAAGCAAGCGAGGGCGTGATTGAACTGTATGCCCATCCTGGGAACCGCGTGGGCGTTATTTTGGAGCTAAATTGCGAAACTGACTTTGTGGCGCGTAATGAGGAATTTACCAATTTAGCGCACGATTTAGCTTTGCACATTGCGGCCATGAACCCTCAATACATCAATACGGATGAGGTTCCCACTGACGAACTTAACCGTGAGACCGAAGTTTTGCGCAATCAGGCTTTGGCTGAAGGCAAGCCGGAGCAGGTCATCGAAAAGATTGTTGCTGGGCGCATGAGTAAATTCTACGAAGAATTTTGCCTGCTGGAGCAGCCTTTTGTGAAGGATGATAAGGTTAAAATTAAAGACCTCATCACCGATAGCATTCGCAAGACTGGGGAAAATATAATTGTGCGACGATTTGCCCGTTACGAATTGGGTGAATAAGCAAATTTTATTGAACATTTTTTAGAAAAACGGGGCGCTCAATTGAGCGCCCCGTTTTTAGACACCAATAAACCGGAGTCTGCTAATTATGACATCAACTCAATACAGTCGAGTTTTATTGAAGATGGGTGGAGAGGCCCTGGCTGGGAGCAATGGCTATGGCATTGATCCAACACGGGCAACGGAAGTGGCCCAGATTGTAAAGGATATTTACGATTTGGGGGTGCAGGTGGCAATTGTTATTGGTGGGGGGAACCTGTGGCGTGGCTCGGTGGGCAGCGCCATGGGGATGGCGCGTCCTTCGGCTGACCATATTGGGATGATTGCAACGGTGATGAATGCGTTGGCGCTGCAAGATGCGTTGGAGCGGGTTGGTATTGTAACGCGGGTGCAAACGGCCGTAGAAATGCGTACCATCGCTGAACCTTATATTCGCCTGCGGGCGATGCGCCATTTGGACAAGGGGCGAGTGGTTATTTTTGGTGGCGGCACGGGGAATCCTTACTTTACAACAGACTCCGCTGGCGCTTTGCGGGCGATGGAAATTGGGGCCGATGTGCTCATTAAAGCCACCAAAGTTGATGCGATTTATGATGATGATCCGGAAGAAAACCCGGACGCCACACGCTTTGATAAAATCTCATACATTGAATTTTTAAATATGCGCTTGCGGGTGATGGACAGTACGGCCGTTTCCCTTTGCATGGATAATGATTTGCCCATTGTGGTGCTTAATTTCTGGCAAAAAGATAGTGTCAAACGTCTCCTTTTAGGCGAGTCAATTGGCACCACAATTTGCAATGTGTGAGAAGTGCCAATAATCTGTATACTTATGGTAAGAAAACAGGTTGCTGCCCAGCAAAATAAGTTGCTTTGGGGTTGAGCGCCTATTTTATTGTCTGATTGTTCCCCGAGGAGGTTGAGATGATACAGGAGCTTTTACAAGAGGCCGATAGTCGGATGCGTGGAGCAATTACATCTTTGGAAGGGGATATGGCTGGCTATCGGACTGGACGCGCCTCGCCACAGTTGGTAGAAAAGTTAGAAATAGAAATGTATGGTCAGGTAATGAACCTCATTCAGCTGGCTGTTATTTCAGTGCCAGAACCGCAACAATTGGCAATACGGCCGTATGACGCCAACTCTATCTCTGCCATTGAACGAGCCATTATGAAATCAAATTTGGGCTTGATGCCAAACAATGATGGTAAAATCATTCGCCTGAATTTGCCCCGCCTCACAGAAGAACGACGTCGTGATTTATCTAAGCTGGTCGGCAGCCGGGTAGAAGAAGCCAAAGTTGCCGTGCGAAATGTGCGCCGCGATACCCTGAACGATTTACGCGAATTTAAGAATGAATCTATGATTACCGAAGATGAGTTTTTTCGTGGTCAAGATGATTTGCAAGAATTAACTGATAAATATGTAAAAGAGATTGACGAGTTGGGCAAAGAGAAAATAAAAGAGGTTATGGAAGTATAGTAAAAGCATGACAAATCACGAGAAGCCCCTTGATTTAGAACCTTATCAAATTCCGCAGCACGTTGCGATAATTATGGATGGCAACGGCCGTTGGGCGAAGAAGCGAAGTTTACCCAGGCATGCGGGGCATCGCGCCGGGGCTGAAAATTTGCGCCGCATTATCAATGCCAGCGTCGAATTTGGCATCAAAATCCTGAC
>JACKBR010000030.1 GCA_020634495.1 Ardenticatenaceae bacterium | reverse complement strand
TCCAATCTCCAGAAAAAACGCAACGCAGAGGCGCGGAGGCGCAGAGGGAGAAGTTGATGACTGAGATTGCCATTGGCAGCAATATTTCAGTTCATCCTACGAACCATATTGAAATTGGCGAGATTCGCCAGGGTTTGGGGCTGGATTCGGACGATGTTTTGTTGGGTTATTTTGGCTTTTTGAATGAGAGCAAAGGGGCGGATGTGCTGCTTGAGGCGCTGGCTGGGCTGGACGGCCGTTTCCATCTCGTCTTCATTGGTGGGCAAACGGGGGCGAGCGACAGCGCCAACAACGAGGCGTTTTTGGCTGGGCTGCGGGCGCAAATTGAGGCGTTAGGCGTGGCCGAGCGGGTGCACTGGACCGGCTTCCTGAGCGATGCCCGCGTCTCGGCCCATTTGCAGGCGGCAGACCTGCTGGTGATGCCCTACAAAGATGGCGCTTCGCTGCGGCGCGGCACGCTCATGGCGGCACTGGCCCACGGCCGTCCGCTTATCACCACCACGCCAACGACGCCCACGCCCCAGCTGGATGCGGGCGAAAATTGTTGTTTGGTGCCAGTGGATGATGTGGCGGCTTTGCAAACGGCCGTACAAACCCTCACCAACAACGCGGAGCTGTGTAAAAAATTGGGGCAGGGGGCGGCCCAGTTAGCCAAACAGTTTAGCTGGGAGAAGATTGCGGAAGAAACGGCCGTGTTTTACCTTTCGCTGCTGCAATTTGACCCTGGTTTGTAGGTTGAAAAATCAGTTGGGTAATTTCAGCAGGCGATCCAAAAATTGCCATTCTGAGCCGCTTTTGGCGAAGAATCCCTGCGAGCCTAATCCAGTTTGAGCCAAGCCATCCTCAGAGGGATTCTTCGTTTCACTCAGAAAGACAAGGCCGGGAACTGAGGCTTTTTTGACGTCCCAACACGATTGTGGATGCTCTGTGCAATGATACCTTGCCTGGCTAAAAATAAACATACCTGCCAACCATCATAAGCAATTTGTGACATTCTTCCTATGTTTCTAAATCCGGTTGACGCCCCTTGATCAAGTTAGTAAAATAGCCGCGTGCTGCATAGATTTGCATAGATTTATTTGCAATTATTTAGGTTTTTGCGTAGATTTCAACACGATTCCTGCAACGAAATCCACATACCTTTGCACCACACTGAAGAAGAAAATAGGAAGAGGAGCTACATGACAAGGTACATAGGACAATCGGCGTACGCCCATGGGGAGCCACAGCGAACGGGTATTTTATTGGTCAATTTGGGCACACCGGAAGAACCAACTGCCAAAGGGCTACGGCCGTATCTCAAACAATTCTTAGGCGATCCCCGCGTGATTGAATGGCCCGCCTGGTTGTGGAAACCTATCCTCAACGGCATTATCCTCAACGTCCGCCCCAAAAAGTCGGCCAAACTGTATGCCTCCATCTGGAAAGAAGGTGGCTCGCCGCTTTTGCTCTACTCGCAAAGCCTTGCCGACAAGCTGCAAGCGGAATTGCAGGCTGAGTGGGGCGACAACCTTCTGGTGAAGCTGGCCATGCGCTACGGCCGTCCTTCCATCAAAGAAAAGTTGGCCGAATTCCGCACCGCCAACGTGCAGCGCATTTTGGTGCTGCCACTCTTCCCGCAATACTCCGCCACCACCACCGCCACCATCTACGACATTGTGTTTGATGAACTGCGCCGCTACCGCTGGATGCCTGAGCTGCGCACCGTGAATGATTACCACGACAACCCGCTGTACATCCAGGCGTTGGCCGACAGCATTCGGGATTATTGGAATGAACACGGCCGTTCTGCCAAACTGCTCTACTCCTTCCACGGCATTCCCCAAAGCTATTTTGCCAAGGGCGATCCCTACTACTGTTTCTGCCAGAAAACCGCCCGGCTCGTTTCCGAGACGTTGCAATTAGAAAAAGACGACTATCAAGTCTGTTTCCAATCCCGCTTTGGCCCCGAAGAATGGCTCCAGCCCTACACCGACAAAACGCTGGAACAGTGGGCCCACGATGGCCTGGAAAGCGTCGATACCCTTTGCCCCGGCTTTGCTGTGGACTGCCTGGAGACGCTGGAAGAGATGGCCGAGCAAAACAAGGAGATTTTCCTGGAAGCGGGCGGCAAGCAGTACCAATACATTCCCTGCCTCAACGACAGTGATGCTCAACTAAAGTTATACATAGATTTGGCCCAAACCCATTTGCAAGGCTGGGAACCGCCGCAGAACAAAGCGGTGCAGGCCAGCGCTCAGGCGTTTGAGGCGCATACAAACGGACATTTTAGGGAAACGGCCGTTTCCGAACAAAATTGATTTAGGAAGGTGCATCGCACCTGTGAAAGGAAGACCTATGCTAAAAGAACAAACCCGCGCTGAACTGCTGGCCAAATACGATGTGCCCGCGCCGCGCTACACCAGCTATCCCACCGTTCCCTACTGGTCAGAAAACCCGACCAGCCAGCAGTGGGTCGCCGCCCTCAAGCAAACCTTCGTCGAGAATCCGCAGACCGCCTGGTCGATGTACATTCACATTCCCTTTTGCGAAGCGCTTTGCACCTTCTGCGGCTGCAACACCTTCATCACCCAAAACCACGACAACGAGCGCAGCTACACCAAAGCCATTCACCAAGAATGGGAAAGCTACCTGGCGCAGGTACCAGAACTTAAAACCGCGCCCATTCGCCAGATTCATTTAGGCGGCGGCACGCCCACATTTTTCAGTGGCGAGAATCTCAAGCGGCTGCTGCGGCCCATTTTGGAGATGGTCAACATAGACCCGGCAAAGTTTGAAGGCTCCATTGAGGTTGGCCCGCGGGTGACTACTCGCGAACATCTGGAAGCGCTGCGCGAGCTGGGCTTTCAGCGCATCAGCATGGGCGTGCAGGATTTTAATCCTGAAGTGCAGCACCTCATCAACCGCATCCAGCCCTACGAAATGACCCGCGATCTGACCCTGCTGTCGCGTGAGGTGGGCTTTGAATCGGTCAACTATGATTTGATTTATGGCCTTCCCGCCCAAACGCTGGAATCGTTCCGCAAAACGGCCGAAACCACCGTTGAACTGCTGCCAGACCGCATTGCCCTCTACAGCTTCGCCTTTGTGCCCTGGATTAAAAAGGCACACCGCCTCTTCACCGAAGACGATTTGCCCAAGGGAGCCGACAAGCGCGCTCTGTATGAAATCGCCCGGGAAATTTTCCTTGAAGCCGGTTACAAAGAGCTGGGGCTGGACCATTTTGCCTTGCCCAATGACAATTTGTACCAGGCGTACCAGCAGGGCGAACTGCACCGCAACTTTATGGGCTACACCGACATGCGTACCGATATTTTGCTGGGGCTGGGTGTCAGCTCCATTTCGGAAGCGCCCACCTGCTTTCACCAAAATGAGAAGCAGATCAACGAGTACAAAAAGCGGGCGCTGGCCGGTGAAATTCCTACACTGCGCGGCCACTTGCTGGATGAAGAAGACCAGCATCACCGTGAGCAAATTCTTCAATTTATGACCCAGCAGCGAGTAAGCCTGTTTGACGATGCCCAGGCTGAAGACGTGCGCAGCTATCTGGCGGAGCTGCTTAAAGATGGCCTGGTCACAATTGAAGGCACTCAGATGGCCATGACGGAACGGGGACGGCCGTTCCTGCGTAATGCCGCCATGGCCCTGGATATGCGTCTGCGCCGCAACAAACCAGACACTCGTGTCTTTTCCCAATCTGTCTAGGATCAAGACTTTTCAAATAAGGTGGAGTGAGCATCCTCAGATGCGAAAGGCTGGTGCAAAACCCGCTCCGCATCTGAGGATGCTCCACTCCTCTGAAGTTGTAATTTATGGAACATCACATGACCTCAGCGCGACTTGTTTTACTTGGCCTCAGCTACCGTACGGCTCCTATTGCTTTGCGCGAGCAGCTAAGCTGTTCTTTAGGCAGCTTGCCGCCAAACTGGCAAACGGCCGATTCTCGTTTTGCGGCCGTGCAGGAACTGGCTGTGCTCTCCACCTGCAACCGCACCGAACTCGTTGCCCACGTCAACTGCCCCGGCCTGAATGCTCGTGCGCTGCTGGCTGACCTGCTGGCCTTCATGAAAGGGGTAGACAAAACCCTTTTTGCGGATCATCTATATTTTTACACCGGTCTGGACGCTGCCCACCATCTTTGCCGGGTGGCCGCAGGGCTGGATTCACAGGTGTTGGGCGAACCGCAAATTTTGGGGCAGGTGACAGATGCTTTTATGGCGGCAACGGCCGCAAAAACCATTGGCCCAGCCGTAACAGAACTGTTCCGCACGGCGATCCGCTGTGGCAAGCGGGCTCGCAGCGAAACCAGCATCAGCCAGAATCCGGTGAGCACCAGCTCGATGGCGGTTGCCCAGGCCCAGGCCATTTTGGGCGATTTAACCCAGCGGCAGCATCTCATCATTGGCGCGGGCGAGATGGGGCATTTGGCCCTGAAGGTGCTGCGGTCTCGTGGAGCAACAAGCATTGCCCTGGCCAATCGCAGCCGAGCGCGGGCCGAAGCGCTGGCGGCGCAGGATGGCCTGCCTGTGTTTGGCCTGGATGAGTTGGCAACGGCCGTTTCCCAAACCGACGTCGTTATCAGCGCCACCTCTGCCAGCTCGCCGTTGCTCACACACCAACTTGTTGAAACAGTGATGCAGCAGCGCCCGGAACGGCCGTTAATCCTCATCGACATTGCCGTACCGCGTGACATCGACCCAGCCGTGCGCCAGATTGCCAACGTGCATCTCTTTGATGCCGATGAGCTAAAACAAAGTCTGGACGGCGCTTTGGCGGCACGCCAGCGAGAAATTCCAGCCATCGAAGCCATCATCGCAGCCGAGTTGGACGCTTTGGCCACCATCTTGCGTGGCCTGACGGTCCGACCCGTTATCGTTGATTTACGCCACAAAGCAGAATCAATTCGCCAGCAAGAATTAGACCGCACGTTGCGTTTTTTGGGCGATGTCGATCCCGCAACGCTGGCTCACATCCAGCATTTTTCCCGAGCGTTGGTCAATAAATTGCTGCATGAACCCACTTTGCGCCTGCGCGACAGGGCGGTGGATGACAAAGCGGCCGTTTACGCCAGCACCGTGCGCGATTTATTTGGACTGAACGAAACCACCCTCTCCCAAAATTATGATTAAACGCATCATTGGTACCCGAACTTCAAATTTAGCCCTGTGGCAAACCCGGCATATCAGCGCCTTGCTAGAAAAAGCGTGGCCAGATGTCTCCTGTGGCAACGAGCCGTTTGTGACCCAAGGCGACAAAACGCTGGACAAACCGCTGCCTCAAATTGGCGGCAAGGGATTATTTACGCAGGAATTGGAGCAGGCTTTGCTAGACGGCCGTATCCACCTTGCCGTCCATTCCCTGAAAGATTTGCCCGTAGAAGATAGCCCCGGCCTGGTGCTGGGAGCCATCGTGGGCCGGGCCGACGTGCGTGATGTGTTGATTGCCGCAAACGGCCGTACCCTGCAATCGCTGCCCCAAGGAGCCATCGTGGGCACCAGCAGCCTGCGCCGCCAATCCCAACTGCGCCACCAGCGCCCAGACCTGGACGTGCGCTCAATTCGCGGCAACGTAGAAACCCGCATCCGCAAAGTGCAGGAAGGCCAGTACGACGCCACCATTTTGGCCGCGGCTGGCGTAACGCGCCTGGGGCTGGATGAACACATTGCCCAATGGCTGCCCCTGGAAACGATGCTGCCTGCCCCAGGGCAAGGTGCGCTGGCCGTCCAGTGCCGCGCCGACGATGCCGAAACCCTGCGCCTGCTGGCCGCCATCCACCAGCCAGACGTAGCTGCGGCCGTTACCGCCGAGCGGGCCTTTTTGCACGCGCTGGGCGGCGGCTGTGCTACCCCGGTGGCGGCTTATGCGTTGTGGGAAAACGGCCGTCTCCATTTAACCGGTCTTGTGGGATCGCTTGATGGCCAAAACATGGTGCGCGTGGCGGATAGCGGCGATGAGGCCGCTGCTTTAGGGCAGGCCCTGGCCCAGCAGGCCATTGCCCAGGGAGCTGCGGAGATTTTGGCCTATGTCTGACCGGCCCCGCGTGCTGGTGACGCGCACAGCCAACCAGGCAGATGCACTCAGCCAAAAGCTGCTGGCGGCTGGCTTCACCCCGGTTGAATTTCCCACCATCCAGCTAGAACCGCTGCCCTGGGAGCCGCTGGATCGGGCATTGGCCATTTTGCCTGAGTTTGACTGGCTCATTTTTACCAGCGGCAACGCGGTCGATTTTTTCCTGCGCCGCGTCGATGAATTGGCACTGGCCCTGGACGCAATGCCCCGCGTGGCGGCCGTCGGCTCGGCCACAGCCCGGCTGTTGACTGCTCGCAACATCGCGGTTGATTTTATGCCAGACGAATTTGTAGGCACGGCCTTGGTGCGGGGCCTGGGCGACTTGACGGGCAAGAAGGTATTGCTGCCGCGAGCCAAAATCGGCCGTCCCGAAATTGCCGAGTTGCTCCAGAAACAGGGTGCAGTCCTGACGGAGGTGGCGTTGTATGATACGGTGATGGCCGTTCCCACCCCCAAAGCCTGGATTGAATTCAATCGGGGCGTGGAGGCCCTCACCTTTACCAGTCCGTCCAGCGTACGCAACTTCTTCAAAATTATGGCAGAGTATCCGGCCCGGCTCATTGCGCCATTGGAAATGATGCTGCCACAAACCCTGGTCGTTTGCATAGGCCCCGTCACTGCTGAAGCGGCTGCCGCAGCGGGCTTGAGCGACTCCCTAATGCCTGAAGAGTACACAATCGATGGCCTGGTGCAGCAGCTAAAAACTGCCCTGCTGATGAATACAGAGGTTAACTAAACATGATTGAAGGAACCCTAACCCAATTGCACAACGTGGAAATGACAGTTCGGCCCCGCCGCCTGCGGGCCACTGCCGGGCTGCGGCGCATGGTGCGCGAAACGGAGCTAAACCCGGCCGATTTTATCTACCCGATGTTTGTGACGCATGGCAAAAGCGTGCGCAATCCTATTGCTTCCATGCCGGGCATTGCCCAGCTTTCTGTGGATGAGGCGGTGCGAGAAGCGGAAAAAACGGCCGAATCCCAAATTCCCGCCGTTTTGCTGTTCGGTCTGCCCGCCTACAAAGACCCGGTTGGCCTGGAAAACTTTGCCCCAGACGGCATCGTGCAGCGAGCGATTCGGGCCATCAAACAAGAATTTCCCGAGCTGGTGGTTATCACCGACGTGTGCTTGTGTGAATATACCGATCACGGCCACTGCGGCCTGCTGGACGATCACGGACATGTGCTGAACGATGAAACGCTGCCCATTTTGGTGGAAACGGCCGTTTCCCACGCAGAGGCCGGGGCAGACATCGTAGCCCCCAGCGGCATGATGGATGGCATGGTAACCGCCCTCCGCGCCGGGCTGGATGCCTCTGGCTACAGCAACCTGCCCATCATGTCCTATGCCGTCAAATACGCTTCAGCCTTTTATGGCCCGTTCCGCGACGCCGCCGACGGTGCCCCCAAGTTTGGCGACCGCAAAACGCACCAGATGGACCCGGCCAATAGTCGTGAAGCCCTCCGCGAAGCCGCCCTGGATGTGGACGAAGGCGCGGATTTCCTCATGGTGAAACCGGCCCTGGCGTACCTGGACATCATCCGCCAACTGCGCGATGCGTTCCCAGAGCTGCCCCTGGCCGCCTACAACGTCAGCGGCGAGTATGCCATGCTGAAGGCGGCCGCGGCCAACGGCTGGCTGGATGAAGAAAAAGCTGTCATGGAGACGCTCACCAGCATCAAGCGTGCTGGTGCCGATCTCATCATCACCTATCACGCTTTAGCCGCCGCTGCCTGGCTAACAAAATAGTTAATTGTGAACGGGTCAACACGTTAACTATTCACAATTCGCTATTCACAATTCACAATTAAAAAGGTATTTCATGTCAAATCTTTTGCAAAATTCGAACTTTCTTCGTGCCTGTCGCCGGGAGGCGGTTGATCACACGCCCATCTGGCTGATGCGGCAGGCCGGGCGTTACATGCCCGAATACCGCGCCATTCGTGCCAAACATACCATGCTGGAGGTTATCCGCACGCCAGAGCTGGCTGCCGAAATTACCCTCCAGCCGATTGATGCTTTTGGCATGGACGCCGCCATCATCTTTTCTGACATCTTGCCACCCCTGGTGGGGATGGGTCTGGATTTGGAGTTTGTAAAAGGGGAAGGCCCGGTTATTTACAATCCCATCCAATCTGCTGCGGACATTGAAAAGCTGCAAACCCCGCCCGCCGAAGAAAACATGGGCTTTACCCTGGAAGCAATCCGGCTGGTGGCGGCGGAACTGACGCCGCGTGGCGTGCCGCTGATTGGCTTTGCCGGGGCACCGTTTACCCTGGCCAGCTACGCCATTGAAGGCGGCAGCAGCAAAAATTATGAGAAAACAAAGGCGCTAATGTACCAGTTTCCAGAGGCCTGGGACATGCTGATGCACAAGCTGGCAACCGTGCAGGCGGATTATTTGCTGAAGCAAGCCGCCGCGGGCGCATCTGCCTTGCAGCTTTTTGATTCCTGGGCCGGGCTGGCGCTGGGTATGCAGGATTATGTGCGCTACATTCAGCCGTACAACAGGCTGATTTTTGCCGAACTGGAAAAAGCCAACGTGCCCACAATCAATTTTAGCACGGGCACGGCGCTGTACCTGGATGAGGTGGCTGCTTGCGGCGGCTCGGTCATTGGGGTGGATTGGCGCATTCCGCTGGACATGGCCTGGGAGAAAGTTGGGTTTGATCGGGCGGTGCAGGGCAATTTAGATCCCACCGTGCTGCTGACGGACTGGGAAATTGTAAAGGGGAAGGTGGATGATGTGTTGCGCAGGGTAAACGGCCGTTCCGGGCACATCTTCAACCTCGGCCATGGCATTTTCCCCAACGTCCCCACGGACACGGTTAAGCGCCTGGTTGCTTACGTGCAGGAAAAAACGGCACGATAGGGTCAATCATTTAGTCCGGGAATAAGAACGGTGATTGAATCAACCCGACTGAAATGACGTTTATCAAATGTGTAAACGGCGTCAATTTTTTGATCCTTCATCCAGGAAACGCTAAATGCATCCACAAAATCAATATTTTCGCTGGCGTAAATATCAACGGCCGAACTTACAAGATTGGCAGCGTCAATTTCGATGCCGGGTGTGTTGACAATCGCTAGAATACTTTTCCGAATAGCAAGTCGATCTAAATCGTAAACTTTTTCTAGCACCCAAACGATTTCGGCGATGATGAGAGGATTGGCAATAAGTTGGAATGCGCCATCCTTGGCCTGTGTGAGGACATGCTCTACCGCATCTGCTTGCTCTGAATCGTCGTTCATGAGGTAGCGGAGGAATAGATTGGTATCAGCGAAAATAACATTACGCATTCTGTAGTCCCCTGATGACGTCTGCGGCGACCGATTTTTTTGCTTTTTCGAGAATAGCGTCTAAATCTTGTGGCCCATCTACCTTGATGCTGCCTCTTAGCTCAAACAACGTTTCAGTAACAGGATGCAAAACGATGTTGTTTTCTTTTTGGGTGATCACGATTGTATCGCCTGGCTTAATGCCCATTGCCTCCCGAATTGATTTGGGAAGTGTGATTTGGCCTTTGCTGCTTACCTTTACCAACATGGTAGTCCTCACAAATTTAATCGGAATATCAAAATAATTCTTACTAATCAATATTGCACGTCACTTGTCAGAATGTCAAGCGTTGCGGGAGACTTTCATGCACAATATTCAAAATTCAATCGATTTATTTTTAGAAGCACAGGAATTACTGCCCGGTGGGGTGGATTCGCCTGTGCGGGCTTTTCGGGCGGTGGGTGGCCAGCCGCTGTTTATTGAACGGGGTGAAGGCGCTTATCTGACCGATGTGGATGGCAATCGCTATATTGATTATGTGCTTTCCTGGGGGCCGCTGATTTTAGGTCATGCGCATCCGCGTGTGGTGGCGGCTTTGCAAACGGCCGTTACCCACGGCACCAGCTACGGCGCACCCAGCCCGCTAGAAAATGAACTGGCCAGGCAGGTTATGAAACTCATGCCCAACATCGAAATGATTCGCTTTGTCAACTCTGGCACAGAAGCCACCATGAGTGCTTTGCGGTTGGCCCGCGCTTTTACCCAACGCAGCAAGATCATCAAATTCCGGGGCAATTATCATGGCCATGCCGACATGCTGCTGGTGCAGGCTGGCTCTGGCGTGGCCACGCTGGGCTTGCCAGATTCCCCTGGCGTACCCAAAGCCACGACCGCCGATACCCTGGTGGCTCCTTACAATGGCCTCGAAGCTGTGAAGCAGCTTTTTGCTCAATTTCCAGGCGAGATTGCGGCCGTCATCGTGGAGCCGGTCAGCGGCAACATGGGACTGGTGCCGCCGGTTGAAGGCTTTTTGCCCGGTTTGCGCGAGGTGACCGCCAACGACGGTGCGCTGCTCATCTTTGACGAGGTGATGACTGGCTTCCGGGTGCATCCCGGCGGGGCGCAAACTTTGTATGGCATTCAGCCCGACATCACGGCATTGGGCAAGGTGATAGGTGGTGGGCTGCCTGTTGGGGCTTACGGTGGCCGCCGCGACATCATGGAGTTGGTGGCGCCGGTCGGGCCGATGTACCAGGCGGGCACCCTGTCTGGCAATCCGCTGGCGATGACGGCTGGCATTGAAACGCTAAAAGCGATCCAGGCTCCTGGCGTTTGGGACGACTTGAAGTGCGGGGTGCGCAGTTGATGAATGGTCTGGCTATGGCCGCCAAAGAAGCTGGCGTGACTATCCAGCAAAATCGCGTGGGTACGATGTTTGGCCTGTTTTTTGCCGACCAACCGGTGGTAAATTGGGAAACGGCCAGTCAGGCGAATACAGAACGATTTGCCCAATATTTCCAGATGATGTTGTCGCGTGGGGTTTATCTGGCACCGTCACAATTTGAAGCTGGGTTTTTGTCTACGCAGCACACAACGGCTGAAATTCACAAAACGATTGCGGCCGCTGGGGTTGCTTTTGCTGCGCTAACTGGTCACTGATTACTGGCTCACCGATTACTGGTTCCGGGGAAGACGGCCGTATCCTAAACACAGCCTGAACGCAGGTGGCAGCACAGCCTCAGATGGGTACAATCAGCCCCCTATGGACGAGAAACGTACCGAAAAACGCTGGCTGAGGCTCATTTTGGGGCTGTTTATCATTTTGGGGGGCATGTATGCCCTCGTCACCCCCGTTTTTGAAGCCTCAGACGAGCTGTGGCATTATCCCATGATCCGCCATCTGGCCGACGGTAATCCGCTGCCGGTGCAGGTGTTTGATCCAGCCCAGGCTGGGCCGTGGAAGCAGGAAGCCAGCCAGCCGCCGCTTTACTACTACCTCGGCGCAGCGCTCACCTTTTGGATCGACGCCAGCGACATGGAAACGATTCGCTGGGAAAACCCCCACGTCGATAACGGCATCCTCACCGCCGATGGCAACATCAACCTCACCATCCACAATCCAGACTGGAACCCGTGGCAGGGCACGCTGCTGGCGGTGCGCCTTGTGCGCCTCTTTTCGGTTTTGCTAGGCGCAGCTACTGTTTATCTGACTTACCTCATCAGCAAAGAGTTGGTTCCCAACCGGCCAGAAATTGCTCTTGGCGCGGCGGCGCTCAATGCTTTTACTCCTATGTTCCTCTTCATCAGCGGTGCGGTGAACAATGATAATTTGGCGATTCCGTTGGCCTCGTTGGCGATTTTGTTGATGATTCGGGCGGTCGGTAAGCGGTATTCAGTAAACGGTATTCGGTCATCGGCAAACGGATTACGGATTACCGATAACAGATTACCGATAACGGATTACTGGAAAACCTGGTTGCTAATTGGTACGGTCATTGGCCTTGCGTTGCTTACGAAGGAGGCACATTTGGGCTGCCGCTGGCGTTGGGCACGATTTTTATTGCGTATTGGAAGGAAAGGCGGAACACAGAGTTGCACGGAGGAGCACAGAGTTACACAGAGAAAAGCGAGAATTTCTGGAGGGAGATTTTGCGAATTTGGGGTGGACGGCCGTTTCCTTTCTCATCTTGCTCATTCCTGTTGTTTTAATTGCGGGCTGGTGGTATTGGCGCAATATTGTGCTGTACGGCGATTTTTAGGGTTGGAACGCTTTCATTGCCGTGCTGGGACAGCGGGCGCATCCGGCCTCGTTGGCGCAGCTGTGGAGCGAGCGCTGGGGCTTTATGCTTTCCTATTGGGGCTTGTTTGGCGGCGTCAACGTGCCCATGCCGCTGTGGATTTATCACGTGTTGAATGGCGTGGTGGTTGTGGGGGTGTTGGGGTTTGTGGTTTATTTGGTAAAGGAGATTGGAGACTGGAGACTGGAGACTGGTTTTAATCTCCAATCTCTAATCTCCAGTCTCCTCAACTTTGTGGCGAAGAAATTTGCCCTCGTCGTTTGCCTGCTCTTTGTCGCCGCTGTGGTGGTTGGCTTGATTCAGTGGGCCACAACGACGTGGTCGTCGCAGGGGCGGTTGGTGTTTACGGCGATGTCGGCGCTGAATGTGCTGCTGGTGGCTGGTTTGATTGGCTGGCTGCCCCGGTCGCTGGGCCAAAAGGTGATTTTTGGTGTGGCTGGGTTCCTTTTCGTGCTGGCGGCGTTGGCTTCGCTGGTTTGGATTCGTCCGGCATATGCCTTGAACCAGACTGTTGGACCCTGGGGGAAACAGGAGCCAGTTGCTGCCGATTTTGATGGCAAGCTGGGCTGGTGGGATTCGAGATTGGGCAAACGGCCGTTTCCCAACAAAAGATCAGTTACCAACCCGGCGACACAATTGATCTGCTCCTGGAGTGGGAAGTGCTGGCCCCGATGGCTCGCGACTGGAGCGTTTTTGTTCATTTGAATGACCCGGTGATTGGCGTGCCCATTGCCCAACGGGACATGTTTTTGGATCAGGGCTTGCGTCCCACCACACTTTTGCAGACAGGCGAGACAATTATTAACCATTATCAGCTTGTGATTCCCGAAACGGCCGTTGCTCCCGCAAATCTTGAACTTAGTGTGGGTCTCTATGATTTTTACACAGCCGAACAAGAACGATTGCCTCTGGTCGGCGGCGAAGATTCGGTTGTACTTGGTGTGCTTTCCTTGGAGCCCGCACCAGGCGATGTGCCCAATCCCACGGTGGTCAATTTTGAAAATGAGCTGGAGCTGGTTGGCTTTGAACTGAATCCGCGGCAGGTGGCGGCGGGTGACACGGTAGATTTGATGTTGTACTGGCGGGCGAAACGGCCGTTAACCACCGACTACACCATCTTTGCCCAGGTTGTTGATGAGGACACCACCCGTTGGGCCAGCCAGGATTTGGGCCAGCCAACCTCGGCCTGGGCTGCGGGCGAGTTGCAAACTGTGCAGATGTCACTCACGCTAAGCCCAGACACACCGGGCAGTGTGTATCCCATCATCATTGGTTTGTACACGGTGGACGATGGGCAATTTAACCGCCTGCAAATCATTGCGCCAGACGGCCGTCCCACCGACGATTTTCTGGAACTGACATTGCTGCGCGTCACTGACTGAGCTTGTCATGCTGAGTGAAACGAAGCATCCCTTTATACATCGCCTTGCGCAGACGATACCTTAAATCGACTTACCTCAAAGGGATTCATCCCTGCGGTTAGAATGACAAGTGCAAAGATTACAGGCAATCTGCAAAATCTGTGTAATCTGCGGATAAATAATGGAAAAACTATACAAAATCACCCATGGCCTCATGAAGCGGTTCCCCGATGGCAACGATCCGTTCCAAATGGTGACCCGGCTGGCGGAGGAGTGCGGCGAGCTGGCTGCCCAGGTGAATCACTTTGAGGCCAGCGGCGTCAAGCGGCAAAAAATGGGCGAACCCGATACAATTCAGTTGGCAAAAGAGATAAAAGACGTGCTGCGCTGTGCGCTCACCCTGGCAATTCATTACGGCATCGAAGCTGAATTAGACGCCTCGATAGAGCAATCGCATAGGCAAATGCAGGTAGAAGGATTGATTGATTAATGGCAACGGCAACCCAGGAACGCGAAACCAAAAAACGATGGTTCACAAACGTGGATTTGGTGAATCGACCAAATCGAAGTGGGCCTTGGGCGTGTTGGTGGGCGGTACGGCCGTTCTCGGCGGTATCATTTTGGGCTTTGGCGGGCCATTGGCCGGGGCCGCTTTATTTTAGCCGTCCTCACCGCCTACATCGTTTTGCGCGACATTGAAATTGGCTTTTGGGGCGTGATTGCTGTGGTGTGCTGCTGCCGTTTGCTACCCTGCCCGTTGACATTGGCCTCACGCCAACATTTCTTGATTTGGCCTTGGGAGCTGTTATTGGCGTCTGGTTGTTAGGAATTGTGACCGGGCAGCAGCGCGATTTAGTCACTGCGCCGATTGCCTTGCCGCTGCTCATCTTCATCCTGGTTGCTATTTTCGCCTTCATTTTTGGGCTGGCCAATGGCCCGCTGACCCCCACGCTGCTGCGTAAATTTGCCGAACTGCTGCTCAGCCTGGGATTTGTGTACGTCATTGTAGATTATTGCCGCACGCAGGCACGGCTGGAACGGATGGTAAAGGTGGTGCTGCTGGCTGGGGCGGGTGCGGCCGTTTTGGGCATTATTTTTTGGCTCTTACCGGAAGATACAACCAACACCATCCTCAACTTCCTCACGCGGATTGGCTATCCGGGTGGCTGGGTCATTCGCTACATTGAAGAAAATCCTGAGCTGTCTGAACGGGCCATCAGCACCTCCGTAGACCCGAACGTGCTGGGGCTGCTGCTGATGATTGGCGCTTTGGCTGGACCGCAGTTGGTGGCAAAACGGCCGTTGTTCCCGCGTTGGCTCACCTGGGGCATTGTTGGCTCCATTTTCCTCTGCGTCGTACTTACCTTCTCACGTGGGGCAATGTTTGGTTTGGCGGCGGGATTGGGCTTCATTGCCCTGCTGCGCTACCGGCGGCTGATTCCCTATATGTTTGGCGGTGGTTTGCTGTTGCTGCTGCTGCCCGTAGCCCAAACCTACATCGAGCGTTTTGTCGAAGGCATTCAGGGCCAGGATTTGGCCACCCAGATGCGCTTTGGTGAATACCAGGACGCCCTGACGCTGATTGGCCGTTACCCATCATCGGCGTGGGCTTTGCCGGGACGCCAGATATTGACCTCTACCTCGGCGTGGCCAATGTTTACCTGACCATTGCCCAGGTGATGGGCATTGTGGGACTGTTGGCCTTCTTTGCCGTCATTGGCATCCTGTTTTTTTACGGCTTATCGCACCGCCATTTCTTTAAGGCGCATGAAGAATTAGATGCGCTGTGGCTGGGCTTGCACGCGGCCATTGTCGGCGGATTGGCGGCGGGTCTCTTTGATCATTACCTCTTTAATTTGGAGTTTCACCACGCGGTGACGGCGTTTTGGCTGCTGGTGGGGTTGGCAACGGCCGTAACCCGCCTTGGCGTTGCTGAGCAGAATGAAACGCATTAGTTGCAGTTGAAATCAGAAACGAATAGTTCCACTTCGGCCGTTTGTCCGTCTCCCGAAACCACTTTGCCTATGCCTATAACGGCCGACCCATCGCTGCTGCTAACTTCAAAAGCGAAGCCATCAGCAATGGGGCCACCTACTTTTTGGCCATTCCAATAATAAGTGTATTGGTTGTTCCCGCCGTCTCCTTGAATGTAAATCGTGCGGTATTTCATGCTGGTGGTGCAGCGGGTGCCGGGGAGTGGGTACAGCACCATCGTTAGTGCCGGGCACGCGCTGCCAGCGCAGCTATTGGTAGAAGCTGGTGATGTGCTGTGGCTGTTGGAAACGGCCGTTCCCGTCACTATCGTTAAGGCTTCAAAATCACCAGCCCATTCCAGTCTTGGCCCATACACAAACCCTTCCTGGCCAGCCTCATTTTGCACATAAAACCAGTCCCCAATTTCAGATCGCCCTAGCACGGTAACGATTTCGCCGACAGAAATAAAGGTTATTTCTTGCGAATTGCTATCTGGATTGGCATACAGGCTGGAAGAGAGCAGGGCAGTTGCCGGGGAACTCTCAGATTCCGTAGCGGCTGTGGTAGCCGTTGCTGTTGGTTGAGGTGAACTGGTAGCTGTGGGGCTAGAAACGGCCGTTGCTGTTGGCGGCGTGGTGGCGGTGCTGGTTGCAGTTTGGGGGATGTTTGTGACGGTGGGGGTGGTTACGGCCGTAACCGTCTGCGCCTCATCCAGATTGGCTGTGGTGGAAATAGATTTTGTGCTGGTTACCACCGCCAGAGGTGTGGTGCCATTGCTGCTTGCCATATTTTCAGCGTCAACTCGCCAGGGCTGCCCGGCAAGCATCACAATAATAATGGTTGCCAGCATAGCCAGACCTGCCAGCCACAAGGCGGGTCGTTGAAATAAATGAATCAGTGAGGGATTAAACGGCCGTTCAACAATCTCCCCCATAGTGAGATTTGGCCTGCTTAGGGCAATGGCTGAAGCCTTCTCCTGCTCTATGGCCTGGGCAATCTCATAATTGGGATTGCAGGCAATCACCAAATCAGAAGCATCTTGGTAGGCGTAAGGTACCCATTTGCGCGGAACTTGCGAAGGCCGCTCAGATTGAACATTGGTGAGCTGCTGTTTGACATAAGCAAACACGTCATCAATGGTAATCTTGCCGTCGTGGTCAGAATCGGCGGCCCCACTGAGCAAACCTTGAACAAAATGCTCCGTAAACAAAGATGGCTCGGCCTGACCTTGTACATTCCCCTTGGCCCAGTTGTACTGCGTGCTGTCGTTGGCAGTCACCACCACTCGTTTAAACCCATTATGGGCAAACGTGTCGGAAGTATTCACATCCCGCCCAATAGCCCCAGATGATTCAGCCGGAATTGTATCGCTGTAATAGCAATCCATGACTAAAATTTGCTGCTCCGATTCACTGTTGTCCATTTCATCGGCAATAAACCGGGCCGGGATCGCGGTGCCTCGCAGCAGTTCATGCTCTGTGTCTTTAACTGCCAAATAAAGCTGCCCGCGTGTGCCCAGCGCAGCGTGCCCCATAAAGTAGAGCAGCAGCAAATCATCTTTGTTCCGGTCAGCAAAAAATTGAGAAACCGCACGGCGTACACCGTCGGCCGATTCGTTGATGAGCGTGTTTACTTCGCGGAAACCGCCCACGGCAGGATTTTGCAATACGTAGGCCAACGTGTGGATGTTGGCGGTTGGTTTAATGAGCTGGGCCAGGGTTGGGTCATCGTATTCATAGTTGGCCACGATGAGGGCATATCGTTGCCCCGGCGCTTTTTCAGCCAGCGTTACTTTGTGGGAATCGCCAACAATTCTGGCAACTTCTTCCAGGGCGCTGGCAAATTCTACGGCCGTTCGGTACCGCTCTTCTTTTTGCTTGGCCATTGCTTGCACAATCATTTCCTGGCAGGCAGGCGGCAGATTGGGTTCCATCTCTTGCAGATTGGGCACCGGCTCAAACATATGTTTAACGGCAACGGCAATGGGGGTATTGGTTTGGTAGGGGTGTTTGCCAGTGAGCATCTCAAACAAGATGACCCCTAGCGTGTAAATGTCGGAACGGCCGTCTAGCTCTGCCTCACCCTGAATTTGTTCCGGGCTCATGTAGGCTGGTGTGCCTACAGCGCCACCCGTATCCGTCAGTTTTGTATGGGCATACTTCAATTTTGCCGTGCCAAAATCGGAAATATACGGTTCATTTCGTTGGTCAAATAAAATATTGCTGGGCTTTAAATCTCGATGGATAACGCCGTGGGCATGGACTTCATCCAAAGCCGGTGCCAACTTGGTAATAATCCGGGAAGATTCGGCTACAGAAATGGCCCCTTGCTTTAGCCGTTCCCCCAGCGACCCTCCCGTCATGAAGCGCATGACCAGGAAAGGCTGCCCATCTTCCTCGCCAAAATCATAAACCGGCACAATGGCAGGATGATCTAAAGACGCAACCACTTTTGCTTCACGTTCAAATCGGCGACGGAAAGTAGGTTGGTGAAGTAGCTCGAGTGGCAGCAGTTTGATGGCCACATCTCGCTCAAAACGAGGATCATGTGCCAAATAAACTGTTGACATCCCGCCACGACCGAGTTCTGCTTTGATTCGGTAACGACCGATCGTTTTAGGTATCATCAACAAAATTATAGATTCCACAGATGAAGACACAATGAATATTTGCGCCTTCTTCACGCGCTTTTTTAGTACATACGTCCTGCCTTACCGGCCCAAATTTGGAAAGTGCCAGAAATATTGTGAGATTTTTGTGTTAAGCAGGAGGGTTTTTGACTTCTAAAGACAGTTTAAGTATGGTTATGTTACCTTAAGGTCATTATTGCTTCTTCAAAAATTGGTTTGTCTCTGTTATAATGAAAAAGATTATGTTTAACTAATCACAAGCATAGAGTTTTTGCAGAGGGCTTTATGACGGAAAGATTAGTAAATGAAACCCCGATAAGCAGTGGGGCATTTTTCTAGCGGGAGTGTTGAGGATGTGGCTCTCGTCAGGCAAATGAGGAGACATCATGCGAAAATATATACTTATTGTTTTGTTTCTTTTATTGGTAACCGCTGCCTGCGCTCAACAGCAAAATAATCAGGTTGATGATTCTGATACGGCACAGGAAACTGCTTCGGAACAAGAAGCGCCCCGCGTTGAAGTAACAGCTACGCCAACCTTGCCGCCAACCTATACCCCAGAGCCATTGGGTCAGGGCGGGCACATTTCTCCAGTTAGCACACGCACTATCCACATTGTTCAAGCGGGTGAAACGATGAGCCAGATTGCAGCTCGGTATGGGCTAGACACGAAGTTTTTGGCTGATTCCAACCGGATTTATAATTATCATCTGATCAAGGTGGGGCAAGTTCTTTATATCCCTCCCTGTGAATAAGCCAACGATTTACATTTAGCTAAAAAAATAAAAAGCCCTGGTGATGTTCACCAGGGCTTTTTGCTTGTTAAAGTTAAAAGGTATAAGGATTATCCAGTAGCGGGCAAAGCTGCTTCCTCTTCGTGCTTCAAGATAATCTCATCTTCTTCCACATCAATAGCTACAACATCATCGGCTGTAAACCGGCCAGCCAAAACTGCGTCAGACAAACGGTCTTCTACTTCGGTTTGAATGAGGCGGCGTAACGGCCGTGCCCCAAATTCAGCATCGTAGCCATGTTCGCCCAGCCAATCTCTGGCAGCATCGGTGGTTGTAATGGTGAGATCGTGCTCCCTGAGGCGCTCATTGACTTCGGCCAGAATAATGTCCACTATTTCACGAATATTGTCTTTTGTCAGTTGACGGAAGACAACGATGCTGTCTACGCGGTTGATGAACTCTGGGCGGAACTGCCGCTTTAATTCATCCATCAGCGTTTTGCGCATTTCTTTATGCTGTTCTTGTTCCACCATTGCGTCATCACGCTGGAAGGCAAAGCCAAGATTTGGCCCACGCCGAATGGTATCGGCTCCCACGTTTGATGTCATGATGATGATGGTATTGCGGAAATTGATTTTTTGTCCTTTGGCATCGGACAAGTGACCTTCTTCCATAATTTGGAGCAAGATGTTAAAGGTTTCAGGGTGTGCTTTTTCTATTTCATCAAAGACAATGATGGAATACGGCCGTCTCCTTACCGCCTCTGTCAACTGCCCAGCATCTTCATAGCCCACATACCCAGGAGGTGAACCCACCAACCGAGCAACATTGTGCCGCTCCATGAATTCAGACATGTCTAGCTGAACCAGAGCTTCTTCACTACCAAAAAGGAACTTGGCCAGTGCTTTTGTCAATTCAGTTTTGCCTACACCAGTCGGTCCCAAGAAAATAAATGAACCGATAGGACGTTGGGGATCTTTCAACCCGGCACGAGCCCGACGAACTGCTTTCGCAATTGCTTCGATGGCTTCACCTTGCCCAACAATGTGCTTGCGCAAATCTGTTTCCATTTCCAGCAGTCGGGCTGATTCTTCTTGCGTAAACTGGTAAATCGGAATCCCAGTCCACATAGAAAGAACCTCAGCAATATCTTCGGCTGTTACGCTGACCGATTTTTCTTTTTCGGCACTGCCAGCCCGCAGCTGATCGAGCTGACGCTGAATTTCCTCTTCCCGTTCATTCAGGTGCATCACATCTTCAGCACGCCCTTCATCCTCAGCAAGAATACGTTCGGTGCGAATGTCTCGCAGGGTGTCGTACGCTTCTCGGATGTCGGCCGGCTGTGGGACACGGTACATACGCACTCGCGACGCGCTTTCATCAATTAAATCAATCGCTTTATCTGGCAAAAACCGATCAGTTACGTAGCGAGTGGAAAGATGAACGGCCGCATCAATGGCTTCTTCTGTAATAAACAGATTATGGTGCTTTTCATAAGCCCCTTTAATGCCATGTAAAATTTCAATACTTTCTTCTGGGGAAGGCTCATCCACATGAATGGGCTGGAAACGACGCTCCAAAGCAGCGTCACTTTCTATATATTTTCGATACTCTTCTAGCGTTGTGGCCCCAATCGTTTGTAATTCACCACGGGCCAAGGCCGGTTTTAGAATGTTGGCTGCATCAACAGAACTGCCAGCAGAGCCAGCCCCAACCAGCATATGCACTTCGTCAATAAAGAGAATGGCATCACTAGATTTCAACTCTTCAATTACACGCTTCAGCCGTTCTTCAAACTGGCCACGATACATGGTGCCAGCTACCAGGCTACCCACATCTAGCTGGAGGACGCGCTTGTTGTGGAGGATGTCCGGCACACGGCCGTCTATAATCCGCTGTGCAAGTCCTTCGATGATGGCAGTTTTGCCCACACCTGGTTGACCAATCAGCGCTGGATTGTTTTTAGTACGGCGGGCCAAAATCTGGATAACCCGTTCGATTTCAGTCGTTCGCCCAATAACGGGGTCTAGCTTATTTTCCTCTGCCAGCGCAGTTAAGTCTGTGGCTAGTTGATCGACCATGGGCGTTTTGCTCTTTTCTTTTTTGGCTGGACGACGCGGAGAGGCACTGCTGCTTTCAGTGGTTGCCACTGGACTTTCACGCAGCATGCGGCGCGTTTGCCGCCGAATTTGCTCTGCACTGATGCCAAACTTACGCAAGACATCAATTGCTAACCCTTCATTTTGCCGAGCCAGACCGAGCAGCAAATGTTCTGTACTAATGTAATGCTGCCCCATACGGCGGGCTTCTTCGACCGCTAACTCCAAGACGCGCTTGGTGCTTGGTGAAAGCTCAATTTTTGTAAATGGGGTTCTGGTTCCTGGCCCCCCAGATAATCGTTCTACCATAGCCTGAACACGCACCGCATCCAAGCCAAGCTCCCGTAAAACACGTCCCGCAACGCCGCCTTCTTCGCGGAGCAGCCCAATGAGGACATGCTCACTGCCAATATAATTATGATTTAATCGTTCAGCCTCTTCTTGGGCTAAACTTAGCACGCGCCTGGCGCGTTGCGTAAAACGTTCCCAATTTTTAGAGTTCACCCGTGCTCACCTCGGTTCTCACCATTCGCGAACTTCAGACCAGGTGAACAACTATTCCAGGGGGTGTGGGGAACGGCCGTTTGCTGTCGCAAGGGTTCCCCACCCATTTAGCTACTCTTGGATAGTTGTTAATTTTTCCAGGTCTGCCTCGACGAATTTGTCAGAAACAACTTGTTTAATACTCAATCCCAACTGTCGTTGGTCTTTGTCCACACGAATAATGCGGACGGTTACCGTTTGTGATGGTTGTACTACATCTCGCGGATGATTCACGTGATTCTCAGATAATTCTGAGATATGAATTAATCCTTCCAGAGCATATTCATCGTCCAACCGGGCAAATGCACCGTATTTTGTCAGTTTGGTGATGGTCGCCTCAAGCAACTGGCCTTCCTGATAATATTCATCAATGATTGTCCACGGATCGGGTTCCAGCCGTTTCAGGCTCAGCGCCAGGCGCTCCCGATCCTGATCAATATTGAGAACATAGACCTCTACTTGATCGCCAACTTCTAAAATATCTGCTGGAGCATTTACTCGTTTCCAGCTTAGTTCAGACAAATGAACCAGACCTTCAACACCACCAACATCGATAAAAGCGCCAAAAGCGGCCAAATTAATGACTCGCCCACTTAGAACGGAGCCTTCTTCCAGGTTAGCCAATAATTCGGCTCGTTTTGCCTGGCGGGCTTCCTTCTCAGCTGCCCTTTCTGATAATATTAAACGGCCTCGCTTACGATCTACCTCAATGACCTTGGTTTGGATCACATTATTGGTTATTTTGCCTTTTTGGTTGTCATCAAAATTGCGACGACGGCTGATTTGTGAGTTGGGAATAAACCCGCGTAGCTGGCCTAATTTGACCAACAAACCGCCCTTGTTTTGACCAATCACTTTCCCTTTGAAAATGTCTTGCGAATCCATGAGCGCTTCGGCTCGTGTCCAATCGAGCTCTTCGGCTGCTTTTGCATAAGAAACGATAACGTTGCCATGCTGGTCTTCTGTATTGACGATGTAAACAGTGACTTCGTTACCAACGGCTAAAAGCTCGCGGGTATCGTCATCCATGTTTTGGAGTTCAGAGCCAGAAATGACTCCTTCTGATTTTGCGCCAATATCAATAAGGATTGCATTATTTCGATGTTCAATTACCCATCCTTGACGGGTTTCACCATTTGTGGGTAAGTTTAGCTCCTCAGCCAGGAGAAACTCCATTGGGTGGCTCTGTTCGCCCCCTCCTAAATTTGCTACGTTGTCACTCAAAACTCTTCGTCCTCACTTTCTTTAACCATCTTGGGCATTTTTACTGATTATACTGGGTTTAATATTGATGGCAATATAACATTACTCCTGTTAATAATGTTCATATGGTGTTTTTTTGTTCTTATTAATATAGTGTCCAGTTGTTTTGGGATTTATTGGTGTCTAAATTTTAATTTTGTTCGGTGCCAGGTGGGTGAACGGTGGGAAAATATTATCCGCTTGGAGGGCTTTGGGTTATGATTGGGGTGATGAAAGCGTTTTTGCAAAAGCAACGGCCGTTTCCCCTTTTGCCTTCCCCATCTTTTGTGGTTTTGCTCTTTTTGCTGGCGCTGCTGCCCCGCCTGCTTGCCCTGGGAAAATACATTACGCCAGATGAGCTGAATTGGGTGCATCGCTCAGTTTTGCTGCACCAGGCGTTGGGCCAACGGCAATGGGCCGAAACGTTGACAACAGGCCATCCTGGTGTGTTGACCACCTGGCTGGGGGCGCTGGGCATTCAGATGCAGCTGTGGCTACGGCCGTCTGACCAGGCTGCCTACGAGTGGATTACCCACCTGGCCTGGCTGGCTCCGGAAAATACGGCCGCTTTTCCCCAACTGGCAACCTTTTTATCCGCTGGCCGGATTGCTGTGGCGCTGGCAAACAGTCTGGGGTTTATCTTTATTTTTGCTGGCGCGGGGCGATTGGTGGATAATCGTCCTGGCGGCTGGTTTTTGGCTGCTGCTGGCGTTGGATCCATTTGTGGCGGGCTTGTCTGGTTTGCTGCATGTGGATGGGTTGATGACCACCTTTACCACGATTTCGCTGCTGGCGCTGGCTGTTGCCTTCAATGTTCAATCTGAAGGCACAACGAATCAGGAAAAATCTGCGTTCATCGGCGTTCATCCGCGTCCCATTTGGAAAAGAAGAGAGGAATGGTGGCTAACGGCCGTTTCTGGTGCGGCGGCTGGTTGTGCCATTTTACCAAATCTGCGGCGTTGACGTTAGTTCCGTTTGTTGGCTCTGGCTTTTGGCGTGGCTCTGGTCGTGTGGCGCGGCCGCTGGCAAAAGCTTATGGGTCTGGGTCTGGTTTGGTTTCTGGCCATGTTGGGGATTCAGTTTTTGCTGCTGCCTGCCCTATGGACATCTCCCGTTGGCACGTACCAAACAATCATCGGCACCATTTTTCATGAGACGGAAGAGGTGCTGCCGCGCACGTTTTTTATGGGTTCGTACGCGCAAAGTCATGGCCCAGCATTTTATATGGTGGCGCTGCTTTACCGGCTGAATCCGGTGGTGTTTGTGGGGCTGCTGCTGGCGCGTGGTTTGGCTGGCGGCGGAAATGGACGGTGGGTTGGTGGCAACGGCCGTATCGCTGGCTGGCAATCTGGTTGGCCCATTTTTTTCATTGTGGTGCTGTGCTTGGCCACCAAAAAGTACGATCGCTATTTGCTGCCTGCGCTGCCGATGCTCTTTTTGCTGGGGATGCTGGGCTGGGGCGTGCTGCTGCGCGGCAACGGCCGTCCTGGACGCGACTTGCCACGCTGGCTGGGGCAATTGTGATGCTGGTTTATTTGGGAACGGCCGTTCCCTACCTGCTCAATGCCTACAATCCGCTTTTTGGCGGGACACTGACTGCCAAATACGTGATGCCAATGGGCTGGGGCGAAGCGGTGAGCGCGTCGGCGCATTGGCTGGCAGAACAACCCGGACGCGGCGGAAAAAACGGCCGTGGCGGGCATTGGCCCCGCGTTTGCCCCATTTTTCCCTGGCAAAACATTGTTGAGCGATAGTGACAATCGGCAGCAGGCCGGATTTTGTGGTGGAGACCTTCGGCGGTTTTCAGGATGATGAATTTGGCCCGCAGCATTTACGCTCTGGGCAAACACTTTACTGCACACCATTCATTATGATGGATTGGATCAGGCGTGGATTTTTGCGGTGGATGATCCGGTTGAAACAGAAATTGGTTGGAGAGATCAGAAGGTTCGGTTTGGTGATGAGATTCGTGTTGAGCTGGCAGCAGAACAGCCGTTCAAGAAATGATCAGCTGGATGTTTTGTGCAGTGGCAGTTGGCCCAGCCGGTAGACGGCCGTTTCAATGTGCAACTTCGCCTGCTGGATGAGAACGGACAGGAGCTGTGGTCTCAGGTGGAAATGCCGCTGCTAAACGAGGTCTATTTTTACCCGGAAAATTGGCAGCCAGACGAGCAGCCTGTTTGGCGTTACCCTGGCTCTGCCGCCCGGTCTGCCGCCAGCGACGTACCATGTTGAATTGACTTTGTTTGCCGCAGACAGTGGGGCGCAGCTGCCGGTTTTGGCTGAAGACGGCCGTTTTGCAGGCGTGGTTCGCAAAACCATAACAGAGGTCGAAATCGCCTTGCCACCGCTGCGGCAAAACTGCGCCGCTGGCCTGCCAGACGCGCCTCAGCCGCTGCTCGATGGCGATTTACTGTTTCTGGGACAAGAGTTTGCCAGAAAGCGCCCTGACGGCCAGCAGCCTTTCGCTGGATTTGTTTTTGGCAAAGTGCGGCCGTTTTGCCCGACAATCCTCCAGCTTCAATTTTGGGCCGAAGATACGCTGCTGGCGGAACGGCCGTTGAGCCAGTTCAGCAGCGGCCAGTGGCAGGCGGGGCAGGTGATTCAGGAAAAATACACCGTGCCTGTTCCGGCAGAGTTGGCGGCAGGGAATTTATGATTTGCGCCTGGACGTTGTGGCTGAAGAAGACGGCCGTACCCTTTCCCTCACAAATTTCTTTAGGCACAATCAACATCATCTCGCCAGACCGCCTGTTTGAGCTGCCGGGCGACATCAGCCAGCCGCTGAACCTGCAATTTGGCGATCTGGCCACGCTGCACGGCTATGATTTGCTCTCACCGCCTCTGTCGCGCCGGGGAAGCCGTGCAGCTAACGCTTTTTCTGGCAGGTGTCCGCCAAACAGATGAAATCTATTCGACATTTGTGCATCTGGTGGGGCCAGACGGGCAAATTGTCAAACAAGGGGATCAATGGCCGGGTGGCAGCTGCCCAGCAACACCTGGGCGGCAGGGGCAGGTCATCATCGACGAATACGCAATTGTTTTGCCAGAAGATGCGCCGCAGGAAAACGGCCGTTTTTAAATCGTGCTGGGGCTGTACGCGCCAATATTGTTCGTAACGCCTGCCCATTTGGCGGAAGATGGGCAAACGTTGCCAGAGGCGACCAGTTTGTGTTGCCGCTTGCCGCTGGAGGTGATTGCCCGATGAGCAAATGGCAGCGGTGGACGCTCCTGCTGGCTTACATTTTGCTGCCTGCGTTTTGGCTGCGCCTCTTTTTGCTGGATGGCCAAAGCACAACGTGGGATGAAGGGATCAGCCTGCACCTGGCCACCTCTTCTTTGCTGAAAATTAAAGACCAACCGCCTGGCCAACATTCATCCGCCGCTCTATTTTTTCTTGCTCAAAATTTGGGTCACGCTCACAGGCACAACGGCATTTGCGGCGCGTTATTCTTCTGTGCTGGGCAGTTTTTTGCAGATGGCGCTGGTTTATGCGGTTCTGCGCCGCTGGTTTGGGCGGGGTACGGCCGTAATCGGTTTGGTGTGTACGGCCGTTTGGTCCCTCAGCATCATCTACGCCCAGGAAGTGCGCGTTTACGCCTTTTTGCCGCTGGTGTACTTGCTGCTGGTGCTGCTGACCTGGCAGGCTGCCAGCGGCAAGGCTGACCGCAAATTGTGGCTCTGGCTGGGCATCGCAGAGTGGGTGGCTGTTCATCTGCATTACAATGCGCTCTTTTTGCTCATCTTTTTGAACGGCTGGCTGTTGCTAAAGCTGTGGAGAACACCTTCTTTTGGGCCGTGGCTGAAAGTTCAGATGGGCGTAGGTCTGGCCAGTTTGCCCTGGGCTGTTGGCGTGTTGCTGAATTGGCCAGCGGTGCAGGCGGAGGCCAGTCTGGCCGGATTTTCTACCCAGCCGCCTGCCTGGGATTTTGTGCTGCCGCAGGTGTGGGGCTTTCATCTCACCGGGCTGGTGAATGTGCTGGATGATGTGTGGGTACGGCCGTTCAGCCTGGCGCTTCTGACATTAATAATTTTGTTGCTGTTGGGCCAATGGCAGAGAAGCAGGCGGCACGCAGGTGCAGAATCTGCCGACAATGGCCGCAGCGCAGGTGAATTGCTGCTGTTTTGGCTGGGGCCGCTCTTTTTGGGCTTTGCCGTCTGGCTCGTACGATCTTATTCACATCCGCGCTACATTGCTCTGTTTGCTGCTGGCTTTGTGCTGCTGCTGGCCTATTTGCTGACGCCGCAACTGTCGCGCTTAGGTCGCTGGGCGAGTTTGGGGAATTTGATTAGATTGGCAACGGCCGTTATCTTCATCTGGCTTTCTGGCTGGGGCTTGCAGCATTACTTTTTTGATCCAGATTTTGCCAAAGATGACATGAGGGAGGTGGCCGCGATTTTAGACGCAGTGGCACTGCCAGAAGACCTGATTCTGGTGCCGCGTACCGATTGGAGCCTGCCCTTTACCTACGCTGGCGATACGCCGATCCAGATGGCCGATACGTTCCATCAGGCGCAAATGTGGGCCGATTTGGCCGCCTGGACGACACCGCCAACGCACGTTTTTACCCTCGACTACCCCGATAATCTTTACGATTGGCAAGGGGTCGTGCCCTTTGCCCTGGAAAGCGCGGGCAATCTGGTCAAGCGCTGGCGCGTGGATGATTTGACGTTGAGCCAATATCGACTGGACATGCCTGTGGCCGAACCTGAACTGGTGCCGCGAAACGGCCGTTTTGGCGACGTCGCCTTCCTCGGCAGCTGGGTTGTGCCTACGGCCACCAGCGCCGATGGGGTGACGGTAGCCTTGCAGTGGCAGCTTTTGGCTCCAGTGACTCACAACTATTCCATTGTGCTCAGTGTCGATGATGGCACTGGCCTGGCGTTGGCCAATCGGGATGATCAGCTGGTGACGGCAAACGGCCGTCCCACCAACCGCTGGGACGTGGGCGAAATCGTCACCACCTACCATTTTGTACCGTTTGTGTCCGGTACGCCGCCCGTCACTTACGATGTGGATATGCGCGTTTACATTGTGCAGGGGGAAGTGCAGACGCTGGATTTTGTTGACAGTCAGGGGACACCACAGGGGCAGAATTTTGTCTTAGGGCAGGTGCGGGTGGAACGGCCGTTGCCCAATCAAGAAAATGTGTACGGTGCCGCAATACCCTCTCTGCCCTTGCCGGAACCGCTGCAACTGGCCGATGGTTTGCAGCTCACCCATGCCTTGCTGGATCGCAGCACAGCCGCGCCGGGGCAAACCGTGCGGCTGCGTTTGGCCTGGCAAAGCAGCGACAATTTGACTGATTTGCGACCTAGCCTGGTTTTGCGCCAGGGCGGGCAAGAGTTGGTCGTCAATGAGTCGGCTCCTGTTCAGGGGACCTATCCCACCAATTTGTGGCAGCCCGGCGATTTTGTGTGGGAGCAGCGACTGCTCACCATTCCCGCCACGGCCGAATCTGGCGAAGCGGCCGTTTTTATCGAGCTAGGCGAAAATAGTTACCAATTGGGCCAAATTGAAATTTCTGCCGAGGCGCGGACGTTTGAGCCGCCCACGCCGCAGGTGGCGGTGGACGCTATTTTTGGCGATGTGGCCCGGCTGGTGGGGGTTGATCCGCCGCCGGAAAGCGTGCCTGCGGGGCAGCCCATTCCGCTGACGCTGTACTGGCAATCGCTGCAAACGGGGGAGCCGGTGGGGTACACGGTTTTTGCGCAGGTGTTGGGGGAAGACGGCCGTATCGTTGCCCAACATGATTCACCACCAGGAAACGGCCGTCGGCCCACGCCTGGCTGGGTGGAGGGTGAGTACATTCAGGATGAGCATCTGCTGGCCGTGCGCGATTATGGCTACACCGGAGAGGGGCAGCTCATCGTTGGCCTGTACGATCCCACAACTGGCCTGCGCCTGATGCTGCCAGATGGTGGCGATGCGTTTCTTCTGCCTCTGCCGCTCTCAATTTTGGGAGAATAGCTGTTTTAAGCCTGTTGATGTAGCCGCAGTTTCTTAATGCACAAATCACTCGCGCTAAGAAAGCGCGGCTACCGGTTGATTTCGGTGAGCAGGAGGGCGTCTACGGGGTTGATGTTTTCGGGGGTGGTGGCCAGGAGGCGTTCGCCTGTGTCGGGGTCGTAAATGCCGACCAGCAGTTGGTAGGTGCCATTGCCGACGGTTTCCAGGGGGAGAACGGCCGTATCCACCACAACTTCACCCGCTTCCCACCAGTTGGTCGGATACGTCCAGTCGCGCGGCACAAAATCGGTCTGGGCCACCAGTTCCCCGCTTTCAAGATCGATCAGGTGGATAAAAAACTTGTATGATTTTTCCACCCGCTGGGGAACATGCCAATACAATGAAACCGCAAGAGAATTAGCCTCACTTGCCACATCAAAGCCATCAAGGAAAAACAGCGCCTGCCATTGGGCAGCAATTGTTTCCTGGGGCTGGCCCGGCTCAAATTGCCGGGCCAGGGGATCAATCTCAATCGTATCGATGAGCGCTGGCTGGCCAAAAATTTTATTTTGTTGGTTCTGCAAAGAGAGCCAAACTTGATACATGCCAGGTTCAGCAAACGGATCAATTTGGAATTGATAATCTGCCCAGACGATGGCATCAGATTGCCAACGAGAGGTGGGCCAGGCCACTGAAACCGGGCGGCACGCCTCGGAAGCATACTCGCTTGTTGTATGGGCAAACTTCAGGCACATGGATAAATCGGCCGCGGGCAGCGAGGCGTCTATATTGCCCCAAATTGTATTGAGCTGTAGCCAGCTGCCCTGGGTGGCCTCCCCATTCAATTTTGCCGAAATCAGGCCCAATTCCGGGTTGGTCTGGCTGCCAACCAACACCTCTTCCAGCGGAACTGTTTTTCCTACGGCCGTACTGCCCGTGAAATAAACCACAACCTCCTCATCTTCATACCAGGGCGGCTCGACAAACCAGGTTTTCCAATTCTGGAGATCGTTTTCTGAAAGGTGTTCCTTGTGCAAAATAACGTAACGGACATCTGCATCGGCAAGCAGCTTCATTTGGCGAGCTGGGTTAACAATATCCGTAGGGGCGTCTCGATTTTCCTTGATATGCACCAGTAACGGGATGCTGTTAAATAGCGCCAAAGATTCGGCTGGGGTTCTGGCAATGTTGCCGGTGATGAGCGGTTTGCCATGAAAAAGCTGAAATCGCATGTACTGGCTGTTAAATTTTTCTCTGGTAAAGGAAGGAATATCCAAGAGAGCGTACGTTTCTTCATCTGCCGCAACTTGTTGGTACCAGGCAGGGATTGCCACGGAGTGCATTTGAAAGACATTGGCATATTCAAACAAAACCAAAAGACAAATGAGACCAGCAATCCATCTGGCGCGTTTTACCGTGCCAGACCTCTGCAAAAGTTGCTCAAGGCCGAGCCCCGCCAACAGACCGAAAGGGATTACCAGGATGACATTAAACCTATCTGGGAAACGCAATGCCTGGATGAGAAACGAATTCTCTATCAGGCGAAACGGCAGGGGGATCGTTGGTTGGCCACCGATGTAGAGATCAGAACCGAGGGCCAGAAGGAAGTAGACGAGCAGCAGGCCGAACCAAATTTTTGCCCTGGGCCACTGCTTAAATATGCCAATAAGAACCAGGGCCAAGGCAATGTACCCAACCGTGCGTGAATAGATATAGTTTCCGACAAAATTTTGGGTGATGGGCAGAATGCTGTCTCCCCAAATGGGGTGATAGCTGCCGGGGATAAAGTAAGCCAGCAGGTCAGTGGGATAGTTAAACTCATCAATAATGACTTCTGTGGGATTATCACGGCCGGTTTGGAAAAGGAGCAAGGGAGTCAGGAAGGGCAGCATCATGAGCAAGGAAATGAGTCCGCTGACGATGATTTTTTGAATCAGCCCCCATAATTGTTTGCCTCTGTTTTGGAAGAGAATCCACAGGGCATAAATGCCGATGATGGGGGCCGCCATAATTAGCAGCTGCCAGCGGGTCAGGCCAATCAGGCCCAAAAATAGGCCAAACCAAACTGCATTGCGCCAGCTTGAATTTTCCCCTAATCTGTGCAAGTACAAAAGGGCAAACAGAACCCAGGCAATCAGGAGGAGGTTGGGGTGGCCGTGATGGGAGAGATTGTAGGGCCAAAAGGCAGTCATGAGGCCCGCTAAAAATGCGGCCGTTTCTGCCAGTCCCAGTTCTTTACCAAGCAGGTAAGCGGCTATGCCATTGAAGGGAAAAATGAGCAGAAAGGCAATGGTGTAGCCTGTTTCGGGGCCAAAAATCGCCTGGAAGGGCAGCCAGATGGCAAAGTTGACCCAGGCCAGGTTGTGGTTCAGCAGGGACACCCCGGCAGGGTAGTAGATTTGGTTTGTATAAAAGGCATCCAGGCTGGTGAGCTGGAAGATATGCTCTTTGAGCCAGGTAAAGGTCCAAAGATGCACGTAGGAATCGCCAATGATGCCGGGAATATGGGTGCCTAGCTGGCCCGCCGCGGGCCAGGTCATCACAATGGTTAGCAGGGCATACCCCAAAAAGATCAGCAGGATACGGCCGTATCTCCGCCCTTTGTTCACCTGAATATTACTCATCGTCAAAAGCTGCTTCCTAGAACTTCATTATTCGTAAATTATTGCCCAGAATTTTACTGGGTTCTTGGCAATTGTCTAAACTGCCTTGTCGGAGGTTTGGGTTCTTAGCACAATCTCATTTGACGGCCGTTTCCCCCTCAGCGACAATTGCGGCCAAGATAAATCGATTGGAGCATTATGAAGCGCTTATTCATTGGGTATGTATTCATCAGCGTTTGGCTGATTTTATTGGGCAGTGGCTGCCAGCAGGTAAATAGAACAAATTTGGATTCCGTTGACGAGGGGATTGCCTTTGCGGCCGTTGCCACTGAAGAGAATCCTGTGGCGAACACAGACCTGCTGCCAACGCTGCGGCCCAGCGCTACGCCGTTCCCTTCACCCTCGCCAACCTGGACGCCTTCTGCCACGGCCACAGCGCCGCCCACGGCCACGCCGCCGCCCACGCAAACAAACACAGCCACACCGTTGCCAACAAACACGGCTACGCCAACGGCCGTTCCCATCAATCGCCGCTGTCCAGAAGAAGCTCCTGTTAGGCCAGCCTACACCCGCTACTTTTTAGCTGCGGAACCCTGGCCCCAGCCCCAGGGCAGCGCCATCGCCCATTTTGATTTTGTAAAGCCAGTGCCCGGCGGTGGCAGAACGATCATCAACAAAACCTTCCCCTACGGCAGCGATGGAGACGGCCGTTACCTGCTGCACAACGGCATCGATATTGCTGGCGAACTGGGAATGCCCGTCCTGGCGGTCGCCGACGGCACGGTGGTGGTAGCCCAGGCCGACGACAATGAGCTGTACGGCTGGCGCTGTGATTGGTATGGCCATCTGGTGGTGCTGGAGCTAGACCAAACCTGGCAAGGGCAGCCTATTTTTGTGCTGTACGGTCATGTGCTGGGTCTTAGCGTAGAAGTTGGCCAGCATGTGCAGCAAGGCGAGCCGGTGGCCGAAGTCGGTGTTGGCGGGGCAGCAACCGTGCCGCATTTGCACCTGGAAGTGCGCGTGGGCAGCAATGAATTTGGCTCAACCCGCAACCCGATGCTGTGGATCGATCCGGGCACGACGCGGGGCGTGGTGGCGGGGCGGCTGCTAGACCCTCAGGGGCGTCCCTGGCAGGGCGTCGTGGTGACTTTGGTAGACAGCAGCGAAAGCGAACCCATTTTTATCAATACCTACAGCTACCAGGGCGACCCGCAAAATTTAATCAATCCCGATGAGCTGCTGGCGGAGAATTTTGTTTTTGCTGATGTGCGGCCTGGGGAATATACCTTGTACGTGAAGCTGCAAGGGGTGGAATACCGGCAGCCGGTTCAGGTGGTTGAAGGGGCGCTGACAACGGTGGAGCTCATCACGGAGCCATATAAAACCCCAACTCCCACGCCTGAGGCTTCGCCCACGCCAGAAGAAACGGACATGACGCCAACGGCCGTTCCCAGCCAGGATGACTGACCTGATTTCATGCGCAAAGCACAGAGAAAACGCCTTTCGTTTTCAACCGATTTGCTTGCACCTAATTTTTGATATAACCAAATTGGATGGGCGGCTGCTACACAGACCATTCGGCTTCGGCTGGCGGGAAGGTGAGGATGAATTGGCTGCCGGTGTTGGGTGCGCTGATGACACAGATACGGCCGTCATGCGCTTCGGCTAATGCTTTGACAATGGTTAAGCCAATGCCCAAGCCCCCGTGCGAACGGTTATCCCCCCGATTCAGCTGAAAAAAGCGGTCAAATATTTTTTCATGGTTGCTCGGATCGATGCCAATCCCTTCGTCGGTAATGCCCAGCTGAATCTCCCCATTGTCACAAGTTTTTGCCGACAGCCAAACGGTTTGGTTTGGCGCACTGAATTTTACGGCGTTGTCTAGCAAATGGTAAAAAAGATGGCGCAGCTTGTGGGTGTCGCCATTTATGGTTAGGTCTGGGGCAATGTCGTTTTGGATGGTTAAACCACGCGCTGAAATCTCCGTTTGCATTTTGGCAATGTTGCGGTCAAGCTCATCACGGAGGGGAAACGGCCGTCTTAAAATCTGCAACCCTTCATCAATCTGGGCCAAAATCAGCAAATCCTCCACCAGACGGTTTAGCGTGTGGGTGCTGTGCTGTACCTTCTCCAAAAAGCGCAGCTGAGATTGAAAATCATTTGTGCCAGCCGAAGCAAAAACAATCTCTAACGTATTGAGGATGACAGCAATGGGAGTGCGCAGCTCATGGGTCATCGTGGACATCAAATTTTGTTTGAGTTGGGCAACCTCTTCTTCCGTTCTAACCCTGGCCCAATTGTGACGCCGGATGAGTGCCTGGACACGTGCCGCAAGCTCATTAAGCCGAAACGGCTTGCCAAGATATTCGTCCACGCCAGCTTCCAGCGCAACAATCACATCCTCTTCATCCGTTTCGGCCGTCAGCATAATAATGGGGACATCCGATTGCAGGCGAATCTGTTCAGTGGCTTCCAGCCCGTCCATAATTGGCATCGTCATATCAATAATCACCAAATCTGGCGTGAGTTCGCTAACCAAATCCACGCCTTCTTGGCCATTATGTCCGGCAAAAACTTCGTGCCCCCGATCTGCCAACCCAACTTTTAGAGATTCAGTTACAAATGGATCATCGTCTACAATTAATAATTTAGCCATTCGGTTAAAAAAAAGTACTTATGAAATAAATAGAACTCACGCAACATTGATAGTCTCTTGAAGAATGTAATAGCGAATGATTGCCTAAGTTCAACAATAAGGTGTTTATGATGACACAAGCTTACAAAAAGCCCCGCCCTGGCAACAATAGGGAATACATCCCAACCTGGCTGCAAAATTTGCCAGTGCAGAATTGGGCTGGACTGGTAAAATGAGCCAGCTTAAGTAAATCACCGGATAAAAAGACCAACATATGCTCTTTGTCGATAATCAAGAAACCACCGATCCCAGAATAAATCTGGCAATTGAGGAACATCTGCTGCGCAATGTAAAGGTAGTGGAACCACTGCTGCTTTTTTACATCAATACACCTTCAGTCATTCTTGGGCGTAACCAAAACGGCATGGAGGAAATTGATCCCGATTTTGTTCGTGAAAATAAGATTCATGTCGTGCGGCGGCTTTCTGGTGGCGGGGCGGTCTACCATGATTTAGGCAATCTGAATTTCAGCTTTATCACCCTGGGCAAACAAGATTTGCACAATTTTGAGAAGTTTACGCAGCCTGTGATCGAGGTGTTGAACGATTTGGGGGTGAACGCTGTGCTGCAAGGCAAAAGCGACATTTTTGTCGATGGCAAGAAGGTTTCTGGCAATGCGCAGTATGCTACTGGGGGGCGGATGTTTAGCCACGGTACCATTCTGTTTAACACGAATCTGGAAAATATGCTGCGGGCGATTAACCCACGACAGGTAAAAATTACGTCGAATGCCGTGCAGTCGGTGCGTTCTTTTGTGACTAACGTGAAGGAGCATCTGTCTAAAGAGATGGATATTGCCCACCTGCGCCGAGCGCTGCTAAACGGTATCTTTGCTGGGCGTGACGTGCCGCAATATGTGTTAACGGCCGCAGATTGGGAGATGATTCGGGAGATTGCGACCCAGCGGTACATGACGTGGGATTGGAATTACGGCCGTTCCCCCGCCTTCAATATCCAAAAAACTGAAAAATTACCCGTGGGCACGTTGGATGCCCGGATCGATGTGGAAAAAGGGCACATTCAGGCCATCAAGATTTATGGTGATTTTAGCGGCCAGCAAGATGTTGCTGAACTAGAAATGCGGCTGACCGGTTTACGTTACGATGCCGATGTGCTGGCTGAGGCGCTTGCGGGTACAGAGTTAGCGCCATATTTTGGGCCATTGGAAAAAGAGACATTCCTCAAGCTGCTGTTTTAAGTAAATCACGAAAAGTTGCTTAAAAACCTGAGCGCAACCTGTGATTTACTTTCAGGAGAACAAAAAGCTCAAATAAGACGATTGTTTTTACAGGACTTTTTGTTCTCCACTTAAGCACATCACAGTAAGTTCTTAAAAAAACGAAGGGCGATTTCTCTGTGGTTTGCTCAAGTAAAAGCGGAAGAAATGGCATCGGTTTATTTAAAGGACTTTCCCGCTTTTACATAGGGGTGTCTTGAAAGGATTTTGTGAATGAAAAGAGTAAGCTGGTTGATTTTGCTTGGGCTGCTGCTTGGCTGCGGCGCAGAAGCAGCGCCCACAGCAACGGCCGTTCCCCCAACAGTTGCCCAGTTAGAGATTGCGGTTGAGGAGGCAAGTGCGCCCACGGCAACGGCCGTCCCCATTTTGCCCACCAACACCCGCCCCCCAACCGTGATTCCCCCAACGCCGCAGCCACTGGCCACCCGACGACCCACCGCGCTGCCAGCAACGGCCGTTCCCCCGGAGGTGCCCGCTTTTGTTTGGCTGCCCTACGCCACCGGCAACTTTGGCCAGCCAGTGCTCATGCTCAAAAATAGTGAGCTTGCCTACCAACCACTGCCCGTGGCCGCCGAAATCTTTTTTGATTACCAGGCGGGCTGGCTGGCCTACGGCAGCAAATTTTGGGGCGCAACTACCAACCAGCAGTCAGTTACTGATCTGCACCTGTACAACTTTGCCAGCGGCATCGATCAGCTTTGGGAAGAAGCCAACATTGGTCGGGCAGCGCTTTCCCCGGTTCCCGCTGCGTCTGGCCAACCAGTTGTCGCCGTGGCCAAACACAGCGGTCGCGGATTTGACTTGGTTCTGAAATTGGAGCCAGACATCGAGTTGCTGCTGGTTGAAGACATTGATCCGTATTTTTCCTGGTCGCCAGACGGCCGTTTCCTTGCCTACCTGCGCGATAACGAGCTGTTTGTTACCAGTGCAGATGTGGACTCTGGCGCTCCGCCAATTGCCAGCGGCGTGTATGCCAACAGCGGCTGGATTGGCGATGCCCCGCTCTGGCTGGGCAATTCTGGCTACCTGCTCTATGCCGCTGCCCCATTCACCATTGTGGCGGCTGACGGCAGCGAAACGATTACCCCGGTTGGCGAAGATGGCGCGGCGCTGCCAGGAACACGGCCGTTTGCCATGCTCTACTCATCCGCCACCAGCCAGCTCATCGCCGAGTCTGAAGGCATGTTTGGTTCCAGCGTGGTGGTGTACCAGTTTGGCGATGGGTTTGGTACGGCCGTTGTCACCCAGCAAATCGACGATGCCCAGCTGGCAGGCTGGTACGAAGCAGGCGAAAGCGTTGTCATTGTCAGCGGTGGCGAACCCACCATTTTGCCGTTGACACCCCAGGAGTGATTTGCTACCATTTGCCCCATGATTGACTTTGTGAAGACTTACCGGCCCGTAAGCGCCGCCGCAGCCGCCGCCCAGACCATCAGTCTGGCAAATGCTGCTGCCTGAGTTTTCACTACAATTTAAGCGCAGCACCTTAGCCGCCAGACTGCAAGCACCAAAAGTGCCGTCTGGCGGTTTTTTGTTGCTACGGTAAAATTCCGGTGGTCGGTTTTCAGTAATCAGTAAGCAGTAATCAGTGACCAGTCTTTGAGTCGGCCCACTGAATACTGACCTACTGAACACTGACAAACTGATTACTGACAAAACGGAGTGAAAATGAGACCCACAACCAGTAACGAAATTCGCAAAGCATTTTTAGATTATTTTAACGAAGTGCATCACGAGGTGGTGGCCAGTGCGCCGCTGCCCCAGCACGACAATCCAACCTTGCTGTTCACCAACGCCGGGATGAACCAATTTGTAGACGTGTTTTTAGGGCGCGAGAAACGGCCGTACACCCGCGCCGCCACTGCCCAAAAAGTAATGCGCGTCCAGGGCAAGCACAACGATTTAGAGAACGTCGGCCCGTCGCCACGCCACCACACCTTTTTTGAGATGATGGGCAACTTCTCCTTTGGCGACTACTTCAAAAAGGAAGCCATCGACTTTGCCTGGCAGTTTGTCACCGGCGTGATGGAGCTGGAAGAAGAGCGGCTTTGGGCCACCATCTACACCGACGACGATGAATCGTTTGCGCTGTGGCAGCGCTATCTGCCTGCCGAAAAAATCCTGCGCTTTGGCAAAAAAGACAACTTCTGGGAAATGGGCGAAACCGGCCCCTGCGGCCCCAACTCCGAAATGTTTTACTACATGGGCGACATGGCCACCTGTGACCCCAACCAGCTGAATGCTGATGATGACGAAGAGTTCCTGGAGTTTTGGAACCTCGTTTTCATGCAGTTCAACCGCGAAAAAGATGGCAGTCTCACGCCGCTGCCCAAGCCGTCGGTGGACACCGGGCTGGGGTTGGAGCGCATGGTGCGCATTATGCAGCGCACCGACAACAACTACGACACCGATCTGTTCAGTGGTGTGCTGAACCGCGTGCAGGAGCTGTTGGGTGATAGCGCCGAGCAGCGACAGGAGCACCTGGTGGGCTATCGCGTGATTGCCGACCATGGCCGGGCAGCCACCTTTTTGATTGCCGACGGCGTGCGCCCTGGCAGCACTGGGGCGGGCTACGTCCTGCGCATGATCATCCGGCGGGCGGTGCGTTTTGGCTTTAGCATCGGCTTCACCGGGCCGTTTTTGGCCGAAATTGCCAAAGTGTTCATTGGGCAAATGGGCGAGGCGTACCCGGAATTGAAACTGCGCGAGGAGCATGTTTTACGCACGCTTACCCAGGAAGAAAAGAAATTTGCCCGCACGTTGGAATCGGCTTTGATCCAGCTGCACCAGGTGATGACCGAACTGAACGAGCAGGGCGAGAAGGAAATTTCTGGCGAGGTAGCCTTTGATTTGTACGCGACGCACGGCCTGCCCCTGGAAATTACCCGTGATGTGGTGCAGGAGCGCGGCTTCACCGTGGATGAAAAAGGGTACAACGCAGCGCGTGAGGCGCACGCCATTGCCAGCGGCAAAGGGGCGTTTGGCGAATACAGCGGCGACACGGGCGTGTACGGCCGTCTCCTCACCAATCTCCAAACGTCCGGCCAACTGGAAGACGGCGTGGAGTACGATCCGTACATGGGCGCTGAAACCGAGTCGGAAATTGTAGGCCTCATCCGCGATGGCGAGCTGGTTGAGTTGGTGAAGGTGGGGGAGAAGGTGGAGATGGTAACGGCCGTTTCCAACTTTTACGTCGAGTCTGGCGGTGAGGTGAGCGATACCGGGCAAATTTTAGGGCTGGATGGCGGCGCGGTTTTTCGTGTAGAGGACACGCGCAAGCCGCTCAACGGCCTGGTGGTGCAGGTTGGACAGGTGGTTCAGGGCGAATTTTCCCTCAACCAGCCCGTTCGCCTGCAAGTAGATAACACCCGCCGCAGCGACATTCGCCGCAACCACACCGCCACCCACATTTTGCACCAGGAACTGCGCGACCGGCTGGGCACGCACGTCACCCAGGCTGGCTCGCTGGTGGCTCCAGACCGGCTGCGCTTTGACTTTACCCACGATCATGGCGTGGACAACGGCACGCTGGCCGAGATTGAAGAGAAGATCAACGGCGCAATTTTGGCCAACTATCCCGTAGAAATTGAGTACATGGGCCAGAAAGAAGCGATTGGCCAGGGGGCGATGGCCCTGTTTGGCGAAAAGTACGGCGAGATTGTGCGCACGGTGCAGATTGGTTACGACGGCGAACGGCCGTACAGCTTTGAACTCTGCGGTGGCCTGCACGTGGCCGAAACCAACGACATTGGTCTGTTCCGCTTCACCAGCGAGGGGGCCGTTTCCGCGGGCGTGCGCCGCGTGGAAGCGGTGACCGGTCGCGCAGCGCGGCAGCTCATTGCCGAGCGGCTGAACTTGCTGGACCGGCTGGCCGGGCAGCTCAACGTACCCGTTTCCGAGCTGGAATCCCGCGTGGAGGCGCTGCAAGCGGAGCAGAAGGCGGCGCAAAAGCGCGTCGAGCAGATGCAGCAAAAATTGGCCGCATTCCAGTTTGATTCGATTCTAGCGCAAACCACAGAAGTGAAAGGCGTGAAGCTGCTCACCGCCCAGGTGGACGGCGTGGACGTGGACGGCCTGCGCCAGATGGCGGATCGTTTTCGGGATAATGTGGGATCGGGAACGGCCGTATTGGCCACCGTCAACAACGACAAACCGATCTTCATCGTCGCCGTCACCAAAGATTTGATTCCGCGCGGCATCAAAGCGGGCGACATCGTGCGCGACGTGGCCAAAGTGGTGGGCGGCGGTGGCGGCGGTCGCCCCGACATGGCCCAGGCAGGCGGCAAGGATGCGGCCAAATTGCCAGAGGCGCTGGCGTTGGTGCCGAGCTTGATTGAGAAGGCGCTGAAGTAAGAGGAGATTAGAGATTGGAGATTAGAGACTAGAAACAGGCTCAATCTCCAATCTCCAATCTCCAATTCTCCTCCATGCACATAATCCACCTCGACGATTCAGACGACATCATTTCGATTTTTGACCGGTTGACCTGGGCGGGTGAACAGCAGGCGCTGCTGGTGCTGCCGGAAAGCGGTGGGGTGCTGCGTGAGGGGCTGGATTTGGTGCGCCTGCGCCGTTTTGCTGACCGGCAGCGACTGGAAATTGGGCTGGTAACGCCAGATGTGCCGATTTCTCGGCAGGCGCGGGCGATTGGCCTGCCCGTTTTTCCCTCGGTGGAAATAGCGGAGACGAGCCGCCGGGGTTGGTGGCGTGGCCGTAAGCGGTCGGAGCGGGTGGGGCTGCCTGCGGTGGGGGATGGCGTTTGGGAGGCTGTGGGCAAATCGTCTTTGCTTGAGGAACGGCCGTATCCCACTCTGGACCCCGCCGACCGCCAGGAAATGAACCGACGCCTATCCCCAAAATCAACCCTGCGGTTGTGGCTGGTGCGCTACCTGGCAATTGCCCTTTTTTGCCTGACTTTGGCTGTTTTGTACATTGCTTTCACCTATGCTGTGCCCGGCGCGACCATCATTTTGCAGCCAGAAACCGAGACCGTGCGCGTGGAGCGGGCCGTCATTGCTGATCCGGCGGTGGAGGCGGTGGATTATGCGCTGAACACCGTGCCTGCCCGGCTGTTGACAGCAACCGAATCGTGGCAAACCAGCGTGGCGACCACTGGTTCAGTCGAGCTGCCAGATGCGCCAGCGCGGGGTACGGTGCTCTTTGTGAACCAGCTGCCCCAGCCTGTGATCATTCCCGCTGGAACCCGCGTTAGCACGTCGGACGGCAGCAACATCGCCTTCCAAACATTGGCGGAGGTGGCGCTGGCGGAAGCGGTGGGAAGCACGGCCGAAGTGGAGGTCATCGCTGAGGAACCTGGCCCGCAGGGCAATGTGGCGGAAAATTTGGTGAACCGGGTGCAGGGGGCGCTCGGTTTGCAGGTGGAAGTGCGCAATTTGGAAGAGATGACGGGCGGCGCGGTGCGGGAAACGGCCGCAGTCGCCCCGGAAGATCAGGAACGGCTGCGGGCGCAGGCGCTGCAATTTTTGCAGGCGGTGGCCCTGGCCAACATGGAAGCGCAGCTAACCGAGCGGGAATTCTTATCCAAAGATGCGATTCGCGTAGTGACAATCCTGGATGAAACGTTTTCGCATGATGTGGGTGAGCAAACGGCCGAATTGACCCTGGTTTTGCGTGCGGAATTGCAGGGAACGGCCGTTGACACCACAGTTGCCTCAGGATTAGCTTTCGACTCGCTGGGGCAGGCCGTGCCGGGCGGCTTTACGCTGGTGCCAGAGAGCATCCGCTTCAGCAGCGGCAGCGTGGTGGCGGTGGATGAGTCCGGCCGGGTGACCTTTTCTATGATTGGCGAGGGGGTTGTGGCGGCGAATCTGGCGCTGGATGGGGCGATTACGGCCGTTACCGGACAATCCCCAGAAACGGCCGCTGCCTACCTCTACCAAAATCTACCGCTCCGCGCCGCGCCCACCCTGGACATCTGGCCGGTCTGGTTTGACCGGGTGCCGTATTTGGTAACGCGGATTCAGACGGAGATTGAGCCGTGAAAGAGTATGCAAGTGGCAAGTATGCAAGTGGCAAGTAATTCGCTTGAACACTTGCAAACCTGCATACTTGCACACTTTATTTGTGAATCGTAGGGGAAACGACAAGTCAAAACGGCCGTAATCCAGACAATGAAAAAAGCCACAGCTATCTTCTCTTAAACCTCTGCGTCCTCTGTGGCAAAAAGAAAAAAATATGCATCAACTAGATTGGAAAGTATTAAACTCGGAATATTTGCTGCAAAATGAGTGGATTGCGGTGCGGGCAGACCGGTGTGAAATGGGCAACGGCCGTCTCATCGACCCGTACTACATCATGGAAAGCGGCGATTACGTGAATATTGTCCCGGTCACAGCGGCGAGCGAGATTTTGTTTGTGCGCATTTACCGGCATGGCGTGGGCCAAACCCTGCTAGAAACGCCCGGCGGCCTCATTGATAAAGGTGAATCGCCCCTGGCGGCAGCGCAACGCGAGCTGCTGGAAGAAACGGGCTGTGCCTGCGCCGAGATGCGGCTTATTGGCAGCGGCTCGCCAGACCCGGCGCGGCTGAGCTGTAAAGCGTTCTATTTTTTGGCAACTGGCGTGGTGGAAACGGCCGTTCCCGTTTGGGACGAACACGAGGAGATGGACCTGCTTAGAATGCCCATTTCGCAGGTCAAGCAAAAGTTATTTGCCGGGGAAATTATGGATTCTGTGCAGCAAAGCGCGCTCTTTTTTGCCCTGCACGCGCTGGGAGAGCTGTAATTGTGAGTTCGCGCTACCCTGGCCGGGTGATGGCTTTGGATTTGGGCAGTGTGCGCATTGGCGTGGCCATCAGCGATCCCACGCGCACCATTGCCCAATCCTACGGCGTGGTAAAGCGCAAATCCCGCGAGGAAGATTTTGCCCGCTACCAGCAAATTTTGGCGGAGCAGCAGGTGACGCTGCTGGTTGTTGGTTTACCGACAACGAGTGAGGGTGGTGACAGCGATACGGCCGTGTGGATTCGCAACTACATGGCCGAGTTCAGCCAACAGTGCGACATTCCCGTTGAATTTTGGGATGAGAGCTTCACCACCGTCCGCGCCGAAGAAAGCTTGCGCCAGCGCGGTAAGCGAGGCAAAAAAGCCCGCCAGCAGGTCGATGCCGTGGCGGCGGCGTTTATTTTGCAAAGCTATTTGGACGCGCAGCGGAATGTAATTGAGTAATTGGGAAATTGAGTAAAATGGGTTTGTAATTACTCAATTACCTCTCCTAGAGGTGAATTATAGAAACGCAAAAAGTTCGGCCACAGCGCCGCAAGGACCCATTTGAAGAGCCACCGCGCAGCCCAAAACGACGGTCGCTGGGCTGTTTGGCGCGGTCGGCGCTGCTGCTGGTGGTGCTGACGGCCTGTGTGTCGGCGGGGCTGCTGTTTTATTTTCAATGGTTGGGGGGCGATGTTGGGGGGAACGGCCGTTCCCTGCAAGCCCGCGACATTTATTTGCAAACCTACCTGGCCACCCACGCGGATGAACTTGAGCAGCCCGCCGGGACTGGCTTCACGCCCGCGCCGTTCACGATTGCGGCAGGCGAATCGGCCGATGCCATTGCTGCAAATCTGGCCGCCGCGGGTCTGTTGAATGACACGGAGCTGTTCCTCAACTACCTGCGCTATCATGGCCTGGATGCCCAGCTAGAGGCAGGTGAATACATCATCGATCCCCAGCAAACCATCCCGCAAATGGCCGCTTCCCTGACAGAAGCAGTGGTGCGGGAAGATACGGTGCGCTTTGTGGAGGGCTGGCGTGTAGAGCAGATGGCTGATCATCTGGCTGATAATCCAACGGCAAATATTGATGCTGCCCAATTCCTGGCCATTGCCCAGCGCCAGGCAGCATTTGACCTCACGCCATACACATCATTGGCAGATTTACCTGCCACCGCCTCCCTGGAAGGGTATCTTTTCCCCGACACCTACCGCGTGCCCCCAGACGCCGATGCCGTCTATTTGGTGAATTTGATGCTGCAAACATTTGATCGCCGCACGACCGTGGGGCTGCGGCAAGGGTTTCAGAACCAGGGCTTGACGGTGTATCAGGCGGTGACGCTGGCGGCGATTGTGGAGCGGGAGGCGGTGGTGGCCAGCGAACGGCCGATTATTGCGGGCGTGTTTTACAACCGGCTGGCGCAGGGCATTAAGCTGGAAGCCGACCCTACCGTGCAGTACCCGCTTGGCTACCAGCCAGCAAGCGATAGCTGGTGGAAATCGCCGCTTTTCTTGGAGGATTTGGCGCTGGATTCCCCTTACAACACCTACCTTTACGCCGGTTTGCCGCCAGGGCCAATTGCCAACCCCAGCCTGTCGTCGCTGGAGGCGGTGGCCTTCCCTACTCAAACAGAGTTCATCTTTTTTGTGGCGGATTGCGAAGCGGCCGTTTCTGGCAGCCATGCGTTTAGCGTGACCTATGAGGAGCATCTGGCCAATGTGCAGCGCTGCCGCTGAGAAAAAGAGTCAGTATTCAGTTTTCAGTATTCAGTTTTCAGTTAAAAGGAACTGGCTACTGCTTACTGTTTACTGCTCACTGATTACTGTTCTTGTAAGTTGTGCCAGCGTCCAACCTGTCATCAAAATTGGTCTGGTGGCTCCATTTGAGGGGGCGCAGCGGGAGCTGGGCTATGATGCGATTTATGCGGCGCGGCTGGCGGTGCGCGAGGTGAACCAGGCTGGTGGCATTGGCGGCTATCGGGTGGCGCTGGTGGCGCTAGACGATCGGGGGGATGAACAGTTGGCGGGGGAAACGGCCGTTTCCCTCACAATTGATTCCGCTGTTGTGGCTGTGATTGGGCATGGGTTGCTGGAGACAACGGCCGTTGCCCAACCAATCTATGCCGAGGCCGACCTGCCGCTTTTGCCCTTGGGCACGTCCCCTTTTAGCCCGCAAGACCCTGCGTTACTCCCCGCTGATTTCCAAAGCGCCTACAATGCCGTAACCCCCTTCGACGAAACGGCTGGCCCTTACGCCGCAGCCACCTACGATGCCATGCAGCTTCTCTTCCAGGCCATGTCGGCTGGCCAGTCCGCATCTGGCACCATTGATCGCGATTCTGTGACAAATGCCCTGGCTGGATTAAAATACGACGGGCTGGTGGGTACGGTCTACCGGCCTTGAGGTTAGCTTGTAATTGTTGCTTCAGAGAAGAGAGTAAAAAGTGAATAGTAAAAAGTGAAAAGAATATACGACTTTTCACTTTTCACTTATTACTTAGCACTCTCCCAATGGGAGAAAAGTATGTTTCGCCGTTTTCTTGGTTTGCTCATGTTGCTCATTGCCGTTGGCGGCATTTTCCTGGCCGTGTTTGGGGCACGATTGGGCTATGGCCTTGTGGATAGAATTGCGGCCAATTTTGACCAAACCTTGCAGTTGACGTCGCAAAGTTTGGATACGGTGTCAGAAACGCTGCTGCTGGCCAAAAGCAGCATTGCCGACGTGAATACCGTGATGGAAACGGCCGAAACCACCGCGGATGATTTGGCCCAAACGGTTAGCGATTCACGGCCGTTGCTGGGGCAAATTTCTAGCGTTGCCTCAGAGCAGGTGCCAGACAGCCTGGAAACCATCGAGGAGGCATTTCCTAGTTTGGAGCAGGTGGCTGGGGTCATCGACCGCACGTTGGTCACGCTGAACAGCTTTCGCATTGATGAGGAGATTTTGGGCTTTCCCATTCAATACGATCTGGGCGTGGATTACGCCCCAGAAGTGCCGTTTGATCAGTCGGTGCGGGAGCTGGGCGAAGGGCTGGAAGGCTTGCCAGAGAGCCTGCGCACGCTGCAAGTGTACATCAACGTGACCTCTGGAAATTTGCAGACGGTGAGCCAGGATATTCGCAATTTGGCGGACGATTTGAACACGGTTAACGGCCGTATCAACGAGCTAGACCCCATCCTCGACGAATACATCATTCTCATCACCGCCACCAACGACAACACGCGCCAACTTCGTGCCCAAATTAACAGCGAAATTCAAAACATTAAAAATGGGATCACGCTGGTTATGGTTTGGTTGGCCATTACCCAGGTGGCCCCGTTGTATCTGGGTTGGGAATTGATAACCGGTCGGCGAGAAACGGCCGTATCATCCAGCGACTTAAATGATTAGTTTTCTTTGAGTGAGAGGTAAAAAGTGAACAGTGAAAAGACCTTTTTACTTTTCACTTAATACTTTTCACTCCTTTACTCATTTTAAGGAGGAAGAGGGACATGTTTCGTAAAATTGCAGGATTTGTATTGTTGGTCATCGGCCTTTTGGGCGTGCTGCTCAGCATTGGGGGCATTGTTTACAGTGGGCGGGCTGTAGATGCTGTGGTCAAGGTGCTGGACGACACCTTGGGGCTGACGGGCGATAGTTTGGCAACGGTTGAAGATACGTTGGCGTTGGCGCGGGGCACCATTGGCGATGTCAACGCCAGCCTGGTAACCGTTGGAGAAACGGCCGATTCCCTGGCCCAAACCATTGCCGACACCCAACCCTTGCTGGAAGAAGTCGCCCAAATCACCGGGGAGGATGCGCCCAACAGCATTGAGTCTGTTCAAGAAGCCATTCCTGCCGTGGCCGAGGTGGCTGGCGTCATCGACGATACGTTGATTACCCTGAACGCTTTCAAGATTGAAGAAGAGATTCTGGGGTTTGAACTCAACTACGATTTAGGCGTCAACTATGCCCCTACCGTGCCATTTGATGAAACCGTCTCTGGTTTAGGCACAAGTTTAGATGGATTTCCTGACCGGCTGCGGGAGTTGGAGCCCAGCCTGACGGCCGCTAATGAAAACCTGGGCAACGTGTCACAAAATATTTATGCTGTTTCAGACGATCTGGCCGTGATAAACGGCCGTGTCGCCGATGTTGATCCGCTGCTGGGTGATTACGTTGGCATTGTGCAAAACATCAACAGCACAATAAATACCACCCAAAGCACCGTGCAGGCCCAGGCTGGCAATGCCAAACTGGCCCTGCAAGTTCTCTTTGCCTGGCTTGGTTTTCTCCAGTTTTCGCTGCTCTACCTGGGCTGGGACCTCATGACCCGCACCGTGTTGGATGAAGAGATGATTGAAGAAGCGGTTGAAGAGGCGATGGAAGAAATTGAAGAGCGGGAAGAAAAAGAGGCCAATTCCTAAAGGGCGTTAAACATCACTATCTTTGCACGTTTAATTTACTTGTCGAGCCAGACCCGAAGGGTTTTGCTTGATACACGATAGACTTCTCGACAGAAAAACCCTTCGGGTCTTGGAATCTGCAAACATAGTGAAACATTACAATGCGGGGAAAGTGAGAACTTTCTCACTTTCCCCCGCTACCTATTTCACATTTTATTCTTTCTGAATACGCTCACTCTATGCAAAAAGTGCGAAAATTTTGGGTCATCGGGGTGCTCATAGCCAGTTTGTTCTGGCTGAGCGCCTGTGGAGAATCTGCGCCAGCGACCAGCGACGTGTTGCAGCCAACGGCCGTTTCAACCCGCCAGCCAACGCCTACTCTGGCCTCTGGCTTGCCCACCCTGGCACCACCCACGCCGCGGCCACAGGCCGGGCAGCTTGCCGAAGACACGGCCGTTCCCCTCCCCAGCGTCACCCCCTTGCCCACAGTCACCCCGCTGCCCTCGCCCACGCCATCTCCCGAACCCGCCATGCGCCTCACCCTGGCCGAAACCCAACTGCACAACGGCGACTTCGGGGCTGCTATTGTCAATCTGGCAGCGGCCAGACAAATTCAAGAAAATTACACCGCTTCCCAGCAGATGTACATCTTGTACCAGTTGGGCGTGGCGTATCAGGGAGACGGCCGTTTCCCTGAAGCGATCCAGGCATTTACCGATCTGCTCAACCAATTCCCCGATTCCAGCCCAAGCGACGTGCATTTGCGGCTGGGGCAGCTGCATACGGCCGTCGGCGATCCCGCCCTGGCCATTGCCGCTTACCAATTTTACCTGGGGCAAAATCCCGACATGTCCGCCTACGTGGAGCCGCTGCTGGCCGACATTTACCGGGCCAATGGGGAAGTTGCCTCGGTGGTGGCGGCGTATGAAGCGGCGATTGATGCCCCAGCGCAGCGGCTGCAAGAAATTGCCAACCGGCAGGCGCTGGCCCAACTTTATCTGGAAAACGGCCGTCTCAGCGAAGCGATCAGCCAATACGACGCTATTCGCGATCTGGCCCGCACGGAATTTACCAAGGGCCAAATGAACTATTTGGCCGGGATGGCCTTACTGGCCGCAGAAGACACCGACGGCGCGTACGGCCGTTTTCGCATTGGCATCACCCAGTACCCCCGCGCTTATGAAAGTTATTTGGGTCTGGTGCAGTTGGTTGAAGCTGGCGTGGTGGTGGATGAGTACCAGCGCGGGCTGGTCAACTTTTATGCCGATTCGTACCAGCCCGCCATCGCCGCTTTTGAACGGGCGATTGCCATTCGCCCCGATGATTATCCTGCCGAAGCGCACCTTTTTATTGCCTGGAGCTACGAGGCAATGGGCAGCAATGCGGAAGCGTTCGCTGCCATGCAGCAGTACGCAGCCGTGGCTCCAGCCAACGGCTTGTTTGAAGAGGCTAATTTGCGGGCGAGATTGGGTGAAACGGCCGTTGCCCTGCAACTTTACCAGGACTATCTGGCGCAGTTTCCCGATGGTGAAGATGCACCCCTGGCCGCCTGGCGAGGCGCCAACGCCGCCGAAGATTTAGGCGATGTGGACACGGCCGTTTCCCTCTACACATTACTTGGCACCAGCTACCCCGATTTTGCCGATGCCGCCGAGGGGCTGTTTTGGGCGGGCTGGCTGGCCAACGAATCTGGCGATATTCCTACGGCCGTTTCTCTTTGGCATCAGCTCATCCAGGTGAACCCCCAAACGGAGTATGCCGGGGCGGGTCTGGTGTGGCTCCAGCGAACCTTGCCCAGCTATGCGCCCGCGGCAACGGCCACGCCTGTTGCCACGCCCCTACCCACCGGCACACCAACGGCAACGGCCGTTCCCGCCCCTGATCCTGAACAAATTGCCGCCGATATGCAGCGACTGCTGCTCACCAACCGGCGGCTCGATTATTATTGGCTGCGGGCTGAGGGGTTGGCGGCGGATGAGGAACCGTTTGTGGGAGACGGCCGTTTCTTCCCGCCCACGCCCCTTGAGCAAGAAGCCTTGCAGCAGGAGGCCGAGGCGTGGCTGCGCGATTGGCTGCTGCTGGAGGATGATGCCGCCGTTAGCCAGCTTGCCCCCAGCCTGGCAGCCGATCCCCGCCGGGTTGTGGGCCAAAAATTGTGGGACGCCGGGCTGTTTGAGGCGGCCAAGGCAGAGTTTGAAAATTTACGCGCTTCGGTGGCGGATGATGCTTTATTGAGCTACCAGTTAGCTTTATACTTCCGCGAGATTGGCCTCTACCGCTCGTCGATTTTGGCAGCAACGGCCGTACTCAATCTCTCTGGCCAGACCGCGTTTGAAGCGCCCAAATTTATTGGCCAACTGGCTTACCCAACCTACTATGCCGATCTCATTTTGCCGCTGGCTGACAAGTACGAGTTTGATCCACGCCTGCAATTTAGCCTGGTGCGGCAAGAGAGCCTCTTCGAGAGCTTTGCTCGCTCCGGCGCGGCGGCGCAAGGGCTTAGCCAGGTCATTCCCGATACCGGGGCGTACATTGCCAATTTGCTGCGCTGGCCCGATTTTGTTAATGAAGATTTGTACAAACCATACGTGGGATTAAATTTTGGCGCTTTTTACCTCAGCCAGCAGCTCAACACCTTTGATGGCGATGTCCACGCTGCCCTGTCCGCCTACAATGGCGGCCCCGGCAATGCCGCCCGCTGGCACAACCAGGCTGGCAGCGATTTGGATTTATTTGTGGAAATTGTAAATTTTCCCGAAACGCGACTCTACATTGAGCGCATCTTCGTGGGCTTTGTCATTTACGATTATTTATACGGTGATGGATGATGCGTGAAACGTGATGTGTGAGTGTCAAGTTCATTTCACGCTTCACGGTTCACGCCTTCCTTGCAATAGATTTCGGTTAAAAGTCTATGTCTTTTGAGTGGCAGACCGAAGAAGATTACGACTGGGACGAAGAACCAGAGATAGTTGAACCACCACAGCCAAAGCGGCGACTCTGGCCGTGGCTGGCGCTGGTGGGCATGTTGCTGGTGGTTACGGCCGTATTCCTCCTTTACCGTCAGCTTAGCCAGCGGGTTGAACTGGCCACTGGTGATGTAGAGGCGGATCTCGCTGCCAGCTATGCGGTGGTTCAGCAAGCCGCCCAAAATCGGGATCATAATTTGTTCAGCAGCCTGCTTTCTGGCCGGGATTTCGATTGGGCTGTGGCTCAAGAAAACAACATGGCCACAGGATTGCTGTTTGATCGACCTGGGTTTCTTCTGGAATGGCAGCCGAGCGTGGCAGAAACGGCCGTCTTCAGCCAAACCCTTTCCCCAGACCTCACCTCTGCCGAACTGACCACCCTACAAAATTACACATTGAACATTGGCAACGGGCTTACCGAGACGGTTACCCTGGAACGGCTGGATGTGTACCGCCTGGGCGAAGACCGCTGGCTGTTTGCCCCGCCAGAGCGCGAGTTTTGGGGCGTGCGGCGACGCCTGGAAGGCCAACTGGTTAGCGTGCGCTATCCGGCGCGGGATGAGCAGCTTGTACACCGGCTGGCAGCCGATCTGGAGGCGAAGCTGGTGCAGCTTTGTAACAGCGCTGGCTACACCTGTCCGCCAGAGGCGCGGGTTCGGCTCATCTTTTCGCCAGAGCCAGACAGCCTGGCGCAGGCGACGTTTTTGGCCGCGCTAACCCAGGATCGCGAAGCAAACGGTGACATCTGGCGCGGGGCGCAGCCGATTGTGCTGCCCACGCCCACGCTGGTGGGCCTGCCGCAGAATGAGGTGGCGTACCGGGCTATTTTTCGCGGGTATGCCCAGCAAATGCTTACCCAGGCAATCAATGATTTAACCGGTTGGGTTTGTTGTGAAAATGTGCCGTATTATCGAGCCGTGCTTAGTTACCAACTGTACGAGCTGGGGGTGGTGGAATGGCCGTTGACCGTGACTGCCGCCTCGCCAACGGCCGTTTCCCTGCCAGATGGGTTTAACCTGGGAGATGGGGCGCTGGTCTGGCACGCGCCTTTCCCCGAAATCCCTACCGAATTTGACCAAACACCCGCTCCCTACGTGGTGATCGATTTTTTGGTGAACAAATTGCAGCTGCCGCCCAGCCAAATTGCCCTCAATCTGGTTAATTACAAACAGTTCATTTTTGGCCAATGGCTCACAGAGCTGGCCGGGCCAACCTGGACAGAAGCGACGCTGAACGATGCGTTCCAAAAGTATGCGGCCGTTTGGCAAGGTGAGCCAGAAGCGGCCGTGCCGCCAGAGGCAGATTTGGCGCTGCTGTGCCAGAATCAATTTACCAATGAACAGGCGCTTTACCGCTACAACTTTGCCCAGGCGTCTTTGACCCAGCAGCAAAGCATGGCTGGCAGCGATTTCTTCTTCACGGCTTTGCCCGATGGCGCTGGATTGGCGGTGGCTGGCGTGGGCAGCAGCGGTCAGCCAGAAACCTATTTGTTGCTGCAAGATGGCAGCCGCATTGACGTCAATTGGGACCAGATAGCGGCCATTATTGCTTACCCGCCTTTGGCCGTGCCCACAATTGCCGACCCAAACGGCCGTTACCTGCTTTGGACCGTTTCGCCAGGCTATACCGCAGGCATTTTTTATGCCCTCACCGACCTGAACGCCTGCCGCGCTGGGGAAGGCTGTGACGCGCTGCCGCTGGGCGGTTACCCCATCTGGTCCCCCACAGCAGAGCGGCTCATCACCCTGACCGTGACGGCTCCCTGGTGGGGTGAAGCGGCAAGCAACGGCCTGATGCTGCTGCGAGACACGCCCACCGGCGAAGCGGCGAATTCTCCCGGCTTTGGTTCGTCCATTTTTTGGCTGGATGAAACGGGATTTGGCTTTTTGAGCCAGGGTCAAAACGGCAATCAGCAGATAGTTTCTACCGATGTGCTGCTCAGCCCGCCACAAACCATCATTGACAACACGATTTTACGCACCCGGCTGCCTGAAGAAATACGGCCGGATGCGCTGCTCATTCAATATGCCCAGCCATTGCCCACAGACCCCAGAATTTTGCTGATTGTGGCCGAAGAGTTGGAGGCTGGCAGCCCGGATGGGTATCTGATCTGGTATGATCGGGCGGCAGATTTGGTGACGCGGGTTGTGCCCCTGCCGCCAGAGGGCGTGATTGCTGAGCGTGGCTACCGGTTTTCGCCAGACGGCCGTTTCTTCCTGATGACCAGTGCAGGGCAAGATGAAAGCAGTACAAACTTGCTGCTGCAAGACAACGCCCGGCAGCAATCGTCTGTTTTTAGGCTGGAGGGTGAGACGCTTTACCCGCGTCATTTTTACGCCAGCTGGTCACCCGATGGCCAATGGCTGGCCATGCCGGAACTGGGCTATATTCGACTTTGGCAAAACGGCCGTGATGAACAGTTGCTCAATTTTGACAATTTGGACTGTACAAATGCGGCCTGGGTGGCTAGGATGGAACCGTAATTAGTGAGTCAGTAATCGGTAATCAGTGTAACAGTAAACAGTGACTTGAGAGGAAGAACTGAATACTGGTCACTGAATACTGATTACTAAAACCTGAAGTTGGAGCAGGAAAATGTCTTTCGAGTGGCGCACCGACGAAGATGATGGCTGGCAGGAGGCGGTGAAACCGGCAGAAACGGCCGTTGCCCAACCGTTTTGGCGGCGGCGCTGGCGGTTTTTGCTGGTGGCGCTGCTGGGCATTGCGGCCGTGTGGGGCGTGGTGCAGTGGCAGGTTGATCAACGTATTGACCAGGCAACCCAGTCGCTGGAGTCTGACCTGTTGGCCACCCACAATTTTTTGCTGCAAACGGCCGTTTCCCGCGATGAAGCATTGTTCAAAGCCAATCTCTCTGGCCGTGATCCCGATTGGGGCGCGACGCAAAAAAGCTTGCTGGAGGAGGGCTTGTTCCTGGATCGGCCCATGCTGGGCTGGTACCATCAGGCAATGGCTGAACCGCTGACCTTGGAAGATGTCACCTTTGAGCTGTCCCCGGACTTACAAGCGGCAGAAATGCAGTACCCCCAAACCTACGTGGTGCAATCGCAGGCGGGGATTACGGAGACGGTGCGCTTGTGGCAAACGGCCGTTTACCGGCAAGGCAGAAGCCGCTGGCTGTATGCTCCCCCACTGGAAGATTTTTGGGGTGAGTGGCATGTTTGGCCCGGCGAGCACCTGACGGTGGCCTACACCGAACGAGATGCAGACATTGCTGAACGGCTGGCAACGGATTTGGATGGGCTGCTGGGACAGATGTGTGCTGAGTTGGAAGACCTCAACTGCGTTGGTCGCCTGCGCGTCAATTTGCGCCTGGATACCGAGCCTTTAGGCATCATAAAAATCAATGACATCGAAACGATGCTTACGGCTGGCCCACGCCTGAGCTTGCCCACGCCCACGCTCATCGGCCTGCCCAGGGATGAAAGCAGCTACGAAGCGCTGTACCGGGCATATGGGGTGCAGTTGGCTACGGCCGTTTTGGCCCACCAAATTGAGTACGACTGCTGCACCCACCAGCTGTTTTTCCGCGCCCTGCGCGATTACCAGTTTGCCCAGCTGGGCTTGCAAGCCTGGCCGCTAAAAGAGGAAATGTTCGCCCAAATGCTCCAGGCTGGGTTTGATGGCAGTGCCCTAAGCCACTGGACGCGCCGCTGGGAAGAAGCCCCGCCGCAATTTTTGCAGGTGTGGCTGATAGAAGACCCGGAACCGATCTGGCAGCAAGTGTATATGTTGATTGAATTTATGAATACGCAGGAAACGGCCGTATCCCCCGCCCAAATGATGCGCCTGATGAACCGAAATAGCCATGTGGGTTGGCTTGAGGATACATTAGGCGATGGCTACGATTCAGCATTCTTCCAGACACAATTCATAGACTACATTTACGATCAAAGTCACTCAGGGCAGCTTGCCGATCTGCCCATACCGCTGCCCTCTGGCAAAATCACCCTCATTTGCGAAGGCGAAAACAGTGCCCCCAACTATAAGGTTTTTACGTACGATTTGGCCACTGAAACCTGGGCTGAGCTGTTTGCGAATCAATTTGAAGATGCCTTCATTACCACGTCGGATGGTATTCATTTTGTGGTAACGGAGTATGATGGCTTTGATTCACAGGAGCCTGCATTCTCCTCCCGATACCTGTTGGCAACTGAAGAAAGCGTTGAATTGCTTGAAGAGGTAGCGATAAATCGAACGCCTAAAGGGGTAGGTGTGCGTTGTAGCTATTTTTCGTTGGATCAGAGAAGCAATTTTCTGGTGCGCTATGAATATGATTCAAATAATGAGCACACAACAACGACGGTTCGCCACGAAGTTTCTGCGGAACTGGTACCTGCCCAAAGTTGAGTGAACGGCTGGCCAACCATTTCGCCAGATTTCACCATTGATATCATGCACAACGCGCTCGTTTTTTGAACTGTTTGTTGTCGCCTAGTGACGAGTTGAGCTCCAATTTGATTTGGAACTCATCTCCACCGATGGACAGGCACGGCAAACTGTGGGCCAGGGCGGCGTTCCGTTTTGGCTAGATGGGGCAACGTATGGTTTTGTACAAATGGGGGATGCGGGCTGGGAGGTGGTAACGGCCGTAATTCCCCAAAATCAGCCCCGGTTTTTGTTTAGCCAGGCAGATTTGCTAGAGCATTTGCCCGTAAATGAACGAGATGTGCGCACCACAGACATTGTGGTGAACCAGATTGTTGCCAATCCCCAAAAGCCTTCTGAACTGCTGGTGCAGGTAAACCAGGGCGGGACTGGTGGAGCCAGCCAATCGTCTAATCGAATCTCAAGCTCTCTACTCAGGCTCACGCTGGCGGACGATTTAGCCAGTGTTGAACAAATAGAGCTGCTGCGGTCTGATTCGTTTACCGGGAATTTTGGCTTTTCGCCAGACGGCCGTTACATTATCGTGGCTGATTATAGTTCAAACGGTTCAAGTATCGAGGTCTACTTGCTGGATCAACAAACCGGGCAGGCGACCGAGCCGTTCACAACCCTCAGCTACACCTTTCCCTGGACGCCGGACGGGAACTGGTTTATTCAAGAAACCAAAAACTACCTGCTGCTGCACGCTCCGGCTTACGATTACCAATATTTGATTCCCAGCAGTTTAGGCAATTGCCCGCAAATTGTTTTGTCGGAAGCTGAATGAGGGGGATAATTCAGTAAGAAGTTAAAAGTGAAATGTATAGGTCACTCTTTAACTTTTAACTTTTCACTTTTTACTGTTCACTATTTTCGTAAAACAGGAGAAGCAGATTCATGGCAAAACATCATCGTAAACCACCGTCGCGGGCTGAGCGGCGGGAAGCAATCGCCAAAAAGAAGGCAGAGCGCAAACGGCTCATCACCATCATCGGGGGCGTTGTTGCCCTGGTGATCATTGCTGTGATTGTGTGGCAGGTGTGGCCGGAGCCTGCGGCGGAAACAGGGACGGAAGCAGTGGTTTTGGATGGGGAACGGCCGTTAGCCGACCTTGATCCCACCGAACGCAACAATTATTTTAACGCGCCGCCCCCCACCGTCATCGACACCAGCAAAGAGTACGAAGCCATCTTCACCACCGAAAAAGGCGAAATGCGCTTCCGCCTCTTCGATGACGAAGCGCCCATCACCGTCAACAACTTTGTCTACCTGGCCAACCAGGGTTTTTACGATGGCACAACCTTTCACCGCGTTTTAGAAGATTTCATGGCTCAAGGGGGCGATCCCACGGGAACCGGCGGCGGTGGGCCAGGCTACCAGTTTGAAGATGAATTTGACACCCCCTTCTCCTTTGACCGTCGCGGGCTGCTGGCAATGGCCAATGCCAACAACGCAGCTGCGGGCATTTTGGGAACCAACGGCAGCCAATTTTTTATCACCTTTAATGCCGAAAACTCATCCCACTTAACCGGGGCGCACACGATTTTTGGCGAACTCATCGAAGGCGATGCCGTGCTCAGTGCGATTTCCTTGCACAATCCCGGCGACGCTGAACCTGGCGACATCATCGAGCGCATCGACATTGTGGAAAACTAGCGCCTGATGAATGTGCAAAAAGCGTATGATTTATGGTCGGCCAACTACGATGCCGACCATAATCTCACGCGCGATCTAGATCGTGTGGCTGTGGAAACAACATTCGCCAGTTGGCGCGTTGGTTCTGTGTTGGAGATTGGCTGTGGGACGGGGAAGAATACGCCGCTGCTGGCAGAAATTGGGGAATCGGTAACGGCCGTTGATTTTTCCACCGGCATGATTGCCCAGGCCAAAGCAAAAATTTCGGCCTCAAACGTGGCCTTCCAGGTGGCCGACATCACCCAGCACTGGCCCACGGCCGATGGCGCGTTTGACCTCATCACCTGCAACCTCATTCTGGAGCATGTAGCCGATTTAGGCTTTGTTTTTGCCGAAGCCAGCCGCTCGCTTGCGCCAGGCGGACAGCTTTTTATTAGCGAACTGCATCCATTTAAGCAATATTTGGGCAGCAAAGCTCGGTTTCAGCATGGTGAGGCAACCACCTACATCCCAGCTTTTATCCATCACATTTCAGACTTTTTGGGCGCAGCCAGCGCCCAGGCACTTAAATTGCTGTCGCTTAACGAGTGGTGGCATGAACAAGACGAGGACAAACCGCCCAGGTTAATCACGCTCTTGTTTGAGAAGGAATGATTCGCAACAGATGAAGATTTGGTTTTTGTTAGGCGTAATTTTTTTAGGAACGGCCGTTCTCGGCATTGTTCTCCCAGTTTTACCTACAACCCCGCTGGTGCTGGTGGCCGCCGCCTGCTTCGCCAAATCTTCCCCCAAAACCTACAACTGGCTGCTAGAAAGTGAGCAGTTCGGCCCCACCATCAAAAATTGGGAAGCCAACCGCTGCATTCCGCTGCGGGTTAAATGGATTGCCATCTCGATGATTACTCTCGTTGGCGGATCATCGGTTCTCTTTTTTGTGCCAACGGGCTGGCCCAAGTTTGCTGCCCTGGCGCTGCTCATCTACGGAGCCTGGTACGTGCTTCATGTTCCCACTTGTACTGATTAATGGGACGCTTAGAAACGCGGACAAGAAGAATAAAATCCGCGTTCATCTGCGTCCAATTCATCAAAAAAATTGTCCCATTTGGGCCGCTTTGCTATACTCCCGCCCAGTTAAAAACAGAAAGATGTTGAATGGGAGTAGTAAGAAACGCCCCCACGAGAGAGCCAGAGCAGGTGTTGGTGTGAGCTTTGGTGGATACGGCCGTTTCCCAAGTCGCCCAGGAATTGTTTCAGTGAACAGTGATCAGTAACCAGTAATCAGTAAAAAAACTGAATACTGGCCCACTGAATACTGATAACTGAGATCGGGAAAGCCCGTTAACGCTTAGCTGAGTGCCTTTTTCAGTAATCGGTAATCAGTAAACAGTAATCAGTAAAAGCAAAAAACTGATTACTGACTCACTGAATACTGACCACTGGCAAGGAAACCAAGGTGGTACCGCGTGAGAATCCAAGCTCTCGTCCTTGAAGATTTAGGATGAGGGCTTTTTTGTTGTAAATGAGGAGTAGGGCATCCTCAGATGCCCGCCGTTCGCATCTGAGGATGCGAACTCCGCCGATAGTGTAAAAAATTGGAAGGAAACAGCTATGACCGACATGCCCAAAGCATACGATTTTAACAGCACCGAAGAGCGCCTTTACCAGTGGTGGCA
>JACKBR010000003.1 GCA_020634495.1 Ardenticatenaceae bacterium | reverse complement strand
CATCAGCTCTGTTGGCTCCATAATGATGGCCGCATCTGCCTGGGGGCCATGCACCACCGCCGCCAACGTCCCGGCTCCACCATCCTCTTCGCCAATAACCGCCTGCACCAGCACACTCCCCTTCAGTCGCACGCCCGCGTCAATGATCGCTTTGACGGCAAACAGGCCGCAGCAAAGGCCGCCCTTCATGTCTAGCGCCCCACGGCCGTATACGTTCCCGTCTGCTTCATTTACGGTGGCCCGCCAGGGGGGATAGTGCCAGCGGGCCAGTTCGCCCGCCGGAACCACATCCGTGTGGCCATTCAAAATGAGTTTGGGGCCATCATCACCGCCGTAGCTGCCCACAACGCCTAAACCTGTTTTGCGCTCAACCTCAGCCGTGTAGGCAGGATGGGCTTGCAGTTCAGCGAAATCAATTTGCCAGGTGTCCACGTCTAGCCCTAACGACTGCATGAGAACGGCCGTTTCCTCCTGCACCTGTACTTCTTCGGCCGTTCCATCCAAACTGGGAATCTGCACCAGGCGATCCAGCGCTTGCAGCAGGCCATCAAAATCTAATTTAGCAAGGACAGTTTGTTCGATTTGATCCATAGTAGATGAAGATTTTTTGGAACACAGAGGAAAAGCAATCTCTGTGAAGCTCTGCGCCTTCTCTGCGCCCCTCTGTGTTCCGTTTTTTACAGTTCCAGCTTGCGCCGCTCTATAAAATCGCGCAGCGCCTCGTCGATGGCCGGGTCCAGCTTGGGCTGTTCGTACTGCCGCAGCAGCCGCTTGTATTTGGCGTTGGCCCGCTGCACCGCATCAACACTGCCATTGGCCTCCCACGCCTCGGCCGAATCATAATCAAACAGCTCTGCCCGATAAAACGCTGTGCGGTAATGGCGCATGGTGTGGCTGCTGCCCAGGTGATGCCCACCGGGCGGCACCTCATGCAAAATGGCCTCCATGGCCCACTCGTCCTCTTCCCAACTCACATTTTGCAAATAGCGATGGTACATGCCCAGCAGTTCGCAATCGAGGATGAACTTTTCGTATCCAGCCGTGAGGCCACTTTCCAGCCAACCCGCTGCGTGAAGGACAAAATTCGGCCGTACCAGCAGCGATGGATACATGGCCATGACACTTTCGTAGGCTCCCTGGGCATCGATGATTTTGGAGCTGGCATAGGCTCCGGCCGCACGAAAGGGCAAATTGTACATGCGGGCCAGCTGGGCGCTAAGGTACAGCGCCAACTGGCTCTCCGGCGCGCCAAAGACAGGTGCGCCACTTTGCAAATCTAGCACCGCCTGGAAGGAACCGTAAATGCACGGTGTTCCTGGATTGACCATTTGGGCAAAGATGATGCCAGCCAGCGCTTCGGCATTGAGCTGAGCCACCGTGCCTAAAATGGAAACCGGCCCCATCGCCCCAGACAAAATAAAGGGCGTCACATCAATGATCTGGTTGTGGCGAGCAAACTCAATGAGCATCCCCAACATGCGGTCATCCAGGCGGCGTGGGCTGCTGACGTTGACCACGCTGTGCAAAACGTGCTGCTGGCGCAAGGTTTCTTCGCCATAGACCAGTTTGGTCATTTGCAGGGTGTCCACGGCTATGGGGCCGGTGTGGTACACGCCCATGACGGGTTTGTCGCCGTAGGCCAGCAGGGAGTACATCGTTTCTAAATGGCGGTAGGCAATGGGCACATCGGCCGGGACCACAATTTCGGCTCCCAGGCTGTGCAAATAGGGGATGGTTTGGCTGAGTTTGATGAAGTTGTTCAAATCTTTTAGGGTGCCATCCCGACGGCCGTAATCCAAATCACGCACAAACGGCGGGCCAGCTACCGGGGCAAACACCACATGATCCCCGCCCATAACCACATTGTGCTCCGGGTTCCGCCCCGACCAAATAAACTGCGAGGGCGCTTTGGCCAAATATTCCATCACCTGTGCCCGGTCAAAATAGGCTACCTGGTCCACCACCTTCACATGGTGCTGCTCCAAAATGCGTACCGATTCCTCATCGTAAAAGGCAATGCCGCCTTCTTCCAAAATTTGCATGGATTTGTCATGCAGGGTTTGTAGTTGTTCGGTGGTGGCAATTTCGTAGGGGGGCAAGGTCCAGGAGGGCTGGGTAATTTTGGCGACTTTTTCCGGGTTGGGGCCATGCGGGCTGGGGCGGCTGCGCATTCGTTTTCGGGCCATGGGAAATTCTCCAGGGTAGGTAAGCCTGACAGATTTACATAATCAACCTATCGAAATAGGTACTTTGCAAAACAAGATCGACTGAATTTATGCTCTTCAAGAAAACCTGTCAGGCTTCGGGTTTGGTTTAGCCGGGAACGGCCGTTCCCAAAAAGGCATCCATATCCAGCTTCATCTGCGCCAGGGACGGCAAATGAGCATACATCATATGGCCTGCCTCGTAGTAGTGCATGGTGATGTTTTCCAGCAGCGTTGGGTCTAAATCCATGTGATTAAACGTATACTCAGTGGCCAGGAACGGCGTGGCCAAATCAAAGTAGCCATTGGCCACATATACTTTTAAGAAGGGATTGACCGTCATGGCCTGGCGCAGCGTTTCGGCTACGTTGGCAAACTCATTTTGGTGCGGTTCGTAATTCCAGGGCCACACCTTGCCGGTCAAGATTTCATACGGCAGATCGCTCTCAAATTTTAGCTCTTGGCGCACGTAATCATTAAACGTTGCGGTGTACGGCCCCTGAATCACAGCGTAGCTGGGATCGTATTCAAAATGCTCACCCGCTGCGTCCCGGTCAATGCCCAGAAAACGGCTGTCTAACCGGCCAACCGTGCGGTGCTGGTCGCGCAGCAGCTCTTTGCAGAAGCGGAAATATTGCACGCGCAGGTTGCATAATTTGACATAATCCAGAGAAACGCCCAGGTAGCGAGCCAATTTCTTTTCAATTTTGGCCTTTTCTTTTTCTGGCAAGGCAGCGCCCTGCATCAACGCCAGGGTGTATTCGGTGAGGGCAAATTGGCGCACTTCGTTGATGGTGTCTTCTAAACTGGCCTGCAATTTGGCATCTAGCTTGTTGTGGTACCAGGCAGTGGCCGCCATGCTGGGCAAGTACAAAATGTAGGGCAAATCGTTGCCAATGGGGAAGCGAATGGTTTGGAAGTTCAGGACAACGGAGATGAGCAAAATGCCGTTGAGGTACATGCCGTGCCGCTCTTGCAGGTAACCAGATAGGCCAGCGGCGCGGGTGGTGCCGTAGCTTTCCCCTGCCAGGAATTTTGGCGATGTCCAACGGCCGTATCGCGAACAATACAGCCGGATAAAATCACCCACATACTCAATGTCCCGCTTAAAGGCGTGGAAGTCTCGTGGCTTCTCCCCCTCCACCGCCCGGCTGTAGCCCGTGCTCACCGGATCAATAAAGACCAGATCTGTTTGATCCAAAATGGAAAATTCATTGTCAACCAGATCGTAAGGCGGCTGGAGCAGGTTGCCATCCTCATCGGTAATAATGCGGCGTGGCCCAAGGACACCCAGGTGCAGCCAAACAGACGAGGAACCTGGCCCCCCATTGAAGGAAAAAGTAAGCGGCCGTTTTTTCTGTTCCTTAATGCCATCACGGGTATAGGCAATAAAGAAAATCTCCGCTTTTGGTTTGTGTCCTTCTACTTTGCCTTCTTTTTCAGTTTCTTCTTTTAGCACAATGGTTCCGGTGGTAACGGTGTAGTTGATGCGACGGCCGTTAATCGTCACCACATGCTTCGTTTCTACCAAATTATCTTTTGGTTCTGGTTTTTCCTTTTCGTTCTTTTCTTGCTCTTTTTCTGGGTCTTTTTCTTTTTCAGCCATGCACACACGCTCCTTTAAGGTGAATGGGGCAAATTATACCATTTATGTATGAAGCAGAAACTCGTTGCCATCGGGATCCACAAAACGCGCCTCCTGGTCGCCTTCACCTGCACCATACGGATGGCGCACCAGCTCCATGGTAAAAGGTACGCCCCGTGATTTAAGCCAGTTGTAAGTCGCTTCGATATCCTTTGCCGTAAAAACCATGCCGCTGACACTGCCAATGCGTGGATCGCCGGGATCATCTGGGGCAAAAAGGGCAATTTCTGTTGCCAATGGAACGTCTTTGGCAGCTTCGGGCACCGTCCAGGCCAAACGGGTGGTTCCATCATCGAAAACGGCCGTTTGCACAAAACCTAATTTGTTGACATAAAAATCCAAGGATCGCGCTAAATCAGACACATAAATCGTAATCATCTGCAAATGGGAAATCATCTAACCACCTCCTTTTGCGATTGTACGCCCAAACAGCGATAATGTACCAAACCGTCGGTCAATTTTGCAAAATTGACCCACTATCTGTGGAGGAACCAGATGCGAATCGCAATTTATTCAGACGTTCATGGCAACCTCACCGCCCTGCAAACCGTTTTGGCCGACATCAAAAAGCAAGCCCCCGACCTGATCGCCTTTGCCGGGGATTTATGCTTAATGGGCGCTCGCCCAAAGGCTTGTGTGGAATTGGCCAAAGCAGAAACAGACATTTTTGTCTATGGCAACACCGATGAATCAATTCACACTCCCATGACTATTCCAGACGATCTTAACGAGGCGCAGCGGCAGCGTTGGGAAACGTTTATTGAAGTGAGCAAATGGACAAATGACCAGCTTGGCCCAGAAAATGTAGATTGGCTGCGCCGCCTGCCTTTTAGCCACCGCCTGGGCCCAACGGCCGTTCCCAGCGACGATCTGCTCATTGTCCACGCCAATCCGCTGGACGTAAACCGGATGTTCGCCCCGACAGATGCGTTCCAGCAAGAACTATTTGGGGAGGTGAAATGGTCGCAAAGTGATGAAGAGATACGGCCGTTGCTAGAAACCACCACCGCAGGCATCATTGCCTTTGGCCATCTGCACGTGCCCAATGTGCGCCATTGGGAAGACATCATTCTAGCCAACATTAGCTCCGTGAACCTGCCCAGCGACGGCGACAGCCGGGCCAAATACGGCCTGCTCACCTGGCGCAATGGCGAAGGCTGGCAAATAGAAAAGCGTTTGGTCGCCTACAATTTACATCAGGAGCGAGAGCTGATCTCCTTCATCAAGCCACCCAACTGGCAGTGGCTATTGGAACAAATGCCCAAATAATATGAAACCATTCCTAAAATGGGCGGGAAACAAGTATAAAATCGTGGAGCGCATTCAGGCGCTGCTGCCCACCGGCCAGCGGCTGGTAGAACCCTTTGTCGGCTCCGGGGCGGTTTTTCTTAATACCGATTACCCCCGCTACCTGCTCACCGACGCCAACGCCGACCTGATCAATCTGTACCAACATTTGCAGGCAGAAGGCGAAAAATTTATAGACTACTGTCGCCCCCTGTTTACCCCCGAAAATAACGACAAAGATCGCTACTATGCGCTGCGCACCGAGTTCAACCGCACCGGCGACCTGCGCCGCAAATCGGCCCTTTTCCTGTACATGAACAAACATGGCTACAATGGCCTGTGCCGCTACAACATGAAAGGTGGCTTTAATGTGCCGTTTGGGCGGTACAAACGGCCGTATTTCCCCGAAGCCGAAATGCACCACTTTGCCCAAAAAGCCCAAAGCGCCAGCTTCCAACACAGCTCATTTACGGCAACGATGGCCGCCTGCCAGCCGGGCGATGTGGTTTACTGCGATCCGCCCTACGTGCCACTGTCTAGCACAGCCAATTTCACCAGCTACAGCGCCAACGGCTTCGGCTGGGCCGAACAAACGGAGCTGGCCCGCCAGGCGACCCATCTGGCGCAGCAAGGCATCTCCGTTATCATTTCCAATCACGACACGGCTGAAGTGCGGCAGGTGTACCAGGCCGCCAAGATTGAATCTTTTGAAGTGCGCCGCTTCATCAGCTGCAACGGCGACAGACGTGAGAATGCCGCAGAATTGTTAGCCCTCTTCAATGGTAAATTGACCTAAAGATCAGGCCACAAACAGGGGGATTTCCTCATCAATCTGGAATTTAAGCAAGGCGTGGGCTTGCCGTAAGGCGTGTTCCACGGCGTCTGGCGTGTCGCTGGTGGCAAAAATAAAGCCCAGGTAGCTGGCCCCCTCCGGCAAAGGCACCAGGCGATTGTTGAGCGGGGCGGTAATCGTCAACTCGTCAATGCCGGAAACGGCGCGTGCGGCGGCCACGCCGCTGACGCCGCGCAAAATGCCGCCGTGTGGAATGGGAATCATCATCACGCCGCTGGCCTGCTGCTCCCGCTGGAGATGGTTCACGGGCAGTCCGGTTGCCTGACGCAGGATCAGTTCCTCCAGCGACATTCCCATGTCAAAACGCAGGGTTTGTGAGCAGAGTCCGCCAATGGAACGGCCGTTCACCTCCACAATCCACGCCCCCGCCGCATTCACCCGCAGCTCTGCATGGACTGAGCCAAGCTGTAGGCCCAAAGCCGCCGCCCCAGCAGCGGCCGTTGCCACAATTTGCGCCTGAACGTCTGCTGGCAAGCGAGAGGGCGTCACATAAATGGTTTCTTCAAAAAAGGGGCCTTCCAGCGGATCGGGCTTATCAAAAATGGCCAATGGATGGAGACGGCCGTTTTCCAGCACGCCTTCCAAAGCAACCTCCACCCCAGGCAAATAAGCCTCCACCAAAAAATGAGCATCCTCCGGCAGCATTTGCCCCAAACGACGTACCACCGCCGCCAGCTCTTTTTCATCATTGGCCCGCATGACGCCCCGGCTGCCGTTCAGGTGCAGCGGCTTGACGACGCACGGAAAACCAATTTTGGCCGCCACCTGCGCCTGAACATTTTCCAACTTTTCCCCCAGCCCAAACCGCATAAATGGCGGGCTGTTCACCCCGGCAGCAGCCAGCATCTGGCGCATTTTATATTTGTCACGCGCTGCTTCTGCGGCGGCGATGTCGTTGTGCGGCAAACCCAGCGCTTTGCTGGCCATTGCCGCCAAAACAGCGCCAGCATCATCCACCGGCACCACAGCGGCTAACGGCCGTTTCTGGGCAAACGCCATAATGTGGGCCACGGCCGTTTCTGGCTGGTTAAAATCCAAATGCAGCGACACTCCCCACTGCTCCGCCAATGCCTCTGGCAAATCCATCCCCAGCACGACGGGAACGGCCGTTTGCCTGGCCGCCGCCAAAAATTGCTCGGCGCGGTAACTTTGGGGCGTGGTTAGCAATAAAACTGCTTTTTGCATCACGGTAAATCCTCTGTGGACTCTGTGGCTCATACCCGACTTGGGATTTATTCGTTGTTGAGTAACTGGCTGTATTCGTCGGCAACATTTAGGCGCAAATCATCTGCGCCAACGCCGTCGAATGGATTTTCCAGATCGTCCTGAATGTTGTCCAGGCTCACCAAGACCAGGCTGTAAAGCAGGGCCACAATATAGCCTGCGCTGGGGTGTGCTGGGTAAGCGATGGTGGCAAAGTAAGGGCCAAACAGCACGGGAAACAGATTCAAAAAGAGGCGGCTGTAGGCGCGCAGGGCCAGCGGCGTGCGGTAGTTGGCAATATTGCTCATCCGCTCAAACTCAATGATGAGCTGGCGCAGGTATTGGTTGGCGCGGGAAATCTCGTTGGCGGGCACGCCTGCCTGGCGCAGCAGTTCATGTGAGCGAGAAAAGTCAGAGAAGATGGCGTAGACCTGCTGCTTAGACTGGGTTTGGTCATGGCCGTTGGCGGAGAAGTGGTGGGAAACGGCCGTTAACAACCTATGCAACAAATCCTTGGCCCGCTGTGCATGGGCCACATCTTGCTCAGGCCATTCACGATGGGCAAACACCAGCGCCACCCCGTGCGCCTTCAGGCTGGCAAACGCCCGCAAGGCATCTTCCCGCCGCCGGTAAGCGCTGTTGATGGAAAAAACCAGCGGAAACACAACCGCAATGCCAATCAGGGTCGTGGGCAGATCAACCAGAAAATCTAGCTGGCGGCTAACAAACACAACCACCAGGGCAAACAAAGTGACCAGCCAGGTATGATAATCAACGATTTTGCCAAAACGCCTGATCGTCTTCATATCTTCTTATTAAAAATTATTCCACAGACAAAATGTGCAGCTTGGCGTGCGACACGGTTTCAAAAGGGCCAATGTGCATTTTCACGGTAAACCCGTTCAGCAAATCTGGATAATTGGCTGCCTGTTTTTTGGTGGCTTCCAAAGCAAAGGTCATCAAATCGTGGAAGCGCGGTGCATTTTCTTGAGCCAGCGCCTCAACACTTGGCACGTGCTCAAAAGGAATGGCCAGCCAATGGATGGCTCCTTCGGGATGCAGGCTCTGGATGAGGGCCATTTTGGCTGTTTCATCCTTGTACACAACCTTTGCCGGTTCACTTCCTTGCATAATTGAGCAAAATAGACAGTCCTGTTCCAACATTTTTCCCATCCTTTCTAAATTTAATTCATGATGCGTTGACGTTGATACCCGGCAAAAGTATACTCCGCAAATGCAAACATCCCAACGATTAAACCTATTCCGTGAATCTGTCATTCGAGATATGACCCGGCTGGCGCAAAAGCACCAGGCCATCAACCTGAGCCAGGGCTTTCCTGACTTCGACACCCCTGCGCCAGTGAAGGAAGCGGCCGTTCGCGCCATAGAATCCGGGCTGAACCAGTACGCCATCACCTGGGGCTATCCGCCACTGCGGGAGAAGCTGGCAGAGTTGTATACGCAGCGGCTTGGCTGGGATGTGCAGCCTGATAAGCATGTCACCGTCACCTGTGGCGTCAGCGAGGGCATTATCACCTCAGTGCAATCCATTTTGAATCCTGGCGATGAGATCATAATTTTAGAACCGGCCCACGATAATTTTCGGCCGTCGGCCTATATTGCCAATGCCGTGCCGGTTTCTGTGCCGCTGGAAGCGCCAGATTACCGGCTGGAAGCGGCCAGGCTGCGGGCGGCCATCACGCCAAAAACCAAGGCGATGCTGCTCAACACGCCGCACAACCCCACCGGGCGCGTCTTCGATGAAGAGGAAATTGCCGGGGTGATTGAAGTTGTGCTGGAAAACGACCTGGTTTTGATTACGGATGAAATTTACGACCGCATTTTGTACGACGGCCGTATTCACCAATCCCCCGGCAGCCTGGCCCCGCTTAAAGATCGCACCATCACCATTGGCGGGCTGGGCAAAACCTTTGCCATGACCGGCTGGCGGCTGGGCTATGTCATTGCCCCAGAGCGTTTTGCCAACGGCATACGCACCCTGCATGACTTCACCACCATTTGCGCCGCCACGCCGCTGCAAGCGGCCGCCGTTGCCGCCCTTTCCCTGCCAGAAAGTTTCTTTCAGGACAGCCTGAGCGCCTACCATCAGCGCCGCGCCCTGATGATGGAAATTTTGACGCAGGCTGGTTTCCAGGCCAACCCGCCGCAGGGAGCGTACTACATCATGGCCGATTACAGCCAGCTGCCCATTCCCCAGGCCAGCCTGCCCCCAATGGATTTTGCCTATTTTATGGCCTCAAAAGTCGGTGTGGCGGTGGTGCCGGGGGATAGTTTTTACGCGCTGGAAGGCTACGGCCGTTCCTCCATCCGCTTTGCCTATCCCAAAAAACTCGCCACCCTGGAGCAAGCTGGCGAGCGCCTCTTTAGCTACCTGAAAAAGCCCCAGGGATAAAAACAGGGCTGGCTTTCCGTGGCGCTGCCGCTACAAACATGCCACCTTTAGGGCAGCCAGTCCCGCCTTTCTCAGCCTGTCTGTAACTGCAAGACCAGTTGGCGAATGTTGGCGCTGATCGCCTCAGGCGTCAGGCCACGCTCTTCTCGTTGAAAGTGAAATAGTTGAGCATTGAGCGCTGATAGCAACACATCGGCCAGATAAGTTGTGTTGATAGTGGGAGAAAGCTCATTTTGGGCAACGGCCGTTTGCAACAAACCACTTACCGTTGCGTGCTGCCAAAATTGGGGCGTCACCTTGTTATCAAAATAATGGATGCCCTGCCTTTGGGCCTCACGCAGCAGCGGCGTGTGGGCCTCGGTAAAGAAAACCAGCGCATCTAGAAACGCGGTGAGTTTGGCAACGGCCGTTTCCTGGTCAGCCGTCATTTGCCGCAGCAGGTGCAATACTTCGTTCTGAAACTCCGCAATTTGTTCATCGATTAAAGCCAGGCACAGCTCCCCCTTGTTGGGAAAATGGCGATACAGCGTGCCGCGCCCAACGTTGGCTGCCTGCACAATATCGCTCATGTTTACGGCCGTAGGCCCTTGAGACGCAAACAGCTCCTTGGCAACTGCCAAAATTCGCTGCCGGTTGGCAATGGCATCGCTGCGTCCAGGCTGTACGGCCGTTTCATCCGTCAGGTTTAGTGGGATCGAGTCGCTCATCGTTGCTAGCCTCATCGTACCTGCCCAAAGAGCCAGGTTGACAAATGGACAGTTGTCCGATAATCTTGGCTTCGGTAATCGGACAATCGTCCGTTTCAGAGTATAAAGGATCGCCAGAAAATCAGCAAAGTGATACAAGTGGACAGATAAAATTATTTTATTACGGAGGCAGAGAATGAAATTTGGTTTGCAAATTGTGCAGTTTAACTGGCCAGGCAGTCCGGTAAATATTGGCCCAAAGTTAGCGGAAATTGGCAAAACGGCCGAATCCGCCGGATTTGACTCAATTTGGGTCATGGACCACTTTTTCCAGATGGACATGCCGGGCATGGGATTAAAGCCAGAAGAACCAATGCTCGAAGGGTACACGGCGCTAAGCTACCTGGCGGCCGTTACCGAACGGGCTCGCCTGGGCACAATGGTCACCGGCGTAAATTATCGGCATCCTGGCCATTTGCTGAAAATCGTTTCCAATCTAGATGTACTTTCTGGTGGGCGCGCCAACCTGGGAATCGGCGCTGGCTGGTATGAACGAGAAGCCAAAGGATTAGGCTTTCCCTTTCCCCCCGTCAAAGAACGTTTCGAGCGGCTAGAAGAAACGCTGCAAATTGTCAAACAAGTATGGTCTGGCGATATTTCCGCCTACAAAGGCCAACATTACCACCTGGCCGAACCGATGAACAATCCTCAGCCACTCACCAGGCCCCACCCTCCCATCCTGATCGGCGGTGGCGGCGAGAAGAAAACGCTGCGACTGGTCGCCCAGTACGCCAATGCCAGCAATCTGTTTGCCTTTTTGGGCAACGATGTCATAGCCCACAAGCTAGACGTGCTCAAACAACACTGCGATGACGTCGGCCGAGACTACAACGACATAGAAAAAACGGCGCTTGGCTCCTTTACCTTTGGTGAAGGTGGCATCTCTTCCGCAGAGCTAATTGCCATGTGCCAGGGATTGGCCAAGGTGGGCATTGAAACCTTCATTTTTAGCATCAAGAACGTCCACGAAATTGCCCCCCTCGAAATCATTGGGAAAGAGGTTATTCCGGCTGTGGCAGAATTTTAATGGCCAGCCACAAATAAAGTAGCGTATAAAATTGCAAACACTCTTAGCGCGTGTTGCGCAGCCAGACGCGCCAACGGCGGCGGCTGGGAATGCGACCCAGCCGCTGCACCGCTAACATGGCGCTGATCAAAATCAAACCGCCACCTACCAACTGCAAAATTTGCAGCCGCTCCCCCAAAAACAAAAACGACCACAAAATCGCCAACAGCGTTTCCACCGGCAGCAACAAAGCATACTGGCCACTGCCAATGGTTTGAATGGCCCGAAACATAGCCCACCAGCCAAAAAAGGTGCTCACAACCGAAATCACAACCAGCGCCGCCCACGCCAACCAGCCCGGCTGCGTCCAGGGCAGCCCCTGCCCCAGCCACAGCCCGGTGATAGACAGCCACATCCCCGCGAGAACATACAGCGTCACCGTGCGCGTATCGTGGGTGGGCAAAAATCGCTGCACCAGGGTTATTTCCAGCGTGAAGCCAACGATGCCGCCCAAAACCAGCAGCACGCCGCCAAAATCCACCTGCCCGCCGGGACCAATGAGCAAATAAACTCCCAGCAAGCCCAGCCCTAAGCGAATCCACTGCCTGTAGGCGAACTTTTCCCCCAGAAAGGCCAACGTTGCCAGCACAAAAAGAGGACTCAAGGCAAACAGCATGGTTGCCACAGAGGAATCCAGGCGTCGCAGCGACCAGAAGAAACCGACAGCCCCCAGCCCGTTGACAATGCCTGCCAACCCGGCCACCAAAAAGCCGCGTCGATCTGTGCGCAGCATTTGCGGCGAACTATAAGCAATTGCCAGCGCCAGCAAGAAAGCCGCCAGGCCAAAGCGCAAGCTCAAGATCGCCGTGGGATGAAATCCATTTTCCAAAGCAACCTTGCCCAATGGGGTCACTAAACTAAATACAACTGTGGAGGCAATGGCCAGGAGCCAGCCAGACCAGCGAGAAGAATCCGGGGTTTTGAGGTTCATAAAATAGGGGGAGAATTGTGAATAATTAAGGGTGAATTGTGAATGGCCTGGCATGTTGTCATGTCATTCACAATTCACAATTAAAAGGTTTCTCGATACAGCATTTCCATGTGGTCGCGGGTGATGGCGCGGGGATTTGTGGTCCAGTTCAGGTCAATAATGGCGTTGTCGGCCAGTTCAGGAATCATCGCTTCGGTGACACCGACGTCGCGCAGGCGCAGGGGCAGGCCACTATCGATCATCAGCTGGCGAACGGCCGTAACCCCCCTCTCAGCCTCCATCCGCACAGACCCTCGCACAGAAACCGGCTCCAACGCCTGAGCCACTTGCGCGTACCGCTCTAACGCACCAGGCAAGCTAAACTGCATCTGCGCAGGCAGCATGAGCGCACAGGCCAGCCCGTGATGCACATGGGCCACCCCAGAAAGCTGGTGAGCCAACGAATGCGTCGCCCCCAGCCAGCGGGAGCTAATGGCAATGCCGCCCAGCATGGAGGCCAACATCATCTCTTCCCGTGCCTGCTCATGGGCAGGCTGGGCCACCGCCAGCCGCAAAAAACGGCCGATTCGCCCAATGCCATCCAAAATGAGCGCGTCCAACGCAATGGGGGCCGTGTTGGTGGAGACAAACGCCTCGATGAGGTGCGTGAGGGCATCCATGCCGGTGGCGGCGGTGAGGTGTGGCGGCAGGGTCAGGGTCATGGCTGGGTCGATGAGGGCAACCGTGGGAATTGTCTCTGGCCCGCCTACGCCCATCTTTAGCTTACGCGCCTCGTCGGTGATGACCGCCCAGGGAGTCACTTCGGCCCCGGTGCCAGCGGTGGTGGGAATGGCGATCATGGGGGGCATTTGGGGCACAGTGGGCAACGGCCGTACTGCATCGCCCAGCATCAAGGCATATTCCGCACATCGGGCTTCTGGCGGCCCGCCTGCCAAAATGCGCACCGCCTTGGCCGCATCAATGGCGCTGCCGCCACCGACCGCCACGATGAGTTCTGCCCCAGTTTCTTTGAACAGTGCGGCGGCTTTGTCTACGGCCGTTGTGGTAGGATTCGCCGGGGTTTGGTCAAAAATCACCCCTTGCAATCCGGCAGCCGCCAGGGAATCCAAAACCGGTTGAAGCAAGCCCGCGGCCACAATCCCAGCATCGGTGACGACAAAAACTTTTGTTGTGGCACCTAGCTTTTTGGCTTCAGCGCCAACCAGTTGGGCAGCGCCATACCCAAATTGGGTCTGTCCAGGCCAGTAATACGTTGCGATTGTTGTCATTTTTGCTCCTAAAAGGTACCTGTCCCTCACATATCGCGGGTGAAGATGAGGAACGGCCGTTTGCCATACAAAGCATAAAAGCGCTGCACCGGTACAAAATTGTGCCGTTCCCACACCCGCTGCGCCCGTCGATTAAATTCGGCAATGGTCACACGCAGTCGCGGTGAATTGAACGTTTTTTGGGCAAAGTCAATCGCCGCCCCAGCAAATGTGCGGCCTAATCCCCGCCCCGTATTTTGGGGATGCACCCCCATGCCAATGTCTACGGCAGATGTGCTGTAATCGCCACCCGATACCTGCCCGTCCTGGCCAAAACTACAAAACCCAGCCAGCTCACCCGTTGCCTGGCGCAACATCGCCTGAAAATGGTATTGAGGCCGTAAAAAATAATCAATTGCTTCAGCCAGCTCAAACGCATCGGCCAGGCCACTGCTCATGTTGTAAATATCGTAGGGCGGCTCGTAGCGCCAGGTGAGAATTTGGCGCACGTCTTCGGCGGTGATGGGGCGCAGCAGCAGTTGCCACGATTCTGGCAAATTAGACATACGCCTCCAAGCCCCGCTGGAAGGCCAGGTCATCCCCATTTTCAATGCCGTACAGGGCTTCAATCAAGGCAAAGGTGCCTTTGTAAAAACGGACACGCGGCCAAAAATCGTGGACGGCGGGGTAAAAGCGGGCTATCTCCTGCACAAACGGCTCGCCGTAGGTTAACAAGCCTGCCACATCAAAAGCGGGATCCCCCAAAACGGCAAAGCCAAAGTCGATGATGCCGCTCATTTGCTGGGTGACAGGATCATGGAGCAGGTTGCCCGTGCCAAAGTCACCGTGGCGCAAGACTGGTTCATACTGCATCTGCTGGGGATCGTCCAGTACGCTTTCAAAGTGGTGCGCCACGCTTTTGCAGGCGTCCAGCCGCATGTAGGGGAACAGGTTGGTTTGGATACGGCCGTACACATCCCACCACTCTTCTGGGGTATCGCTCAAGGGCAAAGGCTCATCAATGAGGTCACGAATGGGAACAGTGTGCAGCGCCTGCAAAAAAGCGGCAATTTGCCGGGCAACGGCCGTTTTGTCTTCAATTTTGGCAAAGGCCGCTGGCATCAACGGCTCGCCAGGAATGAGCTGGTAGCCCATGAAGGCCAGACCAACTTTCTGATTTTGGAATTGAATGTAGCTGGGATTGGGCACCGGCAGCGGTAAAAATGGCTGAACGGCCGTTAAAATTTTGGTCTCCAGCGCCAGCTGCTCCACCCCTCCCACAAAGCGAGGAAAGCGAAAAATGGTGTCGTCGTTTAGCAGCAGCACATGGTTGTATTGGCCATCTTCAATGAAAACGGCCGTTTCAACCACAAACCCTGGATACGCCGTCTGAATAGCCTGGATAAAAGGTTCTGCGCCCATAGGAGCACAAGTTTGCCACGAGTTGGCAAATGTGCAATGGGGAATTGGGCAACCAAACTGGCTGGTAAACTAATGGGCCACAGAGGCCACAGAGTTTGCTGAGAAAGAACATTTCTCGAAATTCTCTGTGCCCTCTGTGGCAGTGATTAGGCTGAATGGGTCAAGTTGGCAGGTGGCTCTGTTTGCTCTTTGCGCGGTCGGGTTCGCAGCCAGGTGGCAAGCTTTGTTATCAGGATAACCGCCAGCGTTACCAAAGCAATGGGGATAAGCGTCCGCATGAAGGCCGCCATTGCAAAAAGGTTAAAGCCGCCCTGGTCCCGCTCGCCGCCACGACCCGCAAACCCTTCTCCCGGCTCAGGACGTCCGCCGCGTTCAAATGGCGACGCATCGCCATCAAAGTCGCCCGGCGCGGGTCGCCCGCCTGCAAAGCTGCCCTCTACGTTTTGCAGCTGGCTGAAAAATTGGGTTTGCCCCAAGGCGTAAGTGATGCTGGCAACGGCCGTAATGGCCAACAGAATGATTAAAATTCGCCAAATTGTTTTCATGCTTCACCCCCATCCGCCAGCCGTGGCTTGCGCCGTCTGCCGGTGAGCGGCCGCCACAGGTACCGCTTTGTGGTGGACAGAATCCATTTCCAATCCAAAGCAAGATGTAAGGCAACCAGCCAAATGGCCAAATCGGCCGTTTGCGTGTGCAGCCTGCGCCAGAAAAAATTAGGAGCAAAGCTGATCCCCAACTGGCCCATCGCCACCTCAGAAATCCAAATGCCGGTCATGACTAAAATCACCATGTCAACAAACAGCAGCAGGTCGATGAGATAGCGCAGCCGCTGGCCCGATGGCAATTTACGCATCAGGCGGCGCGTGATTGAGACAATCCAGTTCCAATGCAGCAGCAAATGATAAATGAGGGCCAGGCCAAAGCCAATGCCCAGCCATTCATGAATGGGAATACCCGTAAAGCGTGTGTTCATATCGATGATGAAGGCAAAAAACAAGGCAACGTCCAGCCAATAATTTTTGAGGGTTTCGCTAAATCGCCTTCTTTTTCTTTCTGATGAAATTGTAATCGTCGTCATACTACCCCTTTCCTTATACAAAAATATCTAAACCTGGCACTATTGAGGAGAGAGCATTCTCAAGCTTGGGCTGAGCGCAACCGGAGTATGCGACCGGCATCTGAGGCTGCCTGGCTCCTCATTTGTGCGTCATTTTTTCAGGCAAAACCGGGGGCAGTTTAGGCCAAATCTATTTAGAAATTATGAAGATGCTGTTGGGAATTTGTGTTGGCTCGTCAGTCGCCCAGGTGAGGCAGCGGGGTTGGATTCTGGGCAGGCAGACGCCAAAACGAGAGGCAGGCAACCAGCAAAAAGACAACGGCCGTTGCCAAAAAAGTGGCGCGTAAATCAAACCAGTAGGCAATCACAGAACCCACCAGCGGGGCTGCGGCTCTGGCTCCGGCCACAATGGAATTGTCCAGCCCGTACACGCTGCCTTCTTCGCCGGGCTGGGTGTATTGGGCCAGCAGGGCGCTAATGGCCGGGACGATGCCGCCAGCCGCCGCCCCCGTGAGCGCCTGTAAAACCAGAAGCTGCCCGGCATTGGTGACCAGGCTTTGCGGCAGGAAGAGCAGGCCAGCCGTGAGGGCGCTCCACTTGAGCACACGGCCGTGCCCAATGCGGTCACCCAATCGCCCCAGGTAAACGGCCGTAATCGTCCCAGCCCCCGCCGATACCCCAATCACCAATCCGGTAATCGTATTAAGATGGCTGGTATCAACCAGCAGCGTGGCGATAAAAAGCGGGGCAAATGGCGTTAGCAGCACCCGCCCCAAATTGGCTAAAAAGCGCAGCGTATAGGCCAGAATCACGCCCTCTGCCTGAAAAACATGCCGCCAATCGGCCCAAAAGCTGCGTTTGGCAGACTCGGCTTTTGGCTCTGGGGAAAACCGCTCTTCCACGCCAAAATAAACCAGAATGCCGCCTGTTAGCAGCAGCGCCGAGGTCAGAACAAAGGTGAGCTGGTAGCCAAAGGCATCGGCCAGCACGCCACCGATGAGCGGGCCAATGGCGATGCCGGTGGTTTGGCCCATCAGCAGCAGGCCCATGGCAAAACCGCTGCGCTGGCGCGGGGCCACCGCGGCAACCAGGGCGTTGGCGGCGGCTACCGTGCCGGTGATCATGCCTTGCAGGGCGCGTAGCAGCACCAGCTCCTCGCCAGAGCGCACAAAGCCCATCAGCAGCATGATGACGGCTCCGCCAAACATGGCCCGCTCGACCATCAGTTTACGGCCGTAACGATCTGCCACCGCCCCCCAAATGGGGGAAGCAATCATCATGGTAATGGCCTGGGCCGAGAAAACCGCCCCGGCCAAAAATTCCACGCTCAACGCAGTGTGGCTGCCCAGCTCGGTGACGTACAGTGATAAAAAGGGGAAGATGACAGAAAAGCCAACGGCCGTTAGCAGTTGGGCCACAAACATGATGTACAGCGTGCGCTGCCAGGGTTCAACAGCGCGGAGTTTTTGGAGGAGTCGTGAGAACATAGAAAGGAATTGGGTAATGAGTAGTTGGGCAATTACATAGTTTTTTATGTAGTTGTACCCAATTTACGGGCTGATGGTAACGGGATTTTCGTAATAGTGGGGCAGAACCTGGAACCAGGTGTTGCCAATTTGCAGCGGCACCACCTCACCCTCGGCGTCTACAAAGGTAAACATGCCGCTGCGATTTTCCCGCAGCCAGGTAACGGGATACTGTTTGCCGTCGCGCAAAATGATGGCGCTGCCCTGCCCCCAAATTTGAATTTCTAGCGGCCAATCGGAACAAATGCCGTTGCTGTGGGTCAGGCAGATTGATTTGTCTTGCTCGTGAACGGCCGTTAACAAAATCACATTCGCCGCGCTGATCTGCTCATCATTGTTGGCATCCACCGTCGGCTCCCCATCGGCCCAGCGCCAGTAACGGCCGTTTGCCAGATCGTACACCCATTCCACCAGCGTGTAGGTATCGTAAGCCACCTGAATGCGGTTTGCGGCTGTACCACCCTGAGGCGGCAGGCTGCTAAACGTCATCCAGGCCGTAAACTCTGGTGGGCGATCTTCCTCGTGGGCGGCGATGGCCTGCCACAAACCAGCGGGGTCCGCGTGCAGCGTGTGTTCCCACGGTATTTCTTCCCCGGTGCGGTAAAAGCCCGTTTCATGCGAGCGCAAAATGCGGTCGCCAATGTCTGAACCGTGCAGCCGTTGGGACACAATCGGGTGCGCCCCAGACATCGCCAGGGCCGCATCGTACATGGCTGGCAGCTCTTTATCAATCAGGCGGGCGCTGCGCACCGGGCCAATATCTGGCGGCGTCTGGCTGTAGAAAATTGCCGTGAACCGGGTAATGTCAGCTTCTGTAATATGCTCAAACACCAAATCTGCCTGGCTTAGGCCATTTTGCGGGCGGGCATATTGGGGGGGACTGTTTGACACTTTGATGGCCAACGGCCGTCGCAGCAAATTCTCCGGTTCTGCCACAATTTCCCCGGTTAGTGGATTACGATCCGTGCCAAAATCATCGGGGCCAGCCAGCAGCAAGGCCACAAGCGGCGTTGGTTCTGCGGTAGGAACGGCCGTTAGCGTGGGAAATGGCGTGGGTGTATGAACAATTTCGGCCGTAGGTTCCAGGGTGAAGGTGGGCACAATGGTGGGGCTTGCCGGGGCGGCTTCCAAAGTGATGGCTGGCGCAAGCGTGGGCAGCGGTATCTCTTCTGCCTCGCCACAGGCCGCTAACCCAGCGATTAAACTCAAACATACAAAGAAAAAAAGTATCTGCTTCATTTTGCCAAACATCATCATATTGTATCTGAATCTACTTACTCAGACGTCCGTTTCGGATAATTGCTTACTGATCCATAAGCTAGGTAATGATTTTATCCAGATTTGGCCAATTTGCCGTGGTGGGCCAGGCAAAAAAAGTGGTTATGGTGGAAACGGCCGTAAACCCAGGTGATATATCAGTGATATATTAAATATTTGGCAGGCATCTTATATCATGTTATCATTCGTAAGTCCTATGCGGGAAGAAAACACAACTGTTACTATTACACTCGGCAAAACAACCAAATTCTATAATAGAGCAGCTTGCTTGGTAGAAAAATAGGCAGACATGGCTCTTTGCTACAATTTCCAAATTCATTTTCATTCTTGCATATTCCCCCTTACGTCTATGCAGGCGTACCGATCAACGTCCCCCCCAATACGCAAACAATTTTTTCGCTGCTAGAAACTAGAACATCAACTGTTCCACGAATTTCATCTTTCTCACTTTATTTAAGGAGGTGAGGCCCACAGAAAAATCCGATGCTCACGATTTATCAACAATTATTGTTGGCATGTAGGCGGGCTGGAAACGCTGCAATTACCCGTCAACATGACATCATCATTTAGTTTGGAGGAGAACCGTGAAACAACCTCAAATCTCAAAAAAAGAGATGGAAAAAATTCATATTGCCATTCCAAATGCATATGAACAACTGGAGCAAGGACGGATAAGCCGCCGAGAGTTTATGCGGTTTGCCACCTTGCTGGGCATGTCTGCTGGTGTCGCCACCATAGCCGCAGCCTGTGGCAGTGGCGGCACAACTGATGAACCGGAAGCTGATTCTGGTGATTCCAGCGAAACGGCCGCTGAAACTGGTGGCAGCACTGATAGCGGCAGCGAAACGGCCGTATCCACCATCAAGCGCGGTGGTACACTCACCAAATCAATGCAGCTCCAGCTGCTCGATCATCCAGCCCGGCTGTCTTGGGTAGAAGGCGCTAACATCGTCCGCCAGATCGGCGAATACCTCACCGAAACCGGCTCAGACAACATCACCCGCCCCTACCTGCTAGACCGTTGGGAAGCCAACGACACCGTTGACGTTTGGGACCTTTATCTGAAACAAGGCATCCTGTTCAACAACGGCGACGAGCTAACCGCCGAAGACGTCATGTTTACCTTTGGCGAATGGCTCAACCCGGATGTTGGCTCTTCCATGCTCGGACTCCTTTCCTACCTCAGCGGTATGCAAGATGTCGAAATGGTAGATGATTATCACATCCGCCTCCATCTACAATCGCCCAACATCGGTGTGCCAGAGCATCTATTCCACTACCCAGCCATCATCTTGCATCGCGATTTTGAAGGCGACATCGTGCAGCAGCCTGTGGGCACAGGAGCCTTTTTGTTAACCGAATATGCAGAAGGCGAACGCGCTGTCTTTACCCGCCGCGAAGATTATTGGCAAATGGGCGAAGATGGCAGCCCGCTGCCCTATCTCGATCAAGTCATCTACGTCTCCACAGACAAAGATGCCGGTGTAGCCGCTTTGCAATCTGGCCAGGTTGATTCACTTTACGATCCGCGACCCAGCGATTGGCAGGCGTTGAAAGATGTGCCCGGTTTGGCCACCTACTCCGCCAGCACCGCCCAATGCCTGGTTATGCGTATGCGCGTTGACCTGGAACCATGGAACGACAATCGGGTTCGTACCGCATTGAAGATGTCCCAGGATCGCAGCAAAAACTTGCAGCTTGCCTACTTTGGTGAGGGCGATCTCTCCATTGATGCCCATGTGGCTCCAATTCATCCGGCTTATGCGGAACTGCCCATCCCTGAATACGATCCAGCAGGCGCACGCGCTTTGCTTGAGGAGTACGCTGCTGAAAACGGTTTGGAACTGCCCTTGCAAGTTACCCTGGCAACCAAAAACGACCAGAACGAACCGGAACTGGCTCAGGCAATCAAAGAATCGGCCGCCGAAGCAGGTTTCGACATTACGCTGGACATCACCGAACCAGGTGGCTACTGGGATCGCTGGACAGAGGTTGATCTGGGCATCACTTCCTGGACACACCGCCCGCTGGACACAATGGTGCTGCCGCTCGCTTACATTGGCGAAGCCATTGGTGCCTGGAACGAAACTCGCTGGACGGATGAAGAGTTTGAAACCTTGCTGCGTCAGGCAGAAGGCACGCTAGATGTGGAGGCACGTCGCGGCATCATGGCCGACATCGAGCAAATCATGCAGGATCGCGGCCCCATTGGCAACAGCTTCTGGAAGAACGTGTGGAACATTACGCATGAGAAGTTCCAGAACATCGATGCCCATCCAACCGCGTACGATCTTCTGAACAACGTCTGGATTGACGAATAAGTTATACCTGAAAAAGTGTCGGCTTGTTGGTGAAATTAGCCGACACTTTTTCATTTCTTCATTTCATTTTTCACCGTCTCGCAAAGTTACAAAGGAAGAGGAATATGGCACGTTTCTTAGCCCGCAGCATCATCTCAACTATTGTGACCATGATCCTGGTATCGGCTGCCCTTTTTTTTATGATTGAGGTTGGCAGCGGAGACATCACCGTCAAGATTTTGGGAATTGAGTCAACACCAGAACAGCGTGCCTCTTACCGGGCGCAGCTGGGGCTGGATGAACCGGCCTGGCGGCGCTATCTTGACTGGGCCATTGGTAGCGATTGGCGCGCCCAAAAACAAGTTGGGCACAATCTGGTAACCGTGCCAAACCCACAAAACGATGAACCTGAGTGGTGGGCCGATGTGGATGGTGAGCTGCTGCGCTGGGAGCTAGATGAAGGGGAGCTTTATGAATTGGTTCGACAGGAAGATGGCTCATCCGAAAGTCGGCTGGCTGGCGATGTGTGGCAAGTAGACCCGGAAACGGGCAATGAGTTTTTCTGGGGCGTAAACAGAAATAACAGCGCCGTGAAATGGGTTCGGGGTGAAGGGGCTGAGGTGTGGGTGCGTACAACGGCTGGCTTTCGGCGTGAGGGTGATGGCCCGCAGCAATACATTCCTTTGCGCGAGGGGCTGCTGCGTGGGGATGCAGGGGAGTCGTTGCAATTTGGCCGACCAGTATCTTCAATTTTGTGGCCGCGTGTGCGGAATACGGCCGTTCTCGCCGGAGTCGCTTTTATTGTGGTCATGCCACTGGCGTTGATTCTGGGGGTGTTAGCGGGCATAAACGAAGGCAAATTTATAGACCGCGTCATCTCGATTACCAGCCTAGGCGCAACGGCCACACCTGAATTTGTGACCGGTATTTTTCTAATTATTACGCTGGGCATCTGGTTGAGGAGTGTGTGGCCTGATTCGCCCTTTAAGGCGGTGGCCATTTTTACCAGCGCCAATGCAATTTTTGAAGATCCTACTTTGCTGGCGCTGCCGGTGCTCACGTTAACGGCCGTTGAGCTTGGCTACATCACCCGAATGACACGGGCCAGCATGGTAGAGGTGATGGGGACGGCTTACATCCGTACCGCCATCATTAAAGGAATGCCGTATCGGCGTGTGGTGCTGCGCCACGCCGTTCGGAATGCGCTCATGGCTCCAATTACTATCATTATGCTGCACGTGAACTGGCTGGTTGGCGGTGTGGTTGTGGTGGAGGTGATCTTTGGCTTCCCCGGACTGGGCAGCTACATCTACAATGCCGCCATTTTTGGTGACTTTAATGCAGTGGAAGCCGCTGCCATGATTACCGTGACCCTGGCTGTTGTCACGCGCCTTTTGGGTGACCTGGCCTATACATTCCTGAATCCCCGAATTCGTTACGCGTAGAGGAGAATTTTTATGGCTGTTGCACAACCAACAACCCAAAAAGCGGAACGGCCGTCTCGCTGGCAAAAAATGTGGAAAAGCATCTCCATTGTCTTTGAGTCTCGCGTGGCCACGGTCGGCATGATTATGGTCTTATTTTGGCTCATCCTTGGCTTTATTTCTCTTTTTTGGACCCCATACGAACCAAACGCCTCCGACTTTATTCAAAATCTGGCACCCAATTCCGTTAATTGGTTGGGCACCGACCACCTGGGCCGGGACATCCTCTCCCGGCTAATGCAAGGCACCCAGGTTATTTTGCTAAAAACCCGTCTGCCCGGTGACGGCAGCGTCGCCATCCCCGGCGGCGTGGCCATTTGGGGTGTTTTAGGCTCATTGCTGCTGGGCTCAGTTTTGGGACTAAACGCTGGTTACCGGGGCGGCTGGTGGGATCAAATCATTATGCAAGTGCTGGACGCTCTCATTGCTTTCCCGGTCATTGTGCTTTACCTGGTGGTAATTGCTGCTCTGGGGCAAGGCGACCTGGTTGTGATTTTGGCCATCACCATCACCGGGGCACCGGGGGTTGCCCGCCTGGTGCGCAGTCTGGCGCTAGACATTAAAACCCGCGACTACATTCGCGCCGCAGAAACACGCGGCGAAAACGTCTGGTACATCATGTTCCGCGAAATTTTGCCCAACGCCCGCGGCCCCATCCTGGTGGATGCTATGCTGCGCGTAGGCTACGCCATTTTTGCCATCGGCACCCTCGGCTTTTTAGGATTGGGGCTGCCCCCGCCAGACCCAGATTGGGGCAATATGGTCAATGAGGCACGCAAAAATATTTTTTCAAATCAATGGGCGGTTTTGTGGCCAGCTTTGGCCATTGCCACCCTGGTGATTGGGCTTAATCTGTTCGCCGATGGACTGCGCGAAGAGTTAACGAGGTATCAAAAATAGGAAATGGCGATGGCATGGCAGATAGACGATAAAAAAGCATCCGTTCTAAAAGTAGAAGATGTCGCTGTGGCCTACAAGGTGCGCGGCGGCGAAATCGAGGCGGTACAAAATGTCTCGTTCGACATTCGCCGGGGTGAGTCATTTGGCATTGTGGGCGAGTCTGGCTGTGGCAAAAGCACGATGGCCTGGGCTATTGTTAATTTTTTAGGCAGCAATGGCTACGTCAAACGGGGCAGCATTAAGTTCCAGGGGCAGGAGCTGGTAGGCAAAAGCGGCGAAGAGCTGCGGCAGCTGCGCGGCGACCAGATTGCGATGGTGTTTCAAGACCCCATGCAGGCATTAAACCCATCCATGACGCTGGGCAACCAGATGAAAGAGGTGCTCACCGTGCATCGCGGCATTAGTGAACAGGAAGCGGCCGACCGCTGCGTAGACATGCTGGAGCGGGTGTACATGCCGGATGCGGCCAACGTGATGAAGCGGTATCCGCACCAAATTTCTGGCGGGCAGCAGCAGCGCGTGGTCATCGCCATGGCCCTGCTCAATAATCCGGCCCTCCTGATTATGGATGAGCCGACCACGGCGTTGGACGTCACGGTGGAAGCGGCCGTTCTCGACCTGATTGCTGAGCTGCGACGAGATTTTGACACGGCCATCATGTACATCACCCATAATTTGGGGGTGGTTGCCCGTGTTTGTACCCGCGTTGGCGTGATGTATGCTGGTGAAATGGTGGAACGCGCAGAAATTCAGCAGCTCTTTAAGGAACCGCAGCATCCGTACACGCAGGGGCTTATCCGCTGCGTGCCCAAGCTGGGGGCCGATAAGGCGGGCAGCGTGCTTTATCCCATCCGGGGGCGTGTGCCACCGCCAAACAACCGGCCCATGGGCTGCATGTACAGCCCTCGCTGTGACTATGCCCAGGACCGCTGCCACGACGAACGGCCGCAGCTGCGCCTGATGGAAAACGGTACGGCCGTACGCTGCCACTTCGCCGAAGAAATAGACCCCAGCCAATGGATTCCTACTGAAGACATCAAACCTGCCGCAACAACCGTGCAGACAAACGGAAAAGAAGAAAATCTGATAGAAGTGCAAAACCTGAAAAAATATTATGAAGTTCAGGGCAGCTCTCTAAAAGATGTCCTTGGCCTGGGTGAACCACGTTACGTGAAAGCTGTAGAAAATGCCTCGTTTGCCGTCAAAAAAGGGAAAACGCTGGGCGTGGTTGGTGAATCTGGCTGTGGCAAAAGTACGCTCATCAAAACGTTGATCGGGCTGGAAGACAGCACCAGCGGCGACGCCACCTTCATGGGCTTTGACATTACGGGAGATTTGGAAACTCGAAACGAAAAATTGATTCAAGAGCTGCAAATGGTGTTCCAGAACCCAGACTCCACCATGAACCCTTCTTACACGGTGGGGCAGCAAATCGGCCGTCCGATGGAGCGCTTTGGCACGGTGCCCAAAGATCAAATTCGCCGCGAAGTCATTAAGCTGTTGGAAGCAATGCGGCTTGGTGAAAATTATTATGACCGGCTGCCGCGCCAGCTAAGCGGTGGCGAAAAGCAGCGCGTGGGCATTGCCCGCGCCCTGGCCAGCCGCCCCGACCTGGTTTTGTGTGATGAACCGGTGAGCGCACTGGACGTTTCTGTGCAGGCCGCTTTGCTAAATTTACTGCTGGAAGTGCAAGACGAATACAAAACCACCATGATCTTCATTGCCCACGATTTATCTGTGGTGCGCTTCTTTTCAGACGATGTGGCGGTGATGTACCTGGGGCAAATCATGGAAATTGGCCCGGCCGAGGCAATTTACGCCCCGCCTTACCACCCGTACACAGAAGCGCTACTTTCGGCCGTACCCATTCCTGATCCAACAGCCAAGCAAAAACATATTCGGCTGGATGGTTCGGTGCCCAGCGCCATTAACCCGCCCAGCGGCTGCCGCTTCCACACCCGCTGCCCCCGCCGAGAAATGCTGCCCGACGGCGGCAAAATTTGCGAACAAGAGATTCCACCCTGGCGCGAATTGGACAATGGCCACCGAATTTTCTGCCATATTCAAGAAGAAACATTACGCACATTTGATCCGGTTATTTCTACAGCAACAAGTTAACAAATGATTTGCTCAAGTAAAAGGCAAAAATTAGACGCACTGGTCTAATACACCTACAGGAAGGGAAGAAAAATGCTTGTTAAAGATCGTATGACGCGACATCCAATCATTATTGCACCGTCCACCAAAGCAGCCGAGGCCCAAAAAATTATGGCAGAAAATCATATTCGGCATTTGCCAGTTGCTTCTGATGGAAAAATGCTGGAAGGATTAATTACGCGCACCCGGCTTTCTTTGAAACCAGATTCGCTGGGGAGTCTGAACATGTGGGAAATTTCCCGGCAGTTGAGCAACTTAACCGTAAAAGATGTGATGGTTCAAAGAGAAAATGTGCTCACTATTGCAGCTGATCGGACAATTGAGCGAGCCGCCAAAATGATGGCCGACAACAAGATTGGCTGCCTGCCGGTGATTGATAGCGATGGCGCGATTGAGGGCATTGTCTCGGAAGTGGATATTTTGCATTCTTATCAGGAACTGATGGGGCTGCCAGTGGATGGTTTGCGGGTGACGGTGCGTATGCCCAACCGCAAAGGTGAGTTTGCCAAGCTGGCCAAAGCGTTGGCGGATAATGATTGGGGGGTGATGGCCATTGGCACGTACCCAACGCGCCGCCAAGAGGGTTTATATGATGTTGTGCTTAAAATTCCCAGTGTTACAGAGGCGGAGGTACGCAGCGCCTTTAGCCACATTGCAGGGCAGCAAATTGTTGATGTTCGGGATGTGGTGTAGCCGCCGCAGGGAAACGAACCGGTGAAAAAGAGAAGGAGCTTTTCCTTCTCTTTTTTATTAAATGGCGAATTGGGTCATTTACTCAAACCGGGTGGTGCGATCTACAAAAACAAGCTGACCTTCAGCTGCACCACAAATAGTTACCGTCATAAATCGCTTAACGAGGAAGTATTCATTGTCGGTTTCAAGTAAAATACAGGAGCCATTGGCGCGAGATTCGGCTCCCATATCAAAGGTGACGGAGTACCATTCGTAGACGGCGTGGAAACTGTCATCTGTGCGGAAGGTGTCGTCCCAATTGTAGGAGCGGGGCAAGCTGCCGTAGTTGCTGTGCATGGCCACAGCGGTGGAACCGGGGTAGCGCACTAAGGCGCGGTCGTGTTTGACGAGGGCAACCAGGCCAAAGGCAATACCAAAAAAGAAGATGAAGAGTAATAAGCCACAACCCGCAAAAATACGTTGGTTATATTTTTTTTGAGCTAAAGCTGAATTATCCATGTCTGAAAATCTCGTTATCTCATCGCTGCTGACTGTGCCGACACTGGCCAGAAACGGCCGTTCCCAACTCACAGTCGGTATTCAGCTAAGCGACGGGCAGCGGTTCTGGGCCAATTGTGTTGATGTGCCTGCTGCTTCACGGGTGGGTGAAACGGCCGTCTTCGACCCCATCCAGGCAGCAAACCAGATTCAACAGGTCGTGGCACCGCTGTGGCAAGGCCAGCCCGCTGCCGAATTCCGACCCCTGGCACACATGCTGCTGCCGCTCACCGAAACATTCACCTACAACAAGATCACGCCGCCTCGCCCGAAGCCAGTCACCGGAGCCGTTTCGCGGCGCAGCCTGATCACAGGCTTTTTGGCGGAAGAAACGCCGCCCGCCCCCAAAGAAGAAACTGTGACGGTGAAACGGCCGTTGCATCCAGCCTTGCAATATGGCCTGACAGCGGCGCTTTTACAGGCAGTGGCTGCCGTGAATCGGGAGACGGTGGCGGCGTTGGTGGCGCGGGAATATGCGTTGGATTGGGTGGATACGGCCGTTCCGCTGCACATCGCGCTCAATGATGAAAACATCCAGACGGCCAGCGCCATTTTGGCCACCCACGTTGCTGCGTTGGGTTATACCACAGGTGAAAACAACCACAAAAACACGCTGGGAGCCAACGCCGAACGGCTTCAACACCATTTGCGACAGGTCGCGGCCTGGCTGCCAACGTTAAATTCTGATTTTCAACCCATGCTTCACCTTGATTTGCGGGACAGCTTTAGCGAGCTGTTTAACAATGACGAAGGCAAGGTTTTGGGAGCGCTGGCTGGGTTGGAACAAGCAGTGAAACCATTCAAGTTGGCGATTCAAAATCCAGTGTGGCAGAACGGCCGTGAGGCACAGCAAAAATCACTACAGAAATTAGTGGGCTATTTTGCCATTCGCCGCATGACCTCCAGGCTGGTGGCCGATGCCTGGGTGGACTCCCCAGAAGACGCAGCTCATTTTGCCAACCCGAAGGTTTGCCACATGGTACACATTGAACTACCCCGGCTGGGAAACTTGGAGGGAGCGATTACGGCCGTTTTGCACCTAAAATCTCAAAACCAGCCGCTCCTTCTATCTGGTGAAGCAGCTGCACTGACGACCCACATTGCCCTGGCCCTTCGTCCCACCTGGCTGAGCGGCCCGCCACAGCTACACTACAACGAAATGCAAAAACTGCACCAACCCTAAACGCTGGGCGCGTATGAGAGGACTGGCAGTCCTAAATATGCTGGTTTTGCGTCTGCCCAAGCCCAGGATTGCCAGTCCTCAAACAAAGAAAGTTAGATTGAAAGTTCTCTCGACTAAGGTTATACTCACCTGAACCGTATGCCAAAACGCTGTTTCATAATACGCAACAAAGGCGCATGAACCAAAATACACACACTCCAACTGCTCCCATTCAATCCGTGCAGCGCGCTGTGGCTATTTTGCGCAGCTTTACCGAAAGCGAGCCAGAATTGGGCGTCTCTGAATTGAGCCGCCGCCTGGGGCTGCACAAGAGCACCGTCTCTCGCATGATTGCCACACTGCAAGCAGAGGGTTTAATTGCCCAAAATCAGGGAAACGGCAAATATTGCCTGGGAGTGGGTTTGGTGAGCCTGGCTGGCGTCGCTTTGGGGCGGCTCAATGCGCGGGCGGCTGCCCAGCCGCATCTGGCAGCGCTGGCCAATCTTACGCAAGAAACGGTAAACGTCACGGTGCTAGACGGGCAGGAATGTGTCAATGTTGACCGAGCCGCCAGCCCGCAGCCCATTCAATACATTGGTTGGATTGGTCGCCGGTCGCCGCTGCACTGCACGGCCAGCGGCAAGCTCATTTTGGCCCACATGACCCCTGAGGAACGTACGGCCGTACTGCCCAGCCCGCTCAAAAAATACACCCCAAACACCGTTACCGACAGCTACCAGTTAACCCGGCAGTTGACCCAGATTTGCCAGCAAAAGTATGCCATCGTACATGAAGAGTATGAAACAGGCTTTAGCTCTGTAGCCGGGCCACTTTACAATCATCTGGGAAACTTGCTGGCCACCATTTCAATTTCCGGCCCGGCTTACCGGCTGAGCGCGGCGACATTCCAGACGTTTTTGCCCACGCTCCTGGAAACCTGCCAGACCATATCGGCGGCGTTAGGCTTTGTGCCAGCGCCCAACAACAGCATGACTTAACAAAGAGGAGGCTCATCTCATCATGGACAGCGTCGTTCAATTATCCCCCACCGACATTCTCGCCGAACGGCCGTTTACCCACCCAGATCACGTTCCCCTGGACCTGAACACCTTGTGCTACATGGCCCAGCAGCTGCATCTCACCCTGTCTAACCCCCACATGATGCCCGATGTGCCCCACACCATCTTGTTTAACCTGCCAGGCAACGATAGCTGGATTCATCGCCAGGTGCTGGCCAATCCCGGCCATTTCCAGCAGATAAGCCTCATTCACGTCGTTGGCTTCTTTGGCCAAAGTCGCTCCCAGGCTGATATTCAGCTGGCCCAAGAATTTGACATCACGCTGCTGAAAGAGATTCCGCAGCACGAGGGATTGATCAGCTACAGCACCATGCTGCTGAAGGATGGCAACTACGCCAATTTGGTTCTGTTCACCAACGTGGAGGCCCAAATGGGCTGGAGCCGCAGCGAAGCCCATGCCAAAGCGGTTTATGAATTGTCGCCCAATTTTTATCACTCAATTCGGATTTATAACGGCCGTTTGCCCCAAAGTATCCAAAACAGCAACGCCCTCACCCTGCACAAAGCCCGCTACTTTGACTACAACCAAACGCCCATGTGGCGCGGCGTACGCACTTTAGACTAATTTAGAACTTATTCCAGAAAGCTACAGAACAAAAAGAGGACGATGAGAATGGAAGCATCGCCTCAAAGACCTTTGTGTACTCGGTGGCTTGCAGGGTAAGCAGTTAGGGAATAATGAGCTGCTGGCCGGGACTGATGTTGTTGCTGGTCAGTCCATTGGCCGCTTTGACAGCATCCACCGTTGCGCCGTAGCGCCGGGCAATTGAGTAAAGCGTATCCCCCCGCTGCACCACATAGATAACCGTTTCAGGGGTGGGCGTTGGCGTGGGGGCAAACAGGGATTGTAGGCCCGCTTCGGCTTCCACCCCTTCGGGGAAGATGGCCAGGGCTTGCTCAAACTGTTCGGCGGCTGCGGCCGTTTCCCCCAAACCTGCCAGCTGATACCCAAAATTTACCCGCGCCGCATACAATTTTTCGGTCATGCCCGGCTCGGTGGGAGCCTGCTGGCGAATTTGCTGAATGAAGCGAATGGCCTCAGGCCAATCTTCGGCAGCCCAAGCGGCATCCAGCTGGGCCGACAGGCCGCTGATGTCTGGCACAGGCGTGGCTGCGGCTGTGGGCAAGGGCACTGGGGAGGGAACGGCCGTAGCCAAGGGTGCAGCAACGGCTCCGGGCAGGTCAGCAACCGATTCCCCTGAGGAAAAGGGTGAGGTGTAGAGCAGCAAATCGACGCTCAGGCTGCCAGGGGAGCCTGGCTCACCAGCGGTAACCAGTAAATTTTGCAGGCGGATGCTGGCCACGGCCGTTTGCTTGAGATGCCCCACAAAAGTATTCAACGCCGCAATCTCCCCGGCTGCCACCAAATGAAACTGACGGACGTCATAGGCGGGTTTTTCACCCACCGTAAAGCTGCCAGACGGCAAAGCCTGGGCCTGTAAATCGACAATGGAAACGGCCGTTGCCGCCGCCGTGGTGTACAAATTATCCAAAAAGGCAGCCGCCTGCGTTTCTGTTAAAAAGTAGTTCACCTGCCCATCAAAGGCCGCCTGGGCGGTCTCAACCTGTTGGGAAATTTGTCCGGCTACGTCGCTTTGCTGCGTGGTGCGGTCAGCATAAACCGCTTCAACCGTCGCGCTGGCAGCCGTGAGTTCCGTGCGCTGCCGCCAGCGCGGCAGCAAAACCGCCAGCACGACAATGATGTAAACCAACAGCAGCAGGGCAATGATTGCCAGAGGCAAAATAATCTGTTGGTTTTCCCGCACAAAGGTGCGAACCTCTTCCTGGTCTAAGTTCATAACCGTTAAGGCTCCATTGGCTTGAGGGTGGCCACAATGACAAATTCCACCGTGCCAGTTTGCAGCCAGGCAACTTTAGCAACCGTGAAGGTACGGCCGTTGCCATCTGGCCGGCTGCTTTGGGCTGGATCAATCTGAACAGTTACGGGAATGGTTTGGCGACAAAATTCGGCCCAGCCCAGCGTGATTTCGCCTTCATGCAGCCCGTCCGCCAGGCCAGCGAGGTTGGCGGTGAGGGTTAACGTGGCGGGCGTGGTTCCGGTGATCACATTTGTGCTTAGCCAGGGCGTTTCTGTGGTTACATCCCAATCAAGGGGCACGGTGCCGGTAATGTGCATCGTTTGGGTCAATGGCCCGCCGCCTGAGACCTGGTTGCCAAAATCAACGGCTTCGGGATCAACCGTGAGAAAGGGTACTTCTTGCACGGAAACGACGTAGCTTTTGCTGGGGCCAAACTGCTGCCCCACGTTGTTAATGGTAGCCACGGCCGTTCCATTTTCGTCTGCGGGGAAGCAAACTGATGAGGCAAAATTATCTGAACCGGGCAGAGCGTAATCGTCGTTTTGCCAGGTTTCGCCATTGAACTCGACGGTAACGGCCGTATCTACCCCAATCCCTAGCTGCGACGTGAGAATTTGATAATACCGTCCCTTTTTCACCAAAATACCCACTTTGTCTACATCGCCGTCTGGATAAAAGTTATGAATTTGCGCATCACCAATGGCAATCGATTTGGGATTGGTATCGTCAGGCTCATAGCTGTCCCGTAAATCTTGGGTGGGGGATGGCGTGCTGGTGGGCGCTCCGCTGGTGGGCGTGATGGAGGGCGTAGGCGTCGCAGGCACAATCTCCACCACCTGCACATCGTACCATTTGTCTGGCCCATACACTCCGCGATTACTAATTTGCACCAGCACTTCTACATCGCTGTTGCTGGGGGCCTGCATGGTAACGGTGGAGCGAAGCACGCCTAAAATTGCATCATCATTGCTCAGGGTCGTATCGCCAAAAGTGACGGTAAGGAACGTGTCTACGCCCTCGGCCAAAAAGTCTGTGCTGATTTCGTAGGTGCGGCCTGCCTTGGCCAAAAAGGTAACCTGGTCTAGGTCAAAATTGGGGTAGAAGTTGTGCGGCTGGGCCAAGGCTCCCACAAAAATGGGTTTGGCGGTTGTATCGTCCCATTCAAAATCGTCAGTGAGCTTGGGCGTTGGCGTCCAGGTGGGCCAGGGCGTTGTGGGGATTTTGGTGGGAACGGCCGTTGGCCGTGGGGTGCTGGTGGGGAGTGCGGTGGGAACGGCCGTTGGCGCAGGCACGGTCGGCGTGGGCGACTGAACCGGCGCGGCCACCTGGTTCACAGATTGAATTGTAACCTGAATAAACTGCCCAGACGCCTCTAGCTGCTGGGCATAATTCGTCACGCCTGCATCATTGATGGCCTGTCCACGAATAATGAGCTGGTTGCCGGATTGCTCAAGACTGGTTAGCTGCACGCCATGACTGCCGCCTTTGTTAATGGCCGCCATTGCTGCGTTCCAATCCACGTTTTCAGCAGCTAAGGTGGGCAAAAGGGCTGTCATCTGGTTGGTTTGGTTGTGAACGGCCGTTAAAGTAACAACCAGGTTTTGGGCTTGCTGCAAAGCGGCAGGCGAAGCAGCCAACGCCGTCTGGCGAAGCCCCATGTCGGCCTCAAGCCGGGTCACCTCGTTCCCCAAAGCATGAGCCATTAAATAAAGGGGGATAAACAGAATGAACAGCCCCAGCACGCCCAGCCACAAAAGAACTGGCCGAAAGCGAACGGGGCGCTCCCCTATTGCAAAATTGAGCGGTTGCTCTAAACCAAACGGACTATTTTTTTGCACGCTTTTGTCTTGCCTGACGCATCACCATCAGACGCTCCGCAAATATAGTGGACACACCGTTTTTTGCTGGCTTCCACCCGAAAATATTTGCCTGAATTATGGCATAGCAAGGCTAAAGAAACCGTGAAAGGAACGCGCTATCGGCGTGAAAAAACCGTTTGAAGGCGGGGAATAAACCTGCTGCTGGCTAAATTTTTACTTCTAACATTGGCCTGGCAAAAAGGAGGTACCCTGCGAAGATTAGCAAAAACAAAACGCCGTAGACCGCCACATTGGCCATGCTGGCATAGTAATCATTGGTTGCCAACTGGGTTAGCAATGAAAATGGCGAACGGCCTAGCAGCGTGCTGCCGCCCGCCACCATCACAATGGTTAGCGAGTAGATAAACTGAGCACGCTCTCGATCCTTTAGAAAAGTGGTAATGCCGGCCGAAGCCACAGCATTAAGTCCGGCTACAATCACAGACAATAACAAAATACTGCCCACATTTTGCACATCAATTTGGTTTAGCTGCAAGAGGATGAGCCACACACCTATTTGGGCAAAGGCTAACAGTAAGGCAGCGACTATTTTGGCAGCAAAAATTTGGCTCAGGCTAATAGGCGCAGACCAGAGCGTCTCTAAAGTACCATGCTCCAATTCGCTCGCTACTGAATCGGCCACCATACTGCCAGCCACAAAACCAGGGAAAAACATGAGGATGGGCAAAATGGTCGCATACAGAAATTCATAGCTCGACGATGGCTTTCCCTGCAAGTCGGTAAACCGCACATCGATACCCCGCTGACGCCGTAAATAATTTTCGTATTGCTCCAGTGGCTGGCGCAGCAGCATCATGACAACGGTGGATTGGGTTTCTGCTTCAGGTAAAAAGAGCTGCATCTGGGTCACTTCGGCCGTTTCTGAGGGCACGTAGATGACGGTGTCTATTAAGCCACGCGCCAGAGCGTTATCCGCCTGCTCCGGCTGTTCAAAATAGATGGGACGCACATTCCCCGCCCGCAGGTAGTTAAACAACGCACTTTCTTTGTCGCCCACTACGCCTGCTTGAATGCGTATCTGGCTGTTAAAAGCTATAGAACTGGGATCGTAAAATGAGAGCAAGCCTACCAAGATGGTCGAAGAAAAGGAGGCGATGAAGAGCTGGATAACGATGGCGATCATGATGGTGCGTTCACGAGTGACGGTGCGCAGCTCTCGCTTGACGATGGCGATGAATGGTTTGTAGGTCATAGGGCAGCTCCCAAAACGAAGAGATTGTAGGTAACGTGCAGCACGCCCGCCGCCAAAATGGCAATGGGATAGCGTACGTGCCAACGGGCATTAAGCACACAGACAAAGCTGGTAAATGTGAAATGGGCCAAAAGGGGCACCAGAAGCAGTCCGCCGCTAAAAATGGCTGTGGAGAGTGCGGCTTCGGAAACGGCGCTGAGTGAAAGGTAAAGAAGTAATTTTTCAGCGACCAAAAAGCCAACGGCCGAAAGTAAGGCAAAGGTAAAAATTCGGAGATACGGCCGTTCCGCCTGCCGCTGATACAAAACCACAATGCCAACTGATTTGGCTATCTCTTCTACCAGCACCGAGGCAACCAACACCGCAATCAGCGCAACCTGAAGCGGCAAGTTTAGCGATATGGCTAAGAGGATTAACTGGATGAGGTAGACAATGGGGACAAGGCAAAGGGCAAGGAAGAAGATGGAGAGAAACGGCCGTTTCTGGTTCATGGCCAAAAATACCGCCTGGGCCAACTTGCGAGTTAACGGCCGAAAGCCAAGCAAAAATTCCTCATTCAGCACCCGCGTGCCAATGTATAAGGCAAATAAAAATATGCTCACAATGGGCACCGTGGCAAATAAATAATGCTCCAGAGAAAAGACCTCCCCCTGGTACATTTGCACCGCCAAGGTTAAAGGAGATAAATAACTAAAATCATTCACCCCGCTAAACATTGCCGGAAAAACCAAATAAGCTGTGATCACCGTTACGGCCAGCATTGAAATGAAGGTAGTGTCCTTAAACGTGCGATAAAAAAGCGGCACCATCAAATAAACAGCAAACATGAACAAAATCACCGGGATAAAAATAAGCAGCGCGGCCCCTACATTTCCGCCCAGGATCAGGGTCATGACAACCACAGAAATGAGCGAAAACGTGAGGTAGGGCAGCATTTTCCCTAAAATAATTTCGATAGGTCTGGCCGGTGTAGAAAGCAGCACAGAAAGCCGTTTATCGAGCTTTTCGCCCATGAAGCTGCTGGTAAAAAAGATGTTTACAAAAGCGATGGGCATCACGTATAAAAAGGCGATAATGACCTGGGTAAAAGGAATGGGCGGTTCAGAAAGGGAGGGAACAAAAACATCTTCGCCAACCAGGTCAAAGTCTGCCAGCCCCATGTTGGCCAAACCATTTTGTACGGCCGTTTCCCCTTCAGCCTCTTCCTCAACGCTGCCGCCGCCAGCGGCCACAACATCCGCTACGGACATGTCTTGCACCATAATGCGCAGGGGAAAAGCTTGCTCTGGCGGGTAACTTTCAGACAAACGAATAAGTTCTTGCTCTGTTAAATATTGCTTTGCCGCCCCCAACGCATATTGCGATCTATCATCATCGCGGGCCACAATCCTGTCAGCCTCAATGTATAAATCTTGCTGCCCCAGGCGGAGCTGCTCAAAGCCAGAAATAGGGTCTAGCGTTGTGGTTATGAAACGGCCGTCTGCCAAAACAGGACCATTGGGGGAGACGCCGACCCGGTAAACCCCCATTTGCACCGTTGCTCCCTTCTGCCAGGCAAGGTACGATAAACTAGCCGTGACCAAAAACACAACAAGCAACATGGATCGGGCGTTGCCATGAAAGCGTGACCGAACACGAAACAGCTCTCGGCGAGCAATAGAAATAATTAAATTAAAGTTGAGCATAAGTACGATCCATCATCCGATTGACGTTCTATCAATAAATTCCAAGAAAAGATAGTGAGCTATGATCCATTTAAAAGACGTTTCCAAACTGTATGAAAACCATGTTGCCGTGCGCAATCTAACCCTGCAAGTGCGCCCTGGTGAAATTATGGGCATTATTGGGCACAACGGCGCTGGCAAAAGCAGCACCCTCAAAATGATTGCTGGCCTCATCACCCCCTCTTCTGGTGTTGTAGAAGTAATGGGGCACGATATGAGCAATAATCGCGGTGCCCCAATGGTCAAAAAGAAGATAGGCTTTTTGCCAGAAGAAAGTGCGCTCTATGCCAATATGACCGTTTCAGAATATCTCACCTTCTTTGGCGAGCTGTACGAGTTGCCCAAAAAACAAGCCGAGGCTCGTATTGAAGAACTGCTAACTGGCCTGAATTTGTCTGAGCGCAACAAACTCACTGGTGAGCTTTCTAAAGGCATGAAGCGAAAAGTGGCCATCGCTCGTGTGCTGCTGCATGATCCAGATTTACTTATTTTGGATGAACCAAATTCTGGTCTGGACCCGCTAACTTCGTTTTTTATTCTCAATTATTTAAAAGAGCTGCGTAAACAAGGCAAAACCATTTTATTAAGCGCCCATAACCTGTTCCACGTAGAGTCAGTTTGCGACCGAGTTACCATTTTGAAAGACGGCCGTTTGCTCATTTGCGACACCATGGGCAGTATCCGAGAAACTTTAGGGCATCGTGAATTTGAAGTTCGCTTTCAAACCAATCAGCCCCTGGATTACCCAAAAGTTGATGGCAGTTACTGCCTGCGCACCAACGATCTGACAGAATTAAGCCACATCCTCAATAAAATTTCGGCAGAGCAGTGGCAACTGGTCAACCTATCCGTTCAGGAATCTGCGCTAGAAGAGATTTATGTAAAGCTCTCCACAATTGCCTAAATTACTATAGCAAACACCTGGCACAGATGTTATAGGGCAATTTTCCCTGTTCACTCATACTTGAAGGCTATTGTTTTCATTAAATGCTCCAACTTATCATTCAGGAAAAAGGTCTGCAAAAGAAATTTGCAGCTTGAGTTTTGTAACGATAAGTAAAGAGCATTATGACGACCCACTCCAACCCAGCCGAACAGGCCACACAAAGCGAACGACTGCTGAAACAAGAGCATAGTCAGCTGCGCCGAACAAATAAGCTGCTAGAAAAAAAGGTCAATGCGCACACCCAGGCTTTAAATAGAACAACCCAGCAGTTAGTAAAAGAGAATGCTGAACGGATAAAGACTGAAAAAAAGCTACAAAATCGGATTGCCTTAGAAAACATCCTTACCCAAATTTCCAGCAAATTTATCAATTTAACCGTAACGGACATAGACAACTGCATCAACGAAGCCCTTGAAGAGGTAGGGCGATTTACCCATTTTGATCGGGTCTATATTTACTTGTTAGATGAAAACGGCCGTTCCCTAAAACAAACCCACGCCTGGCAAAAAAAAGATCATCCCGTCACCTTTGAAGATTTCAAAAATTTACCGGCAACCCTATTCGAAGACTGGCTTCCCACCCTAAAAAACCAGGAAACCTTGCTCATCCAAAATGTAGCCGCCGCCGAGCACGAAACCTGTAATGAACTAAAACTCCTGGCCCTCCAAGGCATACAATCCGCCCTTATTACACCATTGATTTTTTGGCAACGAAACAATCGGCTTTTTTAGGGCTAGATTCAACAAAGCCCACCTTGCCTCAGGCACAAGAAAACAGTGAATTCTTTCAGATGGTAGGCGCAGTCATTGTTAATGCGCTTATTCGCCAAAAAACAGAAGAAGCTCTCGTTGAAGAGCGAAATTTTGCCAAACAGATCATGGGCACCATGGGGCAAGGTCTGGTAACGACCACCATTGAAGCATCTTTGAATACGCAAATCCAGCCTATGCCAAAATGCTCGGCTGCCAGCCTGAAGAGATTATTGGCAAAAATATACTGAATTTCACCTACCATGAAGACCATCCAAAGCTCATTCAGGCACAGATGCAAAATATGGAGGGAGTTTCCTGCTCTTACGAGGCCCGCCTGTGCCCCAACGATGAGCTCCTGGCTTTATGTACTGGTAAACAGCGTCCCAAATTTCAGTCGTCAGGGACGCATCGTTGGCACCATTGCCACCATCACAGACTTAACCGAACGACGAGAAGCTGAACACGAGGTACAAGCAAAGGCAGAGGAAGTTGAACTTATTTATCAGGCAGCAACTTGATAAAACCAGAGCAATCTTAAAGATTTAGCTTCAAAACATATCGCCACAATTACCGCTGAAGAATTAGGTTTCGATGGCTGCGGTGTTCTACTTCTGCATCAAGCAATTAGGCTCAGCACGGACAGGCTGCGGTTGCATCCCATTGAAGAAAAAAGCAATTATCTAACCTGGCTGGCAGGTGTGGGTGGCATCCGCATGAAGGTATCGAAGGAAAGGTGCGCTGACAGAAGAAAATGGGCTGATTTCTACGGCCGTACGCCAGGGCGGAAATCATTTATGCACCCATGATGTTTTCAAGATGCCCGTTACGTGCCAGAAAGCACCTACACCCAGTCTCAAATGGTCATACCCTTACGCGCCTATAACCACATCATCGGGGCCATCGATCTACAATCCCCCCACAGAAACGGCTTCAACGAACGCTCCCGCCGCATCGCGACCATCTTTGCCGAAAATGCCAGCCTTGCCCTAGAAACCGTCCGTCTCAGTACGACCAACTTCTGACCATGCCCAAGAGCTAGAGCAACAGATCGGCGAACGTAAAAAATAGAACAGGCACTTGTTCCAGCGAACACAATTACAAACAGCTGGTAGAAAATGCGACGGACATGATTTACCGCACCGATTCAGATGGATATTGTACCTATGCCAATCCGGTTACCGTACGCACCCTGGGCTACACCGACGAAACTGATCTAATCGGGCGGCATTTTACAGAATTTATTCCCCGATTTCAAAGTTAAGTTGATAAAAGCTCTTCAACAAACAAAAAGCCCAGCAAATTTCTAACACCTACGTTGAATTTCTTGCTATTAATAAAAAAAATAATGAAATATGGCTGGGGCAGAATGTGCAGGTCATCATGAAACAGGGCCAGGTAAGTGGCTACCAGGCATTGGCCAGAGATATTACCAAACAGCGGAAGGTCGAAGAAAAGCTGCACAAGGCAGCCACAAATTAAACGCCACCAACGCAAAGCTGGCCAGGGCATTACGCACAAAAGATGAATTTTTAGCCAACATGAGCCATGAGTTACGCACCCCGCTCAGTGCAATCTTAGGCAAATCTGAAATATTGCAAGAAGGTATTCATGGCCCCCTTACCCCCAAACAAATTTCTTCGCTGCAAGTCATTACAGATAGCGGCAACCACCTGCTTGATCTCATCAATGATATTTTAGATGTGGTCAAAATAGAGTTGGGAAAAGTCACGCTTGAGATTCAAACCGTTTCTTTAGCAACCATTTGTGAGAGCAGCCTTCAATTCGTGCGGCAAATGGCCCACAAGAAGCAAATCAAGCTTCACGCCAATATTGATCATTCCCTAAAAACGTGCCAGGCAGATGAACGACGCCTCAAACAGATTTTAATCAATCTGTTAAGCAATGCGGTCAAATTTACACCGGCTGGTGGGGAAGTGGGTATCAACATCTTAAACATGCCAGAACGCGAGGCAGTTCAGTTCCAAATTTGGGATAGCGGCATTGGCATTCCCAAAAAGGACATGGATCGGCTCTTCAAGCCATTTGTGCAGCTAGATTCTGGCCTGGCACGGTCACACGAGGGCACCGGTTTGGGCTTATCCCTTGTGTATCATCTGGCAGAAATGCACGGCGGGGGTGTTTCCCTGGAAAGCCAGGTGGGTTTAGGCAGTTGTTTTTCTGTTACCCTGCCCCAAAACCCCCAGATTAATACAGCTACCATCAAGGAACAAGCCAGATCGGCCCTTGAATTGTTTGAGCACCAGATTGAGATCAAACATTATTTACCCAATGAGGGGCCGTTAATTCTGCTTGTTGAAGATAACGAAACGAACATCGAGACGGTGTCTGAATATTTATATGTTTGGGGCTACAACCTGACGGTGGCTCAAAATGGCAGTGAAGCCTTAAGACGAGCACGCGAAGAACAACCTGATCTAATTTTGATAGATGTTCAAATTCCAGAGATAGATGGTTTAACAGTGATCCACCAGCTGCGCCAAGAAAAGGTATTTCAAGACACTCCTATCGTGGCGCTGACGGCCCTGGCCATGAACGGTGACAGAGAACGCTGTTTAGGGGCAGGAGCTAATGAATATTTAAGCAAGCCCATACAATTACGCCAGCTTGTGATGATCATCAATCAGCTGCTAACAACACCGAACATGATATCAGAGGAGCATGTAAATGAATGATGTGGCTACATTTACTCAGCCGCGCAATAGCCAGGCGGCCACAGTGCCTACCGGGCGTCTTCTCATCAACGACGCCGATGAAATAATCTATGCAAATTCACAAGCCCGCCATTTTTTAGGGTTTCTAACAGATGAATTGTTGCCAAATGGTCAAAAGTTCTTGCCGCTGGTGCGCGCTGCCTATGCGTGCTACCCGCCGCTTGCCTGGACAGGTTGGCCCAAACTACCTTCTGTGGCCATGCCGCGCTACCTTATCTATACGCCACCAAATAATACAAAACAACTATTGCTGCAAGTAGAAATTACGGAGCACATTATTTTAGAGAACAGAGACATTTGGGTGATTACCATTAATCTTGTCGATCGCAAAAGGGTAACGGCCGTTTCCCACGCCACTGTTTAATATCGCACAATTACCACAAATTAAGAAGGAACTCCCTGCCATGACGCTCTTCAATGACGATCAAGTCCGCATCTGTGTCGTAGATGACAACCAAATGGCCCGCGAAGTAATTTCAGAGCAACTATCCTCGGAATCATACCAGGTGATTCCAATACCCAGCGGCATTCAACTCTTAGAAAAATTTGATGCACTCAACCCAGACGTCATCTTAATGGATGTTATGATGCCACACATGAGCGGTTACGATGTGTGCCACAAAATTAAGCAACATCCTAACAGGCAACACATTCCTGTGATTCTAGTAACCGCACTTGCCAGCCGCGAAGATATGCTCAGAGGGTTAAAATCTGGGGCCGATGAATTCCTGTCTAAGCCTGTCAATGGCTCAGAACTTCGGGCGAGGGTACGCACCATGCTGCGCATAAAAAGCCAGTACGATTCATTGCAGTCTGTTATGCAACTGCGCGAAGACCTGGCCCACATGCTCATTCACGATATGCGAAACCCGCTTACCGTGGCCACGCTCTACAACAATATCATGCTAAAACGCGATAATCTTTCCCCACGAGATAAAGGGTACGCTAACCTGGTGCATGATAGCTTACGCAATCTTGCAGGCTTTTTAGACGAAATTCTTACGGTGGCCAAAATGGAACAAGGGATGCTGAAATTGGCCCGCAGCCAACAAGATATACAACAGTTGATCACCGCAGTAGCAGAAAACCATTTTGCAATGGCCAAGCTACACGGCTTTCGGCTCGTACTAGACTTGCCAGAAGAGAAGCATCTCGTGTCGGTTGATGCTGCCCTGTTTAAGCGCGTCCTCGACAATTTAATAACAAATGCTTTTAAGTACGCCCCAGATAACAGCCAGGTAACCATACAGCTGCGCTATGAGATGGATACGGCCGTTGCCCAACTAAAACATATCTGCCTTCAAGTCATAGACGAAGGCCCCGGCATTGCCCCAGAAAACACCGAGCGAATTTTTAATAAATACGAGGTCGTCGCCCTCAAACAGTCTGGCCAAACCCAGGTAGGGCTAGGATTAGCTTTTTGCAGAATGGTCGTAGAAGCGCACGGCGGGCAAATTTACGCCATCCCCAACAACCCAAAAGGCACCAAATTTGCCATCAAAATTTAAGGCCCACAAAAATAAGCCCCCTATAAGCAAATGACACCCTTCCTATTTAATTCAAGACCACTTTCTGCTAAACTTCACCAACAGAATAGCGTTTGCACACATCTCAGTAGGAAGGAAAATGGACTCTCACTCCATATTGCTCATTGATGATCATTATCAATTGGTGCAAGGAATACAAAACAGCTTAAAGGAAGAAGGGTATGAAATCATCGTCGCGGCTAACGGACTTGATGGGTTAAAAGCCGCCCGACGCCATCGCCCAAACCTGGTTATTCTCGATATCAACATGCCCTGGATGGATGGATTAGAAGTGTGCCGCCGTCTGCGTGAGGATAACCAGCTTAGCAAGATGCCCATCCTCTTCCTCACCTCCCGCAACGCCGTAGAAGATCGTGTACAAGGTTTAGATTGCGGTGCGGATGATTATTTGGCCAAACCATTTAACACGGCCGAATTAAAAGCGCGTATCCGTGCCCTGCTGCGCCGAACCCAGGATGAAACCGAAGCAGTGAATCTGCAATCTACAAATACAAACCGGCTACAGGTTGGGCCGCTAACCCTCGATCTCAAGGCTTGCTGGGTCAAAATTGAAGATGGCAACATTATCCAATTAACTCCGGCCGAATTTGAGCTGCTGCAATACCTGATGAGCCATCCAAACCAAACCTTTTCTGGGGAGGAATTGCTGGAAAAAGTTTGGGCCTATGAGCCAGGCACAGCCGACCAAAGCCTGGCCCGTTGGCACATCCGCAATCTACGCGCAAAAATTGAACCCGACCCCACCAACCCTATCTACATTCGCACCATTCCTCGTCATGGTTATATCTTAAACCAGGAAACTGGTTAGCTGCGTCGGCAATCAATTGCCCAATAAGTCTAAACCTTTTCATCCAAAATGCTTGAACAGAACGACATTTCGGTAAACGGTGCCAGCTACCACACGATGCGCTATGGTTCTCAATCTGCGCCTGCATTGCTGCTGCTGCACGGTTTCACTGGCAGGGGCACAAATTGGGCTGATCTTGTGCCGCGATTGAGCGAGCAGTTTTCGGTCATTGTGGTAGATATTTTAGGACACGGCCGTTCCGCTTCCCCATCCGCCCCCGACCGCTACACCATGCCCAACATTGCCAGCGACCTGATTGCCCTGCTGGACGCCTGGCAAATTAGCCAGACAGCCCTGTTGGGTTATTCAATGGGCGGGCGGCTGGCGCTGTACCTAGCCTGCCACTACCCGGAACGCTTTTCCCACCTCATTTTGGAAAGCAGCTCCCCAGGGCTGGCCGACGAGGAAGAAAGAAAAAAACGTCGCCAAAGTGATGAAGTCCTGGCAAATTGGATTGAAGCCAATGGCATTGAGCCATTCGTGGCCCGTTGGGAAGCCTTGCCGCTGTGGGCCAGCCAGGAGCAGCTGAGTGATGCAGCACGGCAACGCTTGCATAACCAGCGGCTGGAAAATAATCCCGTTGGGCTGGCAAATTCGCTGCGCGGTATGGGAACCGGAGCGCAGCCGTCGCTGTGGCGGCAGTTGGCCAAGATCAATATGCCAACGCTGCTCATTGTTGGAGAACTAGACACAAAGTTTGTGGCCATTAATCAGCAGATGGCAGCGCAGGTGGCTAACGGCCGTATCCATCTCATTCCCCAGGCAGGCCACACCACCCATTTAGAACAGCCTGAGCTGTTTGGCACGGCCGTATTAAACTTTTTATTATGCCCATCACCCTGTTACTGATTTATGACGGCGACTGCGGCTTTTGAGAAAAGTCGGCGCGGCTCGTGGAGTCGTGGACCAACGGCCGTATCACCCCCCAACCCTGGCAGGCCATCCCAGAGCAAATGGCAGCGCTCGGCCTGACCGATGAGGATGGCCTGACCCAGGCCTGGTTTGTAGATGCCAACGGCCGTTTGTCTGGCGGCGCAGAAGCCATCAATCGTTCGCTGCGCTACTGCTGGTGGTTACGGCCGTTTACCTACCTTTACCCCCTGCCCGGCATCCGCCAACTGCAAAATTGGGCCTACCGCTGGGTCGCCAGGAACCGCTACCGGCTGCCAGGAAGCACACCCCAATGTGCCCTGCCCACCGAAAAAGTTGGAGAAGCGAACAGCAAAAAGTGATAGCGTAAAAAGTGCGGAATGAAACCACTTGATGCCCAACAATGCAAACTGCTGGCAACGCTGCTGCCAGAGACACCACAAACGGTGATTTCGCTGGCACATTTGCAGTGGGGCACGGCACGGGCCTATGCTGTTGGCCTAACGGAAAATGGGTTTGAAACGGCCGTTGTCGAAGACCCTGGCTGCCCTGGCGAACCTATGGTCTTTGGCCACAACCCACAGCAAATCGCCGAGCTAATGCCCCGCATCCCCAACTGGTTTTGTATCAATGTGTCACCTGAACTGGCTGGCGAACTGTCCCCGCTGCTGGCTACACGAATGAAGTGCACCGTGCGTCAGCTAGGCGATGTTTACCACACGCTCACCCAGCCGCCGCCAGCCAGATGTCTTTCTCACCCCAATGTGCGCCTGCTCACCCCGGCCGATCTGCCCCTGCTCCAGGCCGCGCCACTGGAGCTGCGCGGCCCCGACCCAGCTCGATTGGTGCAGCAAACGGCCGTTGCCGGAGCCATCATCAACAACAATCTCGTCGCCGTTGCCCAAAATTACGCCCTCACAAAAAGGTACGGCGACATTGGCGTTTTCACCCTGCCCAACTGGCGCGGCCAGGGTTTGGCCACCGTCGCTGCGGCTCAGGTGGCTCGATGGCTGCAAGGAAACGGCCGTATCCCCGTTTGGAGCTGTGGCGAACAGAACCAGGCCAGTTTGCGCGTGGCCAAGAAATTAGGCTTTGTGGAAAACGGCCGTCGCGTTTATATTATTCTGCAAGAAAAATAAAGCTCAGATTTTGCAGATTTACGCAGCATTTCTCTGTGCCCCTCTGTGGCTTCTCTGCGTAACCCTGTGTTCCGCTTTTTTAGTAGAGGACGTACTCATGACCAGCTTCATCCAATTTTGCGCCGGGGCCAAGATGCGCCACGACTTTAGCGACCAGATTCAGGTACGCTACACACACCCAACCGGTGAAGATTTTGACACCTGGATCAGCGGCGAGGAGGTGCTGAGCCGCCTCAAAACCATGTCGCGTGAGCAGCTCATTCACAGCTTTAGCCGCATGAACTGGACGGAAGCCAAGGCCGCCCTACAAAACGAGCTGGATGCGGGCAAACGCAAAGCGCGGCGCGGCCTAAAAGATCGGCTGGCGGATGCGGTGGAGGGCAGCCTGGGCGGCAATATTTTTGGCGATACGCTGGCCGACAACATTCGCGGGGTGGACAGCAACGCGGATCCCAGGGCGCAAGAAAAGGCGCAGTGGCAGCAGCGGCTGCAAGATAACAGCTTCCAGGCTGTGGCCCTGGAGTTGGCCTGGATCAATCTGGAAGGCACCTTCCCTGATGAGCCAACAGCGGAGCCAGATGATTGGGTGTGACGGTTTAGGCTGAACGATTTACAATTGACGGCTGATTGTCCATTTGGGAGCCGGGGCTTGTTTTTGTGAGCCTCGGCTTTTTTGTTGGAGGTGGATTATGCGTGAATGGTTTTTTTCTGTGAGGGGGGTGTTGGTTACGGCCGTTCTCCTCACCCTCATCGCCGCTCTAGAAAATAGCATCCTGCCATGGGCACCTTTTTTTATTGTGCAGGCAATACTCGCCCTGGCCATTCCGCTAACGCTCAAAACGTACCGTTTTGGCAGTTTGAAGGCGGTGCGCTGGTGGCATTGGCTGGCAGGGATTGTGGCCGCCGTGCTTATTCAGGTTGTAGGTGGGCTGTTTTTGGGCTTGCTGGTGCCGCAGCTTTTTGGAGGTTTGGGAGAAACGGCAGCGGACACTGGCACCGTAGACATCAGTGTCGCGCTAATGGAGATGTATAAAACGGCCGCTGAACGCCTCAGCAGTAGTCCAGAAACCATTCAATCTGCCTACATGTTTATGATTTTCCTCTGGGCAGCCTTTGGCGAAGAGCTGTTTTATCGCGGCTACATGCAAGGCACGCTGGAAAATAGAGTGGGTTTCAACCAGGCCATGCTCATCTCCGCTGGCTTTTTTGCCTTGCGCCATGCCACCCAATTGCTGCTTCTCTGGCCCGATTACCCCATCGTTGCCGCCCTCGCCTGGATGACCTTCAGCTTTGCCTTTGGTCTGGTGATGAGCTATCTTTACCGGCGAACAAACAGCCTCATCCTGCCTGTCTTTGTTCACTTTATCCTCAACACCATTCCACTGCTGGGGTAATATGCAACAACTAACCAACTATCTGCGCCAATTAACCTATAAACTGGTTCCCGGCCTCGATAAACAACCATCAGCCCAACAACAAACGGCCGTCGTGTTGATGACTTATTTTTACTTCCTGCTCCCTTTTTTTATTGCAGGTACGGTTTGGCTGTGGTGGGTCGCAGACTGGTCCATTTTGATTGAAAATTGGGGCATTCTGTTATTTTTGCTCCTGTTGATTTCACAGCTTGATCAACGGCCGTTCATACTCCCCATTTCGCTCTCAGAAAACCTGACGCTCCCCTTCTCCACGTCACTTTCCAACCTGCTAAGCATGACGCTTCTGCTGATATTCGGCCCAAGTGCGCTATGGATCATTTGGATTGTGGCCATTGGCTCAGCCATACGCACAGGTTGGCAAGAGCGCCAGCAAAGCCTCTCGTTTCTCGTTGCCCTTAATAACTTTGTCCAGTCAAGTGGAACGTCTGTTTTGGTGCTTTTGGTCGCCGGTTTTGTCTACACGCATACGGGTGGCACTTATCCTTTCCAGGCCAACGATTTGGCCGACTGGCTGCCTGCCGTCTGGAGTTTCCTGGCGCTCTCGACGGTGCCACTCCTCATCTATTTTTTGCCAACCTGGAGCGTAACCATCCAGAGTGGGCAACCCTTAAACCAGCAAACATTTCTTCAGCTCGTCGGCAGCGGGGTCTTGCTTTCGCTGCTCACCGCACCATTTGCCCTGCCGCTGGCGCTGGTTTACGATGCCCAAAACCTGGCGCTTTTCATCTGGCTTTGCCTGGCTGCTATGTTCACCAACATGCTGGCTTACTTTTTAAGCCAGTTCATCATTTTGACCCAGACGCGCAGCAAAGAGCTGCGAACCCTGGAAAATCTTGGCCAGACGTTGATCATTGCCCCAGCCGATGGATCAACATTGGAAGCGATTCTGGCGCAGCACCTGCCTGACCTGTTTCCCACCGATCACCTGGCGGTGCACCTGTTTACCCAACTACCCAACGGGGAAGAGCCTGCCTGGCCAACCTTCACCCTGCAAACGGCCGTTCACTGGCCGCCCGTCTCACAAACCCTTTGGCAGCGTATTCGCGACGCCGAAGAAACAAGCCTGGTGGACAAGAATGTACGGCTGCCGGGGCAAAAAGCCGCTTCTGGCCATCGCTTTTTGGTGAAGCTCCTCATTTCCGGAGAGGGAGAAACAGTACAATGCGTGGGCGCATTGCACTTGCAGCGGATGCCAACAAAACGCACACCCAACCAGGTGCTACCCACGCTGCAAGAATTGGCAAGCCAGATCGCTTCGGCACTGTATAGAGCGCAAATCTATCAGGAGAATTTAATCAGGCAAAAAATGGCACAGGAACTGGCGTTTGCCGGGCGCATCCAGCAAAGTTTTCTGCCCAATGAAATTCCTCAGCACCAAAACTGGGATTTTGCCGCTACGCTCATCCCGGCGCGGCAAACGTCGGGGGATTTTTATGATTTTGTGCCGTTGGGTAACGGCCGTATCGGCCTGGTTGTAGCTGATGTGGCCGACAAAGGCACAGGAGCAGCGCTTTACATGGCACTGAGCCGCACACTGATTCGCACCTACGCCATGCAGTTTCCAGACGAGCCAGCCAAGGCACTGCAATTGGCCAATGAGCGCATTCTCAGTGATACCGAATCGGACCAGTTTGTGACGGTGTTTTATGGCGTGCTGGACTTGGTTAACGGCCGTTTTACCTACGCCAACGCCGGGCATAATCCCATTTACCTGCTGGGCAAAGAGACCACAAGTTTGCCCAAAACCGGCATCCCGCTAGGCATATTTGAAGGCATGGCGTGGCAGCAAGAAACGATTCAGATTGGCGTAGGCGAAAGCCTGATTTTGTATAGCGATGGCGTGTCGGAAGCGCAAAACGGCAAGCAAGAAGAATTTGGCGAGGAGCGCATGTTGGCCATTGCCCAACAATCGGCCAACGGGTCGGCCACAGCCCAGAAAACTGCCATCACTCAAGCCATCAGCGCCTTTGTAGGTGACGCCCCCCAATTCGACGACATTACCCTGATGGTAGCAACCCGACTAAAATAGCAGCTATGCGTAGACGTTGGTTTTGGTTGTTCAATGGTCTGCTCATTTTGCTTTATATTTGGGCGCTGGGGGAAGAAACGGCCGTATCCCTTCAGGTTATTAACGGCCGTTGCCTGGCCGCCGTGCCAGAGCGTTATATCGGCATCGACTGCCCGCAAATGGGCGCAGGTAGCCAGGTTGGCCTGGTCGCCACCAACCCCGCCACGAGCATTGCCCAACTGGCCAGCTACCCACCACTGCGCTGGCTGGCACCCCACACCGCCTGGGCCGATTTCAACCTCTTCACAGCCGATGGGCAAGCTGTCTGGCGGCAAAATTTTAGCCGGATGAGTGGGGACAGTTGGCAAACAACCAGCGGCAGCTGGCAAACGCGCTGGGGTGAACTGCACAGCACGGCCAGCCAAAACAGTCTCATTCTGCATGAACCAGTTGGGGAAGAGTTCATCCTTACCGGCAAGCTGCGCCGGGCAAATGAGGAAGCGGGGCTGCTGCTTTTGCACCCCGATGGACAAACTGGCTTTGTCTTTTTGATCGATGGTGCAGAGCGGCGGGGCGTGTGGTGGGAATGGGAAAACGGCCGTCCCACCACCCCACTCATCGGCATCCCCTTTCAAAAACCTTTTTTGCAGCAGGCCCAATCTTTGCTCCGGCTGCTGCTGACGGGGCATCAAGCCGCTTTGCTGCTTTTGGGTGCTGCCTGGCTCATAAAAAAAGCTGGCACACAGAGGCTCACAGAGTGGCCGCAGCGATCCACAGAGAAAATAATCTCCAGTCTCCAATCTCCAATCTCCCAAAAACCCATCCTTATTATTCTCACCCTCCTCACCTTCGCCCTCACCACCCACATTGCCAGCGACGTGCTGGCTCGCGTGCCGCACGTGCAGGATTCGCTCACTTACCTGTTCCAGGCGCAAACCCTGGCGCGGGGTGAATTATGGGCACCAGCACCGCAGTTGCCCGACTTTTTTAAGCAGGAGTTTTTATTGGTGCAAAACGGCCGTTGGTTTGGCAAATATCCCCCCGGCTACCCGGCAGTGCTGGCGCTGGGCGTACTGCTCAAGGCTCCCTGGCTCATCAATCCCCTGCTGGCCACGCTGACAGTGCCGCTGGTTTATCAATTGGGGCGACGGTTGTACAACGGCCGTATCGCTCTCCTGGCCGCTGGACTGATGACGCTTTCACCCTTTTTCCTCTTCCTTTCCGGCAGCCACATGGCCCATGCGGCGGAGCTGTTTTGGCTGACTCTGTTTATGGTGCTTTGGCTCAAGGCATTAAAGCTAAAAAAGCGGGAACGCGGAGAGGCGCAGAGAACACGCAGAGTTTCGCAGAGAGAAAATGCTTTTTTATCAAATCTCCGTGAACCTCTGTGCCGCCTCTGTGTAGCTCTGTGTTCCTCTTCCTGGCCTTTAATCGCTGGAGTGGCCGCAGGCATGGCTTTTTTGACGCGACAGCTAACGGCCGTTGCCATTGTGGCTCCCTTTTTCTTGCTCACTGCCTGGGCCAGCCCGCTGCCGTGGCGATTGCGACTGCAACGGGGTGCCATTTGGCTGGCCGGGCTGCTGCCGCTGGTGGCTTTTCTCTTCGTTTACCAAACGGCCGTCACGGGCGATCCGCTGCAAGACCCGCGCCTACTCTACTGGCCCTACGATCAGCTTGGTTTTGGCGACGATGTGGGCGAAGCGCCCAACCTGATGCAAATTGATCTGCTGGATGAGGAGCCGGGCTACGCCGTGCTCTGGCGCACCGACCCCAGCCAACCGCCACGCGGCCATACCCCACAGCGCGGTCTGCACAATGTCCTGCACAATTGGGAACTGCTGCAAGATGTTCTCTTTGGCTGGGTGCCGCTGCTGACGTTTAGCTTTTTGTGGCTGGGCTTTTTGCTGAAACGGACGCCCCCTGCTGCGCCGTTTCCCAGCGACTGGATTTTGCTGGCAACCCTTGCCTCACTGGCTGCGGCCGAGATTTTTTACTGGCATTCCGGCATCATGTACGGGCCGCGTTACCTGTACGGAGCGCTGCCTGCCCTGCTGCTGCTGACGGCACGCGGGGCGCAGGCGCTGGCTCGCTGGCTGGGTGGACGATTGGGTTGGTGGCTTACGGCCGTTCCCCTCACGCTCCTCATCTTGGGCAATGCCTTTTTCACCCTGCCGCAATATGCCCAAAGCTACCGGGGCTTTAATTTTGTGGTGGGGGATAAGGTGGCTGCGGTGGAAACGGCCGTACCGCCCAACGAACACGCGCTCATCTTTGTAGACAGCCCAACGGGAAACTGGTGGGAATATGGCGAACTGTTTTTGAGGAATACACCGTGGCTAGACGACCGTATCATCTTTGCCCGCAACCTGGGCGACGAAGCCAACCTCACCCTCCGCGCCCTCTATCCAAATTACACACCATACCGCTTCCACGACGGCACTTTGACCAAACTGCCTGCAAGTCATTCACAAAACTGAAGAACGGACAATCTGTCTACCTCACCGTAGCTGACCGGGATGGCATGGTGCAATCCGGCATAGAAACCGGCGTCAATGAAGGATACCAACGTCTTGATGAATTGCTGGAAACAGTCAAAATAGCCTAAATAAAAATTCCCGGAAATGCACTATTTAGCGCCATTTCCGGGCAAATCTAAAAAATTAATATTTCAACACCTACAGGAGAAATCATGAAAAAGATCACCCCGTTCTTATGGTTTGACAACCAGGCTGAAGAAGCAATGAACTTCTATGTCTCCATTTTCAAAAATTCCGAGGTTCTCAACATCAACCCTGGACCTAATGGAACTGCCCAATCTGTTACCTTCAGGCTGGAGAATCAGGAATTCATGGCGCTCAACGCCGGCCCACACCACAAATTTAACGAAGCTGTTTCCTTTTTTGTAGATTGCAAAACACAGGCAGAAGTGGACGACCTTTGGGAAAAATTAACGGCCGATGGCGGTGAAGAAGGCCAATGCGGCTGGCTAAAAGACAAATACGGCTTGTCATGGCAAATTATTCCCTCGGCACTCGGAGAAATGTTAAGCGATGCAGATCCTGAAAAAGCAAACAGAGTTGTTCAAGCCATGCTAAAAATGCAAAAGATTGTGATCGCTGATTTGATCAGTGCATAAAATGGGCAAAGTTATTTTCAACATGACCATATCGCTGGATGGCTTTGTCGCTGGGCCAAACGACGGCCCAGAAAACGGCCTGGGCGACGGTGGCGACAAGCTGTTCAATCTGTGTTTTGGCGTGGTAAAATAGGCTAAATGACGCAACATTCAGCCCCACCTGATCCCCAGGCTTATTACGAGCAGGTATGGCAGCTGGCCCGCCAAATTCCCCCTGGCACGGTGGCTACCTACGGGCAGCTTGCCCAGCTAATCCCTGCCCCAGCAGCCATCGATCCCGACGAATACCGGGCTTTTAGCCCCCGCTGGGTAGGCAGCGCTATGGCTGCCTGCCCGGCAGGCGTGCCCTGGCAGCGGGTGATCAATTCACAGGGAAAAATCAGCCAAAGGCCAGGCGCAGAAACACAGCGCCAACTGCTAGAAGCAGAAGGTATCCTTTTTACGAAGGACAAAATCGATTTGAAGGTCTATCAATGGCGCGGCCCCGGCACAGAAGCCCCTCCGAGGCAAGCCAGGCTCTTCTAAACCGGTTTTGTGAGCAAGGGCGAGGCAGGTGGAGAGAGGCTGCTTTGCGAGGCAATGGTAATAACCACCTGCCTCACCCCTACGAGGTTAATCCCACTCTGTCGCCTCATCCAGCGCCGCTTTTTGCTCCTGTGTAAGGGTCACTTCGGCACCCTTCATGGTATCTTCTAGCTGCTCGATGGAGTTGGCCCCGATGATGGCGGAGGTGACCGCTGGATTGGCCAACACCCAGGCAATTGCCATTTGGGCAATGGTGGCTTTGTGCCCAGTACCGATAGCTTCCAGACGATCAACGGCCGTAAATCCCTGTTCATTCATGTAGCGGCTGCGTACCCCTTCGGCCCGGCTGGAGTCTGGCAGTGGCGTATCGCGGCGATATTTTCCGGTGAGAAAGCCACCAGCCAGCGGGCTGTAGGGAATCACGCCGATGCCCTGATCTACACACAGCGGCTGAAGCTCCCGCTCAAACTCGGCGCGGTGGACTAAATTGTAGTGCGGCTGCAAGCTGTCGAACCGGGCCAGGTGGCGCACATCGCTGACCCAGAGTGATTTGGCCAGCAGCCAGGCGGGGTAATTTGAGCAGCCAATGTAGCGCACCTTGCCTGAGCGCACCAAATCGGTCAGGGCGGAGAGGGTTTCATCCAGCGGTGTTTCTTCATCGGGCCAGTGCATCTGGTACAAATCAATGTACTCCGTTTGCAGGCGGCGCAGGCTGTCTTCTACGGCCGTCATGATGTGAACTCGCGACAAGCCCTGGTCGTTTGGCCCATTGCCCATTTGCCCACGCACCTTGGTAGCCAGCACAATGCTCTCGCGGCGCACGTGCCCTGCCGCCAGCCAATCGCCAATGATTTGTTCACTCACGCCGCCATCGTTGCCATCTACCCACCGAGAATAAACATCGGCCGTGTCGAAAAAGTTGCAGCCAAGCTCAATCGCCCGGTTCATGATGCTGTGCCCGGTAGCGGCATCGGCCGACCAGCCAAACTGCATCGTGCCCAGGCAAATGGTAGAAACTTTTAGGCCAGTGCGGCCCAGTCGTCGAAATTCCATGAAGTTCTCCTTTTTTATCCGCAGATTACGCAGATTAACGCAGATTTTTATTACTCATCTGCGTTAATCTGCGTTAATCTGTGGATTAATCTTTCTTTGTAGCCAGCACAAGCAGGCGGTTACTGTCTTCGTCGTAAGGGGATTGGTCATAATCGCCCCAGAGGTGCAGCAGCTTATAGCCTGCTTCTTGCAGCAGCAGCTCAATTTGGTGTGGGTAGCGGTAATGGTAAGTGCCCTGGGCGACGGTGCGGTTGACCGGGCCGCCGTCGGGCGCGGACACGTCGTAAATCCAGGTGATGTGCAGGGTTTGGCTGGCCATATCCAGCCGGTTACTGGCCAGATGCACAACCAGCTTGCCTGTTTCCGGGTCGGTCAGCACGTTTTCCAGGCTGAGCAGGGCGTCCTCTGGCGTGCTGGCAATGTCTACCGGGTTGGCGATGTCGATGAAGAGACGGCCGTTTTCCCCCAACACCTTCTTCACCCGCCGCAGCATCGCCAGCGCCTGCGCCGAGTCCAGATGAAACAGCGTGTTGTAGGGCACAATCGCCAGGCCAAACGTTGGCGCATCCGGCAGGGCAAAGCTGGTGATGTCGGTTTGGTGCAGGGTGATGCGATTTTGCACGGCCGTTTCCGCCTGTGCCAAGCGCACCCGCGCCCGCGCCAGCATCCCCGCCGACAAATCCAGCCCGGTTACGCTGTGGCCTGCTTTGGCCAGGGGGAACAATAAACGGCCGCTGCCGCAGCCCAGCTCAAGGATACGGCCGTTTTTTGCGGCGGCCAGTTGCAAAATAAAGGGGAGATCATCGGTGAGGCTGGCGTGGGTCAGGTCATAGAAGCGGGCGATTTGGTCATACATGCGACTATTTTACCGCAAAGCACCCGCCAGGCGCAGGAACAGCCTGGCAACCACCGGGGTAATCGCATACTCGGTTTTTTGCCTTGTTCGCGGAGGCGTAAACGCCCCCGCTACCTATGAAAGGCCCAAAGGGCCTGATTTTAAAGCCCGAATGGGCTTCCCCAACTAGCCGGATGGCTTCAGCCTCCGGCGATGCGGGAATATGCGATTACCCTATTGCAACCACCGGAATGGGCGACCCGGCGGGTCGTCCTTACAAACACGGCCGTTTCACCAACATCTCGCACATGTCTTTCCGAGTGCAACGAGGAATCTTTATGAATAGTTACTTGGGGAATCGGATAGTTGAAATAGGCATTAATCATTGCTAATTACCCATCAAATTAGATCGCCCAATCAGCTGCAATCAATTCTGCCTGCTCTAATACTGTATCTGTTGCAGTTTCTTGCATATCGGGGGGATAACCATATTTTTTCAAAATGCGCTTCACCATCACTCGAATCTTGGCCCGTGCGCTCTGCCTCTCTGTCCAATCAATCGTTACTGTTTTACGTATCATTTTCATTAACTCGTGGGCAATAAATGCCAACTGCTTATCCCCCATAACCTCAACAGCGCTTTCATTGGCAGCCAGCGCATCATAAAAAGCCAGCTCTTCATCGCTGAGACCAAGCGCCTCACCCCGCTTATTCGCTCTTTTCATATCCTGCGCAATATTAATTAATTCTGAAATAACTTCGGCCGTATCAATGGTGCGGTTTTGGTAGCGCAAAATGCTCACTTCCATCATCTCTTCAAAGGAGCGGGCCTGCACCGCATTTTTGCGGGCACGGGCTTTAATTTCATCATTGAGCAGCTTGCGCAGCATTTCCAGTGCCAGGTTCTTCTGCGGCATGTTTTGCACTTCGGCCAGGAATTTATCAGACAGAATGGAAATATCCGGGTTAGGTAATCCGGCAGCGTCAAAGATGTTAATCACTTCGGGCGACGCCACCGCTTCAGAAACAAGCTGCTGGATAGCAAAATCAACTTCCGCTTGGGTTTTACCGTTGCCAGGAGTAACTTTGGCAAATCCAGCACGTACCGCCTGAAAGAAGGCTACCTCATCACGAATTTTGATGGCATCAGGATGGGGCACGGCCAGGGCAAACGCTTTGGACAGGCGGGCCACGGCTTCCATATACCGCTTTTTGCCGTCAGGCTGTTTAAGAACGTGTTCCATCGCTGCGGGAATCACTCGCAGTCGTTCAGACGGGGTGCCCTGGAAGAAAGGGCTGTAATCAAAGCGATGCTGCCCCTGGAAAAACGCCTTAACCACCTCATACTGGCTGCGCATGACGCTGGCAGCCTGGCTAATGGGCGAGGTGGGATCGTCGGTTTTGTATTCGCCGCCTTCATCACGTAGGGTGTAGGTGTGCATCGCTTCTTTTAGGTCGCTGGCAATGCCCAGGTAATCCACAATGAGGCCGCCGGGCTTGTTTTTGTAGACGCGGTTAACGCGGGCAATAGCTTGCATAAGGCCATGCCCTTGCATCGGTTTGTCCAGATACATAGTGTGCATGGGCGGCACATCAAACCCTGTTAGCCACATGTCGCGCACAATGACCAGCTTGAGTGGATCATCGGGTTCTTTGAAGCGCTCGGCCAACGCTTTTCGGCGAGACTTGTTGCGCACGTGGAGCTGGTAGCTGGCCGGGTCACTGGCCGAGCCGGTCATCACCACTTTTAGCACACCTTTGTCATCTTCATCATGGTGCCATTCTGGTTTGAGGGCGATGAGATGATGGTATAAATCTACACAAATGCGGCGGCTCATGCAGACAATCATCGCCTTACCCCCGGCTGGGCCAATCTCCGGCAGCATCGCTTTTTCGCGTTCTTCAAAGTGGGCAATGATGTCGGCGGCAACCTGGGCCAACCGTTCTTCTGTGCCCACCATTGCTTCCAGGGCGGACCATTTCGATTTAAGCTTTTCTTTTTCTTCCAGCTCACGCCCTTCGGTGATTTCTTCAAAGTCAGGATCAATTTCAGGGCGTTTTTCATCCTTGAGCACAAGTTTAGCCAGCCGCGCTTCATAGAAGATAGGCACGGTAGCTTTGTCTTCAACAGCGCGATGAATATCGTACACATCAATGTAGTCGCCAAAGACCTGGGGCGTGCTAATGTCATCTGATTCAATGGGCGTGCCGGTAAACCCAATAAAGCTGGCCTGGGGTAGGGCATCACGTACATATTTGGCAAAGCCATAGGCCAGATAAGCTTCATTGTTTTTGGCACGTACCAGACGGGCCTCAAAACCGTACTGGCTGCGGTGGGCTTCGTCGGCAATAAAGATGATGTTGCGCCGTTTAGACAGCAGTGGATGCTCTAATGCAGAAGCCAGACTTTTTTCATCACTATCTGTACCAGTTTTAATGTCAAAAGTCTGGCTTCTTGGATCAGGGCGAAACTTTTGGATGGTGGTAAAGACAACGCCACCGGAAGCCACCTGCAAAAGCTGCTGTAAATGGTCGCGGCTTTCCGCCTGCACAGGCTGTTGACGCAATAGTTCTTGCCCCCCGGCAAAAGTGCCAAAAAGCTGGTCATCCAGATCGTTGCGGTCTGTAAGAATGATGAGGGTGGGGTTTTCCATATCTGGCTGTTGGATGATTTTGCCCGCGTAAAACAGCATTGAGAGGCTTTTGCCACTGCCTTGCGTATGCCAGACGACTCCCACTTTTCGGTCCCCTTCGGGACCCGATGCTTTGACAGTTTCATCCACAGCCTTGTTGACCGCGTGGTATTGGTGGTATGCAGCCATCTTTTTGTTGATTTTGTTGCCGTCTACATCAAAAACAGTAAACGAGCGAATAAGGTCGAGGAAACGGTACGGCGTAAAAGCACCTTTTAGTAATACTTCTAATTCTAGTTCATGTAGCGCGGCTAAGGTTTGGCCGTCGATGGTGCGCCACTGTTTAAACCATTCTATGCCGGAGGTTAACGTGCCCAGGCGAGCCTGGGGACCATCGGCAATGACCAGACCGCAGTTGGTGACCATGAGGGAAGGAATATCATCCTTGTAGGTTTGCAGCTGATTGTAAGCATGTTCCAGGGTGGCGTTTTCGTCGGCGGCGTTTTTGAGTTCGATGACGGCTAAGGGAATGCCATTGCCAAAGAGGACGATGTCGGGACGGCGGTTGGTTTTGGCGCGGCTGGTAAGGTTGACGTCAGTAACGGTGAATTGATTGACAGCCAGCCAGTCGTTACGCTGCCACTGGTCAAAGTTGAGCAGCCAGATTTTGTCGTGTTTGGTTTGGCCGCTGCTGGATTTGTAGCTAATGTCGATGCCTTCTACCAGGAGGCGGTGAAAGGCGTGGTTGTTGTGGATGAGGTTGGTGGATTCGTGGCGGGTGAGTTTGCGAATGGCCTCGTCAATAGCCGAGGCACGCGCAGAGGCCGGAATGTGTTGGTTTATGTTAGCCAGGGCAGCACGTAAGCGACCCAGGAGCAGAACTTCGTCATAGCTGGCTCGCTCTGCACCTGTTTCGCCTGGCGCAATATCGGGGCCAAAGCGGGTTTGATAGCCAGTTTCAGCCAACCACTCTAAAGCAGCTAATTCAACAATTTCTTCATTTAGAGAACTCATTTCCAAACCTTAACAATCTATGGCATATCCCATACGCGTTTTGCTAAGTCTGCCAACATTAATTGTCGCATCTCAATAGATTCAGATGTCCATTCATCGAAAGTGACCAAGTCTTTCACGGCTCGATCTATGGCTGTGTTTACTCCCACTGCTACTTTTTCAGAAATTGACTTTGTAAATAAAAATTTACTCTGATGGTAAGGCTCTTTCTTGGCGGAAAAAAGACCATTGCCTACCGAGCTGTTTATACTGCGCTCTAATAAGGTAAGATTCCCCAAACGATGAATATAATCATAAATTTCATCTGGTTTATCGAATTCTGCCATGACTTCTGCTGAAGGGGTTTTAGGCAAAATATGCTCAACATCAACTAAGCGATTAATAAATTTATTGAGTTCTTCTTCTGTATGTCCATATGCTTGTTCATTTACATATTGCGTTAATTTGCCCAATACGTAGCGCATGCGGTATTTTTGAATTGCTCCTTCATGAAGCTGTTCAAAAGCGAGTTGATATCTGGATGCTAGATTGTGGTTGGCGGGTTTAATGGTGGTATTAATGAATTCATCCAGCTCCGCGCGTGTGGTTACTTTCTGTACTTTAACAGCCCATTGAGCAAAGCGACGTTCAAATTCTTTGGTTGGCTCACGAGTGATGATATAAGCAAAAAATAGATTCTCAAGCTGACGGCACAGCTCAACAAAGTCTGGTCGTTCCAGGTGCATGCCTGCTAAAAGCAAGATGAGATGTTGACGAGCAGCACCGCTAAGATACCGAATATTTACCAAATATCTATTTGTCGTTCCATCTGCATTTTGCCCGCCTACGTACCGTACATAGGCTGTTGCTGCAGTGCGCAATTTATCGACAAAGGCGATAGGATTCTTTGCGTAATCACATAATTTCTCGTTTTCAACAAACCAGCGATAGATTTGATCTTCTTTAAGGCGATCAACTTCGTAATTTGCAAAAATAAAATAACGAAGAAAGCGTAATGGCTTCTCTTTGGCAGCATAAAGCGTATCAACCAAATCTTTCCAATTGTTTTTTAGCTTATCAAAGTCGTTTTTGCTGGCCTGCATAAACATGAGGTTTTTAAGCAGATCCATCGCATCTAATCCTACACCCCGATCATTGATAGTTTCAAATACTTTTAAAGCGTGAGCCACACTTTGGGTTTTAATACGCACTAGCTTCACACGATTGGTAAAGTAAGCATAAAACTTGCGTACCGATGCCGCATCGTTTCCAAATTCTGTTGTTAGAAAGGTACGTATGGTCTGATATGCATTGAGCATATTGGTGACAGAACGTGTGGTGCGGGCGATACTGTCTAGGTTGATAGGGGCGTGAGCAATTTGTTCCAGGAGACCGCAGCTATCTTCATATTGCAAGTTGACACGGTAACGGAAAACTTCTTCGCCTTCATCATTCATGCTGGTGGCAGCAATTTGTTTGCTGAGTGTTTCGAGCGAATTTGCCTTTAGCGCAGCTAAATGATCGCGAACAGCACAGAGAAACAGGTACGAGGTTGTCATGCGCTGTTGGCCGTCTATAAGCTCTAAAACGCCGTCATTTTCAGAAGGGCAAACGACCAGGCTACCAATAAAATATTCCGAGGCTTGACCATCATCAGAATATTCATCGTAAATATCATTAAGAAGCTGCTCGACCTGTTCTTCTTGCCAAACGTACTCGCGTTGGAAGCTGGGCACGATATAAAAATCGCTGAATATTTTGGCTAAATTTAAGTCTAGAGATTCGATTGTTTGTGTTTGTTGGGATGTTGTTTCAGCCACGGAAGCACCTCAGTATTGTAACTATTTATTTTTATTGTTCCTCTAAATCTTTTTCCTCTAATGGCGCATAATCGGCAGCATCTAATGTCTTGATGCGGGAGGCAAAGATTTTGTGAAAGCCCTCCAACGTTTGTTGCAGCCAGGCGTGCTGCTGCGACCATTGGGCGCGGTTATAAAGATCGAAACTCGTATTGTCCAGGTCAATGCGACTTTGTTTGCGCTTGGATAATTCCCGCCAGCGTAATTTTCCACCAAACTCCTGCTCAATTGCTCCTTTTTCTGCTTGCAGCAAATAAAAATTCGGCTTAGCCTCTTGACCATCTAGGACAAGCTGGACACTAATCCGATTTTGCTGCGTATTTACGCCGGCTACCAAATAAAAATTTGAGCGGCCAATGGCAAAGTTTGTCCAATGTTGAGGAGAAGGCTTTTGCGACTTCATAAAGCTGTTGTGATCCTCTAAATATTGACGCAGTGCGGTCCAATATTCCAGCTGGAGCTGCTTGGCGGGGGTGAGGTCGCTCGCATCGGTGCGGCGCGTAGCGGTTACTGTTTTGGTCCAATCGTTGGGCTGGCTCACAACGTTAAATTTGGGAGCAACGGCCGAATCCCCAATGCGCCAAAGTTCCACCTCCAAGCCAAAAAGAGTGATCTCTTCCGATGTTACTTCATTGAGCCAATCCAGGGCAGCGCGATGTTCATCGGTAAAACGCTCGGCAATCCAGACAATCGTGACCGTATTGAGCCCGGCCGCATAAGTGAGCAGCTGGCCCAAATGACTATGATCGGTGCGTTCCAGTTGGTTTTCAATAAGCACCCATGAGCCGGTGACTGTATCTTTACACACAATGTCAGCGCGAAAAGGTCCAACATTTTTTTCAACGGCTTCCAATTCCAGTTCTAGACCGACGGTGTCGCTTAGCAAAGCTAAATTCTCTTCCTGGGCTAACCAGGGAGTGAAGTGACTGGCCTCACCCAGCCAAACAGTACGCAAATCTACACGTTTAAGTTTGCCTGATGGAATGGTGCTCATAAAAACGTTTCCTCGCTGTGAGAAGCCAGGCTTTTTCAAAAAAGCCTGGCTTCTGGGTGGTTAGTCAAATATGGCGTAAGCGGCCAATCTTCGTTTGAAGGTGATGTCTTGGGGATCGTTGTCTCCTTCGACAAAGTCGCGATAGTCGGCTGGTGAGGCGAACTGCGACAGGATGTATTCGCGGTGCGGCAGCGTGCCGCTGCGGGTGCCGATGTAGTCGCTGTAGCTGGAGTAGGGCCAGTCGGCTGGATGATCGACCAGCTTGGCCCGGACGGGGTTTAGATGGATATAGCGTGTGAGATGTGACAGGTAGGCGTCGCTGTCTACGTGTTTGGCTTTGAATGGTCCCTGGTAAAGTGGCCCTACACGCTTTTGTTGGCGATTGACGGCTTTGACGTAGGAGGTACCGAAAGGCTGCATGACTTTGTTGCCAACATTTTCTGCTTGCAGGTAAACGAGGAGATGGTAATGGTTGGGCATGAGGCAATAGGCAAGAATCAGGATGAGATCGGAGATGAAGTAGTGGCGCATTTTTTGGATGAAGAAGCGCCAGTTGTCTTTGTGGAAGAAGATGGGCTGACGGTTGACGCCTCGATTGTAGAAGTGGTAGTAGTGACCGGGTAAGAGTGGTGGGTTTTTGCCGGGGCGTTTGGGTAAGGAGGCCTGGCCTTTTGGTTTCATGATGGCTCCTTGGTCAAGAAGCCAGGCTTTTGGTCTTGTGATTTTTCTGTTTCCTTACGTAAAAGCCTGGCTTCTGGGCCGATTGGTAGGCGGAGTTGGCCGGACATGAGGCGGGGGAGAAGGGTATCGCGGAGATCTGCTAAGGTGCGGGATTCATCCTCATTCTGGGCAATTTTGTCTCGCATAGGTGAGATTATTTGATCAAATACGATTTTCACATGTTCATTGGGTATTAAAATATCTGCATCTGCAAAGCGTTTTGCATTGACAGCTGGATATGCGCTTCCGCTTGCATTGCTGACCAAATAATTTACAAATTCGTCAGTTGTTACCCAGCTGTAAAGATATGAAGCCGGAATAGATCTTGGCGATAAGACCGCAAAACCTGTTGATATAACCAAATTCTTTTTAGGAGAGTGAATAAACAAGTAGGATTTTCGATTTGGGCGAACTGTTGACCAAATTGTATCTCCATGTTTAACCAGCCGCCTAGCTCTACTTGGAGCTTCTTCAAATCTATAATTTGTTGTACTCTCTAATGTTCCTTCCGTAACAGATGAAATATCGATGTATTCAATTTCATCATTTAGATAATCTTTTTTGATGCTTGCTGTATTAATCTCTATTACTTCATCCATTGAACCTATTCTCCACCCCTTCGGAAGCTCACGGCCGTTTCCATCCACCACCAGTTCATCAGGGAACAAATGGTCGTAGGGGGCGGCAGAAGCCAGGCTTTTTGGAAAAAGCCTGGCTTCTTGGTTGCGGCGCACCGGGTCAAAATCCACAAACCACGATTTGAACAGAGCCCGCGCTATTTCTTCCAGCGTGGCGTTCATCTGGCGGTTGAGTTCTATTTTGTCATCAAAGGCGGAGAGAACGGCCGCTATGGTTTTTTGTTCATCAATTTCTGGGAGGGTTATAAACATGCGACGTTGGTCACGTAAACTGACATAGTCTGCCATATCAGTTTGACCTTTTACACCTTTAACTTGAAGCCAAAATTCTCTCCCATGCATCCAATAGTAAAGGAATCTTGGATCAATACAATCGTGATCAAGACTGCGCCAATAACATAGCTGAGGAGAATAAACAAATTGTTCTACACTTGGACGCACAAAGGCAAAGCGACCAACTGTGCCTTTAGAAGTAAAAACGACATCTCCGGGAGAACTAATTTTCTCTCCAACTCTAGATAAATCCTTCTCAGGAAACCGATCTGCATCTTCAAAGTGAAACCCATCATTTATGTTGCCTACTCGTGCAAAAGGCAAGCCATTTGAACCTAGTTCTGCATTTTTTGCTCGATAGCCATCACCGATAGCCAAAATATTATTTTTAATTAGCTTATCGGTTCGGTGCTTAATCCAATTACTCATAGCCAATCGTGGAAAGATTTCGTTTTATTGTTTGTTGTAGCTCTATAGATCTAATAAATTGATTTTGCAGTTGTTCTAAAAGGTTCTCCATCTTTTCTTCAAACGGTTCCCCATCATCCTCCACATCAGCCGCGCCTACGTAGCGGCCAGGGGTCAGCACATAATCATGGGCGGCAATCTCCGCCAGCGTGGTGCTTTTGCAAAAACCGGGTTCGTCGGCGTAGGAGAAGCCAGGCTTTTTAAAAAAGCCTGGCTTCTGATCACGCCAGGCATGGAAGGTGTCGGCAATGCGGTTGATTTCTTCGTTGGTCAGCTCGCGCCGGGTGCGGTCTACCATCGTCCCCAGCCCGCGGGCATCAATAAACAGTACCTGCTCTCGGCGCGGTTCCTTTTTGCTGCGGGCCAAAAACCAGAGGCAGGCGGGAATCTGCGTGTTAAAAAAGAGCTGCGGCGGCAGGGCGACCATACATTCCACCAAATCCGCCTCGACCAGCGCCCGCCGGATGTTGCCCTCGCCGCTTTGCCCGGAAGACATGGAGCCATTGGCCAACACAAAGCCAGCCCGGCCCGTGGGGGCCAGGTGGTGCAGCATGTGCTGAATCCAGGCAAAGTTGGCGTTGCCTGTGGGGGGCAGGCCATATTCCCAACGCTTATCTTTTTCCAGTAAATTACCGCCCCAATCGCTGATGTTAAACGGCGGATTGGCCAGAATATAGTCGGCTTTCAGGTCGGGGTGCAGGTCATCGTGGAACGAATCGGCGGCGTAGGGACCCAGGTTGCCGTCTAGGCCGCGAATGGCCAGGTTCATCTGGGCCAGCTTCCAGGTCGTCGGGTTGCTTTCCTGCCCGTAAATGGCAATATCACCCACCCGCCCCTGGTGCTCTTCCACAAACTTTTCAGATTGAACAAACATGCCGCCCACGCCGCAGCAAGGGTCATAAACGCGCCCTTTGTACGGTTCTAGCATGGCTACCAGCAGCTTCACAATCGACTGCGGCGTGTAAAATTCGCCGCCTTTCTTGCCTTCGGCGCTGGCAAACTGGCCCAGGAAATATTCATACACTCGGCCTAATACATCACCGCTGGAAAAAGCCAGGCTTTTGGTTGTGGATTGTGGGGCATCGGCATCTGCAAAAGCCTGGCTTTTTGGTACCAGAGCAATGGTGCTGATGAGGTCAATCAGTTCCCCCAGGCGGCGCTTGTCTAAATCTTCACGGCCATAGTTTTGTGGCAGCACTCCTTTGAGCGTGGGATTTTCTTTTTCGATGGCGGCCATCGCCGCATCAATAAAAATGCCAATCTGGACTGATTTGGCGTTGCCTTGCAGCGTTTCCCAACGGGCATCGGCAGGCACCCAAAAGACGTTTTCGGCCAGGTATTCGTCCCGGTCTTCGGGGTCGGTATAGTCCGTATCGGCCCGCGCCGCCAGGTCATCGTACAGCGCCTGAAAGCGGTCGGAAATGTACTTGAGAAAAATCAGGCCGAGGACAACGTGTTTATATTCGGCTGCATCCAGGTGGCCGCGCAATTTGTCGGCAGCGGCCCACAACGTTTGTTCCAATTTTTGATAGTTTGGGTCTTGTGACATGAATTGATTCACTTTGTCTGTTTTGCTGGCAGTTGCAAAAAGCCACGGTTTGGGCATTTACATCATTTATAATCAGGTGATTATAGCGGCATGGAAATGAGTCGCAAGACTTTTGAGCAAACCGCATTTTGGTATGGTACGGGCAATGGCTTACATCATAGATAACGTCATTTTACTTCCAGCGGTGCTGAATTTTATACGCAATCATAATCGTTATTGAAGCGCTCAGAAAATGTGTGTTTGGCATTGAACCTTTGATCGTGAAGTTAACAGCACCTTGATCTAACAGTGAAGCATCAGGTCTTGAATGCAAGACGGCCGTTTGCACCAAAATCCACCCCGTCACCAAGCCAGAAGACAGCCTGGGCAAAGTCATTCGCCAGATCGTGGCTTGTCATATTTGCTTAAACCATGCGGTCTGGCCTGCTCACAGCTTTGCGGTCTCTTTTTTCACCATTTTTTGGCTGTTCTCCAAGCTGAGAGCCGCATCTATCCCCCCAAAGTCATCTTTTCATCCCAAAAAATCTTTTTTAGACTGGTTGCCAATTCAGAAAACGGTTTTAAGCGCTGCCAGCGCCGGGGGATTTCTCCCAAATTCAAAAAATCAATCAATTGCACAGACTGTAGGGGTTGGTCTGAGACCTGCCCACCCAATAATGGCGGCGCTTGCCAGGGGCTTTTGTTGGCAAAGGCCCACCGAACCCAAAGGATGGTTACCCATGTTACGTATTCAGTTTAACAACGGCTCACCACTGCGGCTCAATTTGCCCCGTGCAGACCAAAAGCAGGCGGTTCTGGAGCTGGCGCAGGCGTTTTTGGCTTTTGAAACGACGCTGCCAGAAGCTGACCGCACCCCGTTTACTGCTCGGCTGGCAACGGCCGTTCCCGCTGCCCTGACGGCCCAAGATGTTGCCTTCGACCAGGAAGCAACCCGGGTCGCCGCTTCGGAAGCGCTCAAGCGAAGTGAACAGGCGGCCAGGGCCACCCTGCGCCAGATTCGTAACCTTTTGACGGGTCATTTTGCGGCTACGCCAGAGCTGGCGCAAGGCTGGGGCTTTATGGTTCGCCAAACGGGGCGCAGCGCGGGTAAAATTTTGATGCCTCGGAAACGGTCTGAAATGATTGCCTGCCTGAATGAATATATTGAAGCGGAAAACGGCCGTCCTGAAGCGGAGCGGTTTTCCCAGCCACCCCTGGCAACAGTAACTGCCTTGCGTGATGACCTGGTGCAGCAGCGCCAAAGCCGGAACTCTGCCCGCCATAGTCGCTTGCAGGAAAACGGCCGTAAAGAAACCCTCATCGAGCAAATTTACAACGACCTGCGTCTGGCCTTAAGCTACCTGATGCTGATTGAGTTCGACGGCGAGCCAGACCGCAATCTGGCGCAGTGGGGCTTTGAGGTAGTGGCGCGCAGTCCATACCAGCCCCGTGAGGAGATGAACGGCGAGCCGCGTGAGGAAGATGAGACGGTGCCTGAACCGGCGTGATGGGTTGTCCGTTATCCGTTACCTGTAAGGGCGACCCGGCGGGTCGCCCCTACGTCAGACCAAAATTGGGCGGTCGTTTCTCCCGAAACGCCGCCAACGCTTCCAGATGATCTGGCTCAGACCATAACTCAACAAACAGTTCCGTTTCTAGCGCATTCGTTGCCGTCACCGGGAGCTGGCTGGCGGTGTAAACAAGCTGCTTGCTGGCCGCCAGGGCGTGTTTCGGGAGCTGGATGAGGGTGTGGGCCAATTGGGAAACGGCCGTTTCCAACCCCACCGTCTCATCCACCACCTGCTGCACAAATCCCATCGCCTGCGCTTCTTCAGCCGAAAAAATGCGCGAGGTCAGCAGCAAATCCAGCGCCCGCGCCTGCCCCAGCAAGTTTACCAGCCGCCCCGTGCCGCCCCAGCCGGTACACAGCGCATTGCGTACCTGGGCAAAACAAAAACGGGCGCGGCTGGCGGCCAGGCGCAAATCGCAGGCGGTGAGGATTTCGCAGCCACCGCCAAAGGCATCGCCGTTCACGGCGGCAATCACGGGGATGGGCAGCCGGGTGAGCTGCACCAACGCCTCACGCATTACCCGGTTTAGCCGCTCGCCCGCTTCGCGCTCTGGATGCTGGCTCAATTCCTTCAAATCGCCACCGGACACAAAGGCTTTGTCCCCCGCCCCGGTGATGATGAGGACGCGAACGGCCGTATCCCCTCCAACTTCTGCCACCGCTGCGGCAAACTGTTCCTGCGCCGCCCAGTTCAGCGCATTCCGCGCCGCTGGCCGGTTCACCCGCAGCGTGGCAATACCATCTTGTTGTGTGTATTCAATTTCTTTGGTCATGGGGTAAGTTTACTGGGGGGAGGGGAAAGTGAGAAGTGGAAAGTGAGAAGTAATAAGTGAATAGTGAATAGTGAAAAGTAATAAGTGAAAGGTGAAAAGTAATAAGTGAAAAGTGAAAAGTGAAAAGTGGCAAGTTCACCTTGTCACCTTGTCACCCCCTCACCTTGTCACCTTGTCACCCTGTCACCCCCTCACCCTGTCACCCCCTCACCTTGTCACCCCCTCACCCCGTCACCGAACTCTCCCGCACAATCAGGTTCGGTTGCAGCACAACGGAGTCAGCCGAAGGCGCGTCGCCGTCGTTGAGCAAGGCCAGCAGCAGCTTCACGCCTTGCCGCCCCATCTCGGCCACGTCCTGGCGCACGGTGGTGAGCGAGGGGGAAAAATAGGGGGATTCGGGAATGTCGTCATACCCCACAATGGCTAAATCTTCGGGAATATTCCGCCCCATCTGGCGGGCCACTTTCATCGCTCCCAGGGCCATCTGGTCGTTGCATACAAACACGGCGTCCATTTCAGGATGCCATTCCAGCAGCATACGGATGCAGCGCTCGCCGCTAATTGGGGTCCAGTCGCCGTTGGCAATGTAACTTTCATCGACGGAACGGCCGTTGGCCACCAGCTCTTCACGCCAACCCAACTCACGCTGACGCGCTTCCCACCAGTTCATCGGCCCGGTAATAACGCCAATATGCTGTCGCCCTTGCTCAATGAGATGTTTGGTAGCAATGCGCCCACCATGTTTGTTGTCGATAACGGCCGTAACCAAATTCGGCCGTGGCTGCACGTTCAAAAACACAATCGGCACCCGCAAATTTGGCAGCGCCTGCTGGATCAAATCCCGGTTTTGCCCAATTTCCGGCACGGCCCACAAAATGCCGTCAACATGATAAGCCAAAATGTCGCGCAGCGTTTTTTCCGCATCAAACACCTGCGCATCCGGCAAAATATTCAGCATTAACGAGTAATCTTCCTCAACGGCCGCTTCCTGAATCCCCTGCAAAACCAACGAAGGCCCATACAAACCAATGCTGGAACTCACCACCCCCAGCGAATAACTCTGCCCCCGAATCAGGCTGCGTGCGATTTTGCTCGGCTGGTAACCCAGCTCCTCAATCACGCTCTGCACATGCGCCCTGGTCTCAGAAGCAACATCGGGCCGACCATTGACCACTCGGGACACAGTTTGCGTAGAAACCCCGGCGGTAGCCGCCACTTCTTTAATCGTTACCCGCTTATGGTGCATTACTTCTCCCTCAACAAAAGTAGCCGCGGATTCTTTCCGCGCACTTAAGACGCAGTAAGAAACTGCTACGACCAACAATACATACTTGTTTGCCCGTATGTGTAAACAATCAATGGACAGCCCACTCCGTTATCGTTAACAAAAATCAGTGTAGCATAGCAGCAAAATGGTGTCAATTAACCCGCATCTAGAATATTTCTACCAGATTCAGCCCCATTTTACAAAATCGTTTGGGCAAAATCGCCCAACATTCCCCAATAAACTTACACACTTTGCCCAAAAAGTGCTTGACGATGCAAAAATGTATGATAAGATGTTAACGTTAACGGGAACGATAACATTAGCCCAAACAAGGACGGAGCAGCCCCCCGAATCTTGTATGAAAAAGTAGACTCATCGTTTATTTTTGGCCAAATAAGGAGTGCATATGGAATAAAGCAAAGCGACTCTGAGAATAAGACGTTTGCCATATCCAGCTTCACCCCTGCTCTGACATTCGCTCAGCAGCAATAAAGAAAGAATTAACTAAGAATTGCAACATAAAACACCAAACAAAAAGGAAGAGAAAATGAAATCTAAAAAACTGTTTCTCCTGTTGATTGCCCTCCTGGCTATGCTCGTTATGACTGCCTGCGGTTCCTCAGACTCAACCGAAGAAGAAACCACAGAAAGCAGCAACGAAGCGACAACGGCCGATACGACCACCGAAGACACAACAGAAAGCGCTGGCGAAGGTTACTCCATCGGCATCTCCATGCCTACAAAGTCCTCCACCCGCTGGATTTCTGATGGCGAGTCCATGGTCCAATTCTTCGAAGAACAAGGGTATGAAACAGACCTGCAATACGCCGAAGATGATATTCCCAACCAGTTAGCCCAAATTGAAAATATGGTCACCAAAGGCGTAGACGTTCTGATTATCGCCGCCATTGACGGCACCACCCTCTCAGACGTGCTGCAACAAGCCGCAGACCAGGGCATCAAAGTCATCGCCTACGACCGCCTCATTCGTGATTCCGCCAACGTAGACTACTACGCCACCTTTGACAACTTCCAGGTAGGCGTCCTGCAAGCTGGCTACATCGAAACCGCGCTGGGTCTGGCCGACGGCAATGGCCCCTTCAACATCGAACTGTTTGGTGGCTCCCCCGATGACAACAATGCCTACTTCTTCTACGATGGCGCTATGTCCGTCTTGCAGCCCTACATCGACAACGGCCAACTGGTTGTACAAAGTGGCCAAATGGGCATGGACCAGGTTTCCACCCTGCGTTGGGACGGTGCTACCGCCCAGGCACGTATGGAAAACCTGCTCAGCGCCTTCTACACCGAAGAACGTGTTGACGCTGTACTCTCTCCCTACGATGGGCTGAGCATCGGCATCATCTCCTCCCTGAAAGGCGTTGGCTACGGCAGCGATGACCTGCCAATGCCCGTCGTAACCGGACAAGATGCAGAAGTTCCTTCCGTAAAATCCATTCTGGCTGGCGAACAAACCTCCACCGTCTTCAAAGACACCCGTGAGTTGGCCAAGCAAACCGTCGCCATGGTAGATGCCCTGTTGAGCGGTGAAGAAGTGCCCGTAAATGATACCGAAACCTACGAAAACGGTGTTAAAATTGTGCCTTCCTACCTGCTCGTTCCCATCAGTGTTGACATCAACAACTGGGAAGAAGCGCTTATCGAGACTGGCTACTACACGGCCGATCAATTCGAATAAAATTGAAGTAACTCACGTTACGCAACAACTCTGGTAGAAACCCTAAGGGTTTTTGCAAAGTCAGCACCATTTTCCAGAGATCGAGTAAACCCTTAGGGTTTGCGGTGCGTAACATCGGTGAAGTAAATTAAAAGATGTGGGTGTCCTGACTTCAGCCAGGACACCCACATCCACCATCAGTGTCGTCTGCGACTTCGCAATACCGGGAGAACAACCATGTCAGACATTATTTTGGAAATGCGCAATATTACAAAAACATTTCCAGGTGTTAAAGCGCTAGACAACGTGAATTTTACCGTGCGCCAGGGTGAGATTCATGCCCTGGTCGGCGAAAACGGCGCGGGCAAATCGACACTGATGAAGGTGTTAAGCGGTGTTTATCCCCATGGTGATTACAGCGGCGAAATTTTTTATCAGGGCCAGGCGTGCCGCTTTAGGGACATCAGAGACAGTGAAAATCTCGGTCTGGTCATCATTCACCAGGAGCTGGCGCTGGTTCCCCTGCTCTCCATTACCGAAAACATTTTTTTGGGCAATGAGTGCCAAAAGAACGGCATTGTCAATTGGTACGAAGCCATTGGCAAAACCCAAAATCTCTTAAAGAAAGTGGGTCTGGATGAAGCGCCAGAGACGTTAATTACAGACCTAGGGGTGGGCAAACAACAGTTGGTTGAAATTGCCAAAGCGCTGTCCAAAGAAGTGAAGCTCCTCATTCTGGATGAACCAACCTCTAGCCTGAACGAAAGCGACAGCAACGCTTTGCTGAATTTGCTGTTAGATTTTAAGCAGCAAGGCATCTCCTCCATTCTCATTTCCCACAAGCTAAATGAAGTGTCCAAGGTCGCTGACTCCATTACGATTTTGCGCGATGGCGCAACCATAGAGACGCTGGATTGTCATCAGGAAACGATTACCGAAGACCGCATTGTTAAAGGCATGGTGGGTCGTGACATTACCAACCGCTATCCCGTCCGCCAGTCCAATATTTCCGACGTCATTTTTGAGGTCAAGGATTGGAATGTGTACCATCCGCTGCATGACGACCGCAAAATGGTGCATAATGTAAACCTCCACGTTAAGCGGGGTGAGGTTGTGGGGATTGCGGGTTTGATGGGGGCCGGTCGTACCGAACTGGCGATGAGTGTTTTTGGCCATTCATATGGCAGGCACATCACGGGGAAGATTTATAAATACGGCCGTGAGATCGACATCAGCTCCATCAACAAAGCAATTGCCAACGGCCTGGCTTACGTCACCGAAGATCGCAAAAATTATGGCCTCATTCTCATCGACGACGTTAAAAACAATATTTCCCTGGCCAATCTGGAAGGCGTGGCCGACCGTTTTGTCATCAACCAGCCCAAGACCTTGTCCGTCGCCCGCGAATACCGCGACAAACTCAGCATTAAATGTTCCAGCATCTTACAGAAAACCGTGAATCTGTCCGGGGGAAACCAGCAAAAAGTAGTTTTGAGCAAATGGTTATTTGCCAATCCAGACGTACTGATCCTGGATGAACCAACCCGAGGCATAGATGTTGGCGCAAAATATGAAATTTATACCATCATCAATCAATTAGCCGATGAAGGCAAAGGCATTATTCTTATCTCATCTGAGTTACCAGAAATTATCGGGGTTTGTGATCGCATTTATGTGATGAACGAAGGACGTATCGTTGGGGAAATGCCAAAAGCGGAAGCCTCGCAGGAAAAGATTATGCAGAGCATTATGCGCCAACAGGAGAAAATTGCATCATGAGTGACATTACACCAGATCAATTGGTTACCGAAAGCAGCCCTTTGGCTGGACTCTCAAAAATTTTAAGGGAAAACATTCGCCAATATGGCATGTTGGTGGCCCTGATCGCCATTATGATCTTTTTCCAGGTCATGACCGACGGTATCTTGATGAAGCCCGTCAACCTGACCAACCTGATCCTGCAAAACAGCTACATAGTCATCATGGCCATTGGCATGTTGCTGCTAATTGTTGCCGGACACATTGATCTGTCTGTGGGATCCATCGTTGCCTTTGTTGGGGCTTCGGCCGCGGTGATGACGGTTTCGTACAATATGAACTTTATCGTCACCATCATCGCCTGCCTGTTCCTGGGAGCCATCATTGGCGCAGCGCAGGGTTACTGGGTGGCCTATCAAAAAATCCCCTCGTTTATTGTGACGCTGGCCGGTATGTTGGTGTTTAGAGGTCTGACGCTGGCTTTGCTGGAAGGGCAATCTATTGGGCCATTCCCCACTGGATTCCAAAAGCTAAGCACCGGGTTTATTACGGATGTTTTTGGCAGCGAAACGATGAACGTCACCTCGCTGCTGGTGGGTGCTCTGGTCTCGGCAGCGCTCATTTATGCCGATATTCGATCCAGACGTAAGCAGCAGCAGTACCAACTAAACACCTCGCCAATGTCGCTCTTCATCTTGAAAAATGCAGTTCTGACCGGGGCAATTATGTACCTGTCTTACCTGATGGCGTCTTATAAAGGATTGCCTAACGTGCTGGTTGTGCTGTTCATTTTAATTGTGGCCTACACTTTTGTGGCCAACCAAACCACATTAGGGCGGCGCATTTTTGCCATAGGGGGGAATGAAAAGGCGGCAAAGCTGTCTGGGGTCAACACAGAACGGTTAACTTTTTACACCTTTGTCAACTTGGGCATTCTCTCGGCGCTGGCGGGGCTGGTTTTTGCGGCGCGGCTTAACGTGGCTACGCCAAAGGCGGGTAATGCGTTTGAGCTGGACGTGATCGCCGCTTGCTTTATTGGTGGGGCTTCAATGTCTGGCGGGGTTGGCACCATCATTGGCGCGGTTATTGGCGCGTTTGTGATGGGTGTGATGAACAACGGGATGTCAATTTTGGGCATTGGTATTGAGTGGCAGCAGGTGATTAAGGGGCTGGTTTTGCTTGCGGCCGTTTTCTTCGACGTCTACAACAAGAATAAGGGGTAAAAATAACCTGGCTCGCTTCGTTAAGCAAAGGATTTCTGGAGAAGTAAGATGAGTCTAGACAAAATCCGCAGATCAATTGATGATGGCAAGACCGTTCTGGGCATCGAGTTTGGCTCCACCCGCATCAAAGCCGTGCTCATCGGCCAAGACCATACGCCCATCGCCTCCGGCAGCCATGAGTGGGAAAACCGCTACGAAAATGGCATCTGGACCTACAGCCTGGATGACGTGTGGACGGGTTTGCAGGAAAGCTACCAAAAGCTAGCTCAGCAAGTTCTGCACAGCCACAATCTCCAACTCCAGAAAATTGGAGCTATTGGCTTCAGCGGCATGATGCACGGCTACATCCCCTTTGACAAAGAGAATCATCAGCTGGCACCGTTCCGCACCTGGCGCAACACCATTACCGGCCAGGCCGCCGCAGAGCTCACCGAGTTGTTCCAATTTAACATTCCCCAACGCTGGAGCGTGGCCCACCTGTACCAGGCCCTGCTCAACCAAGAACCCCATGTGCCCCAAATCAGCTACCTGACCACGCTGGCAGGCTACGTCCACTGGAAATTGACAGGGGAAAAGGTGTTGGGCATTGGTGAAGCATCCGGCATGTTCCCCATCGACAGCCAAATGAACGATTATGACGCAAAGCTGCTGGGGCTGTTTAATGAACGGCTGAAAGCCAAAAATATTACCTGGCAGGTTCAGGATATTTTGCCCAAGGTGCTTGTGGCTGGCGAGGCGGCCGGAACCTTAACAGAGGAAGGGGCCAAACTGCTGGACCCAACGGGACAGCTACAGGCAGGCATTCCGCTCTGCCCACCCGAAGGGGATGCAGGCACGGGCATGGTGGCCACCAACAGTGTGGCCGTCCGCACGGGTAATGTTTCTGCAGGCACCTCTGTCTTTGCCATGATTGTTTTGGAAAAGGCGCTGTCGAAACTGTATGCCGAAATTGACATGGTGACCACGCCGACGGGCAAGCCTGTGGCGATGGTACACAGCAACAACTGCACCTCTGACCTCAACGCCTGGGTGGGGCTGTTCCGCGAATTTAGCGACGCGCTGGGGGTCGAGATTGATCAGTCCCGGCTGTTTGAGATGCTGTACCAGCAGGCGCTGACGGCCGATGCCGATGGCGGCGGACTGCTGGCCTACAATTACCTCTCTGGCGAACATATTACCCACCTGGAAGAAGGGCGTCCCCTGTTTGTGCGCACCCCGGAAAGCCGCTTTACGCTGGCCAACTTTATGCGGGTTCATCTTTTCTCGTCGCTGGGAGCGTTAAAGATTGGCCTGAACATTCTTTTTGAGCAGGAGCACGTCGAGATTGACCAGATTTTGGGGCATGGGGGCTTCTTCAAGACCAAAGAGGTGGGCCAAAAGATGATGGCGGCGGCTATGAACGTGCCTGTTTCGGTGATGGAGACTGCTGGCGAGGGTGGCGCGTGGGGCATTGCCTTGCTGGCCGCTTATATGCGCTACAAAACGGGGGATGAGCCTTTAGAAGCGTATCTCTCTAGCAGGGTATTTGCTGGGGAAAATGGCACCACCATTGCGCCTGATCCTGCTGATGTGGCTGGCTTTGCCACCTTTATGGAGCGGTACAAGAAGGGTCTGGTTATTGAGCAAACGGCCGTTACCGCCCTGACCTAATCATTGATGTTACGCACCGCAAACCCTAAGGGTTTACATCACCGTTGGAAAATGGGGCTGACTTTGCAAAAACCGTTAGGGTTTCTACCAAAGCAGCTGCGTAACCTGACCTAATCGCGAGGAAACCATGCTAGAAACCCTGCGCCAAACGGTTTGTGCGCTGCACGCAGAACTGCCCAACAACAATCTGGTAGCCTGGACAAGCGGCAACATCAGCGCCCGCGACCCGGAAACCAACCTGGTGGTGATTAAACCCAGCGGCATCAAGTTCCCAGACCTGACACCAGAAAACATGGTCGTGGTTGATCTGGATGGACAAATTGTGGAGGGCAGCTACAAAGCGTCGTCGGACACGGCTTCGCACTGCTTTATTTACCGCCACATGCCCCAGGTGAACGGCATCGTCCATACCCATTCGCGCTACGCTACGGCCTTTGCCACACACGGCCGTTCCATTCCCTGCATCACCACCGCTATGGGCGACGAATTTGGCGGCGAGATTCCCTGTGGCGGTTTCGCCCTGATTGGCGGGGAAGAAATTGGCCAGGTTGTGGTAGACACGCTGGCGGGCAGCCGCAGCCCCGCTTGCCTGCTGCAAAGTCATGGTGTCTTTACCATTGGCCCCACTGCCGAAAAAGCGGTGAAAGCGGCCGTTATGACCGAAGACAACGCCGCCATCGCCTGGGCCTCGCTGCTGATGGGCAATCCGCTAACCATTGCCCCCAGCGACATCGACAAACTGTACGACCGGTATCAAAACGTGTACGGGCAATAAGAATCTATCCAAAAAAGCCACAGAGGAAAAAGAGAATCAGAGGCTTTGAACCTAAACTCAAAAATCTCTGTGAACTCTGTGGCGAATGTTCGGATACCTATTAAGTAAATATTGCAAGTTTGCAAGTAGCAAGTTGCAAGTTTCTCAAGAATCGCCACTTGCCACTTACCACCAATAAGGATAACGAAATGAATGCAGATATTTTCATGCCAATGGAGGCATGGTTTGTCGTGGGCAGCCAGCATTTGTATGGCCCGGAGGCTTTGGAGCAAGTGGCGGCACACGGCCGTATCATTGCCCAGGCGCTTAACGATTCACAAAAATTGCCGGTCAACGTGGTGTTTAAACCCATTGTGACCACCCCAGAAGAAGTGTACAACGTCTGCCAGGCCGCCAACAGCGCCCCCAACTGCATCGGCCTCATCTGCTGGATGCACACCTTTTCCCCCGCCAAAATGTGGATTGCCGGACTGAGCGCCCTGCAAAAACCGTTTGTCCAGTTCCACACCCAGTTCAATGCCGAAATTCCCTGGGCCACCATCGACATGGATTTCATGAACCTGAACCAGACGGCGCACGGCGGGCGGGAGTTTGGCTTTATTGGCTCACGGCTGAAGCTGGCGCGTAAGGTGGTGGTGGGCCATTGGCAGGATGCCGAGGTGCTGGAGCGGCTGGCCGTTTGGCAGCGGGCGGCGGCGGCCTGGCACGATGCCCAGGGTGCCAAATTTGCCCGTTTTGGCGACAACATGCGCGAGGTGGCCGTAACTGAAGGCAATAAAGTATCGGCCCAGCTACAGTTTGGCTACTCGGTGAACGGGTTTGGCGTGGGTGATTTGGTGGCCTATGTGGATGGCATGACGGAAACGGCCGTAACCGACCTCATCGCCATTTACGAGCAAGCATACAGCCTGGCCCCCACCCTGCAAAAGGACGGCAGCCAGCGGCAAGCCCTGCGTGATGCTGCCCGCATTGAGCTGGGGATGCGCGCCTTTTTGGAAGCCGGTGGATTCAAAGGATTCACAGACACCTTTGAAGATTTGCACGGCCTTAAGCAGCTGCCCGGCGTGGCCAGCCAGCGCCTCATGGCCGACGGCTACGGCTTCGGTGCTGAGGGAGATTGGAAAACGGCCGCACTCCTCCGGGCTATGAAGGTGATGAGCGCCGGACTCGAAGGCGGCACCTCCTTCATGGAAGATTACACCTATCACTTTAGCCCCTCCGGCGACAAAGTGCTGGGGGCACACATGCTGGAAATTTGCCCCAGCATTGCCAGCGGCAAGCCCTCTTTAGAAATTCATCCGCTGGGCATTGGCGGCAAAGAAGACCCGGTTCGGCTGGTCTTCGATTCGCAAACGGGGCCAGCCATCAACGCCTCCATCATTGATTTAGGCAGTCGCTTCCGCCTGATTGTTAATGCGGTGGATGTGGTGCCAACCGATGAGCCGCTGCCCAAGCTGCCGGTTGCCCGCGCCCTGTGGGTTCCCCAACCCAACCTGAAGGTGGCTGCCGCCGCCTGGATTTTGGCCGGGGGCGCACACCACACCGGCTTTAGCCTGTCACTCACGGCCGAACACATGGAAGATTTTGCGGAGATGGCGGGCATTGAATATCTACTTATCGACAAAAACACGACGGTTGCCAATTTCAAGAAGGAGCTGCTCTGGAATCGAGTGTCCCATTCTTTAGAAAACCTCGTGTAAATTTTGTGATTCTCCTCCTCCGAAAGAGAGACAAACAGGGTTAACTCTGCTTGTCTCTCTTTTATATTCCCCCTAAACTTCCCCCATGAAATTATCATTGCGCGGTGCGCTGGCCTATTTGCTGGCAACGGCCGTTTTCCTCATCATTCTCATCGCCAGCGGGGTATTTGACCCCAAACCTGTGGGGCAGCGGCAAACCAGCCTGCCCGCCACCAGCCTCACAGTAGACCAGCCGGGGCAAACAATTGTCTGGCTGGATGAGCTGCTGCCTGAAGGGGATTTTTCGGTAAGGGGAACGGCCGTTTATCAATCTGGCAGTTTAGACAGCGGCGCTGGACTGGCGCTGGGTGAGCTTGTGGTGGCGGTCTCGCCTCTGGGGTACGTTTTGGTACAGCAGGCAAATGAGGCAATCATGCCCTGGCAGCCCTGGCCGCATGTTCAAATGGAAGGAGCCACCAACGAAATTTGGCTTGATGTGCGCGGGGAAAATGTAACGGTATGGATTAATCGGGAGCTGCTGTGGCAAGGAATTGCAACGATGCCTACGCGAAGGCTGGGGCTTTTTGGCGAGAACTTTGGGGAAACGGCCGTTTATACCTTCCCCACCCTGGAAATCTTTAGCCCCTAAAAAAGGAGTTCATGAAAAATGTTATAAAAAGATTTCTCTTAGCTCCTTCTGTGAAACTCTGTGTAACCTGCTTTTGACCACAACAAAGTCTGGGCAATCTGCGAACTCTTTGAGCCTTATCTCACCCAACCAACGACAACAAATACCCCAGCACTGCCCCACCCAGCACAATCCAGGCAGAATTCACCTTAAACCGAACCGAGGCCACCAGCGCCAGCAGAGCAATAACCACGCCCTGCCAATTCACAAACGTTTGCCGCCCCAGGTTGATCAGCACGGCCACCATCAGCCCAACGGCCGCTACATTCACCGCATCCAAAAACGCCGACAGCCACACCGACTGCCGCATCTTGGGGATAAGGGGGTTGAGCGCCAGGACAAACAGGAAAGAGGGCAAAAAGATGCCCAGCGTAGCCACAACTGCTCCCGGCACCCCGGCGATGAGGTAGCCGACAAACGTGGCCGTTGTCAGCACCGGCCCGGGCGTAAACTGGCCAATGGCAATGGCATCTAGCAGTTCTGCTTGCGTCAGCCAGCCCAGCTGGTCCACCAGGCCGCCTTCCAGGTAGGCAATCAGAACATAGCCGCTGCCGTACAAAATGGCCCCAATTTTCAGGAAAAACGCGCCCAGGCTCCACAGGGAAACGGCCGTTTCCCCCTCTGGCTGCATGAACAGGCGCAAGCTGCCGACGGGCAAGGGCAAAAGCAGCAGTGCGGCCGAAGCAGCCACCGCCCGCAGCAGCAGCGCCCCAAGCACGCCACCAACCAGCAGCGCCACCACCTCATCGACGCCCAGGAAGGCAGCAGCTAAAACCCCCAGCCCAATCAGCGCCAACTGCCAGTTTTTCACCGCTTTGGGCAGCAGCCGGTAAACGGCCGTTACAATAATGCCAATCACCGCCGGTTTAATGCCCACCAGCAGCGGCTCCACCGCAGGCAACGATCCAAATTCTACGTACAGCCAGGCCAAAACTCCGGTTAAAACGGCCGCAGGCAAAATAAACAGCGAACCAGCCACCGCCAACCCGCGCCAACCAGCCCGCTCGTAGCCAATGTGCATTGTCATTTCTGTGGAGTTTGGCCCCGGAATCAAACTGGTCGCCCCCACCAAATCCAGAAAGTGCTGCCGACTTAGCCAGCCGCGCCGCGCCACCACCTCATCCTCCATCATGCCGATGTGTGCCGCCGGGCCACCAAACGCCGTCACCCCCAACCGAAAGAATAAAGCCGCCAGCTCGCGCAGTCGTTCTTGTGCCATTGTTTGAACCCAACAAAAAAGTGGCAAAGCCCTGGGGCCTTGCCACTTTGGTTGAACAGCTTACTTCACATCCACCAGCTCAACATCAAAAACGAGGGTGGCATTCGGGGGAATCACCCCGCCTGCACCTCTGGTGCCATAGCCCAAATCAGGCGGAATGATGAGGGTCGCTTTGCCCCCCACTTTCATCAAGCCAATGCCTTCATCCCAGCCAGGAATCACCTGCCCGGTGCCCAGCAAAAACTCAATCGGCTGGCCACGCTTTACAGAGTTATCAAACTCCTTGCCGCTTTCCAAACGGCCTACGTAATGCACCGCCACGCGATCCCCACGCTTAGGAGATTTGCCAGTTCCGGCTTCTGTTTCAATGTATTGCAAACCACTATCCGTTTTCATTATTCAGTCTCCGCTTTTACAACGTCTACAATTTCAATTTCAAAAATCAGATTGCCTTCGGTTGGCGCATTGGCCGCCTGCTCGCCGTAAGCCAGCTCCGGGGTTAACACAAATTGTGCTTTGCCGCTGGAGCTCATCATGAGCAGGGCTTCATCCCAACCAGGGCCAGCTTGCCCAGCGCCCGCAATAATTGGAACTGGCTGCCCAAAATCAAATGAGGTTTCTAACTGATTACCCTCTTCGTCCCACATGGTGTAATGCAGCGTAACCTGGTCACCAGCCTCAATCAGCTCGCCTGAGCCTTCGGTGATCATGAAGAACTTCAAGCCTGTGTCGGTAACAATGTAGTCCGACTCCTCGATGCTGGTTGGCGGTGGGGCTGGCGTTGGCGTTGGGGGCGGTGGAGAAATGGTTACCAACTCCATCTCAAAAATAAGGGTGGCGTTGGGGGGAATGACCCCATTGGGTGCGCCTTCTTCACCCAGGCCCAATTCTGGCGGCAAAATGAATTGCACCACATCACCAACTTGCATGAGCAGAACCATCTCATCCCAGCCGGGTAAAATCTGCTCTTCGCCCACAATAAAGTCCAGCGGCACGCCATCTTGAGAATCGGCAAATTTTGTGCCGTCTTCTAGCCAGCCAGCAAAGCTCACGGAGGCCACTTCGCCAAGTTCTGGCGTTTCTCCGTCACCTTCTTCTAAAAAGGCATATTGCAATCCGCTGTCTGTGGTGGTGAAGTCGTCGGGATTTACGGCCGTTGGTGGTTCGGCCGTGGGTGGAATGACTGGCGTCGGGGCTGGTTCAGAAGAAACAAGCTCCACATCAAAATAAAGGGTAGACCCACCAGGAATTGGCCCATAATCCGTATCCCCATAGCCCAGGTCTGGCGGGATAATCAGTTGGGCTTTGCCGCCCACGTTCATGAGGGCAATGCCTTCATCCCAGCCGCGAATAACGCGGCCTTCGCCCAGGACAAAAGGAAATGGATCGCCGCCACTGGAGCTGTCGAATTCGGTGCCATCTTCCAGGGTGCCGGTGTAGTGTACGCTTACCAGATCACCTGGCTGTGCCCGTGGGCCGGTGCCCGCTTCAATTTCAATATACTCCAGGCCAGATGCCGTAACCTGGGAGCCAGCGACTGTGTTGGCCACGTCGCTTTCGCCTTCTTCGCTGGAGGCATCGGCAGCATCTGTAACGGCGTCTTGGGGTGCGGCCGGGCCGCAGGCGGCCACTAGCAGGCCAAGCAGAACAGCCCATATCAGGAATCGGGGCCATTTTTGGGCATGGGTTAGGTTGGTTTTCACTTCGTTCTCCTTCTGGTTCTATTTTTCATGGGACTCAGGCAAACCTGTCTGGTCTTTTTCACAAAAAGGCCGGAACAGCTATACGGCCGTTCCGGCAGCAAATATCGTCGTTTTCAAATGGAAACAGGGGATTGTATCACGAACTGGCAAGATCAAAATCGTTTACGCCGATTTTCACCCTTCTCTAAAGCTGGGCCGAATACTTTCTACCGAAAATTGCTCTGGGTACTTGCCCTGAACCCCTTTATAAAAGGCACGCAGTTGGGTTAAAACGGCCGTTTCCCCCACTTCTGGCCAAATAGGATCACCAAGGGCAATGGTTTTACGGCCGTAATCCAAAGCCACTGGCAAAATGGGCACATGGGTTGCCTGAGCAATGTAAAAGAAACCCATCTTCCAGCGGGGCACAAAACTGCGCGTACCCTCTGGAGCCAGGCCCAGCAAAAATTGGTCGCGCTGCCGAAACTGCTCAACCGTTTGCCCCACCACGCCAAAAGCAGCCCGCCTATCCACAGGCACGCCGCCCAGCCAAAGAAGCAGCGGCTTAAGCGGCCCATTCACAAAAGTGTGCTTGCCCAACCAGTAGACGCGCACCTGCAAGGCAAACAACAGCACCATTGCCAGGGGAAAATCCCAGTTGGAGGTGTGCGGTGCGCCAATGAGCACCATTTTTGGCAGGTTTGGCACGCTGCCAGCAAAGCGCCAGCCCAGCAAACGCAGAATGCCTCTGGCCATTGTGCGGCTAAAACCACCCCCCCAGCGGGGCAGCGCATCGCCTAAAACGGGCAAGTTAAGCGGATTCTGTTTGGCAGAATGGGTGGGTTGTTTCATGGAGCTAAAATTGGTCTTTGTTTTTCCCGGTAATGCCCTGATAGCGAGCCTGCAATAATGGCAAATCGGCGTCAACATCTCCAGTAGGCGTAAAGGGTTCGGTGATGGTGAGGGTTTTACGGCCGTAATCCACCAACACCGGCACGATGGGAATATTGGCATTGTGGGCAATATGGTAAAAGCCAGTGCGCCAACGCACCACCTTGCTGCGCGTCCCTTCTGGGGCAATGGCCAATACAATTTTAGCCCGCTGCTGAATCACCTCAACCGTCTGGCCCACCATGCCGCTGGCAGCTTTGCGATCGACCGGCACGCCACCCAACCAATCCCAGAGGTAGGAAATGGGCTTCACAAAAAACTCCTTTTTGGCCATCCAGTTTAAGCGAACCCCCAAATAAAAAATCAGGGTCATTGCCAGCGGGAAATCCCAGTTGGTTGTGTGCGGCGCACCTATCACAATCATCTTGGGCAAGTTGGGCAGTGATCCCGCCACTGTCCAGCCCGTTACTTTGAAAAAAAACGCGGCAACCGCTTGGGAAAAGCGATTGCCGCGTCTAGGAAGTTGATCTGTTTCGTTTGTCATTGCTTTTATTTTGAGAACGGAGATTGGTTTTTTAATCCCCAATCTCCAATTTCTAATCTCTAATTATTAATCTTTTAGTTCCAACCAGTTATACCCCGTGCTGGCATCTACTTTCAAGGGGACATCCAGGCTAAATGCGCCAGACATGGTGTTAACAACGAGCTCTCGCATGGTCTCTAGCTCAGCTTCCGGCACTTCGAGCAACAGCTCATCATGCACTTGCAGCAGCATTTTGGCTTTGTAGCTGGCCAGCTTCTCATGTAAATTGAGCATGGCGATTTTTACAATGTCTGCGGCCGTTCCCTGAATGGGGTGGTTGATTGCTTCGCGCTCAGCCCGCAGCCGCGCCTGCACATTGCTGCCGCTGGAAGGCATCTTGAAAACGGGGAAGTAGCGCCGCCGCCCCAAAAGTGTCTCTACGTAGCCATCATCTCGTGCTTTTTGCTTGGTCTCATCCAGATATTTTTGAATACCAGGGAAGCGGTCAAAATAATCTTTGATGTAATTTTCGGCTTCGGCCAGGGTCAGATCAGAATCGCGGGCCAGGCGGAAAGCGCCCATGCCGTAAATGAGGCCAAAGTTGACGGCTTTGGCAAAGCGGCGCTGGTTGTAGGTCACGTCGTCCAGGCCAATGCTGTAAACGGCCGCTGCCGTGGTGCGGTGAATGTCCTGGTTTTGGTGGAACGCTTCTAGCAACGCTTCATCCTGGCAAATGTGGGCCAGAATGCGCAGCTCCACCTGGGAGTAGTCAGCCGCCAGAAAGATGTGCCCTGGCTTGGCCACAAACCCCCGCCGAATTTGCTGCCCCACCTCGCTGCGGATGGGGATATTTTGCAGGTTTGGGTTGCTGCTGGCGATCCGCCCGGTGATGGCCCCGGTCTGGTTGAAGCTGGTATGAATACGGCCGTCTGCCTCATTCACCAACTCCGGCAGGGCATCCACATACGTGCTCTTCAATTTACCCAGTTCACGATACTCCAAAATAGCCGTAATCATCCCCGTTTTTTTCTCTTGCTCAGTCGCTTTCAAACTTTCCAGCACGTTTGCCGCAGTAGAGTAATACCCGCTGCGCGTCTTCTTCAACCCTTCAACTGAATAACCCAGCTTCTTAAACAAAATATCACTCATTTGCTGGGTCGAGTTGATGTTGAACGGCTCTCCAGCAATCTCATGAATCTGGGCTTCTAGCTGTCGCAAACGCGCCTCCAAATCCTGCGACATCTGCCGGAAGAAATCCAAATCGACGCCAATGCCTTCTTGCTCCATGGCCGAAAGCACCGGAATGAGCGGCATTTCTAAATCCAGGATTTTTTCCAGGCTTTTCTCTTTAATCTCTTTTTTGAGCGGCGATACCAGCCGCAGCGTCATGTCGGCATCGGCTGCGCCGTAGGGAGCGGCGTCTTCAATGGGCACTTCGGCAAATGTTTTTTGCGCTTTGCCCTTGCCAATGAGCAGCTCAATTTCTGTCATTTCCGCACCCAGGCGATGGCGCGACAAATCTTTAAGCCCTTTGTGTTTGGTTGCCGGGTCGGTGAGCCATTCCGCAATCATCGTATCAAAGGTGATGGGCGTCACGCGCAGGCCGTAGCGATCCAGAATTGTGTAATCGTATTTGGCATTGTGGGCCACTTTGCCAATTTTGGGGTTGGTGAATGGCTGGCGCAGCGCGTCCAGCACGGTTTGCAGAGGCAATTGTCCTTCGGCCAGTTCTGGTTCCCCAGCAAAAAGCGACATTTGCCCGCTGCTGCTTTGCGCCTCATTGGCCAGATGCCCCACAGGGATGTAGTAGCCTACCGGCGACTTCACCGCGATGCAGATACCGACTAATTCGGCCGTTGTTTTGTCCAGGCCAGTGGTTTCCACATCAAAAGAGATGAGGCTGGCGGCATTCAGCTTGGCCACCAGATCGTCCAGCTGCGCTGGCGTGCGCACAATGACGGTTTCGGTTGGCTTGGCCAATGATTCTGGTTCCTCAATATTGGCTTGCTCGCCCAAGCCCTCGACCAAAATGTTGGTGAGGGAGCGAAATTCCAGCTCGCGGAAGATGTCTAGCACGGGATTGGGGTCAAAGTCATGCGCCACGCAAGCGTCCAAATCTAGCTGAATGGGTGCATCGGTGACAATTTGGGCCAGCTTCTGGCTTAAATAAGCGCTTTCTTTGCCCTCGGCGATCTTTTTGCCCATCGCGCCCTTAATCGAAGCGACGTTTTCATAGATGGCGTCCAGGGTTTCATATTGGTTCAGGAGTTTTGCGGCCGTTTTAGCCCCAACGCCCTTCACCCCGGGAATATTATCACTGGTGTCGCCCACCAGCGCCTTGTAATCTACAACCTGATCAGGTCTCACGCCAAAGGCCCCAATTACGCCTTGTTCATCAAATATTTCTGGGGGACGGCTGCCCCGTGCTGGCAGCTCCACATGCGTATTTTCATCAACCAGTTGCAGCAAATCCCGGTCCCCGGTAATGATGTGTACCGGCACGCCCAGCGGCTTTGCCTGCCGCGCAATTGTGCCCAGCACATCATCGGCTTCAAACCCTTCCAGCTCCAGGATGGGAATATTGAGCGTTTTGATGACCTCTTTGATGCGCTCAATTTGCAGGCGCAGCTCATCGGGCATTTTTTCACGAGTGCCTTTGTATTCCTCAAACATATCGTCGCGGAAAGTGCGGCCCAGATCAAAGCTAACGGCAAAATATTGGGGGGGATTGTCGGCCAATATCCAGTCTAGCACGGTGCGGATAAAACCGAAGGTGGCGTTGGTAGGCTCGCCGCTTTTGGTGGTGAAGGCTTCCAGCGGCAAGGCAAAAAACATGCGGTAGGCCAGGGCGTGGCCATCTATGAGAACAAGCTGGTTTTTCGACATGAAAATCCTTTTGTGCAAGAGTTGTTTTCTTTCCAGAATTGTATCACGAAACGGATGTTCTACCATTTTTGGATCGTTTATTGATCGCCATTTTTCTACAATGACAGCAACTTTTCTCTGAAAACTTTTAAGAGCCTGGTCTCAAAATATATTTTCGGAATGGTTTCACCAGCTTGAAAGCAGGAGGATTTTATGCAAAACAGACGGATTTTAATGATTGTAGGTGGCGTGCTGGGTTTGGCGACTTTGTGCTGCGTGGGCATTGTCATTTTTGGCTATGTTTATGATGGGTTCAGCGAAAGCAGCGGCCCTGGCGGCGAGACACGCAGTTTGGCTGGCTTAAAAGCGGCCTGTGATGGCGAACCAGTGCCAGAAACGGCCGAATTTAATCCCAGCAATCCAGGCGTTCATCCCGCCGCCATTGTGCAGCATTTGGGCGGCAGCGAATATATTTTTGTCTCCACGGGTTGGGGCTTCCAGCCAGCCATTTTAGAAAAAGCGGAATTAATCATCTGCCTGGAAAATGTGGAAGAAGTGGTGACAGAAACGTGTGATTATACGTTGGAAGAAGAGGCGGGCGAGGCAACCATTACCCGCCTCTCGCTGGTGGCCGATTACCGGCTGATTGCCACCCAAACGGCCGAATTAGTTGATGAAGGCACGGTGAAAGCAGTGCCTCGCGAATGCCGCGATGAGGAGACGTTTAACAATAACGCCAGCTTTAACCTGCGCGGCGACTTCGGCGAGGCACTGGAGCCGTTGGTGAGTGAATGGGTAAATGTGCCGTGAGGCGGCGTTGCCGTCTTGATGCCAGGCAGATGGCTCACCGTTTGTTAGCAAATTTTGTGCTAATTGCAAAACGCGGGCACATCATAAAACAAAGCATCGGTGATGTACCAACCGTCGGTAAACTGCTCAATGACGATGGTTTGCGGGTACAAACTTGGCCCATCGCTGCCCAAAAAGCTGCTGTCCCATACGCTGTACATTTCTTGCGACCAAACCTCGCAGCTATCCACTTCAATGCGATACTCATCAATGTAGTGAATGTCGTAAATATAGCTTTGGGTTTCGTCATAATACTTGGCCACAATCACGCCGTTTGTGATCAGATCAGCAATCTCGCTTTCCATGTAAGTTAGCGGAGCGCCCGCAAAATACCAGGAAATATAGCTGCTATCTAGATAAAGATAAGCGGCCGTTTCTGCCAAAACCGCTTCATACAAGAAATTTGCCACATCTTGCTCAGACGGCCGATTTGAATTGGGCTCGTTGACAATGGGCAAGGGCGTAGGCACGAATTGCGGTACAAACACATCATCCGGCAGCTCTACAACGGCTGGCGCGGCTGCCGACCCTTCGCCACCTGGATTGACCGTGATCACAATTGGCTGGGGCGCAGGCGGTGGCTCCGCCGAACGGAACACGCCGAACCAGGCAGCAAGCCCACCACTGGCACCAAGCAAGGCAATGAACGATCCCACAATCCACTTAAACCAACCGGCACACCCCCCTTGATTTGATCGGTTGTTTGTCATTTTTCCCTCTACTTTTGGTTATAAATACACAATACAGATTCCATTACTTGCTTAAACGAAGTGAAGACGGAATTTCCGGTCTGGAGTTCGTTTATTGATACAGCGCCTAAATTGGTTGAGTCTGGCATCCGCTTCACTTATACTGTGAGAGCAGTTTCAATCGACCTGATGAATAAAGGAGTTTCCTGTGGCAACACCATTACGAATTGCAACTTTTAATGTGGAAAATTTGGATGATAAGGAGAAGGAACGGCCGTCTCTGTCTGAGCGAATTGCCGTGCTGCGGCCGCAGCTGCTGCGCCTGCGGGCCGATGTGATTTGCTTTCAGGAAGTACACGGGCAAGAGTTCCCCGGTGAGCCGCGCAAGCTGGACGCCCTCAGCCAGCTGCTGGCCGAAACACCGTACGAATGGTTTTACACGGCCCACACCAAAACCACCAAGGGAGAGGCGTACAACGAGCGCAATTTGGTGGTCGTTAGCCGCTATCCCATTCGGGATGTGCAGCAAATTAAGCATGCGTATGCTCCCAAGCCCCGCTACCGCAAAGTAACGGCCGTTCCTGCCGAGACCGAAGCAAAAGACGTTAACTGGGAACGCCCCATTTTGTATGTAACAATTGATCTGGGCGCAGGCCGGATGCTGCACCTGCTGAATGTGCATTTGAAGTCAAAACGGCCGTCTCACATTGACAACCAGAAGTTTGGCTACACCTGGCGCACGATGGCGGGCTGGGCGGAAGGCAGCTTCATTTCTGCCATGAAGCGCGTGGGGCAGGCGCTGGAAATGCGCATTCTCATTGACGACATTTTTGATAAATTGGATGTGAGCGGCGAGCCAAAATACATTGTTGCCTGTGGCGATTTTAACGCCAACGTGAATGAAATTCCGCTGCAAGCCATCATGGGGCCAGTTGAGGAGACGGGCAACACGGGCCTCATCGAGCGCGTCATGATTCCTTGTGAGGAATCTGTGCCGGAAACGTCCCGCTTTTCGCTGCTGCATTTGGGCAAAAAAGAGATGCTGGACCACATTTTGGCCACGCGCCAACTGCTTACCTACTATCGCGGCACAGAAATTCACAACGAGGTGCTGCACGATGAGTCTGGCGCGTTCCGCACCGACGACAAATTCCCCGAATCGGACCACGCGCCGGTTGTGGCGGAGTTTGTACTCCCATAGCAAGTAATTGGTAATTGAGTAATCAGGTAATTGGCAACACATCCATAATTACCCAATTACTCAATTACAGCGCGAAGCGCTTAGCTTAGCCCCAACGGCGTACGGCTAACGCCGCACCCAAACGGCAAACGGCCGCAATGCCCAAGGCCATTGCCAGGCCCACCTGTTGGGCAAACAGCGGGCCTAGCATTGAGCCGAGCAAAACGGCCGCATTCAGCGCCAGGTTATACCACGCCAGGTGAGACGGCCGTTCCTCCTCTGGAATGCGCTCCAGCATATAGTTGGCAATGGCCCCGCCCGCCAACGACCATGACAGCCCGCCAACGGCCGAGGTGATGAGAAACAGGGTCAGGTTTTGGGTAACGGCCGTTAGCGCCGGGTACAAACTCATGGTTACCATGCCCCACAGCAGCACCCCTTTGTGCTGGAAGCGATTGGTTACCCGCGTAAGCTGCGTAGACCCCAGTAGCACGGTGGCGTAAAAAACAGCGTTGCCCAGACTAATTTCGGCATCTGTGAGGTGCAAATAATTTACCCAGTAAAGCGGAAAGATGGGAATGGCCAGGTATTGGGCAAAATGGAACAAAAAGAGCAGCCCAACGATGGGGCCAAATGGCCCACTGAGCACCCGTGAACGCAGCAACGGCCGTTGGCGAAACCGGGTAAAAAACCGAAGCCCAATGCCCGCCCAGGTGCCGTCCCCAACGGTGCGCACCATGCCGGGACGGGCATTATCTCCCAGGCTTTTGCCATTTTGGTAGCCACCTGTTTGCAACGGCCGTACAAACCACAAATGCAGGCTGCTCATCATCGCCCCCACCAGCCCAATGCCAAACACCACCTGATAGCCCAACGGAAAGGCCAGCCAATCCAACAGCTGGCCGCTCACCAGCGAGGAAGCCATGTAGCACACCGCCAGCAGCACGTTGCGCCGCCCGGTAACGTGGCTGCGCCACTCCGGCGGCACAGCCGAGGCAAACACGGCATTAAAGCCAACCGCCAACACGGTGCCCGGCAGGCTCATCAGCAAGACCAGGCCAAGCAATGCCCAAATCTGGAAGTGGGCGCTGCCAATCATTGGCACAAAAATCAGCGGCAAATAAACCAGCCTGTGCCAGAAGGACATCCAAAAAACAGCCCGGCTAATCGGGCGGCTTTGCAGCCATTGCCCGGCCGGCAGCGTCACGGCCAGATTCACCACCGCCGGGGCAGCGTTGAGCAAACCTAGCTGAAAGCCATTGGCTCCTTGCCGGGCGGCAAAAATGGCCATGAAAGCAATGGCGCTGCCGCTCAGCACGCCGTACCAGGCAATATCTAAGTAAAGATGAATAAAGTTGGCGCGGTGCTCAGTGGGCAACGGCCGTTTCGTCCATACACGACTCAATGCAGTCATAATCACACTCACAAATATGTTTGCAAAACGTGAAATTATAGGCTTTTTGCAGCAAAAACGATAGGCTTTTAGGCACCTTTTTGACATTTGCCCAGCTTCCGGTCTAATCAGGCAAAACAGGAGGATGAATGATCCATCAATCGCCCAATCAGAATCACGCAAAAGGCTGGTTTATCGGGCCGTGGAATTCGGCCGTGCCTGTTCCGCTGTTTGCTTTCAAGGAATTTGCAACATGACTTTCACCACCCTACTTTTTGACTTAGACGGCACGCTCACCGACCCGAAGGTGGGCATTACAGAATCAATCCGGTATGCGCTGGCCAAGATGGAACGGCCGTATCCCCCAGACGCCTCGCTGGATTGGTGCATTGGGCCACCCCTGCAAGAATCCTTCGCCAGCCTGCTGCAAACCGACGATCCCCAGCTCCCAAAAGAAGCCCTGCGCTACTTCCGTGAGCGGTTCAGCACGGTAGGCCTATTTGAAAATGACCCTTACCCCGACATTCACGACGTGCTGGCCCAGTTACAGGCCGCCGGGCAGCGGCTGTTCATCGCCACCTCCAAACCGGCCGTCTACGCCAAACAAATAGTAGAACATTTCGACCTGGCACCATATTTTTTGCGCGTGTATGGCAGTGAACTGGACGGCCGTTTTACCCACAAAGACAAACTCATCCGCCACATCCTGCAAACCGAAGCCCTCACCCCCGCCCACACCCTCATGATTGGCGACCGGGAACATGACATCCTTGGGGCAAAAGCCAACAATGTACTCGCCGCTGGCGTCACCTGGGGCTATGGCTCCCCAGAAGAACTGACCGCCGCCGGAGCCAACACCCTCCTGCACAAGCCCACAGACCTGATACAGCTCCTCGACTAAGGCGGGTTGGGTATCACGGCAGGTGGCTGCCAACCGATTGAGGCGGTGGCAAAATGGGGAAACAGGCAAAGAAAAACCCTGAGCCATGAGCTCAGGGTCTTGAGTTTGCCAGATGTGTCAAAGCCAAAAAGTGTTTTGACTTTTGGTTAAGGCTAAGGGCCAGAGAAAGACGCTTCCGGATCAAAGCGTTCAAAGTAATGATTGGGGTCAGAGGTGTGCGACCAGACCCACAAATCATTGGGGGCACCGGCCGACCAGTTGAAGACCCACTCAGCATCTCGCGGAGGCATGTTCACGCAGCCATGACTGTGCTTGTAACCAAACCGGTCGTGCCAGAAGGCTCCATGCAGGGCAATGTCATTGTCGAAAAACATGGTGTGGGGCACATCTTCAATGAAGTAGTAATCGATTTTGCCTTCCGCACCAGACATCTTGGTTTTAAGATGACGATCCCACACCTGGAACAACCCTTCATGGGTGGGCCAACGGTTCAAACCGCTGGAAATGAGTCCGGCATAGACCATACGATCGCCAATGTAGGCAGCAAAGCTCTGTTCGTACAAATCAATTTCTACCCAATATTCATTTGCCCCGACCTCTTCTGGGCGTGGATTGCTATCAATCAGGCTGACATACGTTTGGCGCATCCAGCGCCCGCCGCCGATGTTGTACCAAATCCAGCCATCGTCGGCCGTGACGGCGTCGTACACCTCAAAAAAGGTGTAGCGCGGTAGTTTGACGTTCTCTGGTGCGGGTTCTGCGCCCGGTTCGTTGCTGTACCAATAATCGACAATCATCCAGCCAAACGGCCGTTCCGGCTGCGACTTAATTTCAATCCCTGTAAATTCAGAGGCATCTACCAGGGTTAAATCAGACGCCCGCACGTATTCACCATAATTGATGACGTACCAAAGTGTGCCTTCCCCCTCAACTGCGCCCTGAATGGTGGCGAACAAAAAGCCATCCCCTACATTACGCACAATGCCGCTTCCCGCGCTAGGCCCCGCATACACATTGATGTTGTCGTGCAGGCGTGCGTAGGTTTGGGAGGGCAAAATACTGTCGGCAAAGGGCTGTGGCTTAGAGAATACCGGCTGCGGCGGTTCTGCTTCACACACATGGCCAATCTCGTCTGACTGGATGAAACATTTGGCGGCTACGGCCGTATCTGGCCAGGCCATAACCACAACGGCCACAACCAACAAGGGAAAGCTCCAGCGTAAAAATCGACTCATAAGTTGGTGATTGCTCCTTATCATCAAAAATAGGTCTGCGTTTGTTGTTTAATTATAGGCGATGTGGCGGTTTTGGCGATACGGCCGTTCCACGATCCACCTACGAACACGGCGAAATAGTAACATGAAACAAATTTGAGACACAAGTAGAAATCTTACCATCGATGCTGTCTGGCTACACAGCCACCAGCAAACGACCACATCCCCCACAGTAAACTTTGCGGCCTTCATCTACTTCTTTCGCCTTGTTGCTGGAGACGGTTGTCTGGCAGCCCAGGCACATGTTTACCCGCAGCCCAGCCACCGCCAGACCATGCCTTTGCTGGCGCAGCGTGTTGTACTCCTTCATAGAGGCGGCATCGATGGTGGCAGCTTTGGTTTTGCGGGATTGCATCAGTTTATGCAGGTTCAGAGCTAACTCATTTTGCTCAGTTTTTAGGTGGGCGCTTTGGTTTTCCCATTGGGCAACGGCCGTTTCCAGCTCACTGTCTGCGGCCGTTTTCTCCGTTTGGGCTTCTTCCACCATCACCAGCGCCTCCACCAGGGCATCTTCCAGCACCGCTTTGCGCCGCCCCAGCGCTTCAATTTCTTGCTGCAATTCAGCCAGCTCCTTTGGATTGGTCACCTTGCCAGAGTAGAGGCGATCTTCAGACGCTTTGGCTTTGCTGTTCAGGCTGCCAATCTCCAGGTTCAAATCTGAATGCTGCGCCTGCCATTTTTGCAATTCCACAGCGGCCGTTTCCGCCCGCTGCCGCTTGGCCAGCAAGGCTTGGGGCTCATTTTGCGCCTTAAGCACTTCACCCAGACGCTTTTTCTTCTCATCAATTTCGGTATCCAGTTTTTGCAGTTGATACAGTTGGCGTATTTGTGTCATAAGATTGCACCCAGCATGTGTGCCCAATAAGGGCAGAGGATTTGACCGTCGATTGTAGCATAAACGCCCTGGCCAGCCATCCACCCAATGTAGGGTAATCGCATACTCGGTTTTTCTGCCATGCTCGCGGAGGCGTGAACGCCCCCGCTATCTATGAAAGGCCCAAAGGGCCTGTTTTCAAAGCCCGTTCGGGCAGCCCAAAGGGCTTCCGTAACTAGCCGGATGGCTTCAGCCTCCGGCGATGGGGGAATATGCGATTACCCTACGACCCAATGCATGAAAAAAGCTTTTTGGCTTTTACACGGTATAATCGGCCCCTATGTTGGACAAAATTATTGAAATTGGCGAACGGCCGTACAGCGAAGAAGATGCCGAATGGGACAGCTTTGTGGCCAACCATCCCCACGGCAGCCTGCTGCAAACAACCAATTGGGCCAGGCTCAAAAATCGCTTTGGCTGGACGTCGCACCGCGTTTGGCTGCGCAAAGATGGCAAATTAGCTGCTGGGGCCCAGGTTTTATACCGTTCGGCCGCAGCCGGGCTGGTAAAGATGGCCTACATTCCCCACGGGCCGCTGGTCGATTGGCATGACAAAGAACAGGTCACCATCCTGCTCAACCAGATTGATCAGTCGGTTTATGAGCGGGGTGCGGGCATTCTAAAAATGGAGCCGCTGCTGTGGCAAGATGCGTCTACAACAGCCCATTGGCAAACCATTTGCCAGCAGCACAATCTGCTGCCCAATACAGACACAATTCAGCCACCGAATACCATTTTGATTGATTTACGGCCGTCTCCCGATGACATTCTGGCCGCCATGAAACAAAAAACCCGCTACAACATCCGCCTGGCCGCCAAAAAAGGGGTCACGGTGCGGCAGGGCGGCCTGAGCGACATAGCGGCTTTTAACAAGCTGATGCGCCAAACGGGTGAGCGAGATGCCTTTGGCGTACACACGCCCATGTATTACCATGCCGCTTTTGAGATTTTTGCCCCGAACAATCAAGTGGCCCTCTTTTTGGCAGAGTATGAGGAACGGCCGTTGGCTGGCGTCATGGTGTTTGCGTTGGGGAAAACGGCCGCTTACCTGTACGGCGCGTCCAGCAATGAAGAGCGGCAGCGAATGCCCACCTACGCCGTGCAATGGGCGGCCATGGAATGGGCCAAAGCCCAGGGCTGCCACTGGTACGATCTTTGGGGCGTACCCGATGCGCCCGAAGCTGAGCTAGAAGCCAATTTTGCCGACCGGCACGATGGGCTGTGGGGCGTTTACCGCTTCAAGCGCGGTTTTGGCGGCCAGCTTCAGCGCACCATCGGCGCAACCGACCGCGTTTATAACAAACTCGTCTACAAACTTTATCAATGGCGCAGGGGAAGGGAGTAAGAAGTAAAAAGTAAAAAGTGACAAGTCAGGAAAGTTCTACTTATCACTTATCACTTTTCACCCAATTCCTTCTCCTATAAATCAAAACATGATTCAACAACAAGAGCCCACCTACCGGGCTTCTACGTTCAAGCTGGAAAAATCGAAGGCGGCGTGGCAGCAAGCATTGGCGGCCATGCCTGGTGGCCATGCCCTGCAAAGCTGGGCCTGGGCCGAGCAAAAATCCCGCTGGGGCTGGACGCCCCTCCCGCTGACGCTGACGATTGGCGAAAGCAGTTGGGAACCATTGGCCACAGCGATGGTGCTCAAACGCAAAATTCCGCGTACGCCATTTTGCATTTTGTATGTGCCCAAAGGGCCAGCGCTCAACTACAAAGATGGCGCTCTGCGGCGCGTGGTGCTGGCTGAGCTAGAAAATATCGCCCGGCGTGAGCGGGCCATATTCATTAAAATTGATCCAGAAGTGGTGAAAAGCTGGGGTGACGAAGTGGAACGGCCGTCTCCCCTCGGCAGTAAATTTACCCAAGAGCTAAAAAGCCGGGGCTGGCGCTTTTCCACCGAACAAATTCAATTCCGCAACACCGTCGAGCTAGACCTGACCGAAGCAGAAGAGAATTTGCTGGCGGCAATGAAATCCAAAACCCGTTATAATATCCGGCTGGCTGGGCGCAAAGAGATTGTTGTGCGAGCCGGTACCGAGGCTGACTTCCCCACGATGGCAGAGATGTATGCAGAAACGGCCGCACGTGATGGATTTGGTATACGGCCGTCCGCCTACTACCTCGACGCCTGGCAAAGTTTTCACCAGGCAGGCATGGGCCATTTGTTGGTGGCTGAATTTGAAGATGAACCGGTTGCGGCCGTTTACCTGGTGCGTTTTGGCAACCGCGTCATTTACATGTACGGTGCCTCTACCGACAAAGAGCGCCAGCGTATGCCCAACTATCTGCTGCAATGGGAAGCCATCCGCTGGGCCAAGGCCCAGGGCTGCACCGTCTATGATTTTTGGGGCGCGCCGGACGAATTTGTAGAAAGTGACCGGCTGTGGGGTGTCTGGCGTTTCAAAGCTGGCTTTAATGGCCAGGTTGTCCGGCACATCGGCGCATGGGATTTTCCGGTACGGCCGTTACTTTATCAGCTTTACACCGTCATCCTGCCTAAATACCTAAACTACCTGCGCGGCAGAAAGAAAGCATAAACAGAAATTATTATTAGGAGACCCAACATTATGAACCGAACCATTGTTATCCTGGAAGGCGACCAAACCGGCCAGGAACTGCTGGAGGAAGCAATACGTATTCTCGAACCCGGCACTATTCGCATGGAGCTAAACTTTTTGCGCTTCGACTTAAGCCTGGAAAACCGTCGTGCTACCAAAAATAAAGTTGTTTACGAAGCAGGCAAAGCCATACGCCAGCACCGGCTGGCGCTAAAAGCCGCCACCGTCACCCCAGAACAAAAAGGAGATGTCGGCAGCCCCAACCGTATTTTGCGCGAGGAAATGGACGCCGAAGTCATTTTGCGCACCGGACGCCGCATTCCTGGCGTGCGCCCCATTGCTGGCGTGTATGCCCCCATCAGCGTGGTGCGCATGGCCCGCGATGATGCCTACGGGGCCAAAGAATGGCGCGAAGGGGAAGAAGGCTCGCCAGATGAGATGGCTTATCGCACAGAAAAAGTGTCCCGCCGCGTTTGCCGCGCCGTAGCCGAGTATGCCTTCCACCATGCCCGCAACACGGGAGCCAAAGTTTTTGGCGGCCCCAAATTTACCGTCAGCCCGGTTTATGAAGGCATGTTTAAGGAAGAGATGGACGCCACCGCCAAAAAATTCCCCAGCGTGCGCTACGAACCGCAGCTCATTGACGCCACCTTTGCCCTGCTGCTGGCCACCACAGGCGAGCCGCTGGTCATCCCCAGCCTGAACCGGGATGGCGATTTGCTGTCTGACATGGTTTTGCAAATGTTTGGCTCCATTGCCGGATCAGAGTCGATGGTCATTTCTGTGGATGACGATGGAGAAGTGGACTGCGTGATGGCCGAAGCGCCGCACGGCACGGCCCCCACCCTGCAAGGGCAAAATCGGGCCAACCCGATGGCCATGATTCTGGCCACAGCCGGACTGCTCTCGTTTATGGATGAGGCGGAAGCCAAACGCGCCAGCCGCGCCATTTATGAATCAACGCTAGAAACGGTGTACGATGGCACCAAAACGGCCGATATTGGCGGGGTTGCCAACACAGATGAGTTCACCAATGAGGTGATTCGCCGGGTGCGGGCCAAACTAGAGGTCTGGTCGGCGCTATCTTAAGAATCTATCCCCAAAAGCCACAGAGGGAAAAGGGAAGATAGAGGCGTTGAGACCAATCTCAAGACTCTCTGTGAACTCTGCGGCTAATATTTGGATAGGTATTAAGTTGAAAATTTGAGCGGAAAATCAAAATTAAAAAGCCCATCTCGCACGAAACGAGATGGGCTTTTTGCTGCCCGGCTCCAAATTGGCAGCTAGCTTACTGCCAGGGTTGTAACCGTTGGCAGCCCGTTTAGCATAACAATCCCCAGAGGTAGGCCAATGATGGTGGCGCACAGCAGCCAGGCCAGGGCGGCCCAAAGCAGGCTAAACCACCAGCCAAACAAGACAAAGTAAACGGCGCGGATGAGGAAGTTTACATTGGATGCTGGTTGGAATTGGGAACGGCCGTCTGCCATATCCGTCACCACAACCCCAGGCCGCGCTTTCAGCGTGAGCACCTGCGGCACCCGGTCAATCATCCATAAGCCCAAGGGCAGCCCGATGATCGATGCGTTTAAGGCCCAGGCAACCAAAATCCAGACACCCGTTAGCTCCCAACCAAATACAAAAAACCAAATGGCCCGCAGCAAGAAAGGCATTTCAGGATTGTTTTCTTTTAATTTTATTGTTGCAGAATCTGTTGTCATTTCAGTTAACCCCACATATGATTCGGCCTACTCATTTCTGTTCGTGAGTTAGCCGCTAGATTTTTCATTTTACACCCAACAATACGCACTTTTTAGCCAAATGTTGCACCCAGGAGACCCATCATGCTTGAATTGCTCGTTCATGAACCCACGCAGAAGGCAAAGAATACACCTCTCCTCTTTATTCATGGGGCCTGGCATGGAGCCTGGTGTTGGGAAGAGCATTTTTTGCCTTATTTTGCCGAACGCGGCTATGCGGTTTACGCACCAAGCCTGCGCGGACATGGCCAAAGCAGCGGCCAAGAGCGGCTGCGTTGGAGTTCAGCCAAAGATTTCCTGGCAGATATTGCCGAAACGGCCGTAAAGCTGCCCCAGCCGCCCATCATCATTGGTCACTCCATGGGCGGGTATCTAGTGCAAAAATATTTGGAAAATGTAACCCTGCCGGGGGCAATCTTGCTAGCCTCCGCCCCACCCCAGGGAGTCATTGGCACAACACTGCGCATTGCCAGGCGCTTTCCAGGGCAATTTTTGAAGTTGAATGTGAAGCTGAGTTTGTATCCTTTGGTGGAAACGGCCGCTCTCGCCCGACATCAATTCTTCTCTGAAACGATGCCCCAAGAAAAAGTCAACCGCTACTTCAAACTTTTGGGAGATGAATCTTATCGCGCCTTTTTGGACATGCTGGTTTTTAATCTGCCCAAACCGAAACAGGTAAGCACGCCGGTGCTGGTGCTGGGCGGCAGCAAAGACACCATTTTTACCAAGGATGAGGTAAGCGCCACCGCCCGTGCTTACCACACAAAACCGCATTTTTTCCCGATGGCCCACGACATGATGTTGGAAACTGGCTGGGAACAGGTGGCGGAGAAGATGCTGGCCTGGTTGGCGGAAAGAAATCTTGAATAATTGTCAATTGTGAACAATTAATGGTGAATTGTGAATGAATCAAATCGCATTCACAATTAAAAATTCGCTATTCAAAATTCACAATTATTTAGCCATTGGGCATGATGGTGATGAGGGTCATTTCTGGGGGGCACATGAAGCGGACGCGGGGGGCGCTGAGTCCTTCCAGGCCGATGCCACGACTGACGTACAGGGTGGTACGGCCGTATTTGTACAATCCCATCACAAACTGACGACCCAGCTGAGAGCTGGTAAAAATTGGCCCCAAAATGGGCAGGCGCACCTGCCCGCCATGCGTGTGGCCGCACACATAAAGGTCAATCCCATGTTCCGATGCTTCTGGCATCAGTTCGGGTGAATGGTAGACAAGCAGCTGCGGCAGGTCATGGGGCGCAGCGCTTACAAGGCGAGCCAATCGCCCGGCGTCAATCGGCAAATCGTGGCTGCAATCCATGCCCATGACCGTGAGGGAACGGCCGTTTCCCATTTCCACCTGCTGCCAACCATGCCGCAGCAGCGTCACGTTGCGCAGTTCATCAAAAATTGGGGCAACGGTCTCGCGCAAATCGACGGGTGGGCTGCCCAGCGTTGCAAACACCCCGTACGGGGCCGAAAGTTGGCTCAGCAGTTGGCGCACCTGGCGCAGCGTTTCCGGGTCTCGGTTATAAGACAAGTTAACATAATCCCCAGAAATAACGATGAGGTCTGGCTTTGCTTCGCTGGCTAGTTCCAGCACTTTGGCTTCACGGTCAGTCAGCCGCTCTATGTGCAAATCGCTAATGTGCAGCACGCGAATGGGCTCTGTGCCCAGAGGCAGGCGGTCGGTGAAGGTCATAACGGCCGTTAGCTTCAACTTGAATGGCTCCACAAAATAGCCCCGAATAAATGCGGCCGTTCCCAACACCTGTATCCCCAAAAAGAGCCACAAACTCCAATTATCGCTGAGCAAGGGTGCCACAAAAGCCAGTCCGATGGTCGTAGCCAAACGAGGCATGGCCAACACAAAAAGCTGGGCTTTCCAGGGGCCATATGAAACCTTTTGCTGCGGCAACGTAAGCAGCAAGGTCATATCGGCTGCCATAAAAAGCGCCAACAGCGCTGCCACCAGTTCTGCCATTGCCGTATCGGCCGTAACAAGCCACCAGGCCAAACCGGTGAGCGCCACCAAAACAAGCGCCAACGCAACAACGAGTAACCCCGGCAAGCGTGTGGGCAAATGGAATACCAGCATCAATTTATGCAGTAAACCTTCTTCTAAAATGTCCAGCGTGGGTTCGTTAAGTTCGGTTGGTTTTTTGGTCAATGTTGTATTTTGCATAGCTGTTTCTTGAGTGGCTCACTCATTATTTTTGTTGATGATAATTCATTTTTAGTACTGCAAAAAAGGCTGCTAAACAGGTCAAAATCATTGGTAGGATGCCGTACCATTCTTACCGTTTATCTTACCCATCTGCGCCGCCCCAATCTGTTGCTCACAAACTGCTGACGGCCGTTCGGCACACTATTCCCACATGATAAACAACCCATTCAACCCTACCCGCAAGGAGGTAGCTATGCAAAGCAAAGTAATGCCGCAAACTCGCCAAATGCCCAATCGACTCATTCGTTTTTCTTTGGGTCTGCTGATTTTGTTGCTCACGCTGTTTCTAATTGTAACGGCCGTTGACCCCAGTCTTGATGATTTATTCATTGAGGAAACCTGCACCGCAAATGCGGATGAAACCTTCACAACATTTTCGGCAGAAACGGCCGTGCCCGACTGCTGGCTTGTTCCATAAAAAATCTGAATTTACAGGAGTGTACCGGATGTCTAATTTTACGTATCGGCTTTGTCAACCAGATGAAAATGAAGCAGTAACGGATCTATTTTGGGCCAACGCAGCAGCGCTCTGTCTGCCAGATCGTGACGCTGCGGCCAAGGTGGCGGAGCACATCTTTTCTAATGGCCAGGTGCTTGGCGGTTACCATCAGGACAGGCTGGTGGGGGCGCTGGGCTACTTTTTAGGGGAACCCAAACACAATTTTTCTAACAAAGAGGTGCTTTTTATGTATGTGGGGGCCATCTTGCCGGAGTACCAGCTAACGCGGCTGTTCTATCATGGGCTGCTCTTCATTTTGCAGATGTACCAGGGAACGGCCGTTACCCAAATTCGGCTCCAGGCTGAGGCGGCAAATCCCTACACGAATAAATTGTACGGCCGTTTTACCCAGCCCATTGCCAAAGAAAAAAGCCCGCGCGGTGTACCGGTTATCACCTATGGCGGCTCAATTGAGGAGGCAATTGCGTACTTGTCACGAGGCAAAAAGCCCCGCCCAAAGCCGCCCACGCCCCAGCAATATTACGTTGAACACCGGATACGGCCGTGTTTGCCACCCCACAATTGGAACCTTTAGCTTCATTTGTTCACGATCTGCTGACGGCCGTTTAATACCTTATCCATTATTAGCCAATTTTAGTCACGAGGAGACAAAATCATGATTTTGGTACGCGATGAATTTCAATGCAAAATGGGCGGAGCCCACGTAGCCGTAGACCGGATCAAAACGCAACAAAGCATCATGCGAAGGTGCAAAGTTTCCAGGTGTTAACTGCTGCGTCTATGCGTCCGTAAAATTGACATTGGTAAAAGCCTGACGGCCGTTTCACAGCAGTAGCACAATCCATGCAAAAGAAGTATCCTAAGGTCGTTGAACCAGCCTGGGCGCTGGCTACCAGCGCCGGTTTTGAATGGCTCGGCAACCTAAATTCATCCTTGTAAAACTCGTCAATTTAGCCGCTTCCAGACGGTCACGGAAGTGTCACGATTGATGTGTAAATTATCTTCATTTAAGCATCTATTCGCATAAATCCACAGAAAAAAGAACGTGAGGAACAAACTTACCTCAGCATTCCTTCACGTCTTGGGCTAATTTGCGAATGGAAGCCAAATCAACAAGGAGGAATCGATCATGCCCCAACTTTATGTAAATTTCCAGGAAGAGGAACCGCCTGAGGGCGAATCTGTGGATACGGCCGTATCCCCCAGTGAAGAAGAATCAGGCGACCCAACCCAAAAGAGCCCGCAGCCCAAGCGGCGGCTCCCAGAAAATGTCAAACTGCGCATTCAAGATTATCAGGAAAACAACGAAAGTATCATCAAAGTTTTTCACCTCTCTTTAGTTGTTGTCGTTATCCTGGCCCTGCTGGTGGTATTTTCCCAAGTCGGGGATTTTGGCTGGTTTTTAGACACAAAACCCGTTGACTCTGGCCCCATTGACGATATTGCCGTGGCCCTGGCACCGCTGCTGGCGCTGATGCTGGCCATTGAGCGCCTGGTTGAAACCATTTTTTCCTACTTTGAAAGCAAGCTGGAAAGCGTGGCCAAGTTTAGCAATATCGGCGTGCAAAATTACAAGCGAATGGAAGCGGAACTGCGCAGCGGCATGGCAGAATACCAGGCTTTGGTGGAAAGTCTGTCCGGCGCGGCAGAAGATGAACGGCCGAAAATTATGGCAGCAATTAGCCAGACCGAAGCCTGGATGGAAACCATCAACGCCCGCATCGGGGGCATTCTAAAAGACCCGCGCTATATCGCTTTTAAGCAGCGTCTTTCGATCTGGCTGGGCTTTGCTCTTGGCTTTGTCGTGGCCATTCTGACCGACCAGGGCATTTTTGAATATTTGCAGATTGGCGTGCCCCGCATTTTAGATATGGTCATCACCGGGGCCGTGATGGGGGCAGGCACCGGCCCCATGCACTCGGTGCTGGGCGTGCTGGATGGGTTGAAGGGCGCTCTGCAAAACTTCGCCCCAACCGTGCGGGCAAGCTAGTTTTAAGGGGCGAGCTTTCTCAAAATAGAGATTCCATTAGTCAAGTTTTAGGAGGCTTCAAGTGAACAAACGGCCGTTTACCCAACACCCAACCTTATTCATCATTACCCCACTGCTCGTTATTTTGTTGTTCCTCTTCGTCCTGCTGCCGCAAGCCAGTCCGACAGTCGCTGCCAACACGCCAGCCACAAATGGGGCCTGCGTTCGCTTTAGCCTTTACCAGGGACGCAATGCAGCCACAGGGGCAGGCGTAGCCGGCCGGTACGACATGCGCGAAGTAACCACAGGTAGCCTGCTGGCCTCCTGGGAAGCCAGCAGCACGGCAACCGTTAGCGATTGGTTTACGAATTTACAACAGGTTTCTGACGGCGGCAGTTGGGTTGAGGTGTTCTTTTATGAAGGTGGGGTGGAAACGGCCGTTCCCCTCGAAATTCTCAACCCTGCACCGAACACGCCTTATGGCTGGGTTACCAACGGCCAGTGCCACGCCGTAGAGCTGCAATTTCCAACAGATTGGTCAATCACTGAGTCTGATTCCTCAACTGAAAATGAAGAAATCGGTATTGGTGGAGGTGGTGATAGTTGGGAAGCTAATCTGAGCACAATTACACCCATTCGTAACGCAACCTTCTCAAATACACCTTCATTTTTTGAGGTTAGTAATTTTGGTGTGCTAATCGACAGTGAAGCGAATGCGGCTGCTTATGGATTTACCCTCACTAATTTAGCAGACGATCATTTCATCACAGGCTTGCAAATTGCTGTTGTTGCTTACGATAACCTTGGCATTCCGTTGGCTGTCTGCTTCGAAAACATTCGCGATATTTTCCCGTCCGAAACAGCCAACATCGGCAACGTGCTTTGTCACTCAGATATTAATGCAGAAAGAGAATTTGAAGCTGTTGAAGCTGCTGACATCGATCGTATTGAATTGGTATTTGTTTCGGCCAGCCAGTTAGCACTTTCGGATGAACCCGAATCCTTAATCATCCTACCGCTAGATGATATTGACGTGTTTTATTACTATTCAATGCCGCCGATTTCTGTTGCCCAAAGCGAAATAATAGAAGAAGGAGAATTTCAGGTAATTGACAACAATTTTCTTGAAATTAACCTGAAGCTATTTAATCCAAATAGTTCATTTGCTGCTTCAAATATTTCAATTTCGATCACTGCCTTCGACGAAAATGAGGCGATTCTAAGCCAGTTCCAAACAACTTTTGCCGAAGAAATACTTCCCAGGCAAAGCTTCCGGTTAAATTTGGACCTTCCTTTAGAGAGGCCTGAAGAGCTCCATCACGTTGAAGCTGTTTTTGATGTTGAACAATTTATGCCCGTCGATCCAAAAACGATAGAAACATCTGTGATTGAATCGGTCACGGTATCTTATGATGAGCAAACTGCCTTAATAGAAATATCGCCAACAAATGGCCTACCTCTTCCAAGGATTTATCATGGAACGCTCCCAAGTGGAACAAGCTACGATGTGGTAGGGATAGCTACTGCCAGAGATAAAAATGGAGAAACCATTGGTGGCGGATTAGCGCAACCATTTTTCGAAGATGAGGCCTTAAAGTTTTTAATTCCGATACAGGCTTCTGAAGCACCTGAAACCATTGGTATTTACTTAAATGGCGAATTTTTTGTCGTTCGTTGTCGCTGCGGCGGCGGGGGAAACATCATTGGACGAGATGATTTCCCACTTGAGATTACTGGTGTGCGCTTGGACCGTTGAAGGCAGTGAATTAACCCAATCTATGCACCTAACCGGTTTTCAAGCTGGCCTAATAAATGGCTATGGTTCAAAAATTCAGCGATTTGTTTAGCTTCCTGCCAGGCTTTTAAGCTTTGCTGCGGCTGGCCAAGCTTTCTGTAAATGTCGCCTAAATGCCTCATGGCGTAGGCATAGCCCAGCCGCTCTTCAATTTGGCGGAAGATTTGCAAGGTTTGTTGGGTAATTTCTAGCGATTTTTCGGGATTTCCCAAGGCCAAATAATTCAGGCTGATTTCATTCAGCACCATTGCTTCATACCGTTTATTGCCGCGCCGCCGAAAAACATCAAGGCTTTCTTCAGCCAACAAATCTGCTTTTTCGTACGCTTCTTGCATACTATAAATGCCAACCAATAAATAGTTTGCCAGCCCTTCTTCCACAGGGTCTTGAATGCGACTGCTTATTTCTTTGGCTCTCGCTGCCTGTTTTTTAGCCTGATCCAGGTTCCCATTTCGAATTTCAATATTGGACAATAATCTGTGCATCTTGGTCTGCCCAAATTGATTCTCAATGGTTTGGTGCATTTCCATGGCCTGTTCGGCAACCTGCCTGGCCCGATCTGTGTTGTCATCTAATTCAAAATAAACTCTAGCTAGCTGCTCTGTGGCATTAGCTTCTACTTCTTTTTCATTGGTCTGACTGGCAAAAGCAATGCTTTGTTGCAGTTCCCGTTCAGCGTCTGGATAGTGGCCCTGATCGAATAAAATACAGCCTTGAAAATAGCACGATTTAGCGATTCCGGTACCATCTTCGAGTCGATAGTAAATGTTTACGGCCGTTTCCAACCATCCCCAGGCGTCATCATAATTACTTTGCTCAATACCTACCTCGGCCCAATTGAGCAGGATGTGGGCCAGGTCTTCGTCAGAGTCCAGCTTTTGTGCGGCCGTTTCTGCCAAGGCATAAGCCGTGTTTGCATCGTGATAACGGCCGTACCTAAACCAGCTCCTGCCCAGCGCTGCCGTCAAATCCAAAACCAACTGCCACGCCCGCTCCTGGTGGGCAACCTGAACAGCCGCCAGCAAATTCTCCCACTCCGGATCAAGCGCCTCGAAAATTTCCTGGTTTTCCTGGGCAAATTTGAGGTAGTAGCGAGCCATACGGCCGTTTGCTTCATCATTGTCCCCCAGCTTTTCGGCGGCAAAATCGGCCAGCAGCGGATGCTGCTTGTAGCGCGTTTGGCCCACTTCTTGCACCAGCGAGAGCGTGGTCAATGTGTAGAGATCATCTTCTGCCAGGTAGATGTTCCAGTCGGCCACAGCGGCAAGGGCTTCAACGGTGAACGGCCGTCCGCCAAACACGGCAATCTGGGCAAAAAGCGTTTGCAATTCCTCATCCAGCGCCTCCCAGCTCACCTCAAACGAAGCCCGCACCGCCGAATCGCTAATGGCCAGACCCAGCCGCTGCTGCTCGTCCTGCAAGCGGCGAGCCATCGCCGCCAGCGTCATGCGGGCGCGGGACTTTAACCGCTGGGCCGCAATCTCCACCGCCAGAGGCAAATGATGCAGCAGGTCACCGATTTGCTCAGCAGCCGCCGCTTCATTTGGGTCATCTAACACCCGCGCCTCGCCCAGCACCTCAACCAGCAAGGCCACGCTGCTCTCCGCCGAAAGTTCTGGCACCACGAAGGCATGGGCATTCAGCGCCGAGGCAATGTCCAAATTGCGCGTGGTGAGCAGCGCCGCGCCACGAGAACCATGCAGCAGCAGCGGACGCGCTTCGGCCGCGTCATCTACATTGTCCAGAACCAGCAGGGCTTGTTTATCCACCAACAGGCTGCGCACGGCCGTTTCCCGGCTGGCTAAATCCGTCAATCCACTAAAATCATGATCATAAGCCCGACCCCACAGCTCCAAAATGTTGCTTGGCTCGCTAGTGTGCGTATTGGCCCACAGCACCCCGTCGGCAAAATGGGTACGCAGCTGCCCGGCCACCGCCGCCGCCAGCGACGTTTTGCCAATGCCGCCCATGCCCACAAGGGCCACAACCTGCTCCCGCTTAAGCAAATCGACCAGTTCGGCCAGGGCCACCGCCCGCCCCACAAAATGGGGTGGCGCGTTGGGAGCCTGGAAGGGGCCAGATGGCGCGGCTGGCCCTGGCGCAGGCGCAGCATAATTGGGCGTGGCTAGCGGCAGTTGCAGAACAATCTCATCAGCGGTTCCCGCCTGCACGCCTTTCATGATGGCTTCCAGGGCCGCCCCTACCAGCCGCACAGAGCCGATGCGGGCGTTTTTATCCTTCACCAACATGTGGGCCAGCAAATCGGCCAGCGCCGGGGGCAAATCGTGGCGAATGGCGCGGATGTCTGGCGCAGGTTCTTGCAAGATGGCCATGAGGGTGGCGGCTGAGGTGGGTTTGGCAAACGGCCGTTCCCCCGCCAGCATCTCATACAGCAGCAAACCAAACGCCCAAATATCCGCCCGCTCATCCACAGGCTCGCCCTGGCACGCTTCCGGGCTGAGGTAAGACACCGTGCCCAGCACCGCACCATGCTGAGTCAAGGTAGACTCTTCGCCCAGCCGGGCAATGCCAAAATCGGTGAGCTTGGGACGGCCGTTTTCAGCCAAAAGCACGTTGGCGGGCTTAATGTCCCGGTGCAAAATGCTCAGGCGATGGGCGCGGGTGAGTGCGTCGCTCAAATCCAGAGCAATCGACAAGACGTCTGGCAGCGGCAAACGGGGCTGCTTTTGCATCAATTGGAACAAATCGCCCCCCTCAACCAGCTCCATCACCAAATAATGATGGCCCTCTTTTTCATCGGTGCCCAGAAGCTGCACAATGTTGGGATGGGCCAGCTGGCGCAGCGCTTCCCCTTCGCGCCGGAAGCGTTCCACCAATTCTGGATTGCTCGCCACCCGGCTGCGATCCAGCAGTTTGATGGCCACCGGCTGCCCTGTCAGGCTATGGCGACCGCGATAAACGGTGCCCATCGCCCCCTGGCCAATCTGTGCGCCCATTTCATACTGCCCGGCAATCAATGCCGCATCATCTCGCCCAAAGGCACCGGCTTCGATTTGGGCTGCCAGATTAATCGTTTCGCGGTCGGGTGGCGCGCCCAGTTCCTCGTCCAGCACCTGCTGGCACAGCTCAAACTGGGCTAGGGCCGCACTGCGGTCACCCGCCAGAGCTAAAATCCGCATGAGTTGGCGATGGGCCGATTCGCGCCACGGCTCCAGGGCCAGTTGGCGGCGTGCGGCCGCTTCTGCCGCGCCAAACTCGGCCTGGGTAAGGTGCCGCTCGGTCAGATCGTTCAACGCTGCCAGCGCCAGACGGTGCAGACGTTCACGCTCCTGGCGCAGCCAGTTCTCAAATTCCAGGCTGTCGCAGGTGAAGCCGGGCAACAGTTCGCCCTGGTAGAAGCCACTAGGATGGCCAACGGCCGTTGCCAAATCACCATGAGCCAGGGCCGCCAAAAACGCCTGCACATCCAGCAAATAATCGCTGTCCGGGTTCCACTGAATAGTTTGGCGACTGACAAGCAAAAACGGCTTTTTGGCCACAGAGTCCACAGAGGTTTTTGAGATTGGTTTCAAACCATCCAATCCCTCTTTGTTCTCTGTGCCCTCTGTGGCTTCCCCCTCGTTGAGAAGTTGGCGGAGCTGGTAGAGGGTTTGGCGTAGATTTTTTTTGGCGGCGCTGTCGGGCATGTCGGGCCAGAAGAGGGTGGCTAAGGTGTCGCGGGGAAACGGCCGTTCCGCTTGCAGCATCAGGTAAATCAGCAGCCCCTGCGTGTTAACAGACCGGAAATTGGCAATAGGGAAATCGCCAAGTTTCACCTGAAATGTGCCAAAAAAAGTAACTTCTAGCCGGGACATGGGCCATTTTACGCAATGCAGCCCGTTTTGACGACAAGCGCAGCCAATTTACTACGCTTTTACCAAAGTAGCCATTCATAAGAAAGTATCACGCGAAGGCACAAAGATTCCAGGTGTTAACCTTTGCGTCTTTGCGTGAGTCAAAATGACTTTGGTAAACGCCCGGCCAATCTCCAGGCTTATCTACACGAAAGCCAGCAGCAGCGTCAGGGTCACAACGCTGGCAATGGTGGAAAAAAGAACGGCCGTTGTCACAAAATCAGGCAGCAGGTCATGCTCCAGGGCAATGATAGACGCGAGAACGGCCGTAGGCATGGCCGCCTGAAAAACCCCCGCCCCCCGTTCAACCCCGCTTAAGCCAAACGGAACCACAATCAACAAACTGAGCGCCGCGCCGCCCAGCAGGCGCACCCCGCTGGCAAACCATACGTCCCGGCTCAAGCGAATTTGCTTCACTTCAGACAGCTGCACGCCGAGGGCTACCAGCATGGTGGGCACCATGGCCCCGGCCAGCAGCCCGGTTGTGCGGCTGACTAGCAGCGGCGGCGTGATGTTGGCCACGTTTACCAGCACGGCAGGCACCATGGCCATGAGGGCGGGCGTTTTTAGAACGGCCGTCATCGCCGCCAGGCTGCCCCCCTTGGCAAAGCTGGCCACCCCAACCCCAATCACAAAAGCAATCACCACGATGGCCAAAAAGTAAATCGTGGCTGGCAGCAGCGCCTCTGGCCCCAGGCGAAACTCGATGAGCGGCAGACCAAAGTTGCCCACGTTGCCAAAGGTGGCGATGAGCACGTAAGCGGCCGTCATTTGAGCGCTGCGCCGCAAGATTTTGGCCACGGCAAAGCCCAGTCCGGCACAGGCCAGCTCCACCACCCAAATAAAAAGAACCATTTTCCCAGCCACGGCCAGATCAAATTCGGCCGTGGCAATGATGTTAAACACAAAGCAGGGAATGAGGATGAAATAGGCGAAGCGAGACAGGGTGCGAGCATTCAGCCCCAGCCGGGGGCCAGCCACGTAACCAATGATCACCAGAGCAAACACCGGGGTAATGACATTGAAAAATATTTCGGCTAATTGAGCAATCATGGGGGCGGATTGTACCCCACTCTCCCCTGCTGACGATCTGCTGACGCTACGCCCCAAATCTGCCGACGAACTGAAGACGGCCGTTCGCTATTCTGCCCACAACTTAGCAACGGGACACCCGGCCGGACCCCACAACTTGTACACAACTTGTAACGGAACAATCAGTTCGTAAAGGAGATTTCAAAATGTTTAGTATCGCAATTTCGGGTGTTCTATTTTTGTCGCAAGCCGTTTATTTCATCAGGCCACTCATCGCAATTGGCAGCCTACTGTGTGATGGCGGAGCCACAGGGCACTGTGGCGGTTAACGTTAAAAATTCCACAAAATACAAACCTAATAAACCAGGAGTAGATGTGAAATTCACTCCTGGTTTTTTTTGTGCCCCGATTTCAACTGGTGCAACGCCTCACTGGCCTTTTGCTCATTGAATCGATCCCCGGCTTGCTGGCTTAACAGCAAAGCAGCCTGGTAAAATTCTGTTGCTGCCTCAACACGGCCGTTTTCCGCTGCAATATCGCCAGACAGACGCAATGCCATCCCCTCTCCCCCCTTATCACCAACCATCCGGCGCAGCTCAACCGCCCTTTCAGCAAAATTTCGCGCCTCCGTTAACCAGCCTGCCCGTTTGGCATTCCAGGCCAAATTGTGGTGCAAAAAGGCTTGAATACTCCGGTCACTAATGGCCTCGGCCAGGGCAAGCGCTTCCAGTAAACGTTCCCTGGCCGCCTGAAAATTTCCTTGCATCGTGGCCAACATACTCAAATTATTGAGAGTTGTGGCCTGCCCCTGGCTATCTTTATTTGCCCTGCTAATCAGCAAAGCTTCCGCCAAAGCAGCGTGAGCCTGATCCAGGTACGATAATCGCCTGGCGACACCGCCGATGCTATTTAAGGTAAAACCCTGCCAGCGCCGGTTATTCAGCTGCCGCCAAATATCAAGCGCGTCTTGAAGAATCGCCAAAGAGGCGTCAAGATTTCCCTGCAAATCATTAACAACGCCCATATGAAAAGTTGCAATGCCGATTAAGGACAGTGAATCTCCTGCTTTGGCCAGCCTCAAGCCATTTTCTATCTTTTTTTCGGCTTCTCCCAGGTTTCCCTGCCGCCATAAAACTTCACCCCAGGTAATATTTAGTCGGGCGATCACCCACTCGCTGGCTGTCAGCGGCAGCGCTGCTTCAATTGTTTCTACCGCTTGAGGATAGTCGGCAAGGCGGACGTGCAGGGCCGCTTGCTGGGTCAACACCTCCGCCAAACTCTCGAAATGGCGTGCATCACGCAAACGAACTGCTGCCTGACCCAACAGCCGCAGCCCCTCGCGGTACAGCCCACGAATCTGGCAAAAGTCGGAGAGGGGCACCAGGGCAGCCAAAATGGGGGGGAAATCCTGGCGAGACACGGCCGTTTCCCACGCCCCCTTCACATTTTCCCACGCCCCGGCAATGCGCTGCACCGCCAGATGGGGCATTTCGCCGTTCAGCGCCTCGCCCAGGTCAGCCACCGCCTGCAAATAATAATGACTGTGCTGCCCAACGGCCGTTTCCCTTTGGGGAAATTCGGCCAGCTTTTCCGCAGCAAATTGGCGCAGCAGGGTATGAAAAACAAATCGCTCACCCGGCCGTTGCAGCAAGGATTTTTCCTGCAAAGTTTGCAGCTGGGGCAGGGTTGCCTGGGTCACAGCCTCCGCCGCCCGCACGCTAAACGGCCCCAAAAAGACGGACAGGCTGGCTAACTGCGCCTGCGCCGCTGGCGTGAGCAGCGCCCAAGAACTGTCGAAGACGGCGCGCATGGAGCGATGGCGCGGCGGAATGTCGCGCCGCCGGGTCGCCAGCGTGCCGATGGAGCCTTGCAGGGCAGCGCAGAGCTGCGCGGGCGTTTGGTGACGCAGAGCAGCGGCAGCCAGCTCCAGGGCCAGCGGCAAGCCAGTCAGCAAGCGGCACAGGGTAACAATGTCGGCCGCGTTGTCATCTGTGAGCTGAAAACGGCCGTCTGCCCGCTGTGCCCTATCCACCAAAAGCTGAATGGCGGGAAAAGTGCTGGGGTCTTGGGGAACGGCCGTTGTGTTCAAAAATGGATCGGCGATGGGCGGCAAAGGCAGCCGTTCCAGCGGCAGCACCCACTCCGCCTGGAAGTTCAGCGGCTCCCGCGAGGTGCAAATGATGCAAACGCCAGGCGCGTGCTGCAACACATCCAGCACCAGATCCGCGCCAGCCAGCAAATGCTCAAAATTGTCCAGCACCAGCAGCGTTTGCCGCTGGCGCAGCAAAGCCAGCAGCTGGTCACGCGGCGACTGCTGCCCTGCCAACGGATGATCGAGCGCCTGGGAAACGGCCGTAGCAATAGCGTCCTGCAATTCACCAACCTGCGGGAAGTTTCTCCCCGGTTGCTCATCCTTCGCGGAACCTGCCGCAGGCTTGGTTTCAAGCCCGGCCAACGGCACAAACCAAACGCCATCGGCAAATTGGTCACGGAGCTGCCAGGCCACCTCCAGCGCCAGCCGGGACTTGCCCAAACCGCCTTCCCCAATCAGCGTCACCAGCCGGTGAGCCTGGTCGGTGATGCAGCTGCGCACCGCTGCTAAATCCGCTTCACGGCCAAAGTACGGCGTTACCGGCGCAATAAGGTTGTGGCGGGGGCGTGGGCGCAGCTGAACCACTTCCCCAGCGGCAATCTGCTCGGCCAGAGCAACGGTTTCTGGCTCCGGCTGGGCAGCCAACTCCGCCAACAACACCTCCTGGCACGCTTCAAATTGGGCCAGAGCCGCCTGCCGGTCTCCTGCCGCCGCCAACCCCAACATCAGCTGGCGAAAGGCCAATTCGCGCCACGGCTCCAAGGCCAGCTGGCGCTGCGCCATGGCCTTGGCTTCGGTGTAGCTGCCGCTGCTGAGGAGCCATTCTGTACGCTGCTGCAAAGCATCGAGCGCCAGCCCGTGCAGCCTTTCTCGTTCGCGCCGCAACCAATCTTCAAAATCCAGGCTATCGCAGGTAAAGCCGGGCAGCAGTTCACCCTGGTAATGGCCATCTGGCAAGCCAACGGCCGTTGCCAAATCCCCCAGCTTGAGCGCCTGCAAAAAAGCAGTCACGTCGCACTGGTGGTCGCTGTCTGGGTTAAATTGGACGTTTTGACGAGTGGCGATGAGAAACGGCCGTTCCCCATCCTCCCCCGCCGCCAATAACTTACGCAACTGGTAGAGCGTCTGCCGAAAATTGGTGCGGGCAATGCTGTCTGGCTCATCGGGCCAAAACAGCGCGGCCAACACATCACGAGAAACAGCACGCCCTGGCTGCAAAGCCAAATACACCAACAGCCCCTGCACGTTGGCCGAGCGAAATTTGGTAATTGGTTCGCCAGCTAAATGAACCTGAAATGTACCTAAAAAGGAAAGGGTGAGCTGCGCCATGTGGAATTGTAGGGCGCAAGTCCACTTAAAGCCAAAACCTGTTCACGAACTGCTGACGGCCGTTTCCTATGCTTCCCCCATCTTATTCACATTCAGTTAAGGAGAGCAAAATGAACCAGATGCCCCAACTTCCACGAGTGCCCCAGGTACCACTGCCGCTGCCAATGCCCCAAATCCCCGTCTGATGCCGGTGCAAGTAGATGGGATATTTTCGCACAGTCACCGTTTGCCATTTGCCAGAACGGCGGGCCGAAGGTGTGCAAAAGCTCAAGGAGTTTTGCCATCTACTCAACAGATTCGGAGCCACCACCGAAATTTGTACCAATATTATCGGGGGTGGCTCCCGCATTCATGTCGTTTCTCGGTTTCAAACATTGGCCCAGTTTGAGGCCTTGCACGCCTGGGCTGTCACCGATGCCACCTACCAAGCCTGGCTGCAATCGGTGCAGGATTTATTTGATTGGAGCCAAACCCAGACCCATTTGTATCAGGTCATCGATTGATCATTCACCTCACTTTCACAAAAGACATCCTGTAAAAAGTACGGCCGTATCGTTCATCCAATTAGGAGGTTGTTATGAACGAACAAACGCGGATTCTCACAATTGATGGTGGTGGCATTCGGGGCCTGATCCCGGCCCGCGTGTTGGTGAGCCTGGAACGCAAGCTGCAACAGCGCAGCGGCCAGCCAAATGCCCGCATTGCCGACTTTTTTGATTTGATCGCGGGAACCAGCACCGGCGGGCTCATTACCTGCCTGCTGCTTGCCCCCGGCAATACCGAGTGGGAGGCAGAATTTTCGGCCCAAGAGATCGTCGATCTGTACCTGGAGCACGGCCCAAAAATCTTTGATGCGCCGCTGCTTAAACGCATCTCTTCATTGGGCGGGTTTCGAGACGAGCGGTACGACGCCACGGGGTTAGAAAACCTCATCGACGAACGGTTTGGAAATTTGTGGCTGAGCCAGCTCATCAAGCCATGCCTCATTACCGCCTACGATGTGGCCACCCGCAAAACCGTTTTCTTTACCCAGCATGATGCGCGCAGCACAAACAAAGATTTTCCCATCAAAGTTGTGGCCCGGGCAACCTCTGCTGCCCCAACCTACTTCGAGGCGATGCCCGACGGCAACTGCCAGATTACCAATGCTTACGTGGATGGCGGGCTGTTTGCCAACAACCCCACCATGTGTGCCTATGTTGAGGCGTTTCGCAAGCTGGAAGGCAAGCCAACGGCGGCGAACATGGTGATTTTGTCTCTGGGCACCGGGCAGATCAAACAGGAATACCCCTACCAAAGCGTGCGGAATTGGGGCATGGTGCAGTGGGTACGGCCGCTTATCGACGTGATGATGGCTGGCGTGTCTGAAACGGTTGATTACCAGATGCAGCAGCTGTTTACCGCCCACGGTCGCCCCGACAGCTATTTGCGGCTCCAGCCAACCATCGACCACGACAACAAAGAATTGGCTGAGTTAGACAATGTCTCGCCAGAAAACCTGGAGCGCCTGGTAAACCTGGGCATCCGGCTGGCCGACGAAAATGAGTCCCAGCTAGACGCCATCGTTGAAAAACTGCTGCCGGTTGCAGAACCTGTCCCCGCTTAAGCGCCAGAGGCGGCAGGGCTGCTAACCCTGCCCCACCGCTGGTGATAGCCACACAAAACTGCCCAAGCAAACTTGTTTGGGCAGTTTTGTTACTTTTAGGCAACTAACTTTTGGTAAACTGTCCAAATGGAATAGGCTTTACCCCCACAAACAATCGCTCCCAGGAAGAGGAGTCTTTGTGATTGCGAGAAGATTATGCATGTAAACATAGGGACGTTGTTACCCCGACACGCAATTTATCGACCCGATAAAACGGCCGTGCGCTTCCAAGATCACCATCTCACCTTTCGCCAACTAAACGGCCGTGTTAACCGCATTGCCAACGCGCTGCACCAGCTAGGACTGCAAAAAGGAGACAAGCTGGCCACCATCCTGCCCAACAGCCTGGAGCAGCTAGAGCTGTTTTGGGCTGTGGCCAAGCTGGGCGTGGTGGTGGTGCCCCTCAGCCCCATGTTGCGCGGCAGCGGCCTCAGCCGCCTGCTCAACGATTCAGACAGCCTGGCGGTGGTCACCAACGCCGATTTTGCCCCCAACCTGGACAAAATCCGCCATGAACTGGCCAACATCACCGCAGAACGATTTATTTTGATTGATGGCCACCTGGATGGCTACCAGCACTACCATGATTTAACGGCCGTTTCCCCAGACACCGAACCACCCTACACCGACGTCCACGAAGAAGACCCCTACAACATCATTTACAGCAGCGGCACCACCGGACTGCCCAAAGGCATTGTACACACCCACGCCATCCGCGCCGCCTACTGCACCGGCTTTTCCACCGCCTACCGCATCACGCCAGAAAGTGTCATTTTGCACACCGGCTCCCTGGTGTTCAACGGCGCATTTCTCACCCTGATGCCCGCCATGTACCAGGGCTGCCAATACATTTTGCATCCCTATTTTGATGCCGAAGCGCTCATTGAAACCGTCATCCAGGATAAAGTTACCCACATCATGATGGTGCCCTCCCAAATCATCGCCATGATGCACGCACCCAACTTTGATCCGGCCAAAATGCAATCTTTAGAGATGATTTGTTCCGTAGGCGCGCCGCTGCATCTGGAACACAAAGAAGAGCTCGACCGCCATTTGCCGGGTCGTTTTTATGAGCTGTACGGCCTGACCGAAGGGTTTGTCACCATTTTGGACAAGTTCGATTTTCCGCAAAAGCCGGGCAGCGTCGGTGCGCCGCCGCCGCTGTTTGAAATGCGCATTGTGAGCGCAGAGGGCGAGCTGTGTGCCCCTGACGAGGTGGGAGAAATTGTGGGACGTGGGCCAATCACCATGCCGGGCTACTACAAACGGCCAGACCTCACGGCCAACGCCATTCGGGATGGCTGGCTGTTTAGCGGCGATTTGGGCTACATGGATGAGGATGGGTTTTTGTACCTGGTTGACCGGCAAAAAGATTTGATTATCTCTGGGGGGGTAAATGTTTACCCAAGAGACATTGAAGAATTGATTGTGCAGCATCCGGCCGTGCGGGAAACGGCCGTATTCGGCGTGCCCGATGACAAATGGGGCGAAACCCCAATGGCCACCGTCATCCTCAACCAACCGGGAGCCATCACAGCAGAAGCATTGCGCGACTGGGTTAACGAGCGCGTTGAAGCCCGCTACCAAAAAGTGAACCAAATCGTCATCATGGACGATTTTCCCCGCAGCGTGGCGGGCAAAACGCTCAAGCGCGTCATGCGCCAGCCCTATTGGGAAGACAAAGACACGCAGATTTAGTATTCAGTAATCAGTAAAGCAGTAATCAGTGAGCGCCAAAACTGAATGCTGATCTACTGAATACTGACCGACTGGAACCAGAATATGGATAAATTTACACAAACCAACGGGATTTCTCTTCATTATCTTGACCACCCTGGGGAAGAGCCAGCCATCATCATCATGCACGGCCTGTCGGCCAACGCCCACTTTTTTGATGGCCTGGCCGCCAGCAGCCTGCCCAATCGTTTGCTGGCGGTGGATTTGCGCGGCCGGGGCCAGAGCGACAAGCCGGAAACGGGCTACGGCATGGCCGAACACGCCGCCGACATTTTAGGATTAATGGATAATCTTGGCTTAGAGAAAGTTGTGCTGGCCGGGCATTCTTACGGCGGTCTGCTCACCTGTTACCTGGCCGCTAATTTTCCAGAGCGTTTTACCCGCTGCATTGTGATGGATTCTGGCTTTATGCACCCCAGCGTGAAAGAAATTATAAAGCCGTCGCTGGATCGGCTTACCCAGCGCATTCCTTCCTGGGAAGCGTATCGGGATGGCGTGAAGGGGGCGGCGTACTGGCAGGGGTATTGGGATACGGCCGTTGAAAATTATTATCGCGCCGACGTGCAAACCAATGACGACGGCTCCGTCCAGGCCCGCTCCAAGCCGGAAAACATTGCCGAAGCCGTAGACAAAGGGTTAGACGAACCGTGGGGAGAAATTTTTGGCCGAGTGCAGCAGCCCACCATCATGATCCATGCCCCCGGCTCCTTTGGCGCACCCGGTTCCCCCCCCGTTGTGCCCCCCGAGCAGGCCCAAGAAACCGTCACCGCCCTGCCCAACTGCCGCTACAAAGCCGTGTCTGGCAACCACATGACCATGCTCTTTGGCGAAAATGCTGAGGCATTGGCTCAGGAAATGATGACCTTTTTAGAAGAGACTGGAGATTAGAGATTGGGGATTGGGAGCTGCTTTTAATCTCCAGTCCCAATCTCTCCTAGAATGTTATGGATGCAAGCAATCTACTCAGCAAACGAGCCGAACTGACCCCCAACCGGGTGGCCTTGCGTGAAATGGCTGCCGGGAAAAGCTACACCTTTGCCCAGCTAAACGAGCGCGCCAACCGGGCTGCAAATTTTTTGCGCCACAAGCTGGGCGTGCAAAAAGGGGACGTCGTTTCGCTGCTGGCCCACAACAGCGTGGTGTATATCGACCTGCTTTACGCCGCGACAAAAATTGGGGCAATTTTTGCCCCGCTGAACTGGCGACTGGTGGCCGAAGAGCTGGTGTACATTGTGCAAGATTGCGGCTCGAAGGTGCTCATTTGCGGGCCAGAGTTTAGCCAAACGCTGGCTGAGATGCTGCCCCAGATCGATGTGGCGCATTTGGTGAGCGTTGAAGGGGCGCAGATTGCTGGGGCATGGATTTACGAAGATGAGTTGGCTGCCGCTGCTGAGAATGAACCAGAACGGCCGTCTCTCACCCCAGAAGATACCGCCTGCATTTTGTACACCTCTGGCACCACCGGCAAGCCCAAAGGGGCCATGATACCCCACCGCCAAATTGTGTGGAACGCGATCAACACCGTTATCAGTTGGGGCCTGACCCAAGACGACATTTCACCCGTTTTTACCCCCATGTTTCACTCTGGCGGGCTGTTTGTGTTTCTAACGCCGCTTTTTTACGTGGGCGGGCGCATTGTGCTGCAACGCCAGTTTGATCCGGTGGAAACGCTGCGCGTGGCGGCGGCGGAAAAATGCACCGTGCTGCTGGGCGTGCCGACCATTTTCCAGATGTGGCTGAACACGCCAGAGCTGGCCCAAACCGATTTTAGCCATATTCGCTGGTTCATCAGCGGCGGCGCACCCTGCCCGCTGTCGCTCATCAAGGGCTGGCGCGAGGCCACCGGCAAGCCATTCCGCCAGGGCTACGGCCTCACTGAGGTGGGCACCAACTGCTTTAGCATGAATGATGAAGACCCGGTCACAAAGCCAGGCACGGTGGGCAAACCTATTTTTCATAGTGAGATGAAGCTGGTGGATGAAAACGGCCGTATCGTCTCCCCAAACCAGACGGGCGAACTGCTCATCAAAGGGCCACACGTGACCAGCGGCTACTGGCGCAATCCAGACGCCACCGCCGAAGCGCTGCGCGACGGCTGGTTCCACACGGGCGACATGGCCCGCCAGGATGAAGACGGCTATTTTTACATCGCCGGGCGTTTTAAGGATATGATTATCAGTGGCGGCGAGAATGTGTACGCGGCCGAAGTGGAATCTGTTTTTGTGGCTCATGCGGCGGTGGCCGATGCGGCGCTCATTGGCCAACCGGACGAAAAATGGGGCGAGGTGGGGGTGATGGTGGTGCTGCTGGCAAACGGCCGTACCGTCAGCGAAGCCGAACTGCTGGCCCACTGCCAGGGCAAACTGGCCCGCTACAAAATTCCCAAACGCATCATCTTTACCGATTCTTTGCCGTATTCACCCTATGGCAAAGTGATCAAGGCACAGCTAAAAGAATTGCTCAATTAAGAACCCCCACCCTAGCCCTCCCCCTGGCAGGGGGAGGGAATCTGGCTCCCGCTCCCTCGTAGGGAGAGGGCTGGGGTGAGGGTGAAAGGAAACCAAATGGCAACAATAACCGCCAACGGCATCTCAATCGCATATGAAATTGAAGGCAGCGGGCCTCCGCTGGCGCTGGTGGCCGGGCTGGGCTACAGCCGCTGGATGTGGCACAAGATGGTGCCGGGGCTGGCCAAAAACTTCACGGTTTTGCATTACGACAACCGGGGCGTGGGCGAATCGGACAAGCCTGCTGGGCCATACAATGCCCAACTGCTGGCGGATGATCTGGCAGGGCTGTTGGAGGCATTGGGCATGGGGCAAACGGCCGTTTTCGGACATTCGATGGGGGGCTTTGTGGCTCAGGCCTTCGCCCTGGCCTATCCAGAAAAAGTAAGCAAGCTCATTTTGTCTGCCACCAACTTTGGCGGGCCGCGCCACGTGCCTGTTACCCAAGAAGCGCTGGCCGTGCTCATGGACACCACCAGCGACCCGCTAACGCGCCTGCGCAATGGCATCCTCATCAGCTGCGCCGCAGGGTTTGGCGAGCGCCAGCCAAAAATCGTAGATGAATGGCTCGATTACCGCGCCAACCATCCCATTGACCCGGCAGGCTACCAGGCACAGATGGGTGTGGGCCTTTCGCTCATGTCTGAGGAAGCCTGTTTTGAGCACAAGCTGCCAGCCATCGCAGCGCCGACGCTCATTTTGTCTGGCGCGGAGGACAAGGTAGTGCCCCCGACCAATGTGGATTTGCTGGCAGGGGTCATTCCCCAGGCAGAAACGGCCGTTATCGACCAGGCAGGCCACTTTTTCCCGTTTGAACAGCCGGAAACGGCCGTAAGCATCGTCACCAACTTTCTGCAAAAATAACCATCGCCGCACATTTAAGCGAAAAATCAGATCAGGCAGCAGCTAACAACTGCCACAATCGCAAACAGATACAGGAGCATTTTATGGGATGAAAAGAAGCAACATGCGTTTACCCGGCACATCTGTGCTTTTTACTATTTGTAAAATTTATGGAGGCAAGAAACCTATGAAACGTCGAACAACCTTATTAACCTTACTCGTATTTTTATTGGGATTTTCCTTTGTCCTGTCAGCCTGTGATGCGGCCACAGAGGAAGCCATCAACGAAGCCGCCGAACAGGTACAAGAAGCGGCTGAAGAACTGGCCCCCACCGTGGAAGCGGCCGTTGAAGAAGTAGCGCCGACTGTCGAAGCGGCCGTAGAAGAAATTCAACCCACGGTTGAAGCGGCCGTTGAAGAAGTAACCGGCGACGACGAAGACGCGGCTGCCGAAGAAGAAGAAGTGGCAGAGGAAGAAGCCATGGCCGAACTCAGCTGCGAAGAACCCATCAAAGTTGGCCTCATCACCGATGAGGCAGGCCAACTAGCCATTTATGGCGCTCATATGCTGCGCAGCTTCCCCTTAGGGCTGGAATATGCCACCGGCGCTCCCGGCGTTGAGGGAGATGGCTACACATCGTATATGCTCGAAGGCTGTGAAATTCAGGTATACATTCGTGACGACCAGAGCAACCCAGAAAACACCGCCACCGTCGGCCGCGAACTCATCGAAGTTGAAGGCGTTGATATCTTGGTAGGAACCGTAAGCTCTGGGGCAACAGCCACCTTGCAAGAACTGGCCCGCGAAAACGAGATCATCCACATCGCTGCCCCCGCCGCCGCCAATGATCTAACGGGAGCGACCTTTAACGAATACTCCTTCCGCACCAGCCGAAACAACTACCAGGACGCCGTCAACATCTGTGAATATCTCACCACGCAGTACAGCAGCTTTGTTCAGATTGCGCCTGACTACTCCTTTGGCTATGGCGGGGCACAGGCTTACCGCGATGCCTGCACGCTGTTTGGCGGTGAATTCGTCGCTGATGACATCTTCGCCCCCGCAGACACAACCGACTTTACGGCGTACATGGATCAGGTTCTGGCCGCTGGCGATGCTGGCGCAGAAGCTTTCCTGGTAACCTGGGCTGGCGGCGGTTTCATTCCGCTCTACCAGGCTTATATCGATTCCGGCGCAGTCGATACCGTGCCGCTGGCTGCCAGCTTCATTGACAACGTGGCTCTGCCCGCATTTTTCGCCAACGCTGTTGGGTCTACCAGCGGTATTCTTTACCACTACACCTTGCCCGACAATGAGATCAACGATTGGCTGGTGGAACAGACCCAGGCTCAGTACAGCACCTTCCCAGACCTGTTTGATGCCGATGGGATGAACGCGGCACTCCTCATTACCCAGGCGCTAAAAGCAACTGGGGGCGATGCCTCGGCGGCAGCTTTGATTGGCGCGATGGAAGGGATGGAGTTTGAAGGGCCAAAAGGCACCATCTACATCCGCCCAGAAGACCACGTAGCCATTCAGGATATGTACATTGTGACCTTGTTGAACATTGACGATCCGGAGTTCAAGTTCTACGAATATGTAGAAACGAATCGTCCCGATGTGCCTTGCTTGCTGCCAGAAGGGTTGGTAGACCGCTGTGGCGATCTGCCTGTGGGCAGCCTGAGCGGAGAGTAAAATAGTAGCCGGTAATCAGTGAACGGTAATCGGTAATTGGATAACCGATTACCGATTACTGAACCCTGATTACCAAAAAACGGAGCAACAATGGTCGATTCGATCATTCTGGAAACACAAAAACTGCGCCGGGAGTTTGGCGCGCTGGTGGCTGTGTACGACGTTAGCCTGCAAGTGAAGGCCGGGTCGCTTCATTCCATCATTGGACCCAATGGCGCGGGCAAGACCACGTTCTTTAATTTGCTCAGCGGCAATCTGGCACCTACCAGTGGCCGGGTTTTACTGCGGGGCGAGGACATTACCAGTCTGCCTTTGTATAAAACGGCGCATCGGGGAATCGGCCGTTCTTTTCAGATCACCAATATTTTCCCGAACCTGACCGTGCTGGAAAATATTCGTTTGGCGGCCCAGGCTTTAGGCAGCGATAGCTTTCGCCTGCTTCGCTCGCATCGTGCCTTTACAAAATATGAGGACCGCGCCTGGGAGGTCATTGAGCAGGTTGGCCTGGCCAAAGAGGCGCTGCTGCCTGCCCGGACATTGCCACATGGCGCACAGCGCAAGCTGGAACTGGGCATGATTTTGGCCCCAGACCCAGAAATTTTGCTGCTGGATGAACCGACGGCAGGCATGGCCTCAGAGCAAGTGCCGGAGCTTATGGCGCTCATCCAGAAAATTCAGGAAGCGGGCCACAAGACGGTCATGCTGGTAGAGCACAATATGAATGTGGTGATGAGTGTCTCTGACAAAATTACGGTAATGCACCACGGCAGCATTTTGGCTGAGGGCACACCGGCAGAAATTTCGGCCAATGAGACAGTGCAAACAGCGTATTTGGGTCATTTGTATGAAAAATCTGCTTGAAGTCAATCATATTCACACGTTCATTGGCCAATTTCATATCTTGGAAGGGGTTTCGTTGTCCGTGCCAAAAGGCAGCATTACGGCGCTGCTGGGACGAAATGGCGCGGGCAAAACGACAACGCTGAAATCGGTTTTGGGGCTAACGCCGCCACGAGAGGGGTCTGTTTTATTGAAGGGAGAGCCAATCCATGGGCGGCGCAGTTTTGATATTGCGGCTATGGGTATTGGCTATGTGCCGGAGCACCGGGCTATTTTTCGTGACCTTAGCGTGCTGGAAAATTTACGCATTGCGGAGCGCAAGAAAGGGGATTTTGAGCGCAAGGAGCAGTTTATTTTTGAGCTATTCCCTGATTTGAAGCGCTTAATCAAATTATCCGGCACAAATCTTTCTGGGGGGCAGCAGCAAATGCTGGCTGTGGCTCGCGCTTTGGTGCCGGATAATGACCTGCTTTTGATCGATGAACCCAGTGAGGGCCTGGCTCCAGTTATTATTGAACAAATGATGGAAGCAATCCAGCAGCTTTCGACTGAATCGACGGTGCTGCTGGTGGAGCAGAATTTTGTGGTGGCCAGCAAGCTGGCGGAACGGTACGTGATTATTGATGAGGGGCAGTCGGTTCAGCATGGCATGATGGCTGATTTGGTTCAAGATAAGGCGACGATTCACCGGTATTTGGGGGCAGCGTGACAGTATTCAGTAAGCAGCAATCGGTGAGCAGTTGACTGAAAACTGACTTACTGATCACTGACCTACTGACCTACTGATTACTGAAGACGGAGAAGGTATGGCAGATGTAATTGGCACATTGAGAGCGAACCGGACGCGGTTGGTAACGCTGGCGGTGTTGGCGTTTTTGTTTTTTACGGCCGTTCAAGGCATGGAAACAGATGATTGGCTGATCACCATTTTGCGGGGGCTAAGCGTGGGCATGATCACCTTCCTGGTGGCGGCAGGCTTGTCGCTGATTTTGGGGCTGATGGATGTGCTAAACCTGGCCCACGGCGAGATGTTTATGGTGGGGGCTTATGTGGGCTGGACGGTGTTTGTGCGGCCCGATACCTTTGTGGATATGCTGTCGCCGCTGCTGCTAACGGCCGTTGGCTTTGTGCTGCTTCCATTTTGGCGGGTCTGGATAAAAAAGGTGCCGCTTTTGCAGGCTCAGGCGCGTGCCTGGCCCTGGCTAGCCTTGCTTCTTGGAGCCGGTTCGCTTTGGGTGGCCTATGCGCGCTTTCCCCTGGCCATTTGGAACCCAGACGTGTACGCCGAAAGCCCAATCACCAATGCCCTGGCGTTCACCCAGGGAAACCTGCAATTAACCACCGTACCCCCAGGCGCAGGCTGGCCGCTGGCGCTGCTGGGCACTTTGCTGGGCGGGTCACTTTTGGCGTTGGCCATTGCCGGGTTTGGATTAAGGCAACAAGCGGGTTCAGTGAGCAACCATATTTCTCGCCGCACCTGGGTAACGGCCGTAACCCTGCTGGTTTTAGGATTAGTGACCTTTTTTATCAATTCAAACATCACCAACTTTTTGCTGAGCATGAGCACCACAGCCCGCTTTTTTGTGGCGATGGGCGTGGCAACCGGGCTGGGCTTCATTATTGGCGGGCTGATTGAGATGGCGTTGATACGGCCGTTGTATGACCGTCCCATCTATCAACTCATGATTACCCTGGGGCTGAGCTTTATTGTGATTGAAGTGGTGCGCGCCATTTGGGGCCGCCCTGAATTCACAATGCCCAAGGCCGCCCTGTTTAACGGCAGTGGCGACGGCTGCCCGGCCACAAACATCGGGGATTTAATTGCTCACCAATGTTCAACAATTCTTTTGTTTAACGGCCGTATTCGCACCTACAATGAAGTGTTTATCATTCTGGTTGGGCTGGTTGTCCTCGTGCTTGTCTGGCTCATATTGCAGCGCACCCGCATCGGCATGATCATTCGCGCTGGCGTGCAAGACAGCGAAATGGTAGAAGCATTGGGCATCAACGTGCGCCAGGTCTTTACCTTTGTTTTTGCTTTAGGCGTGGGGCTGGCAGCCTTGGGTGGCATCCTGGCCGCTCCCTCCATTGGACTTTCAACAGACATGGGAACCCGCCTGCTGCTTTTGGCCCTCATTGCCCTGGCCATTGGCGGCTTAACCAGCTTCCCTGGTGCAGCGGCCGGAGCCATTTTGGTGGGGCTGCTCCAGCAATTTATTATCAAATATGGCCAACTTGGCATTAACCTGCCCTTTTTGGCTGAACCATTTAAGCCATCCCCGCCGCTGGTGCCCGCCTCCACCGTGCTGCTGATGGTGATTATTTTGCTCATCTTGCCGCAAGGGCTGTTTGGGCGAAACGAATAATAGTGAGGAGCGGCAATCCTGATTCATACCTTGTGGAAATGTAAAGGCCAGGGCTGCCAGTTCTACCTGACGCGGAGAAAATGAATGCAATCTAGCTTGGCAAACCGCACAACTGAAAAAACCGGCATCGTTGGCTGGCTGACGGCAAACCGCGGGCTTGTGGGACTGCTGTTGCTGCTGCTGGCCCTGCCCTTCTTGCTTGCCCTATCCGAGGGGCAATCTTTTGGGGATGTGCTGGCCAATGAAGCAGGCAGCGCCAAATTTATGCAGGGCCTGCTCATCGAGATTTTTATTCTGGCAATCTATGCCCTGAGCTATGATTTAATTTTAGGCGTCACGGGGCTGCTTTCTTTTGGCCACGCCATGTTTTTTGCTTCAGGCGCGTATTTTACGGGCATCGCCTTCAAAAATTTTGGCTGGGGTGTGGGGCAAACTTTACTCGGTCTGGTTGTTGTGGCGGTTGTGCAGGCGCTGCTTTTTGGCGTGGTGCTGCCCAGGGTGAAGGGCATTACCTTTGCTTTGGTCACGCTAGGGTTGGCCTCGGTGTTTCACATTGTGGTGCAATCCACAGAAATGGTGGAATGGACGGGGGCCGATGTGGGTTTACAGGGTGTGATTGCCCCGGAATGGCTCAACAGCAACACGGCCCGTTTTCAGCTTTATTTGCTGGCGCTGCTAACCACTTTTCTGGTTTTTCTGGTTTACCGCCGTTTTGTGGATTCTCCAACGGGGCGGGTGTGCATTGCCATTCGTGAAAACGAAGACCGGGCGCTGATGCTGGGGTACAACACGTTTTTATTTAAGCTGGTGGCGTTGGGGGTTGCTTCGCTAACGGCCGTTCTCGCCGGATTCTTCCACACCATTCACCAACCCATTGTTAGCCCAAATGTGGCCGGGCTGGGCTGGACCGTGGCAGCGCTGCTGATCATTCTCATTGGCGGCGTGGGCACACTGAGCGGGGCCTTGATTGGTGCGGCCGTTTTCCGGCTGCTGGAGTTCTTTTTAGACCGCTGGTTTGGCGATGTTGCCAACTTTTTGCTGGGGGCCGTGTACGTAGCTATCGTCCTCTTTTTGCCCTATGGCATTGTGGGCACCTGGCGGCTGCGCCGGACGGACATCGCCAAAGGGCGGGAGCGGCTGAAAAACCTTTTAGGATTGGCCAAAAAAGAAACCTGAGATAAAGCTACATATCCCCAATCTTTTTTTTAAGTGATTTTTGGCACTTGTTCACCAGGCACAGTTGCTTTTACAATGCCCCCATGCTACCCAATTCTCACTCTGCCCGCCTGACCGACAGCCGCCTGGCCAATATTGCTGCCCGGCAAATTTATGATGGTTTTGAACGATACGGCCGTCGCTTCCATGACATTACCTGCCAGGCCCAACAACGGTTTGAAACCAAAGATTGGCACGCCCAACGCAGCGACGCCCTAGCCAGACTTAGCCTCTACCGGCAAATTGTCGATGGCGTGGTCATGGCGGTGCGAGATTTGCTAGGCGACCGCCTGAACCGCAAAATGGTGTGGGCCAGCATGAAAGCCGTTTACTCTGGCTTCATTGCCGATTGTGCCGATTGGGAGCTGGCGGAAACATTTTTCAACTCGATCACCCGACGAATCTTCACCACCGTTGGGGTAGACCCGCAAATTGAGTTTGTTGCCCCAGACTTTGACCCGCGCCCCCTCAGCGATCCTAAATCGCTTTACACAACCTACTTTCCAACAGAGTTAGAAGAAACGGTGCGCCAGATTTTATTGGCCTGCAAGCTGGCAGTGCCCTATGCCAATTTCGACGAAGATTGCCGCCAGATTACCGCACGGCTCACCTGTTTTTTGGAAAAAGAGCAAACCACGCTTTCCCGCATTGACGTGGTAAATTCGCTTTTTTACCGGGGCAAAGGCACCTACCTCGTTGGCCGCATTTACACCCCACAGGGCCTTGTGCCGCTGGCGTTGGTGCTGCTGCAAGGGAATATTGGCGTGTTCATTGATGCCGTTCTGCTAGACGAAAGCAGCGTGAGTATTTTGTTTAGCTTTGCCCGTTCCTATTTTCATGTGATGGCGGAACGGCCGTCTGACCTTGTGCAATTCATCCGTTCCATCCTGCCCCGTAAGCGCATTGCCGAAATTTACATTTCGCTGGGCTACAACAAACATGGCAAAACAGAGCTGTATCGTGACTTGCTGAACCATCTTAAAACATCCAAAGCCCAGTTTGAAATTGCCCCAGGGCAGCGCGGCATGGTGATGATTGTCTTTGGTCTGCCCGATTTTGATGTGGTGTTCAAGCTCATTAAAGACCGTTTTGCCTACCCCAAAAGAACAACTCGCCAGGATGTAATTAGCAATTATGAAATGGTTTTCCGCCACGACCGGGCCGGACGGCTGATTGATGCCCAATCATTTGAATTTTTAGAATTTGGACACGGCCGTTTCACCGAAGAGCTGCTGGCCGAACTGCTAGAAGTTGCCGCCAACACCGTTAGCCTGGAGGAGGGCACGGTGGTGGTGAGCCATGCGTACGTGGAGCGCCAGGTAACGCCGCTAGACATTTTTTTGCAAGAGGCCGATGACGCAGCGGCCCAGCAAGCGATTATTGATTATGGCCAAACCATTAAAGATTTGGCGGTGACCAATATTTTTGCTGGCGACATGCTGCTGAAAAATTTTGGCGTCACCCGCCACGACCGGGTGGTTTTTTATGATTATGATGAATTACGGCCGTTAACCGACTGCAACTTCCGCAAATTCCCCCAAGCGATGAATTATGAAGATGAGCTGGCCGCCGAGCCCTGGTTCCACATTGGCGAAAAGGATGTCTTCCCAGAAGAGTTTTTGCGCTTTATGGGGCTACCCAACAGCGTGAAGGACACTTTCTTAGCCCATCACAGCGATTTACTCGATGTGGCTTTTTGGCAGCAAACCCAGCAGCGCATTGAGGCGGGAGAAATTATTACGATACGGCCGTATCTCGACATTCACCGCCTGCCCCAGCCATCCGACACCCTTGACAGCTAACCCCTACACCGTACAATTAGCCACAGAGAACACAGAGGGAATAGAGAATCAATCCGCAGCTTGATGTCTTAAAAATTAGGCGCTAAATCTCTAAATCCTCTGAGAACTCTGTGGCAAAAAATCGCAGCGATGATCGCCTTTGGCAAGCGGGAGCTGCACCCCCAAGAAAGTTGCCGCTGGTTCAACATGAACTGGCGGAAGCAGGGTGGAACCGCGACTTGAAAAAGCCGTCCCTGCAACACAAATTTATGTGTTGCAGGGATTTTTTTGTATTAACCCTCTCCCTCGCAATGGGGAGGGAACCTGGCTCCCTCTCCCTTAAGGAAGAGGGCTGGGGTGAGGGTGAAAATAATATGACATGAGGAGTCCCATGACCAAACAACTAACTTTAGAAACCATCACCGCGCTAGCCAAGCGGCGCGGCTTTGTCTACCAGACCTCTGAAATTTACGGCGGGCTAGCCAGCTCCTACGACTATGGCCCGCTGGGCACGGAACTGCTGCGCAACATCAAGGACAAATGGTGGCAGGAAATGATCCGCAAAAAAGCCGACATGATCGGCCTGGAAACGCAAATTTTGCTGCATCCCCAAACCTGGGTGGCCTCCGGGCACGTCGCCTCCTTCACCGATCCGCTGGTGGAGGACAAGGTGACGCACAAACGATACCGCGCCGACCACCTGATTGAAATGTGGCTCGCCAAACAGCCAAACCCGCCTGAACTAATCGTCGAGGCGCTGAACGTGGCGGAAATGGGTAGGTTTATTGCAGAAAACAAGATTTTGAGTCCAGACGGCAACCCGGTTACTGAGCCAAAAGAGTTTAACATTTTGTTTGAAACGGCCGTAGGCGCTATCGAAGGTGAAAAAGCAAAAATTTATCTACGCGGCGAAACCGCTCAGGGCATCTTTACCAACTTCCGCCAGGTGCTGGATTCGTCCCGCGTTAAGCTGCCCTTTGGCATTGGCCAGATTGGCAAGAGCTTCCGCAACGAAATTACCACCGGCCAATTTGTCTTCCGCACGCTGGAATTTGAACAGGCGGAAATTGAATATTTCTTTGATCCAGAGCAAAACGATTGGCAAACTTTGTTCACGGAATGGCAGCAGCGCATGTGGGATTTTGTGGTGCACAGCCTGGGCGTCCAGGCCGAAAATCTGCGCTGGCGACGCCATTCTGACAAAGAGCGCAGCCACTACAGCCGCGAAACCTACGATTTGGATTACCATTTTCCCTTTGGCTTTAAGGAGCTTTGGGGCGTGGCCTACCGCACCGATTACGATTTGCAACAACACATCGAACATTCCGGGGCCAAACTGACCTACACCGATCCATTCAGCGGCAAGACCTTTGTGCCGCACGTCATCGAACCAGCCGTGGGCATCAACCGTCTCTTTTTGATGCTGCTGTGCGACGCTTACTGGCATGACGCAGAGAACAACCGCACCGTTTTACGCTTTAAGCCGGATTTAGCGCCGTATAAAACGGCCGTTTTCCCCCTGCTGCGTAACAAACCCGAACTCGTGCAAAAAGCCCAGGCCGTCTACGAACTGATCGCGCCGCACCACACCGCCACCTGGGACGACCGGGGCAACATCGGCAAACGATATTACTATCAGGACGAAATCGGCACGCCGTTTTGCATCACCATTGATTTTGACACGCTAGAAAACAACAGCGTCACCGTCCGCCACCGCGACACAACAGAGCAAGTTCGTGTGAATATTGACCAGCTGCTGCCTTACTTGCAAGACCAACTCTTTGCCTCCTAAATCCGAGGAGTGAGCATCCTCAGATGCGAACGGGTCAAAAAATCGCATCTGAGGATGCTCACTCTGCGAAATTTAAGGATTTGCTCCCTGTCGGACGGCCGTTCGTGAGCCAGCTCACATTTAAAAAACCTCACCCGCAGATGGAACACCAACTGGAATTTGTGCACCATCAGCAAAGACGAACTGCTCTCCGGCGGGCCACCACGCGACGACACGAAACAGAGGCGATCTGGCAGTAGTTCTCCAGGCAGGGGCTGATTGGCGATAAAGCAAGGGTGTTAAACAAACCATGAGGAAGCGCCAGCCACTTTGAAGCCCGTCGCTACTGTGGGTAAAATCATGCCCTATGAACAAACTGATGCGCTTTGTCACCGGCTTTCTGCTCTTAACCATCACCCTGGCTGCCAGCTGCGGCCAGGAACCGACCCTTGATGAGAATGAAAATACAACGCCCAGCCAAACGGCCGTTCCCAACGAAACCGCCAACCCTTCCGAAAACACCCCCTTGCCTCCACCGGCCATCGCCACCGCACTGCCCACCAAAGCCCCCGTCATCGCCGAGGAAACCACCACCGATGACGCCAGCTTTATCCCCTCACCCATCGAGGGCGAAGGGGCGCTCATCAGCCTGGAGATGGACAGCCAGGCAGGCATCTTGCTCGATGAGTATCCAGAGGAGATGCGAGGCGAGGTAGCCGCTGCCCTCAGCGCCGAACCGGATGATTTTTGGCTGGAGATGGCCCAGCGGCAGGTGGCGCTCACCTACAACCGGCTGCATTTTCGGCCGTTTTTCTACCCAGACAAAGGCCAGCTCCCCCTGCCACCCCAATCCCTCTGGCACATCGAACTCACCAGCGAACCAACCCGCCAAACCATTAACAACCACGACCTCATTTTGATCGGATACACTTCAGCAGCACCCTGCTCACCAGCCTGGATGAACCGGCCAAAGCAGAACCCGCCCTGGCAGAAGTGGGTGGCCTGTGGGATGAGCCGTTCATCTTGCCGCCTGATCCGACCCAGCTTTTACAGCGCACGGGCAATGCCTGCCTCAACGAAGGCGGCTTCCCGCCCAACAGCTACGACTCGGAAAACGTCGATATTTTTTACGACTACAGCTGCACGGCAGACAGCGGCGGCGCGGCAGGCTGCCATCGCACCACCCTGCCAACCCTCTCCTGCCTGCAAGCTCTGAATGCGACGGTGGGTACGGTGGAAACGGCCGTTCGCTTCACCCGCCTGCCCTGGGATGAAAATTTAGCCAACCAGGTGCGCCTCGGTGAAGTCGTGGCCCAGGATGCCCCAGACCTGCGCGTGGTGGGCGAAGATTTACAAAACACCCGCATCGTCTACCGCTACTTTCCCGCCAATTCTTGCGCCCTGGCCGAAGGCTGCGTCAACGGCACCGGCTGGCGGCGGCTGCTCCAGTTCGACGCCACCGCCCACAATCTTGGCGCAGCAGCGCTGGACATCGGCCCGGTGGTGGCCGAAAATCCGCTGACCAACATGTTTGAGTACAACAGCTGCCACGCCCATTTTCACTTCCAAAATTACGGCGAATTTCAGTTGGGCAGCACCAGCCAGCCCAGCAAACAGGCGTTTTGCGTGGAAAGCACCAGCCGTTTCAGCAACAACGAACTGTCGCCGCTGACCCGAACTTTAGCTGCAACAACCAGGGCATCCAGGCGGGCTGGGTCGATGAGTACGGCGCGGGGCTGGACTGCCAATGGATCGACATTACGGACATCGAAATCGAAGGAAATGACTACGGAATTACCGCTCAGCTTCCGCTTCAACACAGAGCAATTTTTGTGCGAGGGCTACCCGGTGCTGGACGAAGAAGGCAATCCCGTTTTTGAGCCAAGCGGTTTGCGCAACAGCAACGGGCTGCCCATCAGCCGCCCGCAGTGCGAATTTGTAGAGGATTGGGACGCGACAAACAGCGGCACGGAAAATGTGGCCATCCCGGCAACGGGCAGCTTTGTCACCCAGCCCTGCGCCAGCAGCGAGCAAGGGCCGAGACGAAATTGTGGCTTTACGGCCGTTCCCCTGCCCAATTTGCCCGAACCCACCGCAGAAGACGAACCCGCCCTGCGCTGCACGCCCGGCAGTCCGGTGCAGTTAAGCTGCGCCCTCAACGGCGACGCAGCAGCCCAGGTAGTGCGCCTCTGCGAAGCCAGTTCCGTGCTGGGCGTGGGCACGGCCTGCACCTACAGCGATTCACTGCTCAACCAGGTCGTTTCCGGCAGCCAGGTGACGCTCAACTTCACCTGCCCCTTTGTGCGGGATGAAAACGAGCCGGGCGGCGACTACGCGCTCTACGCCGCGCCCCTCTTCACGGGCGACGATCTAGCAGAAATCACCTGCACACCAGTTGAATAATTGAACCGCAGAGGACGCGGAGAGCGCTGAGAATTTTTCTTGTTCTTGGCGACCTCCGCGCTCTCCGCGGTAAAAATAAATTTGGAGGATTTGTGAGATATTTTTTTGCCTGGTTGGGGTCTAAACGGGCGGTCAAGCGAGAGGTGCCTGAACCGGGCTGCTTGCTGGATAAGGCCGCCGCCAACAACCTGCCCGTGCCGTCGGGCGGCATTTTGCTGCACAACTTTTATGAACTGGCATTAGAGGAAGGGGTAATTCAGGTGGAAGATGGGCTGGTAACGGCCGTTTCCGCCCCTGCCCTCCACGATTTGCTGTTTAACCTGGCTCGCTTTCCTCTGCTTGATGTGCCAATGGTGGTACGGCCGTTGCACCCCAACCAGATCGGCCCCGCCCTATCCCCTGTCCAGCTAGACAACCCCACCCAGCTCTCCAGCTCGTTATGCGAAGGATGGACGACACAAAACGGCCGTCACGACCTGCTGCTGATTAGTTTGCCAGAAAATGGTGTGCGGGGAACGGCGTTTCCCCAAAACGCCACCACGGACCAAGCCTCATCCAGGCAGACACCCCCACGCCCCTGCCCCGCCTCAGCAGTTGGCAGCGCCCCGACGCCAGCCTGCCGCCCCACGCCCAGCGGCTGCAAATGCTCCTGCGCGGCCTGCGCCGCACCTTTGGCGACGCTGGTTGGGAGATTGATTGGGTGGATAACGGCCGTATTTGCTGGCTGTGGGAAATAAAGCCGATGATGTAATTGGGAATGATAAGTTGGGGAACGGCCGTTGACAGTCATCATCATTTGCATCTACAATTGCATCAGAACTAGCATCAATTATGATGGAGGTAATTATGCAACGGGGATTGCTCCAAAACCAAAAAACGGTGCGCACAACAGTAACGCTCCCGGCCGACCTGCTCCAGCGCAGCCAAAAGCTGGTCGATGCAGGACAGGTACCCAACCGAAATGTGCTCATTGTTTCAGCCCTGGAACGATTATTGGCAGAATTGGAACGTGCCGAAATTGATCGGCAGTTTGCCGCCCTGGCTGAAGATGAAGCATATCAAACAATGCAGACTGAAATGGCTGAATCATTTGCTGAAAGCGACTGGGAAGCGCTGAATGATGGGGAGCCAACAGCCACATGAAGCGCGGAGACATCTTCGACGCACGATTAAATCCAACTGAAGGCTCAGAACAGGCAGGCACCCGACCGGTCATTGTTGTTAGCCGGGATGCAATAAATCAGTTTAGTTCTGTCATTGTCGTTGTGCCCCTGACAAGTGCCAAAAATATTAAACGTAGCTTTCCCAACAACGTGCTCATCAAGGCGGGCAACGGTGGCTTAACGGCCGATTCTGTTGCTTTAGGCGGCCAGGTCCGGGCTATCACCAAAGCTCGCTTGCTGCGCCAGCGTGGCAGTTTGCCTCAGGAAGTCATGAAGCAAATAGACCAGATTTTGCGCATAACGCTGGATTTGTAACAAGGGCCTGTGGCCTCGTCCTTGGTGATATTGATTGGGTGGATGACGGCCGTATCTGCTTACAGTGTGAACTGAAACCAATCATTTGATCGCGCCTGGTGATCGCAGAAAAACTGCCTATTGAGTTGTGGCGATATCTACAAAGGCGGTCATGCCCCAGCGCAGGGGAAGGTCGTCTGTGTCGGCCAGATCAATTGTGACAGTGTAAACCACATCGCCCCTTGCCACGCTGGGCAACAGCGCAACGGCCGTAACCACCCCGTCCAACTCAGCATCCGGCAGCGCATCCACCCGCACCGTAACAGGCGCACCTTCAGTCACCAGCGCAACGTCCAGCTCTGTTAAATCGGTGGTTTCGATTTGCCAGCGGCCAAAGCTGGCCAGCGTCAAGGCAGGAAGGCCAGGGGCTGCGGTCTCACCCTCGCTTAAGGCAACAGAAACCGCCGTGCCATCAAACGAGGCCCGCAAAAAAGTACGCTCCACCGCCAGTTCCGCGCTCTCCACGCCTGCTTCAGCCAACAAAACGGCCGCTTCGGCCACAGCTACCGCCGCCCCTGCCTGATCAATACGCACTTCTGCCTGCTGCACGCCCACCTGCGCCTGCTCTACAGCCACCTCTGCCAATCGAATTTGCTCCTGGGTAACGCCAGCCAGCAGCAAGTCCAGCTGTGCCTGAGCAATTGTCAGATTCGCCTGAGCCACGCCAACGCTCGCGTTGGCCGCCTGCCGCTGGGCAGCAGTTGCGCCTGCTTCCAGCGCGTCTAAGGCAGCCTGCGCCGCTGCCTGGTTCAATTGTGCCGCGTTGAGCTGCTGCCGCGTCTGCTCCTCCACGGGGCCAAAAAGGGGGCAAACTTCCCCTTGTGGTGTCTCCAGGCAGCTGTCCAAAATATCCTGATAAACCTGCTCCAACTGCTGCACTTCTGACTGTGCGGCGGATACGGCCGCTTCGGCTGCCAAAATATCGGACGCATCGGCAATGTGAAGGGCGACATCTCGATTGCCTACGGCCTGGGAAACGGCCGCTTCGGCAGCAGCCAGACGGCTTTCAGCAGCGGCAATCTGTTCCGGCGGTGGCCCGGCCTGCACCAATGCCAGGTTAGCCTGCGCAACTCCAAGTTGGGCCTGGGCGGTTTGCCCGGCCGTTTCGGCCAGCTGCTGCTCATTTTGGGCGGCGGTCAAGCCACTTTGGGCCGTAGCCAATTGCGCCTGGGCCTGTTGTAGTCCCAATTCGGCCACCGCTGAATCCAGTTGCAGTAAAGGATCGCCCGCCTGAACCATATCGCCTTCTGCCACAAAAACAGTCTCCACCGTGCCGCCAATCTGAAATGCCAGGGTTACCTGCTCACGCGGTACAAGCTGGCCTTCAGCCGAGACAATATTGGGGTCAGTTTGGGATGTGGGTGCGGCGAAAACGGCCGTTCCCGAACCAGCCGCCAGCAAACCCAAAATCCCCAGCAAACAGAGCAGAAACGCTTTGGAACCCATCCCGGTGCAGAAGAGCCAAAGCGTCTCATGAAAAGCGGCAACTCTTCGCGTAACTCTGGGTAATCTTTGTATTGCTCCGAGTTGGTAATTAAAAATTTTCATACGCCACCCCTTACTGATTCCGCTCAATGGTGATAAAAACCGACATGCCCCAGCGCAAAGGCAGGTCGCTTGCTGGCAGGGCCAGGGTCACCACATATGTTTGATCCCCACGCACTTCAGCCGCCAGTTCGGCAATCTCCACAATGCGACCACCCAACGGCTGATCGGCAAAGGCATCGACGGCCACAACAGCCACATCATCGCGGGCAATTGCCACAACGTCGGCTTCAATCAGGTCGGTTGTTTCCACCTGCCACCCAGACATGTCGGCGACTATGGCCACTGGCTGACCTGCCGTTACCGTTTCGCCAGCATCAACCAGCACAGCGGCAACCGTGCCGCTAAACGGGGCCAGAAGCGCCCGTTTCTCCAGGGCCAATTGGGCAGTAGCCACCTGGGCTTGCGCTTCGGCAACGGCCGCTTCTGCCTGGGTAACGGCCGTTTCTGCCTGAGTCACCTGCACCCGTACTTCTGCCAAACGCTCTTGCGCAACGGAGATTTCTGCCTGAGCCACGGCTAATTGTTCCGCCTGCGTGCCTGCTTGCAGCAGGGCTAATTCTGCCTCGGCCGCAGCCTGCTCATTTTGCGCCGCCTGCACGCCGCCTGCCGCTGCCGTTTGCTCCGCACGGCTGGCCCCTGCCAGGGTCTCCGCCAGGGCCGCTTGCGCTGCCTGCAAATTGGCCAGCGCCGCATTAAGCTGAAGCTGCGCCTGTTCTTTATCCTCAGTGGAAGCGTTTTCAAGTTGCAAAACTGGTTCATAAGTATTGCGGGCGACCAGGTAAGCGGCTTCTGCGGCGGCCACAGCGGCCTCGGCTGCCGCAATTTGGGCGGAGCCGCTGCCTTCAAGCGTTACGGCTTGGCTTCCTACGGCCAACCCCACCCTGGCCTGGGCCGCGCCCACCAGCGCCTCGTTCAACGCAAGCTGCGCTGCGCCAGGGCCAGCTTCCAGGAGAGCGTAGTTGGCTTCCGCTGAGGCTACCCCCACTTCTGCGGCGGTTACGGCCGTTTCCGCTGCTAAAACACCTGCTTCGGCCATTTGCAAATTAGCCTGGGCCTGGGCAACTATCGCTTCTGCCTGCCGCAAAGCAATCTCTTGCTCGGCTGTGTCCAGGGTCAGCAGCGTGCTGCCTTTTTCTACAGAATCACCCGGCGAAACTGCCACCGTGGTGACAAGGCCACCGCTGGTAAACGTCAGGTTTGCCTGGGCCAGCGGTACAATTTGCCCTTCGGCTGTGATGGTGGTGGGCGTGGTTTGGCTGGAAGGTGTGGATACGGCCGTATCGCCGCCATCCCCACTGCCAGGGGCCAAAAATTGCAGATAGCCCCAATACCCTAACCCACTCAAACCAAGCACGATAACCATAGAGATCAATAATCGTTTTGTTGTCATTCAATTATTATCCCAACACCCCATCTAAAAACAACACAAACTGCCATCCGTTGGCTCGGATGGCAGCACTTTTTTACGCTTTTTCGAATGAATTTGAGCGGCGAGCTGGCTTATTGGTTGGTCTGAACCAATTTGGACAAGGTACTAGAGATTTGATCCAGGGGCTGAACTTGCCGGATAGCGCCTCGTTCAATGGCTACGGCTGGCATACCAAAAACCACGCAGGTTTCTTTGTTTTGGGCAATTGTGTAGGCACCAATCTCATACAAGGCTTGCATCCCGTCAGCGCCGTCATCCCCCATGCCGGTTAGCACAATGCCAACGGCCGTTGCTCCATACACTTTGGCCACTGAGTGAAACAGGTAATTTGCCGAAGGGCAGATGTTGTCTTGCGGCTGCTTCTTCTGCAAAATGATTGAGCCTGAACTGTTCAGACTCATGTGGTGGTCGTCGGGGGCAATCAAAACTTCGCCTGGTTTTGGCTCATCTGCCTGTTTGCCAATGCGTACAGACAGGTTAATTTGGGTGTCTAGCCAGGCGGCAAACGGTTGGGCAAAACCCTCGCTAATGTGCTGCACAACAAGAATCGGTACTGGATAATCTGCCGGTAAAGGACGCAAGACAGTGGCCAACGCGCCAGGGCCGCCTGTTGAGGAAGCAATGGCCACCAGACGCGGCTTACGCCCATTTCTCTGGAAATTATCAAACGGGTTCGCCTTGGAAACGGCCGTTTGCTTGCCTGTCTGGTCTCTTTCGGCAGGCCAACGGCGCAACACTTTAACATCTGCCATCAACTTGATCTGCGTCACGATTGCCGTTTGGACACTGATTGAATCGTTGGCCGTGGGTTTTTTTAATACTGTCAGGGCACCCGCCTTCAAAGCATCAAAAATGTGATCGCTATCATAAGTGCTGCTGATCATCACAATGGGACACGGCCGTTCAGCCATAATTTGCCGTGTGGCCGCATAGCCATCCATTAACGGCATATTGATGTCCATCGTTACCAGATCAGGTTTCAAGCGCTCCACTAAGCGAACCGCCTCAGCTCCGTTACGCGCCATCCCCACGACTTCAATGTCGGGCGCTTTTTCCATGATAGCAACCAACATCTTCCGGCAAATAGCCGAATCATCGGCAATGAGAACACGAACTCGAGGCGCATTGCTGGCCCCTGGTTCTGGCCCGCTTTTAATGGCCTTTTTTTCTAAGGTAGGCAAAGGATCAAATCTCTGCTGTGGATTATGCTGGTCAATCTTAAAGCTTGTCAGTGGCTTTTTTTGCATAACTTTTTGCTAAACCCCGCTCTACTTCTGCGATTATTTTATAATCAGCGAACAATTATTTATGTAAATTAACTTCTAAAATTCGGCTCCTCAAATTTTGTACTGGTCAACAAGTCCTTCTAACTGATGGGCCAAACCAGACAATTCTCGGGCAGCCTTTTCTGTCTGATTTGTGGCAGCCAAATTTTGCAAGGTGGCTTGATTGATGCTCTGCATGGCCAGCGCAATTTGCTCCATGCCGGTGGCCTGCTGATGAGAACTGGCCACGATTTGCTGGGCAGCAGCAGCGCCTTCACCAATACTTTCTGCCATGTGCTCAATGGTCAGGCCAGCCTGGTTTGTCAACTGAACGCCGTAGTCAACACCTTTGGTACCCTCTTCGGTCGCCATAACGGCCGCATTGGTAGCACGTTGAATTTCATTCAAGATCGCTTTAACTTGTGCCGTCGCCTGCTTTGACTGCTCTGCAAGATTGCGCACTTCGACAGCTACAACGGCAAACCCTTTGCCATGCTCACCGGCACGGGCAGCCTCCACAGAGGCATTGAGCGCCAGCAGGTTACTTTGGGAAGCAATGTCGTTTACCGTTGCTGTAATTTCGCCAATTTGCTGCGTTTGTCCGCTAAGGGCCAGGATATTTTCGGCAATGCTCTCCACCCGCGCTTTAATTTCGCTCATGCTTTCATGTGTCTGCATGAGGGCCTCTTGTCCCGCTAGCGATACTTCATTGGTGCGCTGAGACAGCTCAGCAACTGATTCGGCTCGACTAAAGGCCTGTTCCGCAATCGTTTTTACCTCATCAATGGTTGCCGTGGTCTGGGAGATGGCCGATGATTGCTCATTGGCGCTGGCTGATTGTTGGTTGGCAGCGGCCAAAATTTCGGCGGCGGCACTTGTCAAATTAACGGCCGCTTTGCGAATCTGAGCAGTAATATTGCTTAGATTGTCCACCATGTCATTCAAATTGTGGCCCAAAATCGTCAAAGAATCATCACCGCCGTTCAGCGAGAGACGAGCCGACAGGTTGCCTTCTTTTACTTCTTGAATAAATTCCAGGTACCGCTCAACAGTCCCTTGCAAATAAGCCCGCTGCTCCTGGTCAAGCTTCTGCTGCTGCTGAATATTATCAACCGATTTATTTATGATGTATCCCAGTCTAGTCAGTGGCGTCCGCTCGCCGTTCATGTCAATGTCCAACCGGCTGTTAAAATTCCCCTCACCAACCTGTTCGGAAAAATTAACGTACTCAACCACTGTATTTTGCAGCAATTCCTTCGCTTTCGCCTCAGCCTCAATGCGGTCTTGCAGATTCAAAACCATTCGATTAAATGCCCCGGCCAACACCCCGATCTCATCATTAGAGGTGACTTCCACCCGCTTCGATAAATCTCCAGAAGCCAGTTCTGTAGCAACGGCCGAAAGCTCGGTAATGGGTGCAGAAATCCGGCGCGCCAGGGTGCGAGAGATCAAATAACCGACAACAGCCACAAAAGCCATACTCAACAGCTCTAAAACGGTAGCTGTTCTCATTGTTTGGTTTACGTCTGCAATGGCAGCCTGCAAATCCACCTCAGAATCGTCCTGGACTTGTTTTCCTGCTTCTTGAATGGCTGAAAGATTTACAGACAAATTCTCGAAATCAGCCGTTATTTGCTCACTGACAGAAACATATTGCCGGAATAAGAGGTGATAGTTGTCAATGGTAGTAATCAACTGCTCTTTTTCATCATTAGACAACACATACGGATGGACAAGCGCGGTATCTTCCTTAAATTTTTCAACCGCCTGGGCCATTTCCGTAACGTAATCTTGTTGCCCGTGCAGCATAAACTCATGCTGATACTGCTGCATCCGCGAAACACCCATCTGTAGTAGATTCAGATCTGTGTTGATCAGGCTCTCTTCAACAGTCTGTATCGTCGTTTGCAAATCAGCTTCCAGCCCAGTTTGATAATTTCCGCGGACTTCAACATTGTTGGCCAACCCAATAAACGTAGCCTGAAACGCCCGTACTGGCTCGCTGACATTTTCCAGCAAAAGGGCGTCTTGCTCATTCCCGTCTGCTCGTTCTAAGGCTGCTCCTTCAACAATATGCGTTTCAATATTGGTAACCAGTGTGTCTATTTGGCCAATAGCATTTGCTTTTGCGTCCGCAGATTCTTCCGTTTGGTAGGTTTCAAAGAATCTATTTGCGGCTTGTTGCATATCAAGCGAATCGATCACGATCCGGTTTGCCAGGGCTGTAATGTAGGCATCGGTGGTAATGGCCTCATCCACGCTCGCTTTAATAATTCTGAACGACAGCAGACCGATAACACCAATTATGACAGCAAGAAGAACCATAATGCCAAAAGCAATAAGCAGTCTGCGTGAGACTGTCAATGTCGTATTATGATTATCCGTTTCCGTTTCCATGAGCATGTTTCCTTAATACTTTAAAATTCTTCGTTTAAATCTGACTAAATTTCTTCATTCACGAGTAGGCGTTTGTTTTTTAGCAATGCTCCTAGATTAAAGACGATTAACATATCGGCGGTTATCCCCAATGTGTATTCGGCCTGGCCATCTAGCTGGTTGGCCAACATGGGGTTTAGGTCGTCTTCAAAAATGGTTAATACATCCTCAACCTCATCTGCCAGAAGCCCTATTTCAAATTGACCATCGCTACTGTGGGTTTGGTCATTGCTGGTGACAACTATTATTTTGCTATCTTTGTTGAGGGTAATTTTGGGCAGCCCTAAAAATGCGTGAAGATCAATTATTGAAAGTAAACGGCCTCGGGCGCTGAACACGCCAACTACAAATTCAGGGGTGCGGGGTACTGTGGTAATTTGCTGGGGTTGGTGAATTTCTCTGACGTGGCTCACTTTGATGCCATATCGTTCACCGTTTAAGCAAAACACCAGCAGGTCTAGCGTGGCCCCTTCGGGTTCTTCATGCAGGGGGACGGCCAATTCGACGGCGCGGCGCTCCCAAATGGCTGCCAGCTGGTCTGCTTCGTACGGCTCTTTCTGATGGTGGCCCTTGGTTATGTGACGGGCATACCCGTTTGACATGGAGGCGGCAGGGATACGGCCGTTTTGTGGGGTTGGCAACAATGATGGGACGCCATTCTCATGATTCATTATCGCTTCTCCGTCATCATTTTCTGGGCCATCTGCAAGAGCCAGTCTACCCGTTCACCACTCTCAGGAAGCACCTTGTCTCCAGGCAGCATCTGCAAGATTCTGATGCAGCTATTCAGCGAGCGCTGGGCCAATTCAACCTGCCCCGCTTTTTGGTAAAGTGCGGCTAAATGAAAATACGGCAGAGGGTTGTTGGTATCGATGTAAATCATTTTTTTGAAGTTTTCTAAGGCATGCTCAAAACGGCCGTCATTCTCATCAATCAGAGCCAAAATATAATAAGCCTTGGGATTAAGGGAATCATATTTAATCGCCTGTTGGCCCCAGGCCCTTGCCTTCAAAACCTGTCCCATATCAGCATAGGCACGCGCCAAAAGGTAATAGGCAGGCACAAACTTCTTGTTCTCAGACACCAGCACCAGCAAAATCTTAATCGCTTGTGCAGCCTGCCCCCCTTGCAGCAGCCGTTTCGCCTCCTCATAACGCTGAGAAACATCCTTCTCAGACTCTACAGTGGACTCCCGCAAAAGGGCTGTATTCCTAAATCTTGCCGTAGCTGATTGTTGCCCAAGCAAACCTGTTTGAGGAACATTCAATCTGGCTGTCGCCTGGTTTAGCCTGCGGGTTATGTTTCGATCATTTAATCTAGAAGTTTGAAAGGGGCGCGTAGTGCCTTTGCTTACCGAGCCATTACCAACCTGCTCTGAAAAAGAGCCGTTGCTATGTTGGGGCAATGGCTGGCTAGATTTTTTGTACAGAATTGCCTTGGGAAACGTGTGTGCCTGAAAATCATTATAAGCTGTTAGGGACGGCTCAGAGTGGCCGACCAAAAGCCAGCCACCATCTATCAAAGTGGCATAAAATTTTTTAATTAGCTGCTCGGTTGTCTCTTCAGAAAAGTAAATCGTTACATTTCGGCATAAGATCAAGTCCATTGCAACAATATTATTGTAAGGGGATGGAAAATCGTCTTCGATGAGGTTGTGCCGGGCAAATGTTACCTGCTGCCGAACGGCATCACTCAGTTGGTACTGAGCCCCCTGCTGCTGAAAAAATATCTGCCGCTTTGCCTTGGCTTTTTCTTCCCGAAATGACCATTCTCTATAAACCCCTTCGCGGGCTTTGGCCAGGGAATCTGCATTGATGTCTGTGCCTAAGATAAGAATTCGCCACTTATCAATATCTGGGATGAGCTCCCGAAGGAGCATAGCTACGGAATAAGGCTCTTCACCAGTGGCACAGCCTGCGCTCCATATGCGCAGCTGGGGCACCGGCTCTGAATTTTGGCTTACCAAGGCAGCGGCTTCCCGTTTTTGAGCAATTAATGCTGGCAGCACCTGGGTTGCCAGGGCATCAAATTGGGCGCAGTTTCTAAAAAAATGGGTCTCGCCAATCGTTAGGATGTTAATTAAGCGCTCTAATTCAACCTGAGCCTCTGCTACACCTGGCTGGTTCAAAAATCTATAGTAACTATCCACGCTTTGGATGCCCTGGGGGGCATTGGCAAGCGCTTGCATGATGCCTTTTTCTAATTCATGGCGTCTGTTTTCTGGGAAGTTGAGGCCGCTATGCTTCAAAATAAATTTCTGAAAGTGTACATACTCATTGAACCCAAGCTGATGATGGAATTCTGCCACTCTTTTATACTCCTGTTAGCGCTTTGTTTTTTGCAGCTTCGGTGTTTGGTTCAATTTGCTGTTGAATAAATAGCTGTGTCAGTTTGGACGCCTGTTCTTGGCTTAACAGGCAATCTACATCCAGGATCATGACTATTTGGTTGTTAATTTTGGCAACTGAAGAGAGGTAGTTAGTTTGGCCAGGGGCAGCTATGTTTTCCTGGTCAATAATTTTGTTGCTGGTTTGTATATCGATTGAATTGATGGTGAGGACGGTGGCAACTTCATCAACGACAAGCCCAAACATACGGCCGTTTGCTTCCAAAAGAATAATGGGCGTGCGTAAACCGTACGGTTTGAATTCCAGGCCAAAACATAAGCGCAAATCCATAACGGGCACAATTTGACCATGCACATTGATCACCCCTTGGATGGCCGGGGGGGCCTGTGGCAATTCAGCAATTTTTACCATTTCGATGAGCTGGCGAACGGCCGTAACCGGCAAACCATACACCTGCCCATTCATTTGAAAAGTTAAAATGGTGATGCTTCCAGTTGCCATCATGCCCAGGCTGTTGTGGCTGCTGTCCCAATTAATCATGCTCTTCCAATCGCTCCCACATTCCGTTGTTACCAACCATTTTTTTGCAAATTAAACCCACTTTTCCTACATAAGCGTGTCGCGAATAAATTCTAAAAATGGAACTCCGCGACACCGCGAGGTTTGCCGGTTTGCACAGTTGAATTTTTAGTAAGAAACAAACCGACAAACAGTTAACCGTTGGCACATTTTTATAAAATAATTATGTAATAAAGGCAGGCGTTGCACGATAGCATATTTATCATAGGTGAGGGGTACCAACCCATCTCTACCGCTCTAAAATCACCAGAGCTAGCTGGTACCTATGCGTGATTGTCAGCCAGTCACGACATATTTATTCTCCCTTTAATATTATTAAACCTTACAGACAGGTTTATTTCTGTAGATTTGCTTAAGTAAATCACGAAAAGTTGCTTAAAACCTGAGCGCAACCTGTGATTTACTTTCAGGAGAACAGAAAGCTCAAATGAGACGTTTGTTTTTAAAGGACTTTTTGTTCTCCACTTAGGCTCTGTAGCAAAGAATTAGATGGAATTAAGTAAGGAAATTCGCCAAGAACTCATACCAACCTTCAAGGTTGAGCAAAAAGAGCATGTCCAGAACATCACTCAGGGCCTGCTTGCCTTAGAAGGGCGGCCAGAACCCCCAGAACAAAAGGTCATCTTAGAAGAAGTGTTCCGGGCGGCACACAGCATGAAAGGGGCCGCCCAGGCCGTAAATGTTCCCACCGTTGCCAGGCTGGGGCATGTGCTGGAAGATGTGCTCCTCCACGCCAAAGAAGGACGTCTTTCATTTTCGCCTGACCTGTTTGACTTGCTGCATGAGGCGGTAGATGCCATCGAATTAGTGCTGGAACAAGCCGAAACAGACAATGGCGACATGCCTGGCGAGGTCACTGCACTATTAACCCAGCTAGAAGAAGTTGGAAGGCAAGCATTGACCGCAAATGGCCCAGAACCCATTGAAGATGCCCCAACGGCCGATTTTGAGACGAAAAGTCCTGCCAGTAAAGATGCGCCTGCTTCTCAGTCTCCCGCCAAACTGCAAGACAAGCCAGAACCCCTGGCCCCCACCTCTGAAAAAGAAGGCAGAAAGCGGCCAGATATGCCCGCCAAAAAGAATCATGCGGGCGATCAGACCGTGCGGGTTTCTGTGAACAAGCTCGATGCGTTAATGGCTCAATCTAGTGAATTGTTGGCGGCAAAAATTCGGGCAGAACAGCGGTTGGTAGAAGTTCACCAGCTAGAAATGGCCATTGCTGAATGGCAAAAGAAGTGGCACGGATTGCGCCCGCACCACAACCGGCTATTGCGCAATCACAACCGGGTCAACGGCAGCAGCGCAAAAAGTTTTAATGAGCACTCGACTGATGTGGCTGCCTTGCTGGAATTTATTTACCACAATCAAGATCATCCTCGTCAATTTAATACCCAGATTAATACGCTCTACCGGCAGTTTGCTAATGACATCATGCGGCTCTCTTTGAACATCAATGAGCTCCAGGATGAAATTAAGCGGATGCGCATGTTGCCCCTGGCGACGATTACGGCGACATTCGGCCGTATTGTGCGGGATGTGGCTCGTGAGCAAAACAAACAAATCAACCTGGAAATCCTGGGGGATGATACAGAGCTAGATAAGCGGGTATTGGAACAGATAAAAGACCCGCTCATCCATTTGCTGCGCAATGCCGCCGACCACGGCATAGAAACCGCAGAACAGCGTCAAAAGGTTGGCAAACCGGCTCTTGGCGAGATTACTCTGGCTGCATCGCAGCAAGGGAACAATGTTGTCATTAGCGTTTCTGATGACGGCGCTGGACTAGATTTAGATAAGCTGCGCCATACGGCCGTTAGCAAAGGTCTGCTCAACCAAGACGAAGCCAATCAGCTAGATGATGAAGACGTTGCCATGTTGGTTTTTAGATCTGGCCTGTCAACCAGCCCAATCATCACAAATATTTCGGGCCGGGGCGTGGGCATGGACGTGGTGCGAAAGAATATTGAGGATTTGCAAGGCATTCTGGATGTTCGCTTTGAGCCTGGCCAGGGAACAACATTTTCTATGACTTTGCCACTCACGCTGGCCAGTTCCAGGGGATTGCTGGTAAGCGCGGGCGGGCAGCTTTTTGCTTTACCGTTAACCAATATCGTGCGCATGGTTCAGGTAAAACACAGCGAGATCAACACGATGATGGGCAAGAGCGCCATTTTAGATGAGGGCAAGCCCATTGCGCTGGCCTGGCTTGAGGACATTTTGCATCTTCCACAAAGCCAGGTGGACGGGAAGGATACCGACCGCTTAACCGTTGTGATTATTAATGTGGCGGAAAAGCGTCTTGGTCTGGTTGTCAATAATTTAGAGGGCGAACAAGAAATCGTGATGAAGAATTTGGGCCAACAGCTGATAAAAGTTGGTGGCATTGCTGGGGCAACCGTGCTGGGGTCGGGTGAAGTTGTTTTGGTGCTGCACGCGGCAGACATTTTGAAATTGGCCACTGGTGCAACAACACATCAAATTAAAACGGCCGTTTCCGCCCCACCCCCTACCAAAGTTGAAAAAACCATTCTCGTTGTCGATGATTCCATCACCACTCGCACCTTAGAGAAAAACATCCTCGAAGCAGCAGGCTACCGCGTTAAGCTGGCTACCGATGGCGAAGAAGCCTTTAACCTGCTGCTCACGGAAGATCTGCCAAACCTGGTTATCTCTGATGTTGAAATGCCCCACCTGGACGGCTTTGGGCTGGCCAGGCGGGTAAAGCAAGATAGCCGATACAGCAACATTCCCTTTATTTTAGTCACTTCATTAGACTCACCAGCTTCCAAGGCGCGTGGTATTGAAGCTGGTGCCGACGCCTACATTGTCAAAAGCAGCTTTGACCAGGGCAATTTACTGGACACAATCGAACAATTAATCTTGTAAAGTCATCATAAATTGATATGAGTAACCCATAAATTGGAAGAAATTAGAGAAGTAACCCAATTTCTCAACTTGAAACAGGAATTGGAACTAACTATTTGATAGGACAGTAAAAACGATGAGTCCAACAAGAATATTGGTAGTTGATGATAGTCCCACTATTGTCGAAACTCTCATCAGGGTATTACAACCCCAAGGATATGAAGTCCATAAAGCATTAAACGGCAAAGAAGCGCTTGTTAAAGCAAGAATGCTGATACCTGACATCATTCTTCTTGATATTGTCATGCCTGATATGAGCGGCTACAAAGTTTGCCAACGACTTAAAGCAAACCCAGATACAGCCAAGATCGGTGTCATTATGTTGTCGGCAAAAGGCCAACTTGACGGCCCCCAAATTAAAGGCCAGAGCCTTGCCGACGGGTTAAATGATAGAGAACGGGCCTACAAGGCTGGTGCAGATGACTTCTTACACAAATCAGTCTCGCCGGAAAACTTAATGAAAAGCATTAAGAATTTGCTTTGGCTAGGTGGCAACAACAGCTAACCGTTAGCCAAATTCCACAAAAAAACAGGACTTACGCCTGGCAATAACCAATTGCGTAAGTCCTGTTTGTGTTTACGCCTGCCACAAAGCAGACTCAAAAAAAGCCACAGAGAAAAAAGAGAATCCAGAGGGATTGAACCTAAACTCAAAAACCCTCTGTGAACTCTGTGGCTAATATTCGGATAAGTATTTAATCAAACGATAGATGTCTCACGTCCCAGCCATAATCTGCGGAATAAGAGCTAAGGACGCGCATGTAGTTGGCTCGTTCAAAGGCGGCCGGCTCGGCGCAGTTAATCTGGCTCAGGCTGCCCCGTAATTGGTCTAGAGATTCATATTCGTTTTCTTCTAGCCAGTCTACAACCCCATCACGAAGCACTGAAATGCGCTCCACGCCATTGCGCAACAGTTCAGAAGCGAGCATGGTAACGGATGCGCCAGCAGCAATGCCTTTTAGGACATCTGTTACGGTATGAATACCGGAAGTTAGCGCCAGGTCGGCCTGGATACGGCCGTATAAAATTGCAATCCACCGCAGCGGCAGCCGCATCTCAGTTGAATTGCTCAGCACCAGATTCGGCACAACCGCCAAATTCTCCAAATCGAGGTCTGGTTGGTAGAACCGATTGAATAGCACCAGGCCATCAGCCTTGGCTTCCACCAGCCGCTTAGCCATATTGCCCATCGCACTAAAATACGGGCTCAGCTTCATAGCCACCGGAATAGAAACCGCATTTTTAACATGCGCCAAAGCATCCAGATAAAGCGACTCAACTTCCGCGCTGCTCTCATCCAAACTGGTTGGCAAATAATAAATGTTCAGCTCCAGCGCATCCGCCCCAGCCTGTTCAATATCCTTGGCATAGCGAATCCACCAACCGTCCGAAACCCCGTTCAAGCTGGCAATTACCGGAATATTAAGCGCCTCTTTAGCCCGCCGAATGTGGTTTAAATATACATCTGGCCCATGCTTAAACTCAGGCGCTTCTGGGAAATAATTCAAAGCCTCAGCAAAACTTTCCGTTCCCTGGAGCAAATGCTCGTTCAGCGTGTGGCTTTCCTGCAAAATTTGCTCCTCAAACAGAGAATACAGCACAACAGCGCCTGCCCCAGCATCTTCCATTTGCCGCAAACCATCCAAAGTGCGAGACAGCGGCGATGAGGACGGCACCAACGGGTTTTCCAATTCTAGACCCAAATAATTTGTCTTTAAGTTCATTTCAGCCTCCTAAAAAGCAAACCTCCCGCAGGCTTACCCCTCATGGTTCCCACAAAGGGAGCCTGCGGGAGATTTTTGTTTCATTCAGACGTGCCGTTGATGCCGGCCAATTGCTTATAAGTTGTCCAACGGTCTGCCACATCCTGCTTTGCCAATTCCAGCAGCCGTTCTGCCGCCTGCGGGTTGCTCTGCTGCAAAATGCGGTAGCGACCTTCACGGTAAATATAGCTTTCCAGCGACTTCTTCGGCGGGCGGCTGTCCAAGGCAAATGGATTCTGCCCGGTTCCCGCTACATCAGGATTGAACCTGTAGAGCGGCCAATGACCACTGTCTACCGCTGCCGCCTGTTGTTCCAGGCCAAACTTCAGGTCATAACCATGAGCAATACAATGGCTGTAAGCAATAATTAGCGATGGCCCATCGTAAGCTTCTGCTTCTTGGAAGGCACGCACGGTCTGGGCATCCTTCGCGCCAAATGCCACCCGCGCCACATAAATATTGCCATAGCTAATCGCCAGCAAACCTAAATCTTTCTTAGGCATTGGTTTACCAGCAGCGGCAAATTTGGCTACCGCTCCTCGCGGCGTTGCTTTAGACATCTGCCCGCCAGTATTGGAGTACACTTCAGTATCCAGCACCAGCACATTCACATTTCGCCCGGAGGCCAACACATGGTCCAAACCGCCAAAGCCAATGTCGTAAGCCCAGCCATCACCGCCCACAATCCAAACACTCTTCTTTACCAGAATGTCTGCCATGCTCAGTAGATTTGCCAGACGGCCCTGGAAGTTGCCAACGCCGTGTTCCTTGCCAGATAGCAGATCTTTAATGCGCTCTTTGAGCTCTTCAACCCGGCCGCGCTGGGCCTGGATATCTGCTTCGGTCATCTGGTCAGCATAGACAATGCTGTCTACCAATACAGTGCCGAGCACATCGCGCAAGTCGCGCAGGGTATTGGTGGCTGCTTCCAGCCGTTGGTCTAGCGCAACGCGCATCCCCATGCCAAATTCGGCATTATCTTCAAACAGGGAATTGGACCAGGCAGGGCCACGGCCGTCTGCATTTTGCGCCCAGGGTGTGGTGGGCAAATTGCCTCCGTAGATTGAAGAACAGCCTGTGGCATTGGCAATAACGGCGCGGTCGCCGAACAGGCGGCTGAGCAAGCCCAGGTAGGGTGTTTCGCCACAGCCAGCACATGCCCCAGAGAACTCAAACAGCGGATCGAGCAGCTGATTGTATTTCACCTGGTTTAGCGGGATGGTGGTGCGATCTACGTTCGGCAAATCTTGGAAGAAGTCCCAGTTTTCCCGTTCTGGCTCGCGCAGTGGCGCTTGCGGTTTCATGTTAATGGCTTTGAATTTTGGCTGCTTCTTATTCTTGACCGGACAAACCTCTACACAAAGGCTGCACCCAGTACAATCTTCTGGAGCTACCTGCAAGGTGAATGATTGTCCCTTGAACTCTTTATAACGTGCCTCGGTGGATTTAAAGGTGGCCGGTGCGCTTTCGAGCTGAGCGGGATCATACACCTTCATCCGAATGACGGAATGGGGGCATACAAAGGCACATTTGCCACATTGAATACAGATGTCGGGATCCCAAACTGGAATTTCGGTAGCGATGTTGCGCTTTTCCCATTTGGTAGTGCCTGTGGGATAGGTGCCATCCACCGGCAAGGCGCTCACTGGCAGTTCATCTCCTAAGCCTTCAATGATGCGGGCGGTAACGGATTGGATGAACTCTGGGGCGAATTCTGGAACGATAGACGGCCGTTCAAAATCACTTGTCACGCTAGCTGGCACAGTAACGTGGTGCAGGTGGGCCAGCGCTGCGTCAACTGCTGCGTAATTTTGTTCCACAACAGCCTCGCCCCGTTTGCCATAGGTTTTCTTGATGGCCGTTTTAATGGCGTCAATTGCCTCATCTGTCGGCAGCACACCGCTAAGGGCAAAGAAGCAAGTTTGCATGATGGTGTTGATGCGGCGACCCATTCTTGTTTCTTTGGCCACCTGGTAACCATCCACCACATAAAACTTCAATTTCTTGTCAATAATCGCCTGCTGCGTGCTGCGCGGCATCTTGTCCCACACCTCCTCCGGGCCGTAGGGACTGTTCAACAGGAAGGTAGCGCCAGGCGAGGCCAATCTCAGCACATCGTACCGCTCTAAAAAGGTAAACTGGTGAACGCCCACAAAGCTGGCGCTCTCGATGAGGTAGGGTGCGCGGATTTGCTTTTTGCCAAAGCGCAAATGAGATACGGTCACAGAACCCGCTTTCTTAGAATCGTACACAAAGTAAGCCTGGGCATAATTTGGCGTATCTTCACCAATAATCTTGATGGAGTTTTTGTTAGCGCCCACCGTTCCGTCAGACCCAAGACCGTAAAAGACAGCGCGAACCACGTCGTCACTTTCGATGTCGAACGATTTGTCCCAGGTCAGGCTGGTGTGGGTCACATCATCGTTGATGCCAACCGTGAAATGGTTCTTCGGGCTGGGTTTTGCCAGCTCGTCGAACACGGCTTTGACCATGCCGGGGGTAAATTCTTTGGAGGACAAACCATAGCGTCCGCCAATGATGCGGGGCATTATTTTGAATGGGGCTTTGCCTTCTGCTACGGCATCGACAACGGCCGAAACCAGGTCAAGGTAAAGCGGCTCACCGCCTGCGCCTGGCTCCTTGGTGCGGTCTAAGGCGGCAATGGCCTTAACGGTTGGCGGCAGGGCCTGGACGAAGGCATCGGCAGAAAACGGCCGATACAAGCGTACTTTAATAACGCCAACTTTTTCACCCTGGTTTGCCAGGAATTCTGCGGTGGATTCGGCCGTTTCGGCACCGGAGCCCATCAGCACAATAACCCGCTCGGCGTCAGGAGCGCCAATATATTCAAACAACTTGTACTGCCGCCCGGTTAGCTGGGCGAATTTATCCATTGCCGCCTGCACAATACCAGGGCAGGCATCATAGAATGGGTTCACACTTTCCCGCGCCTGGAAGAAGACATCGGGGTTTTGCGCCGTGCCACGCAGCACAGGATGGTCTGGCGTAAGCCCGCGTGCGCGGTGTGCCCGCACCAGTTCATCGTTAATCATGGCCCGCAGAACATCATCTCCCAATGGCTCGATCTTGCTGATTTCATGCGAGGTGCGGAAACCATCAAAAAAGTGCAGGAAGGGAACCCGCGCTTCTAATGTGGCAGCGGAAGAAATAAGGGCAAAATCTGTGACTTCTTGAATAGAATTTGCCGACAAAAGGGCAAAACCCGTGTTCCGCGCAGCCATTACATCTGAATGGTCGCCAAAAATGGAAAGTGCCTGAGCCGCCACAGAACGGGCCGCAATGTGGAAGACAGTTGAAGTAAGTTCCCCTGCAATTTTGTACATGTTGGGAATCATTAGCAGCAGGCCCTGAGAAGCGGTAAAGGTGGTTGTAAGAGCGCCTGCCTGCAATGAGCCATGCACAGCCCCGGCAGCGCCACCTTCCGCTTGCATTTCTACGACTAGAGGAATGGAACCCCAAATATTGGGGCTGCCTTCTGCAGACCATTGGTCTGCCCACTCACCCATCGGGGACGATGGTGTGATGGGGTAGATGGCAATGACTTCGTTGATTTTGTGGGCGACTCTGGCAGCCGCCTCGTTGCCATCGATGGTTATCATCTGTTTGGTCATAATCGGTTCTCCTTAAAGCCTGGAAGCGATTTTCGATGTGGTTTGGGCATAATTCGTGGGCTACGCACCTGTTTATATCTGGTGCGAATACCCTTCAAAGTATCCTGAAAACGGCCGTTGCCCTGTAGTGACAAACGGCCTTTATGACCATGCAGAATGTCATCACGGGCTTATGACAGGTATCGTCTAAATCAATGACAATTGTCCTGATTGCCAGAAGAGCCAATTTTGTACACTAGACTTTAGGTTTATTAGAGAAAGCTGTTTTTGTTCCCCGGCCCCTCAACGACCGGATATTCCGGAGGAAATTATGAAAGTTGTCATAGATCGTGGCCTTTGCGACACCAATTTGGCCTTTTGTCAGCGCTGTTCAGCCGCCTTTATTCGCCACCCAGAAGGGTATGACCGGCCTTGCATTCGTGAGGTTGTGGATGATGGCAACCCTTTGCTGACGATTGAGATGTTTACAGACGGCCGTAGATTAGAAATTGAACTCTCAGACGAAGAGCGCGACTTAGCCAGCGTGGAGGGCTGGGAAGCCCTGGCCGACTTTGATCCAGCGCTCTTCCGCACGGGTGCCGCCGAACGCTGGCGGGAAATCGGCCGTTTAAGCGCTGAGCACAGCTAATTACGATATTTTGAATCTTTCATCAATCAAAAAGACCAATGTCCATTTATATTGGTCTTTTTGATTGATGATTTTAACCAGAAAACAAGCAGCAAATAATCATTGCAATACCTGATTATTTCATTTCTCGTGTCCATTTCGCGGCGTCTGTATTGCACAAATCACAGGTTTTAACCGGCTGTGTAAGATGCTTACACACTCTCTGCCAGAAAGCGTAAATTTACAACCCAATTTCATAAAAAGGACATCTCATGAAGAAAAACATCCTCCCCCTCCTTGCCGTTCTTGCGTTAAGTCTTTTCCTGATGTTTGAAACAAAAGCCTCCGATGAAATTGCCACAGAAGCACCTTCCCTCATGTGGACAGAGTACAAAATTAATCCCACGATATTCGATATCGCCGTTGGCGATGAATATGTTTGGGGAGCCCATACAGAGGGGGTGATTCGGTGGGACAAGGTAAACCATACTTACACACAATTTACCCAGGCAGAAGGGCTAATTGATTCATATGTAACGGCCGTTGAAATAGACAACAACGGGAACGTCTGGTTTGGCACACCCTCAGGCTTATCCCGCCTCAGCGGCGATAGCTGGTCTCACTTCACAACCAGTAATGGTCTGGTAAATAATAGTGTATTGTCACTCTCTTTAGGTCCAAATGGCGAATTACTCGTCGGTACAACAGATGGCTTAAGTATTTTTGATGGCGCAAGCTGGAGTTCATATGTAAATGATCCAATTACAGACCCGAATGACTGCCTAATTTATGGCATCACCGACACAGAAATTGCAGCCAACGGGTACATTTGGATTAGCACGACAATAGCCGCCACCTGTTACTTTAATGGCTCCACTTGGAACGTCTTATATCGTAACGCGACTAGTGTAAATTCAGACAAAATTGAGTTTAGCGATAATGGGGATTTGTGGCTGGCAGGTGTTTACCATGAGAATGAATATGGCGTCATGCTTTATGAGGCAGATGGAACCTGGCATCATTTTACAGAAGCTGATGGCTTATTGGATGATGAAACAACATCGATCACCATCGACAGCACAGGCGATGTCTGGGTTGGAATAAACGGCACCAGCATTTTTGACCAAGGGGTAAGCCATTTTGATGGCGTTACCTGGACTTCATCCACTTTTGCAGATGGTTACTACGGTGCAGGGGTTCGGGCCATTGAAGCCACAGATTCGGGCGAAATTTGGACAGGGAGCACGAATAACGTAAGCCAATTTCAGAATAACGAGTGGCAGGCTTATTTAGCCGGGCCCCCAAGAGGCTTTGCCTATGAAATGATCTTTGATCCAAATGGGCACCTCTGGATGAGCTTATACGGCAACGGCGTTGTAGAGTTCGACGGCGAAAAGTGGATTCATTACACAAAAACAGACGGCTTAGCGGGCGATCATGTTGCTGATATTTTTGTGGATAATGAGGGCAATATGTGGTTTGCTTGCTATGAAGAAGTGTTTGACATAGTTGGCCGAGGTCTTACAAAATTCGATGGTGTAAATTGGCAAACGTTTACCATGGGCGATGGATTAGCCAGCGATAACATTGAAGATATAGCCATGGACAGCAGTGGAGATTTATGGGTAGCGCATCGCTACGGCAGTGTAGACAGAATGACGGACAGTGGCTGGGTTAACTATTCAACAGCAGATGGCCTGCTGTATGAACGCGTAAGCACAATATTTACCCAAGGCAATGTTCTCTGGTTTTCCCACCAGGGTAATTATGCATTTGAATCGGGTGTCTCCCGTTTTGATGGTACCAACTGGAGCAGCTATGAATCTGAACTCATGTTTGAGAAAGTGAACAATTTCACCACAGACTCTAACGGCACCCTCCACGCCCTTGCTGAAAATGGTGTCAATGTGTTTGATGGTGTCAACTGGAACGGATACGCTCTTCCAGATGTTACGCAATTCGATCCCCCAAGCTTTGGCTTCACCGCAAAAGACTTAACCTTTGACGGCGACGGTAATTTGTGGATTGTTGGCAGCCAGGATGTACTTCTTTTTGATGGCACCGACTGGTTCTTATTTAACGAGGCCAATACACTGGTGAGCCGCTTAGAAGAGGAAATTGCTATCGATCCAACTGGATCAAATATCTGGGTTGATTCTCAGGGTGGCGTTGTGAACTTTTATCCCTTTGAGGCACCTTCGACGCAGGACTTTATTTTTATACCAACGATTCAAAAATAAACAGTTCGCCTAAATTCCCAACAAAAAAGAGATGCCTTTGCGGGGCATCTCTTTTTTTTATCGGTTTAATTATTAGCTAAAGGCTACTTCTTGTCGGCCAGGGCTGCGTGGGCGGCTGCCAGGCGGGCAATCGGTACGCGGAACGGTGAGCAAGATACGTAGTTCAGGTTGAGCTTATGGCAAATAGCAATGCTTTTGGGGTCGCCACCGTGCTCGCCACAAATCCCAACTTCCAGGTCTTCGCGGGCGGAACGGCCGTCTCCCACCGCAATCTCCATCAAACGCCCCACACCATTCGGGTCAATCGAGGCAAACGGGTTATCCTTCAGAATGCCACGCTGCTGGTACTCCATCAAGAAACCAGACTCCGCATCATCACGCGAAATACCAAACGTCGTTTGCGTCAGATCGTTGGTGCCAAAGGAGAAGAATTGAGCCACCTCAGCAATCTCACCAGCCGTCAGGGCTGCGCGAGGAATTTCAATCATCGTACCAAACTTATAGGTAATCTCGATGCCCTGCTCTTCCATGACCGCTTTTGCCTCTGCTTCCAGGGCAGATTGCTGAACCTTCAGCTCATTTACATGAGAAATCAGCGGAATCATCACCTCTGGATGCACATCCACGCCTTCCTTGGCGCAGCGGCAAGCTGCCTCAAAAATAGCGCGCACTTGCATTTTGGTCAGTTCAGGAATGATGATGCCCAGACGCACACCACGCGTCCCAAGCATTGGGTTCATTTCCCGCAGCGCCTCAACACGTTCCAGATAATCTTGCTTCACCCGGATTTCGGCCAGCGCGGTATCAATTTCACTTAGCGTGTGGTAATGCTGGGTGCGTACTTTTAGGTCTGCCAAATCTTGTACTAACTCTTCAAAGGAGGGCAAGAACTCATGCAATGGCGGGTCGATCAGGCGAATAATAACTGGCAAGCCATCCATTGCCCGGAACAAACCTTCAAAATCGCTCCGCTGCAAGGGCAGTAGTTGATCCAGCGCATCCTTGCGATCCACGGCATGTTTGGCCATGATCATTTTTTGCACAATGGGCATACGTTCAGCTTCAAAGAACATATGCTCCGTGCGGCAGAGGCCAATGCCCTGTGCGCCATATTCACGAGCGCGTTCAGCATCGCGGGGGTAGTCGGCATTGGCCCACACACCCAGCTTGCGAATCTCATCCGCCCAGCTTAACAGCTTAATCAGGTACGGATTCTTAATGTCAGGCACAACGGTTGGTAATTTACCCAGGTAAACAACGCCCTGCGTGCCATCCAATGACAACCAGTCCCCTTCTTCAATTTCAAGCTCTTCGCCAACGGTCATACGACGACTGACCAGGTCAAGTTCTAGTTCGCTAACACCAACCACAGCGGGCTTGCCAAACTGGCGGGCAACCAAAGCCGCATGGCTGGTACGGCCGCCTTTGCTGGTGAGGATACCCTGGGCAGCCAACATGCCATGCACATCGTCTGGCTTGGTTTCGGGGCGCACCATAATGACTTGCTTACCCTCTTCTTTGGCCCATTTTTCGGCCGTGTCAGCATCGAAGGCAACCATACCAACGGCCGCACCTGGGGAAACATTCAGCCCTGTGGCAATTTTCGTAGCGGTTCTGATGGCTTCCACATCCAGCTGCGGATGCAAGAAAAAGTCCACCTGCTCTGGCTTAACGCGGCGAACCGCTTCTTCTTTGGAGATCAAACCTTCTTCAACCAAATCGACAGCGATGCGCACTTCAGCCTGCGCTGTGCGCTTGCCGTCACGAGTTTGCAGCAACCACAGCTTACCGCGATCGATAGTGAATTCCATGTCCTGCATGTTGCGGTAATGCTTTTCCAGTTTTTGGGCAATCTCTTCAAATTGGGCGTAAACCTCTGGCATTTCTACTTTTAGATCGCTGATGGGTTGGGTAATGCGGATACCAGCCACAACATCTTCACCCTGAGCATTCATCAGGAAGTCACCTTCCAGCTCTTTCTCACCGGTAGAAGCGTTACGAGACATGGCCACACCAGTGCCAGCATCGGGAGAGATATTGCCGTAGACCATGGTTTGGATGTTTACGGCCGTTCCCAAATTATGATCGATCCCAGCCGCATTGCGGTAAGCAAAAGCCCGTCGGCTGTTCCATGATTTAAAAACAGCTTCCGTTGCCCGCTTCATTTGCTCATATGGGTCCTGCGGGAAATCTTCTTTGGTGTAGGTCTTGTAAATTTGCTTAAACTGCTCAGTGACCAATTTCCAGTCATCAGCGCTCATTTCCGTGTCGCTTTTTACGCCAGCAGCCTTACGCTGTGCTTCAATGACAGCTTCAAACACCTCATCCGGCACACCCATCACCACCGAGCCAAACATCTGGATCAGACGGCGGTAAATGTCATAAACAAAACGTGGGCCAGTTCGTTTAATCATTTCGGCCGCAACAACATCGTTCATGCCAATATTCAGCACCGTGTCCATCATACCGGGCATGGAGAATTTAGCGCCGGAACGGCAAGAAACTAACAGCGGTTTTTGTAAATCGCCAATTTTCTTGCCCATTGCTTTTTCAACTTCTTTAATGGATTCGAGCACCTGCTCCCACATGCCGTCTGGGAATGTTTCACCGGCAGCCAAATAAGCGTTGCACGCTTCCGTGGAAACAGTAAGTCCTGGAGGAACCGGCACACCAAGGCGAGTCATATCGGCCAGATTGGCCCCTTTGCCACCCAGCAAACCACGAACGGCTTCCCAGGAACCGCCGACATGTTCTTCCGCTAAGTTTACCTCGCTAAACAAGTAAACATATTTTTCATTTTTTTTCGCTTGCGGCCCTTTTTCTGGAGCCATTGCAGTAGTCATGAGTCTATTCCTCCCGATGGAATATAAATTTTTTATTGAAATCTTCTTTGCCTTGCGCAATTGGGGGAGGGTTAAGTGGGATGGTAAGTCGTGTCCTACTCCCCCAGCAGATTGGGATGACACAACCTTGACCATTGTAGAAAGTGACTCATTTACCAGACAGTGACAAACTACATTGCGACCACTGACAAATATCACCGATCGAATTGCGCATAATTTCACAAAAAACGGCCGTAAAAGCACGGCATCCTATCAGTTCTTGCGATTTGTGGTTGTTTTCTGGGAAGGCTGCTCTAAAATTGATGCCAGCACAGAAAATTTGAAGGGAGGTTTATTAGATGGATCCGATTGGGCTTCTATTTTTAGGACTCATTACTGTCTTGCTCATTGCAGCAATTGTGGTACCCCAGCTGCAAAAAAGCGAAGATAGTGAGCAATCATAATCGCTGGCGAGCCGGCGAGTTTTTGTGGACTCGCCGCTCGCAAACAAACTTCTTTCAGCAACAGGTAGTTTAAGGAACACAAGCCAAAAGTTGTGAATTACTTGAGCAAATCTCCAAAAAACCTGGGGGCTATTTCATAGGTTGTTCTGGGATTTGCTTAAACTGTGTCTCGTACAAATTGGTGTACAATCCCCCTTGGGCCAACAACTCTTCATGGGTTCCCTCCTCCACCAGCTGACCTTTTTCCATTACCAAAATTTTATCAGCCGCCAGGATGGTTGATAGCCGGTGGGCAATCACCAGGCTGCTGCGCCCCTGCATGACTTTTCCCAACGCTTCTTGAATCAACGCCTCAGACAGCGAATCCAGGTGAGAAGTGGCCTCATCCAGCACCAAAATGCGCGGGTCTTTTAGCACCACGCGGGCAATGGCAATACGCTGGCGTTCGCCACCGCTCAGCCGGTAGCCGCGCTCGCCCACGACGGTGTCGTACCCATCGGGCAGCTGGGCAATAAAGTCGTGGATATTGGCTGCTTTGGCGGCAGCAATGAGCTGCTGTTCCGTGGCGTCTGGCCGGGCGTAGAGCAAGTTGGCGCGTATGGTGTCGTAGAACAGGTACGATTCCTGGGTGACCATGCCAATGTTGTCGGCCAGCGTTTTCAGGGTGACATCAGGCAAATTGTGGTCATCGATGGCAATACGGCCGTCTGTCGGATCATACAGTCGCGGAATGAGGTAGGTGATGGTCGTTTTACCCGCTCCGCTGGGGCCAACCAGGGCAACCAACTCGCCTGGCTCAATGGTAAAGCTGACATTTTGCAGCGCCCAGCGCAATTCTGGTTCAACGCCGTCGCCATTCTGCTCCTCGCCACCATTTTCTTTGGCTTTACCCCGTTTCAACAGGGACGTGCTGTCTCGCCAGCTAAAGCGGGTTACTTCCCGCAGGCCGCCGTTATCTTCATCGGTGTAGGTGAAAGAGACGTTGTGAAATTGGAGACGGCCGTTTACCTTTTCCACTGTCTTTGCATCCGGCTTCTCAGCAATTTCCACGGGAATGTCCAGCGCCTCAAACACACGCTCGAAGCTGACCATGCTTTGGGCAAATTCTACCGGAGCGTTGGTCAGGGCCATGAGCGGGCCATAAAGCTGCGAAAGATAGCTGCCAAAGGCCACAATTGTGCCGATGGTGAACGCTTCTTCCAGCACCAGATAGCCGCCCACCCAATAAACTGCGGCCGTTCCCACCGCCCCAATAATCCCCAGCATCATAAAAAACCAGCGGCCAATCACCGCCGAACGCACACCAATATCGCGCACATCCGCCGCATCGCTGGCAAAACGCTGCATCTCCCGCTCCTGGCGACCGAACAGCTTAACCAGCAGCGCTCCGCTCACGTTGAGCGTCTCGTTCATGGTGGCATTCATCTCGGCGCTAATTTCTAACGACTTGCGGCGCAAATCGCGCAAAATACGGCCGACCCGCCGGGCAGGCAGCACAAACAAGGGCAAAATGGCCAGACCCAGCAGCGTCAGCCGCCACTCCAGCGTGAGCAAAATGGCCATCGTGCCCACCAGGGAAACGATGTTGGAAATAATGGTGACAATCGTATCGCTAATGGCCCGCTGTGCGCCGATCACGTCATTGTTCAGGCGAGACATAAGCTCGCCTGTGCGGGACTGGGTAAAGAAGCGCAGGGACATGCGCTGCATGTGCTCGTACAGGGCGCGGCGCAAGTCGTAAATGACGCCTTCACCAATTTGCGAATTCAGGCTGCGCTGCAACACGCCAATGCCGCCATTGACAATGGGAATGGCCACCATCCCGGCCGCCAGCAGCGTTAGCAGCCGGTAATCTTGATTGGGAATGGCCGTATCGATGAAAGCCCGTACCAGCAGCGGCGACACCAGGGACAAGCCGGTGATCAGCAAAATGGTGATGAGTAGAAAAATGATTTTGCGGCGGTACGGTTTGGCAAAGTCCCAAACGCGCCACAGCAGCTCCCGCGTTATGGCTGGGCGCTGCTGTTTTTCATCGTGCGAGATGTAGGCCCACCAGCCGCCACCATGAAAACCCATAAAAACCTCCAAAAAGCCAAGCCACAGAGAATAAAGAGGGAAAAGCGCAAACTTCTCAATGAACTCTGTGATTTCTGTGGCAAATAATCTTAGTATGGCGCAGAACGGCCGTTTTGGGTACTGGTCAATTGGGTAGGCAGCACCTGGCAGGGTTGGCAGCCTTATGTTCGTTTCTGCTGGCATCTTGCGCTAAGATAATAGTTACCAATTCATTAACGCCCTCCGCTAAGGAATGCAAATGCCCAATTTGACCCACCTGACCTATGCCCAACAGCTTGACGCCGAAGACCCGCTGGCCCATTTTCGCGATCGCTTTGTTATTGATGATCCAGACCTGGTTTACCTGGACGGCAACTCGCTAGGACGCCTGCCAAAAGCAAGCAGCCACCTTCTGCAAGATTTGGTAGAACGACAATGGGGCCAGCATTTGATTGCCGGATGGAACGATGGCTGGATTGACCTTCAGGCAAAAATTGGCGGCAAAATTGGCCAACTTATTGGGGCAGAGGCTGATGAAGTGATTGTGGCTGATTCAACATCGACCAATTTGTTCAAGCTGGCGCTGGCGGCGGTCAATTACCACAACGGCCGTTCCAAAATTATCACCGATGACCTCAACTTTCCTTCCGATTTGTACATTTTGCAAGCGGTGGCACAGTTGGCAGGACGGCCGTTGCAGGTACACATCGTTCCTTCAGACGGCATTCATGGCCCGGTAGACGGCCTGGCCCAGGCCATCGATGAAGACACCGCCCTGGTGTCCCTGAGCCACACTGTTTTCAAAAGCAGCTACACGTATGACATAACGGCCGTTACCCAATTGGCTCACAATGCTGGGGCGCTAATGCTGTGGGACATGAGTCATTCCGTTGGAGCGGTTCCGGCCAATTTGCGTGCGGCCAACGTGCCGCTGGCCGTGGGCTGCACCTACAAATATTTGAATGGCGGCCCTGGCTCGCCCGCTTTTTTATACGTGCAGCGGCAGTGGCAAACTAAATTAAGCAATCCCATCACCGGCTGGATGGGACACAAAGCAATGTTTGAATTTGCTCTGAATTACGAACGAGAAGGCGGGCTGCGCCACTTTCTCACGGGAACACCCCCCATTTTATCAACCGCGCTCATCGAACCGGGTGTTGATTTGCTGCTTGAGGCCGGCATGGACGCCTTGCGTGCCAAATCGGTGCAGCTAAGTGGCTATCTCATCGAGCTGTGGCGGGCATGGTTAGAACCGCTGGGCTTTCGGCTGAATTCACCCGAAGATGCAGCCTGGCGCGGCTCGCACGTTTCGCTGGGGCATGATGATGGCTGGCGCATCAGCCAGGCGCTCATTCAAGACATGCGGGTCATTCCAGACTTCCGTAAACCAGATAATATTCGGCTGGGCATTGCCCCGCTCTACACCCGCTTTGCCGATATTCACGAGGCGATGCGCCGTTTGCGTCTGGTTAGTACAGACAAGTTGTATGAACGATACAGCATGGTAGAAAATAGTGTGACTTGATTTATTAAGAACGTTGCAAAGAATAAAAGGAGTAAATGGTGGCAAATACAAAAAATGCGGAAATTGCAGCAAAGTTGAATGAGACACGGGGTTCACTGGTAGCTTTTTTTGACCAGTTGGAGGGGGATGATTGGGAAACGGCCGTTTACGACGAAGGAGCACACTGGACCATGACCGACATCTTGCGCCACCTGGTGGATGCCGAAAAAGGCATGTTGGGGATGATGATGCAGTGGCAGCAAGGCAATGATCCGGTACCGCCCGATTTTGATTTGGAACGGTGGAACAACCGGGCCATTCAAAAAACGGCCGACCAAAGCCCTTCAGATCTCTTAAGCAAGTTAAAGGAAAATCGTAGCAATCTGCTGAGTTTTGTGGACACGATTCAAGAGGATGATTGGGGCAAAACGGGGCGGCACGGCAGCCTGCACATTATGAGCATTGAAGAGGTTTGTCACCTGATTGCTGATCATGAACTGAGTCATTTAGCTGTGATGGAAGGGATATTAGGGACTGCCTAAGTCCCATAAAAAATGAGATGCCTCACAAGCAGGCGCTCATGAAGCATCTCTCGGGGGGGAGCCGTGTACAGTGTAACAAAATTCAACAGATAGGCAAATAAGTCAATACTGTGGGTTTTTGTACTTAAACTGAATAATGTACGGCCGTATCTTCTGCCAGGTCACGAATTAACCGGTGATAGGCAAACACACCCTGGATACCCCGAAAGAAAAAGTAGGCGAAGATTGCTGCAACCGGCAGCCCAATGATGGCCCCGGAAAAAATCCAAATATAAATTTTGCCAACAACATAGTAAACAAACAGCGTCACAGCGCTGGCGCGGTGCTTTTTATACACGCCATAAGTCAAAGCCAGCATCAAAACGATGTCTACCCAATTCCACCAATCTACCTGAGCCAAACTACCGCCGCTGGCATAGACAAATGTCAGGGCAATGGTGACCCCAATTGAAATGAGCGACATCTTCCAGGCGATACGAATGGCTGTATTCGCTTGCTCTAGATTCACGGTTTACCTCCTACCTGTAAAAATTCAGCTTTTGGGTTGTTACCTCACAAGTATGGTTCGTGCAACATTTTCCCCCAGTGACATAATTCATGGCGACGGGGTGCAAATTGTCACAAATAACCACCAGCCCACACAGCTTAATTGATAGCAGTCGGCGTGAATTTTTCCCAATCGCTCCGCTCTGGGAACAGATGCCATACGTTATTATCTAAAGCTTTTAGGTACGTATGATTATATTTGTAATAGGATGTACGCTGTACGGCCGTATCCCCACCAACCTCAGGAGCCACGGCCCAACCCAGGCGCTCCCGCACCAGCGGCTGATCACGCCACACCAGGCCAAAGCCACGCTGCGGCTGGTAAAAGCCAGGCGGCGGCACAATGGAAGGATCGTCAATGGGATCGCCTTCCTCCCAGGTGTCTTCAAAAGCCGCCCAGCCATCTGTGTACATCGTATCATCATACAGCACGTAAATGCGATCTTCCTCACCAACCCAGATCATCACACCATGCTCAAACTGCTGCTCTGCCGATGCAGAAAGCAGGGCCGCTTCTTGTGGGCACACGTCTGGAGCCGGGCTAAAGAACCAGGTAAAGGGGCATGTCAAAGGCAGCGTCAGGGAGGCTGAGGTGTAAGGGAAGAGAGCATTGCTGGCATACAGGGCAAAACTCTCAGAGTTGCGGCTGGTGCTGCTGATGGTGTAGGTCATATTTCCGCTGGGAGCTACGTCCCAAAATTGACCAAATACGCCGCCCACCAGATGGTACAATGTGATGGTGGTAGCCTGGCTGGTCTGCCAGCTTAGCGTGATGGTGTCACCAGGATCGGCAATAGGGACATTGGCGGTGAAGCTAAGAATTTGAGGGGGCAACGCGGGAACGGTTACGAAGGGCAGATACAGGCCTGTGTCCTCGGCCGGTACGGCCGTTTCCGCCCAAACTATGCTGCTAAAAACGGCCGTTGCCAACAAAAAAGTGGTTAGTAAAATACCAATACGTTTAAACATGAGATGCCTCCCATTTCGCAAGGCAAACCGCATCTGAAGCGAAGCAAGGACAATACACATCTATACCAAATAAAAAATATCGTAATCGAAATAGCCCAGTCTAACAAGTGACAAAACGTTAATTTTTTAGGGATACTTTGGATACATCATCCTAAAAATCCGAAAGGGGGTTCGACAGGAAACATGCCTATAATCCCGCAGGTAACCCACAGGAATACCCACCAACCTTTCTAAAAACATCCCTTTTATTCACCGAACGAATTAATCCCATTCTTTTAGACTATTCAACCTGAGAGAAACTTTTATGGCTAAAAAAACAAGTGGAACCTACGTAATTGGACACATCAATCCTGATACAGACTCGATTGCCTCGGCAATGGGCTACGCCTGGCTGCTGCAAAACCAGACCGGAGAAACCATCACGCCAGCACGAGCCGGACATCTAAACCCGCAAACTGCCTGGGTTTTGGAGCGGCTTCACTTAGAGCCGCCTGCTTTACTGCCCGATGCCTCCCCCCGGTTTGAAAATGTTGTGCAGCGCCTAAACACCACCACCCCGGAACGGCCGTTGCGCGATGTGTGGGCCATTGCCAACCGAACGGGTGGCATTGCCCCCGTCGTTAATGAAGATGGATCACCCTACGGCCTGGTTACCGTTCTGAGTCTGTTCCGCTTTTTGAAGGAGTCTGTAGGCGCTCACCCGCGCCGGGAAGAAATGCGTATCGCCGATATTATGGAACGGCCGTGTTCCGAAGCCTGCGATACCAACGTGCCCCGTTTTACAGCCAGCAGCCGCATCCGGGACGTGCTGCCCCGCATTTTGCATGAAGAACGCAGCGAATTTTGGGTGGTGGACGAAGAAGGGCAATATCAAGGCATTTGCCGCCAGCGCGACGCCCTCAACCCGCCCCGGTACAGCCTCATCCTGGTAGACCATAATGAAATTGGGCAGGCGCTTGGTGCCGTGGACGAAGCCGATTTAATTGAAGTGCTGGATCATCATCGCCTGGATAATGCCCCTACCCGCACCCCCATCCGTTTTACAATTGATGTGGTCGGCAGCACCTGCACCCTCGTCAGCGAACGCATCAACGAAGCGGGACTCAGCGCCCCGCCTGCCCTGGCAGGCTTGCTGCTGGCAGGCATCATGTCAGACACACTCATCCTCAATTCCCCCACCACCACCGAGCGGGACCGCGAAGCCGCCGAACGGCTGCTGCGCTGGGCCAAATTAGGCGATTCGCCACTGGCGGGAGAAACAGTACAGTCTTTTGGGGAACAAGTGCTGCAAGCTGGCGCTGGGTTAGCCTCCCGCACGCCGGATGAGATTATCAACACCGACTTTAAGCAGTATGAAGCTGGCGGCCTAAAATTTGGCATCTCCCAGGTAGAAGTCACCAATCGCAGCCAGTTGGCAGAGTACACAAACGCTTTAGGAGATGCCCTCATCAAACAGCGCGACAGCAACGGCCTCAACTTTGCCATGCTGATGGTGACTGACGTGGTGCGACGCGGCAGCCGCCTGCTCATTACAGATGATGTGCCGGCGTTAGAGGGGTTGCCTTATCCCCGGCGGGAAGATGGCACGCTCAATGCCGACGGCGTGGTATCGCGCAAGATGCAGCTGCTGCCGACTGTTTTAGGCGCACTAGAGGGATAGCTCCCGTTTCCCCTGGCAATTTAATTATCGAGCATCGCGTGATTCTGCATCAGTAAATCACGCGCAATATCGATCATTTTTCTTCCTCGAAAATAAACCTCCCGCAGGTTCCATCCGCAAGCATTGTCTGGAAACAAACCTGCGGGAGGTTGGGTGTTTTCATTTATGGTGGTCGGCGTAGCTGGTGAAGTCTCCTCCGAAAATAATTTAACCGCGGAGAGCGCAGAGAACACAGAGAAAATCAGCCGATTTTCATTTATGGTGTTGTGCTTGCGCTCATATCGTCTCCTCCGAACTTTCCCCGGAAACGAGGTTTTTGGAGCAGCAATCTTCTTAAGCAGTCACTGATTCTACAATTGGTAATTTTGGCACACCATTCAGTTGGGCCAATTGTCTGCCTTCTGAATCAACCTCTTCCAGCGACCAGCCCCACTCCTCCAGCAGCGGCATGGCGTGGAACGCCGTCAGGTCTAGCTCTAGCGGCGTTACGGAAGCGTACCCGGCAAAAATTGCCCCCACATCGGTGCCTTCATGCGGCACGCCGGTAGGCCGGTCGCCGCCAATCCAATAATAATCATTGCCGCGTGGGTCTGTTCGCTTATCCAGGCGGTCGCGGTAAACGCGCAGCCCTTGCCGGGTGAGCTTAATGCCATTGAACTGGTCGATGGGCAGTTGGGGCACGTTAACGTTGAGGAAGGTGCCTTTGGGCAGCTCATTTTGCAGAACGGTGCGCACCACCGCAGCCGCAACCTCGACAGCCAGCGTGTAATCCAGCTCCAACGAGTTTCTGGAACGGCCGTCTAACGACACAGCCACACCTGGCACACCCCAAATAATGCCCTCCATAACGGCCGTTACCGTCCCGGAGTACGTCACATCATGTCCTAGATTTGCGGCCGTATTCACGCCAGAAACCACCAAATCCACTTTGTCTTTTAACAAGCCCATCAACGCCAACGCCACGCAATCTGAAGGAGCGCCATCGCTGGTAAGCGCTTCGCTGCCATCGGCCAGCTTCACGCGGCGCACCCGCAAGGGGCGATTCAACGTTTTTACGTGCCCACCACCAGACCAATCGTGGTCTGGGGCAACAATGCTTACCGTACCAAATTGGCGCATTTCTTGGGCCAAAGCCAGCAGCCCTGGGGCCGTTACCCCATCATCATTAGTCACTAAAATGTGCATTTTTTATCCTTTTTTTCATAATTTTGGGCCAGGGTAACAGGCAGGCTTTAAGTTGGGGTCAACAGCGGGTTAAGAGGACAATAAGGGTTTGTTAAGCGCTTTTTAACGGCCGTTTCTACAGGGTAATCGCATACTCCCTCATCGCCGGAGGCTGAAGCCATCCGGCTAGTTACGGAAGCCCTTTGGGCTGCCCGAATGGACTTGAAGAGCAGGCCCCTAAGGGCCTTTCATAGGTAGCGGGGGCGTTCACGCCGCCGCGTTCGTGGCAACAAATTGAGTATGCGATCACCCTACCGTTCCTTTTCAACAGTTGACAGCCCACCGGAGATGCAAGAAACTTAGGCCATGCGTGCAGACCGGTTAATTTCCCTCTTGATGTTGCTGCAAACAAACGGCCGTATGACCGCCGATGAGCTAGCCGAACGGTTGGAAGTCTCCACCCGCACCATTTACCGGGATTTGGACGCGCTTAGCGTGTCCGGCGTGCCGGTTTATGCCGAACGCGGCCCCAACGGCGGCTGTATGCTGATGGAAAGTTACCGCACCAACCTGACGGGCCTCAACGAAAAAGAGGTGCAGGCGCTGTTCATGTTTACCGTGCCCGGACTGCTGGCCGATTTAGGCGCGGATAAAGCATCGGAAGCGGCCCTGCTTAAATTGATGGCTTCGCTGCCCGCCCCGTTTCAGCAAGATGCGGCCTTTGTGCAAGAGAGGCTGCATCTAGACCCGGCTGCCTGGTTTCAATCAGAAGAAGATGTGCCATTTTTGCCTTTGGTGCAAACGGCCGTGTGGCAAAACAAGCGGCTGCGGCTGAACTACCGGCGCGGGGATGGCCAATGGGTCAAACGACTGATCGACCCTTATGGCCTGGTGGCAAAGGCCAGCATTTGGTATGTGGTTGGGGCCATGTACGGGAGCCAAATTCAGGTGTATCGCATTTCGCGCATTATGGATGCAGAGCTAACCGGCAGCCAATTTGAGCGTCCCGCCAAGTTTGATCTGGCCGCTTATTGGCAAACCTGGCGAAACCGTTTTGAGGAACGCCAAAACAGCCTGACGGTGACGCTGCGCGTCGCCCCCAGCAGCGGCCCGCTGCTGGCCCTGGTCTTTGGCGAAGGCATTGTCGCCGCCTTGCTGGCCGCTTCCCCAGCTGAAGATGCGGCGGGCTATGCCACCATTTCGCTAACTTTTGATTCCCTTGAATCTGCCTGCCGCCAACTGTTGGGATTGGGAACGGCCGTTGAAGTCTTAGCCCCTGAATCGCTCAGGCAAATGATTTACGAACAGGCCAGCCAACTCGTCCACCACTACCAGCAACCACCATCCCACAACTCAACCCCGTAAGAATCCGCCAACCTTCCCACAATATTTTTGTAATACCCCCTTGCTACGCTTTCTCCGTTCAACAAGCATCCTTTATTAGCAGAATAAGTTGAGTTGAAAGGAGATAATTAATGAAAAACAGAAAAGTATTTGCTATATTCCTGCTCTTCCTAGCCCTCCTCATTCCCCTGACAGTGGCCCAGGCCCAAAACCCAACAAGCCAACAAGCGAGCGGCAAAATTGTTGTGGCCAATCGCGCCTCAGGCAGCATTTCTGTCATTGATGTTCACACGGACGAGGTTATTGGCACCTACGCATTGCCCGCCGGGGAAAACGAGCCAGAGCCCATGTACGTGGTGTTTACCCGCGTTGGTAACCGTGTTTTTGTAGGCGACCGGGCCAATGACCGGGTTGTGGTTTTCCGGGCGCGCGATTTTAGCGTGGAAGATGTTATTCCCGCTGGCGCGGGCGTGTTCCACATGTGGGCCGATGCCCGTGGCAGCCAGCTTTGGGTAAACAATGACATCGACAACACCATAACCGTGATTAATCCCGCCACGCTGACCGTAACGGCCACCGTTGATTTACCGGCTGATTTAGTGGCAATGGGTGGCAAACCCCACGATGTCGTTTTGAGTCCGCAAGGGGATTATGCCTACGTTACCATGCTGGGCTTTGCTGGCGACAATGATTATTTGGTGCAGTATGATGCCCACACCTTTGCCGAGGTAAACCGGGCACCTGTGGGCAAAGACCCGCATGTGTCTTTGACTTTCCACAACGAGTTCATCTATGTTCCGGCACAGAACAGTGATCTGGTGTCTGTGTTTAACCGGCACACGCTGGAGTTGGTGGATGAGATTGCTACACCAGGCGCACATGGTGCCGGGATGCCACTAAATGGGCAGGTGTTCTACACAACCAATCTGCCCGGCGGCGGAACGGACGGTCTGATAGCCATTGATCTGCGCACCAACACCATTTTGGGCACAACCGATACGCCTTATGCGGTTCCGCACAACATCGCCCTGACACCAGCTGCTGACAAGCTGTACGTTACCCACTCTGGCGGCACTGCCGACAAGGTGACTATTTACGAAGTTGGCGCTGATGATTTACCAGTTCTTGTTGGCGAGGTGACTGTAGAATTTAATCCGTTTGGCTTGAGCTACGTTCCCTAATGTAAAAAGCACAAGTTAATTATTCTGCTGTGGACGGCCGTTTCTCCGATTCGGCCGTCCATTTTTTTTCTGCAACCCTCTCTCAACTGTTGCGCCCAAACTTTTGATGACATCTGTCATATTAATCTAGGGGGATTATCACTTGACCGCTGCCACAGGACAGCGATGATTCTAATAGGTAAATTGTGTCTATTTCTGTTTTTTGGCGCTAGCCAAAACCCCTCATGATAGGGAAATGGAGGCACTCCCCATATGAAAACCGTCAGTTTTACGCTACCAATGATGTATGGCGATCACCACGTTTTGGCTGTTCGCCAATTGTTAAACGCGCTGCCTGGGATTTCCCAAATCTATGCAAGCAGCAGTTTCCAGATTGTAGAAGTTGAATACGATGAGCAGCAAGTGAGCGAGGGGGAACTTCAAGACTCGCTGGCTGAAGCTGGCTATTTGGAGGAAATTATGATTCCTGCAGAGGTTGGCACCAATGCGGCCGATCAGGATATTAAGCCATTCTTCCGCCACACGGCCGTATTCAACCAGACCCGCTCCACCATCAGCTTTGGCCAGACCGTGCCAGAAGTGGAACGGCCGTTATGGCCCTGCCCCGGAATTAAAAGTAAGCAGTAATCAGTGAACAGTGACCAGTCGCTACTGTTTGCATCCCACTGAACACTGAATACTGACCACTGGTTACTTTCCTTAAAGGAGTCCTCATGGCTAAAAAAATGCGTACCCCCGAAGAGCGCACCATCGATCCGGCCGCCCAGCAAATGCTCATCCGTGCTGATGAGATAGCCGTGGGCACCGCCTTCAGCCGTGCCGATAAAATGTCCCCGTGCAACATCGGGGCTGCTGGGATGTGCTGCAAAATATGCGGCATGGGCCCCTGTCGGCTCACCAAAGAAGGCGACACTGGCGTCTGTGGTGCCACAATTGATACGATTCAAGCTCGGAACCTCATCCGGGCCATTGCCGCTGGCGCAGCGGCCCACTCAGACCATGGCCGCGACATGGCCTTTACCCTCAAAGCTGTGGCCAACGGAAAAACCGAAGGCTACCGCATTCGTGATGTGGCCAAGCTGCGCATTGTGGCGCAGAAATATGGCATTGAGATTGAAGGTCGCCCGCCAGAAGAAATCGCCGATGAATTAGCCGATCTGTACATTAGCCAGTTTGGTCAACAGAAGGGAGAAGTTGTGGTTGTTAACCGCGCCCCGGAAAAACGACTCAAGCTGTGGCGCGAATTGGGCGTCGTGCCGCGCGGCATCGATCGTGAAGTGGTCGAAGCGCTGCATCGCACCCACATCGGCGATGACCAGGACCCAGAGCACATCCTCAACCACGCCGTGCGCACCGCGCTGGCCGATGGCTGGGGTGGCAGCATGATGGCCACCGACGTTTCCGACATCCTTTTTGGCACCCCGGCTCCCATTTTAGGCGAAGCCAACCTGGGCGTACTGAAAGAGGATATGGTCAACGTCATCGTTCACGGCCACGAACCGACCTTGAGCCAGATGATTGTGGCGGCATCCCAAGACCCCGAAATCATCGATTATGCCAAACAGGCCGGAGCCAAAGGGGTCAATCTGGCCGGGATTTGCTGCACGGCCAATGAAATTTTGATGCGCCAGGGCATCCCTGCTGCCGGAAACTTTCTGCATCAGGAATTGTCAATTATTACTGGCTCTGTCGAAGCGATGGTGGTGGATGTGCAGTGCATTATGCAGGCGTTGGTGGGTCTGGCTGAGAAGTTCCACACCAAAGTCATTACCACCTCACCCAAAGTAAAGATCAAGGGCGCTACCCACATTGAATTTGATGAGCAGCACGCTCTATCCACGGCCAAGAAAATCCTCAAAGTGGCGATTGACAATTACGCCAATCGCGGCAAAACAGAAATTCCCCAGGTTAAAGAAAAACTGATTCCGGGCTTTTCGCATGAATACATCAACTACATGCTGGGCGGCAGCTACCGGGCTTCTTTCCGGCCGTTGAACGATGCGATTCGAGACGGCCGTATCCGAGGCGTGGCGGCAATCGTTGGCTGCAATAATCCGCGCAGCAAACAAGATTATCTGCACGTCAAAGTGACCCGCGACTTGCTCAAGCAAGATGTACTCGTTGTGGAAACAGGCTGTGGGGCCATTGCCGCCGCCAAGCTGGGACTGCTGCTTGGCGAAGCCGGACTGGATCAGGTTGGCCCAGGACTGCGCGAAGTGTGTGAAACCATCGGTATTCCACCGGTGCTGCACATGGGCTCCTGCGTAGACAACACCCGCATCCTCACCGTGCTGACGCAAATGGTGGAAGAAGGCGGCCTGGGAGATGACATTGACCAGATTCCCGCTGTTGGCCTGGCCCCCGAATGGATGAGCGAAAAAGCGTTGGCCATCGGCACGTACTGCGTGGCTTCTGGCGCGTATGTCATGTTTGGTGGCACGTCGCCAGTGAGCGGTATGCCAGACAAGATGAGCGAAAGCGACGTCGTGGCCCATTTTATCAGCGAGGGCTGGGAAAAAATGTATGGCGGCAAGCTGGAATTTGTCGGCGACCCGGACGAGATGGTGCGACGCACGCTGGATCATATTGACAAAAAACGGACAGCGCTGGGCTTACGGCCGTACCAGCCAGAAAACTTCGGCGACAGCGGCGATGACCGGATGAATGCCCTGGAAGCACTGCCGTTTGAACAACGGCGGGCAGCACTTTACGGCGTTGCAGCAGACTGACGGTTGCCAGTAATCAGTAAGCAGTATTCAGTTTTAACAGAGTGAAACTGGTTACTGACTTACTGAACACTGATTACTGAAACGGAGGAACTATGTCCAAATACATAGCAACAAGAGCAATCCGGGGCGCAAATGCCCTGGTACATGAAGCAGACGTGATGCTAAAACAAGCCCTGGCCGACAAGGGGCCAGATACGGCCGTTGCCTTCCCCAACACTGCCTACTACCTGCCGCTCATTTACGGCATGACCGGCCAAAAAGTGGAAAAGCTGGCTGATTTACAGCCTGCCCTGACCCATGCTCACGAACTGCTGCATCCCCTGCCATCCAGCCAGCACTGGACGCCCTACCTGGGTGAAACGCTAGACAGCGGCATGGCGACGCTGATCGCCGCCGAGGTGGTGGAAGCGATTCGCTTTGTTTATGGCACGCAGCCGGAGCAGATGCCCGGCTTTGCCCTGGCAGGCGGTACCGCCTACAGCAACAACGGCAACGGGCTGGTGGGCCATCTAAACGGCCCCATTGATGATATTCAGCTGCGGTCGTGGGGCATTGCCTTGGTAGACGGCCGTATGCCCGGTTTTGCCGCCATCGTGGGCTGTGCCAAGTCCAATGAAGTGGCGGTTAAGCTGGTGCGCGAGCTGCAACGGCGCAATATTCTCACTTTTTTGTCGGGGAATGTAAACGGCCGTTCCATCATCGATCAACTACACGAAGAAGGCGTTGAACTGGGCTACGACACCTACACCGTCCCCTTTGGCACCGACACCCTGAGCGCCATCTACGCCCTGGGCTTTGCCACCCGCTCCGCCCTCACCTTTGGCGGGCTCAAAGCAGGGCAGGCGCGGGATATTCTGCTCTACAACAAAGAGCGCGTCTACGCCTTCGTGCTGGCGCTTGGCGAAGTAGACGACCTGAAATATGCCGCAGCCGCCGGAGCCATCAACTTTGGCTTCCCGGTCATTGCCGATACCGTCATCCCCGAAATTTTACCCACTGGCGTGACCACCTACGAGCATGTCGTCAGTATGCCCTTTAACGAAATTGAAGGGAGTGACGATCTGGAACGGGCCGAGGCTCTGGTGCAAAAGTGCATCGAGATTCGTGGCCTGAAGCTCAAAATGACCGACGTGCCCGTGCCTGTGCCCTACGGCTCCGCCTTTGAAGGCGAAGTGGTGCGCAAAACCGATATGCGCGTGGAGTTTGGCGGCAAAAATTCACGCTGCTTTGAATACCTGCACATGGCCGACATGAACGCCGTCACCGATGGCAAAATCGACATCGTTGGCCCCGATTTTAGCGAAATCCCAGACAAGGGTTCGATGGATTTGGGGATTGTGGTGCAGGTGGCTGGCCGTGAAATGCAGAAAGATTTTGAGCCAGTGCTGGAACGACAAATTCATTACTTCGTCAACGGCGCGTCTGGTGTGCAGCACATTGGGCAGCGAGACATTGCCTGGATTCGCCTGTCATCAGCAGCCACGGACAAGGGCTTCGACCTGACCCACTTTGGCAAGGTTTTGCACGCCCGCTTCCATGCCGATTTTGGCGCGATTGTGGACAAGGTGCAGGTTACCATCTACACAGACCCAGAACCGATTGCCGAATGGCTGGAGAAAGCGCGAGAGGCTTATAATTTCCGCAACCAGCGTTTGGCCGATCTGACGGATACGGCCGTAAACGAATTTTACTCCTGCACCCTCTGCCAAAGCTTTGCCCCCGACCACGTTTGCATTGTCAGCCCAGAACGATTGGGCCTATGCGGTGCGTACAACTGGCTGGACTGCAAAGCCAGCTACAGCATCAATCCCACCGGCCCCAACCAACCCATCAAACTGGGCAAGCTGCTAGACCCAGACGTGGGCTACTGGTCGGGCACCATCGATTATGCGCGTCAAGGCTCGCATGGCGTTGTGGAGAACGTGTCCATGTACAGCATCATGGAAAATCCCATGACCGCCTGCGGCTGCTTTGAGTGCATCGTCATGTACATTCCCGAAGTGGAAGGGGTGATGGTGGTTAGCCGCGAGGATGTGGGCATGACCCCAGCGGGCATGAAGTTCAGCACGCTGGCGGGCATGGCTGGCGGCGGCGTGCAAACGCCCGGCGTCATGGGCGTGGGCAAATATTATCTGGTCAGCCCCAAATTCATCTCTGCCGATGGTGGCTTTAAGCGCGTGGTGTGGATGAGCAAGGTTATCAAAGAGACGATGGCCGATGAGTTGCAGCACGTGGCTGAGCGCGAAGGCATTCCTGACCTGATCGACCGCATTGCCGATGGCGACAAGATCAACTCGGTGGAACAGCTGCAAGATTGGGTTGAGGAGGTGCGGCATCCGGTGTTGGAAATGCCGTCGATGGAGCGCGAAGCGACTGAGCTGCCCGGCCAGGATGATGATGAATTGATGGCTCAGGCAACGGCCGTTGTCGAAGAAGAGTTTAAGAAAGAGTTAACCGCAGAGGACGCAGAGAGCGCAGAGAAAATTGAGAAAGAGGAGGCTCAGGCATCTGTTGAAATTGTGGAGGCTGTTGAACCAGAAAAGCCGTCGAACCAGAACCAGCCAAACCGGTAATGGCCGAACCCGTTGAAACAAAAGCGGAAATAACCGCAAAGGACGCCAAGAGCGCAAGGAAGAAGCCGCAAAACTACCAGAACCGCCTCAATCTCAATCTCAATCTCCAATCTCCCCCTCCTCCCAGACTGAGCTATTGCAACAGGCCCAAGAAGCCGCCCTGCGGCAGGCACAGGCTTTGCAGCAGGCGGCGGCAGAAGGCGATGAAGCAAGCAGAACTGTTGGGTAAAGCCCGCGACATGGCAGCCACCCTCTACGCCGACCGAGGCGGTGGATTCCTTGCGACAGGCATTGCAAGCGGCTTTGGGTGCTTTGGGTGGAACGATGCCGGAAACGGCCGTACCGCCTCAACCCAAAGCAGCCCCACCAATTCCAACGCCACCTCCGCTGTAGAAAAGATTCCAATTGTTGAGGAAGTGCCAATCGAGACCAAAGCCCCGCTCCAGAAGTCAAGGTGAAACCAGCCGCCGTGCCCCGCAAGCCAACGATTGACAAACCGTGGCTGGTAAAGCGGCAGCAAAACGCCGCTGGCTAAAGAAAAGTGGGCGGGCAAAGTGCGCGAAATCACCTGGGGGCAACCAAAGACCAGGGCGGAACGCGCAGCAAAACAGTGACGATTGGCGGTGAAGCCGCCATGCCGTTTATGGATTTTGAAGGCAGCATTCCCCATCCGCCAGTCATCGCGGTGGAAATCAACGCAACCAACCAGAAGATTGGTCACCGCTGCTGCTTGAGGCGTGGGGGAAGTGCTGGCCGACCCGGTGCGTTGGGCAAAAACGGCCGAAAAAGCCGGTGCAAGTTTGATTCAACTGACCCTGGGTCTTGAGGATTCGGCGGAAACGGCCGTATCCACCGTCAAAAACGTCTTGCAAGCCACAGGTTTACCCTTGATTGTGGTTGGGCCAGGCCAGGCCGACAAAGACAACGAGCTGCTCGTGCCCATTGCCGATGCCTGCAAAGGTGAACGGCTGCTGTTGGGCATTTGTGAAGACAAAAACTACCGCACCATCGTGGCTGGGGCAATGGCCAATGATCATCTGGTGATTGCCCGCACGGCGATGGATGTGAATCTGGCCAAGCAGCTCAACATCCTCATCAGCGACATGGGCCTGCCGCTGGATCGGGTGATTATGGACCCGACGACAGGGGCGCTGGGCTACGGCTTTGAGTACGGCTACTCGGTGATGGAGCGGCTGCGGCTGGCAGCGCTGCAAGGCGACAGCATGACCCAACTGCCCATGATGGTTACGCCCGGCGAAGAAGCCTGGAAGACCAAAGAGGCCAAGGTTGGCTCAGGTGTTCCGGCAGAATGGGGTGATTGGCAAGAACGCGCCATCACCTGGGAAACGCTAACGGCCGTCATGCTCATCGAATCCGGGGCCAACATTGTGACCCTGCGCCATCCAGAAACGGTGAAGCGGGTGCAGTTGGCAATTGATGACCTTATGAACGGTAGACGGTAGAGCGGTAATCGGTAAACGGTAATCGGTGAATTGAATACTGATGACCGATTACCGATCACCGATAACGGATTACCGACCACCGATAACGGAGAAAACAATGGCTCTTTCTGGTATCCAAATTTACAAAGATGCCTGCCTGACAAACTGCAAGGGTGTGGCTTCCCCACCTGTTTGGCCTTTGCCATGAAGCTGGCGGCGAAGCAGGTGGATCTGGCGCTTTGCCCCACGGTGAGCAGAAGCCAAAAGCCCAGCTCTCTGAGGCTGCGGCTCCGCCAGTCCGGCCGATTGCTCTAAAATCGAACGGGTTCGAGTATTGTCTGGCAATGAGGTGGTGATGTTCCGCCACGAAAGCGGTTTTTAGCCCGGCAGGCCTGTTCCTGCGCGTCTATGACGATGAGTCAGTGGCAACGATTCGAGAAAAGGTAACACTGGTTGCCAATACTACACCGTCGATTACGTGGGCATTGATCTAAAGTGGGATGGCATTGCGGTGCAGGCCAATGGGGGCGATTTTGCGGCGGCGGTTACGGCCGTACGCGACATCACCCACCCACCCTCATCCTCATCGCCCCACCTGCAAGTCTTAAAAACAGCCCTGGGAAAAATGGACGCGGATGAAGTTGCTGCTGGCCTTCGCCACTGCCGACAACTGGCAGGCGATGACCGAACTGGCAAAAATCGCACAGGCCGCCTTGGCCGTGCAGGCCGACAGCCTGGATGCAATGGTGGCGCTAACAGAAAAAATCAAGGCCGATGGGTGGATGACATTGTCATTTGCCCGGCGCAGCGCGGCTTGCACGGCACGCTGACGGCCAACAGCACAGCCCGACGCATGGCGCTCAAGCAAAACTTCCGTGCCCTGGCTTTCCCATCCTCAATATTGCCGGGGATGCAGCCACGCCAGAGATGGAAACCAATGCTGGCGGCGCAGGCGATTGGCAAATATGGCAGCTTTGTCATTGTGGATCATTTGCCCGGAAACCGCCTATCCGCTGCTGGTGCTGCGGCAAAACATTCTACACCGATCCGCAAAACCAATTCAGGTACAACCCGGTCTGTACGAGATCAACAATCCTGGCTCAGAAGCGCCGGTGCTGGTGACGACCAACTTCTCCATCACCTACTTTAGCGTGGCCAACGAGGTGGAAAGCGCTGGCCTGCCCGCCTGGCTGCTGGTCACGGAATCGGAAGGGATGAGCGTACTGACGGCCTGGGCCGCAGGCAAGTTTGATGCCGAGCGCATTGCCAAGGACGTGAAGCGGTTTGAGGTGGGCAGCAAGGTGGATCGTAAACAGTTGGTGCTGCCAGGGACATACGGCCGTTCTCTCCGGTGAAGTAGAGGAAGAGCTGCCCGGTTGGGAAATCAAGGTCGGCCCACGAGAAGCCGTCGATATTCCCAAATTTATTAAACAGGTTTTAGTGTAGGTGAGCAGATAAGAGCTGCCTGGATGCAAAGGCATTGGGTATGCCAAAATGAGTGAGTGCACGATTTCTTTTGCTGGCCATGAACCAGTTCTTGTGCCTCAGGGCACGATGCTGACGGATGCGGCCGTACGCGCTGGGGTGCATATTGCCCAGCCGTGCGGCGGGCAAGGGCGCTGCGGCCGTTGTGCAGTGCAGGCACTAAATGGCGGCATTCGGCGGCGCAGCACGTTACGCCTGTCGGCTGAGGATGTGGCGGCGGGCTATGCGCTGGCCTGCCAGGCAGTGGTCGAAGGAGATGTGCAGGTCGTCGTGCCGGATCAGGACACGCTGGAGCGCACCCTGACGACAGATCGCGTTGTGGCAGACGTTCAAGTGCCTGCCGGGTATGATCCTCAGCGTGACCAATCTGTGCAGCGACTTCATCTATCGCTGCCCCCACCCAGCATGGATGATCAGCGGGATGATTGGAGTCGGTTGCAAACGGCCGTGCGGCAAGACCTTGCCGTACGTCAGCAAACCGGCATCGAATCTTTGCAAATCTCCCTGCCTTTGCTGCGCCAAATTGGGCCAGTTTTGCGTGAAGGGGAGTGGTCGGTAACGGCCGTCATCTCCAATCCCCAATCTCCAATCTCCAATTCCCCCCGCCTCCTCCAACTCCTCCCCGGCCACATCCCCGACGACACCCCGCTTCTTGGCCTGGCAATCGACATCGGCACGACGACCGTTTCTGTCTGGCTGGTCGATTTAAGCAGCGGCCAGGTTTTGGCTCAGGCAGCTGAGTACAACCGGCAAATCCGCTGTGGCGAAGACGTGATCTCCCGCGTGATGTTTGCCAGTAAAAACAATGGCCAGGCAGAGCTGCGTAAATTGGTTCTGGAAAGCATCAATACGCTTGTTGAGCGGGTGCTGCAAAAGGCAAAGAGACCAGAGACTAGAGACTGGAGACTGGCCGTCCTCGCAGTCTCCAATCTCCAATCTCCAATCTCAAATTTTTAAAGCGACGATTGTGGGCAACAGCATCATGATGCACCTGCTGCTGGGGCTTCCGGCGGAAAGCATTCGGTTGAGTCCGTTTGTAACGGCCGTAAATCATCTCCCCACCCTCACCGCAGCAGAAATCGGCCTGGACATTCATCCAGAAGCAGAGGTGATTTGCTTGCCAGGGGGTGGCCAGCTACGTGGGCGCAGACATCACCGCTGGCGTGCTTTCGTCTGGGCTGGACGATACGGAACAGACAAGCCTGTTCATGGACATTGGCACCAACGGCGAAATTGTGCTGGGCTGCCGCGACTGGCTGGTAACCTGTGCCTGTTCGGCTGGGCCTGCCTTCGAAGGCGCGGGCGTTCGTGACGGAATGCGGGCCACGCGGGGGGCGATTGAGGCGGTGTGGATAGACGGCCGTACCTACGAACCTACCTTACGCATCATTGGCGATGCCAAAGCGCGTGGCTTGTGCGGGAGCGGTCTCATCTCCTTGCTGGCAGAAATGTTTTTAACGGGCGTCATCGACAAAGGGGGCCATCTAAACCAATTCCTGGCCACCGACCGCATTCGCCAGGGAGAAAATGGGCCGGAATATGTGATTGCCTGGGCCAAAGAGACCTGGCACGAAAAAGACATTGTTATCACCCATGTGGACATCGACAATTTGATTCGGGCGAAAGCGGCCGTTTATGCAGGCATTTCGGTGCTGGCCGACAGCGTGGGCGTGCCCCTGGAGGCTGCGGAGCAGGTGCTAATCGGTGGCTCTTTTGGCAAATACATCAATGTAGAAAAGGGCATCGAGATTGGGCTGCTGCCGGATGCACCGTGGGAAAATTTTAGGTTTTTGGGCAATACGGCCGTACTCGGTGCGTATTATGCGCTGCTCAGCCAAACCGCCCAGCAGCGCATCAGCGAAATTGCCGCCCGCATGACCTACATCGAACTGTCGGCAGACAATAGTTTTATGAAGCATTTACTTCGGCGCTTTTCTTGCCACATACAGATTTGAGCCGATTTCCGTCGGTGGCTGAAGAAATGAAAAGCAGAATTAACTAACTACCCAGACCCTAAGGGTTTGCTCCGAGGCGATTTGACCTTTTAGAAGGTTAAACCCTGAGGGTCTTACCGAGGCAAAACGTCGGTGGCTAAAGAAATGATGAAAGCAGGGTAATCACCCAGACCCAGACCCTAAGGGTTTGCTTTCGAGTTAAACCCTTGTGGTTGACCATTTATAAAGAAATGATGAAAGCAGGGTTAAAGACCCTAAGGGTCTTACAATCTGAGGCAGAGGTACAAAATGAAACTGAACAGCCTCCACGTATTACTGACTTACCAGTGCAACTACGAATGTGACCATTGTTTTGTTTGGGGCGGTCAGATCAATCCGGCGTGTTTACGCTGACCCAACTGGAAGATGTGTTCCAGCAAGCAATGGCGGTGCCCACCATCAACGGTTTTTTATTTTGAGGGGGCGAAACGCTTTATTTATCATCCTGTTTGGTTAAAGCGGTTTGGCGAGCCCATGATTTGGGGTTTTCAACCGGAATTGTAACCAACGGGTATTGGGCAACGGGTTTGGAAGATGCTTTGGCCTGGTTACGGCCGTTACAAGAAGCCGGTCTGGATCGCATTGAAATCTCGTACGACTCGCTGCATGGCGACGCTAATTTAAATCCAGAAATGCACCCCGGTTTGCTTGCCGCCCAGCAGCTGGGTTTGGCAGCCAATCCCATCACCCTGGAGCCACCGCAAACTTCCCGCGACCCATTGGCTTCTGAAGCAGGCGAGCCACTGTCTGGTGGAGATGTGATGTATCGCGGCCGGGCAGTCGCCAAACTCAGCAACAATTTGCCCCGGCAGCCCTGGGAGTCATTCACCACCTGTCCTTATGAAAATCTGGTCGATCCGGGGCGTATTCATCTTGATCCGTTTGGCAACCTGCATATGTGCCAGGGCGTGGTGATTGGGAATGTGTGGCAACGGCCGTTAGCCGAAATTCTGGAAACGTACAATCCACAAAGCCATGCCATTATTGGCCCATTGTTGGCCGGAGGGCCAGCGCAACTGGCACAGCAGTACAACCTTATCCACGAACCAGGCTATGTCGATGCCTGCCATTTTTGCTATACCGCTCGCGAATCATTGCGCGAACAATTCCCGGCCGAATTAGCGCCAGACCAAATGTATGGCGTGGCCTGAAGCAGCAAATCAATCTTCGGGTAAAAGGAGAGTTCTATGTACATTATTGGTGAAAATATCCACATTATTTCTGCAAATGTTAAAGAAGCAATTAAGGAACGGAACGGCCGTTTCTTCCAGGATTTGGCCGTTCGTCAGGTAGAAGCAGGTGCCCACGCGCTCGATTTAAACCTGGGGCCGCGCAAAAAAGATGGTGAAGAACTGTTTCCCTGGATGGTGGAACAAGTGGAAGCGGTCGTCGATGTGCCGCTCTGCTTCGACAGTACCAATCTACTCGGCATCGAAGCCGGTCTGAAAAAAATAACCAAGGCCCAACCCATCATCAACTCCACCTCGGCTGAGGAGGAACGGCTGGAAAAAGTGCCGCTGGTGGCCAAACAGTACAACGCCCGGCTCATTGCCCTGACAATGGGCAAAAGCGGCATCCCCGTAGCCGCCGATGACCGTGTCAACATCGCCTTGGAATCCTTGATCCCCCGCGCTTTAGAGATTGATTTCCCCATTGCCGACCTGATCATCGATCCGCTGGTGCTGACGGTGTCTGGCTGCCAGGAATATTGCCCAGAGCTGATTGAAGCCGTGCGTACCATCCAGTTTGCCTGGGACCCGCCGCCGCCGATCTCGGTGGGTTTGTCCAATGTTTCCAACGCCGTACCGCGTGAAAATCGAGCGCTCATCAATCGGGTCTACTGTGCCATGCTCATGGGCGCGGGCCTGCAAATGATGATTGCCGATCCGTTTGACCTGGAACTGAAAGAGGTGGTGCGGGTGATTGAAGAGCGAGATGGGGGAACGGCCGTAAACCGCCTCTACCTGGCCATCCATGACAAAATCGCCGCCATGGAACAACCCAGCATCGACGATGTAGACATGCGCGATCCAACCCAGGTAGCCATCTGGAAAACAGTAGAAATATTGCTCAACAAAGTAATTTACGCCGATGCCTACTTGCAGCAAGAAGCAATTGCTTGATTTTTATTAACAATCTGTGTTTGGTTTTCAGTAGCTGTTTCTCACAAGGGTTGCGTTTCTGAAAACTGACTACTGACCTCTGAACACAAATAAGGGGGTCAAAGATGTACCAAGAAAAAAAAGGCGTAGACAGTGACGAACTGCTAAAAAAAGCGCAAAAACCGTCTGCCGACGCCATGACGTTGCACCCGTTTTACCGGGGCAAAGTAGAAACCACGCTCAAATGCGCCGTGCGTAACCTGGATGATTTTTCCATCTGGTACACACCCGGCGTGGCCGCGCCGTGCAAAGCAATCAATGCCGAGCCAGAGCTGGTTTACGATTACACCAACAAATGGAACACCGTCGCCGTTGTTAGTGACGGTACCCGCGTGCTGGGGTTGGGGGACATTGGCCCAAAGGCTGGCCTGCCCGTCATGGAAGGCAAGGCGCTGCTGTACAAATATTTGGGTGGCGTCGATGGCGTGGCCATCATGCTAGACACCAAAGACCCAGATAAAATCATTGACACCGTGATGACGCTGCAACCAGCGTTTGGCGGCGTCAACCTGGAAGACATCTCCCAACCAAAATGCTTCCGAATTTTGGACACCTTGCGCGAAAAAGCGGAAATTCCTATCTGGCACGATGACCAGCAAGGCACGGCCACCGTTACCCTGGCTGGCTTGATCAACGCCCTCAAGTTGGTAGGCAAACGCATCGATGAGGTAAGCATTGCCTTTGTGGGCACCGGTGCCTCCAACGTCGCCTGCTCCCGACTCATTTTTGGCCGGGGTGCAGACCCCACCAAATGTTTCATGGTAGACAGCAAAGGCATCCTCGGCCCACATCGCCAGGATTTGGAAAAGCGCCGCCATGAATATGTAGATAAGTGGCGACTGTGCCAGATTACCAACGGCGAACTACGCCAGGGGGGCATCCCCGAGGCAATGGCAGGGGTAGATGTGGTGATTGCCCTCTCCAAACCTGGGCCTGGTGTGATTAAGCCGGAATGGGTGGAACAGATGAACAGCGATGCCATCGTTTTTGCCTGTGCCAACCCGGTGCCGGAAATTTGGCCGTGGGAGGCGCTGGATGCCGGAGCGCGGATTGTGGCCACTGGCCGATCCGATTTCCCCAACCAGGTGAACAATTCTCTGGGCTTCCCCGGTATTTTCCGGGGGGCGCTGGATGTGCGCGCCAAAACCATCACGGATGAGATGTGTTTTGCCGCCGCCGAAGCGTTAGCCGACTACATTGGCGATGCGTTGGATGATGAGCATTTGCTGCCCAGCATGGAAGATTGGCAAGTGTTTGCCCGGGAAGCGGCTGCTGTGGGCATGAAAGCCCAGGAACAAGGCGTGGCTCGCCTGACAAAAAGCTACGATGAGCTGTACCAACACGCTTTGCTGATGATCGGCCGTTCGCGCAATCTGACACAAATGATGATGGAAGAAGGGTTCATTGCACCAGTCCCGGAAGAGTAGAGATTGGAGATTAGAGATTGGAAATTTGCAGACAAAAATCTCTAATGACCAATCTCCAATCTCCTCCTGAATAGGAGGTCTAAAATGTACGATTTAATTGTCATTGGTGGTGGCCCGGCAGGATTGACGGCAACCATTTACGCCATTCGCAAACGGTTAAATGTGCTGCTCATCTCGGAAGATTTGGGCGGCAAAACAAATTATCACCTGGATTTACCAGATGTGGCAGCCTATCAGGTAATCCGTGGGGTAGAAGTCGTAGACCGGTTCAAAAGCGAGCTTGAATATCTAGAATTCGCCCGCCTGATGGAGCGGGTAGACAAAGTTGAAAAAATGAATGGTGGCTTTTTGGTACGTACCCAATCTGGCAGCATTCTAGAAGCACGAGCGGTGATTGTTGCTTGCGGCACTCGCCAGGAATGGCTAAACGTGCCGGGCGAGAAAGAGTATTTGTCTAAAGGGCTTTGCTACTCGGCGCTAAGCTACGCCCCATTGTTCATTGAAAAAGAGACTGTGGTGGTAGGCGAAGATGATCTGGCTTTACGTTCAGCAGCGGAGCTGGCTACGGTGGCTCAGCATGTGCATGTGGTGGGGCCTTCTGGCCAGGTGTTGCAAACGCCGCTGGGCAAGAAATTAGCCAAAGCCAGGAACGTCACGATTTTGCCGGAATATAAGGTAACCCGCGTCGAAGGAAACGGATATTGCAACACGGTTGTCGTGAAAAATAATGTCGGGCAAGAACAGAAACTGAAGGCAGATGGAACGTTTGTGGAGAAAGGGCTACGGCCGAATTCGCAAATGGTAGCAGGATTGGTGGAACTGGATGGGCGTGGCTTCATCAAAGTGGATCCGTACAGCCGCACCAACGTACCCGGCATCTTTGCCGCCGGTGATGTGACCAATATTTACGCGGAACAAGTGCTGGTAGCGGTTGGTGAAGGCGTAAAAGCCGCCCTCACCGCCTACGATTATTTGCTGCCGATGCTATGAGACATTGATCAGTGAAGCGTGATGCGTGAAGCGTGAGGAAATCCCGCTTCACGCATCACGAAAGTTGGAGATGGTGATATGCCGCTTTTTACACCGGGACGGCGCTGGCAGCCGCCCTTTTACCCATTTAAGAAAGAGTCTGCCGGTGGGCGAGCTTTAGCATTTGTGGAGCGCGCCACCAAAGGCCCCTTGTTTGGCTGCCGCATGTGTGGCAACTGCTTGCTGCAAGAGACGGCCTTTATTTGCCCCATGGAATGCCCCAAAGGCATTCGGAACGGCCCATGTGGTGGTTCCACAGAAGCGCACTGCTATGTGGATGAAACACGGCCGTGCATCTGGTATGAAATTTACGAACGCGCCTTTAAGCTGGGCCGGGAAGAAATGCTGCTAGAGGTGCTGCCGCCGCTGGACTGGGACAAGGTTGGCACGGAAACGTGGGGTGATGTGGCTCGTCAAGTAAAAGAGGTTGGCACCAAAAAGGTGTTTATTGACCTGGTGGCCCGCGACAAGGAAACTCGTGCCGAAACCTGGGATGCGGTTTTCCGGCCGGTGCGCCAGCCAGCATGGTGGCAGGGAGATGCCGAATATCATGCCCCAGCCTACGATGAACCAGTTTCTGAGCTAGAGCGGCAACTGAAGGCGGGGAAATTTGTGGTTACGGCCGAAGTTGCCCCGCCGATGAGTGTTGCTACAGGCGCGATGTGCCGCAATGTGGAGTTGGTACGGCCGTATGTAACGGCCGTAAATTTCACCGACTGCCCCTCCGCCACACCGCGCATGTCTTCCATAGCCTGCTCCAAAATGGCCCTGGAACATGGCGCGGAGCCAGTGCTACAAATTGCCGCCCGTGACCGTACCCGCGTGGGTTTACAAGCTGAGGTGATTGGCGCTTCATCGCTGGGCCTGCGCAATATTTTGTGTTTATCGGGCGATCATTCGCGCATGGGGCCCCCGCCGCAAGGGCGCATGGATGTGGTGGATATCGATTCGATACAGATGTTGTGGATTTTGCGCCGGATGCGGGATGAGGGGAAGTATCTGGACGGCCGTAACATCAAGTTCCGCCCGCAATACTTCCTGGGAGCCGCAGGCGCACCGTTTGCCTCACGGCCAGAATTCCAGGCAATCCGCGAGCATAAAAAAGTGAACGCTGGCGCTCAGTTCTTCCAAACAAACCTGGTTTATGACCCAGATGGTTTGGAAATCTGGCTAAACGAATTGGCCAAACGCAATATTCTGGACAAGGTTTACATCCTCATTGGCATCACACCGCTGAAGAGCTTGAAGATGGCCCAATACATGCACCAGGATGTGCCCGGCGTGATCATTCCGCAGCCCATTCTGAAGCGGCTGGAAGCGGCCGGAGATGGCGTGGAAGAGGAAGGTGTGCAGATTGCCCTGGAGATTATTGAGGCGATTAAAGGCAAACAAGGGGTGAATGGCATCCACCTGATGGCTGTGGGCTGGGAGAGCATTGTACCGCGCATCGTCACAGACGCTGGACTAATTCCGCAAGAAGCTGAAAAGCAGGACAGTGTACAGCCGGAGTTTAGCCTAAATTGACAATGACGGGACTGGCAGGAAAAGTAGCATCGCTGCGAACAGAATTAGCCCGGCGAGACACGGCCGTTTTGGCAAAAACCTGTGGCGCAATGTTGGTAAACGGCCGTTTGCAGCTAAACGTATGGCAAACGGCCGTCACCATCGATCCCGCTGATTTTGTTGCCCGTAATGCCGAAACTGGGGCTGCACTCGACCCATTAATCCAGGCGCTGATTGCCTATTACCTGCATGTCTCAAACGGTACGCCCCAGGCGAATAGTTGGATAGCTTTTACGGAACTGCCAGACGGCCGTTTTTACACTCAGGCGTTTCAGGGATACACCGGGCAAGAGCTGGCGCGGCATTTTGGTGATGAGGTGGCAAGGTTTAGGGAAACGGCCGTTCGGCTAGGCGGGCAGGCAGTGCCGTTTGGCGATGCCGCCTTTTGCTTTCAAGCTTTGCCCCATGTCCCCGTATTGGCAGTTTGCTGGCTAGGCGATGATGATTTTCCATCCTCATATAAACTTTTATTCGATGCCCACACGTTCCATCATTTACCAACCGATGCCTGCGCCATTTTGGGCAGCATGTTAACCAGGAGATTACTTGGATGAAATTAGCAATTAGCGGCAAAGGCGGCGTGGGCAAAACCACCCTGGCGGCGCTGCTGGCCCAGGCGTATGCCGACGCCGGGCAGCAGGTTTTGGCAGTGGACGCAGACCCTTCCCCCTGTCTGGCTGGGGCGTTGGCTTTTCCCAAAGAACTCCGGGCCAGGCTGCACCCCATCGTCGAAATGGAGGAGCTGATTGCCGAACGTACCGGCGCAAAACCTGGTTCGATGGGCGGCTTTTTTACCCTCAATCCTCGCGTGGATGACATTCCAGAGCGGTTTAGCGTGCTGCATCGCGGGGTGCGGCTGCTGGAAATGGGTGCAGTGGAAATGGGTGGTTCCGGCTGCATCTGCCCGGAGAGCGCTATGCTCAAGACGCTGTTTACTCACCTGCTTTTTCGCAAGGACGACGTGCTGATTTTGGATATGTATGCCGGGGTGGAGCATTTGGGAAGGGCCACAGTAGATTTTGTAGATGCCCTGTTGATTGTGGTGGAGCCAACACGACGCAGTTTGGGTACGGCCGTTCAAATTCAAAAATTAGCCCAAGACATTGGCCTGTCCCGGCTGTGGCTGGTGGGCAACAAAGTGCACAACGAAGCTGAAGAAAATTTCCTCAAGGAAAACAGTTCAGGCTTGCCAATTTTAGGATTCCTGCCAGCAGAGCCTGGCGTTCAGGAAGCAGATCGTTTGGGAACGGCCGTTTACGACACCGTACCCAAGTTAAAACAGGCAGCGCAACAAATGATCAACCGCTTAGAGGAAGAGGTAAACACATGACAACAACCATCGCCCTGGCGGGCAAAGGCGGCGTTGGCAAAACCACCATCGCCGGTCTCATCATAAAATATCTGGTAGAAACCCAACCCGGCGCTGTCTTGGCCATCGATGCCGATCCCAGCAGCAACTTGAATATGGTTTTAGGGCTAGATTTAGATTGGACAGTCGGCGATATTCGCGAAGATTTGCTGACCCAGGTAAAGCAATCGCTAACGGCCAGCGGGGCGGCTATGGGCACAATTGCAGGCGGGGTTTCTAAGCAAGAATACCTGGATTACCAGATTCGTTCCGCACTGGCAGAAGGGGACCGGTTTGATCTGATTGCCATGGGCCAGCCAGAGGGGCAAGGCTGTTATTGCGCTGTCAATCACAATTTGCGCCAGGTCATTAGCGCCATCAGCAAAAATTATCGCTATGTGGTGATTGATAATGAGGCCGGAATGGAGCATCTGAGCCGCCGCACCACGCGGGCGGTGCAGCATCTGCTCATTGTGTCTGAACCGACCCTGCGCAGTATTGTGGCCGCAGAACGCATTGCCGCTTTTCGGCATGAATTAGATATTGAAATTGAGCATACAGGCGTAATTTTAAACCGTCTGGATGGGGAGGTTCCTGAGGTCATTCAAGAACACATCGACAAAATGGGCGTTCCTCTGCTGGGTGTGGTGCCCATTGATGCTGAATTAGCGGCTTTCGATCTACAGGGACGGCCGTTTACAGAATTACCTCACGAATCTGAAGCCATAACGGCCGTCACAGCCATCATGAACCATTTAGAACGATTGTCATCAACCGGGTAAGCCAAAACGGCCGTCTTTCTGCCCACTTTTGTTCTATCCGTGTCCATACTGTTGGCTGATTGTTATTCCTTTTGCATTGCAAACGGCCGTTACCCTGCTACGCTCCAGATGCGTTACTCACATTCCTACCTTCACTGAAATTTGTCGTCAATTTAACGATCATTTTGCGGCGCTTTAGTACTTTGGTACTAAAGTCTAATAAGGCGCAAGAAAAAACCTCGTATCAGTTAATTGTACAGTCAAGGAGAAAAATATGGACACGGTATGGCAAGACAGATGGCAAACGTTGCAGGAGCAGCTTGAGCAGATGACTTTGGCCTACGGTCAGGCTGATGACTCCAGCAGCAAAACCCTATTTGCACTCACCAAATGTTTGCTGGCCTTTGGTGATGATCAATTCAGCTATTTTTGGGATGGGTTCAGTTCCGGGCAACTCCTGCCCTCAATGGTTTTCCCTCCGGAACATGTCTTCCGCGCAACGTTGGATCAAATTGCTTTCGATATGATGATTATCCAGCGAATCTACAGCCAGCGGCAGCAAACAAAGCTGCACGCCACACAAGAACGGGCAGACAAGCTGGCGCAGCTGGCTTTGAACGTTGCCATCCAAGATGGACTATTGCCCAAATGCAGTGTGCTCACCTATTTCAACAAATCGGCCAATATTCGGATTATCCCTTACGCCCCAATTGCCCTCATCGGCATTCCATTTTCTGCGGTAAAGGTACGCAAAGATTTGCTGTCCATTCCCCATGAAGTTGGGCATTACGTGTACCATCATGCACCCGGATTGGCAGCGCAATTACATGCTCACATCCCGCTGTATCCCAACTGGATTAACTGCTGGCTCGAAGAAATTTTTGCCGACGTTTTTGCCGCCTACGTGGCCGGCCCAGCGGGGGCGCTCAGTTTACAAGATTTGCTGCTGGACAATTCGCAAGAAAAATTTGTGCGGGACGATGGGGAACATCCACCAGACGCCATACGGCCGTACTGCATTAACCAGGCCATACGAGCGCTTGGCGACGACAAAATTGCCAATGATCTGGATGCGCTGTGGGAAGAACGCCTCTCCAAACGACATTACCCCCACGACTTCATCCCCTTTGGCAGTTCAACACCAACTCCACTGGCCGAGGCCCAGGCGCTCATGGTTAAAACCGCCGACATCTTTCTGAACTACCTGGAAACCGAACGGCAAATGTCGCGCCCCAACCCCTGGTCCAATAGCAACGATATTGACACGCTCTTCACCGCTTTCACAACCTGGTCAAATCAACCACCGCCAGTAGAGCAACATCATTTGTTGGTTGAGGGCGAAAAGGTGGGCGTGGCGGCGGCCAACGGCCGTACAGAAAATCCACGGCGCATCGGCGACACACTAACCTGGCGAGATTGGATCAAGGTTCACAGCCGCCAGCACAGCAACGTACAGCTGCCCGCCCAGGCATGGCTCCCCGTATTTACCGCAGGGCATTGGCCAGTGAAAGGGCCAGAAGGCAACTCCAACGGCGGCATTTAGCAACCCCCAGGCAACGGCCGTTGCCTGCTAAATCATCTGTTTCACCGGAAACCGTTGATAGAAAAAATTACCCCGCACCTTATAACAGGGCAATCGCAAACTTGGATTTTTGCATCGTCAAAAAAATGAGTTTGCGGTTGCCCCACCCCTTACTCTTATCATATAGATCATATCGAATATATCGATTAAAGTAATTTAACCTAATTGCAATAGTTTCAAGCAAGCATCAAGTGAAAATAGTTCAAGGCCAAATAGTTCATTTGTATCATTGTGAAGCCACATTATGTGTAGACAAGCATTCTGGCTTGTGATACCCTTTAGAGAATCACAAGTTGCGTAAACGATAACTGTTTGAACGTGCAACAATAAATGCAAATTTGATATACGAGCGATTTTACAAGCATTGTTTGATGAAGGAAATATGTAATGGCAGACGAACCTAAAAAAGTGGTTTGCATTGAAGATGAATTAGAAATGATTGAGCTAGTTAAGCTCATTTTGGGCCGCAATAAATTTGACGTGACCGGCGCTGTTGGCGGACATGAAGGCTTAACCAAAATTAGTGAAATTAAGCCCGATCTCGTTCTACTTGATCTGATGATGCCAGAAATGGACGGATGGGAAGTGTATCAAAAGATGAAAGCATCTGAGGAGATGCGCGATATTCCCGTAATTGTCGTCACTGCCAAAGCGCAAAGCATTGACCGTGTTTTAGGCTTACACATCGCCCGCGTTGATGATTACATCACCAAACCATTTGGTCCTCAGGAACTATTAGATAGTGTCGAACGCGTCATTAACAGCAAAACCCAGCAAGAAGTCAGTTCTTAAACCCCTAGCAAGTAAATCCCCCAAGCCCACCTGCTCTGCAGATGGGCTTTTTTTGTGCTATACAAATTTACGAAACCTATATATCGATTTACGCACGTTTTTGCTATACTCCACCCAGTCTCATCGTCTCGATCACACAAACCAATACCGTGAACAGATGATGGCCTACACAATCAGCGGTAAACAGAAATAAAAAAGAGGGTAACTTGCAAATAAGATTTTGGGGGGTGCGCGGTACAATTCCAACCCCAGGGCCAGAAACAATTCGCGTAGGTGGCAATACCTCATGTGTGGAGCTGCGTACATCTGATCAGCAGCTGATCATTATTGATGCCGGTTCTGGCATCCGGCGTTTGGGCAAAGAACTCGTCAAGCAAAATCATAGTCGAATCGTTGGCAGCATTCTTATCAGCCACACACATTGGGATCATATTCAGGGCTTTCCTTTCTTTGCCCCAATATTCGGCCGTAACAACCGTTTTGTTCTGGTTGGCAAACGCCGCGTTGGCAAACAGCTAGAAGAAACAATGGCTGGCCAGTTTATCGAACCATATCTCCCATTTGCCTATAAATCCTTGCCCGCCGACCTCATCGTTAAAGAAATTCAAGATGGCGAAACTATCATTATTGGAGACGATACGCGGGTAACGGCAACGGATTTGAACCATCCTGGTGGCTGCCTGGGATTTCGCATTGAAAATAATGGCGTTGTGTTTGTTTATTGCAGCGATGTCACCCATTACGACGACGGCTTCGATCCTAACCTGCTGCGTTTAGCCGAAGGTGCGGATTTACTGGTTCATGATTCCCATTTTGCCACCATTGAAGAGCGCAAAAAATTCAACGAATATGGTCACAGCGCCTGGCAAGAAGCAGTGCAGGCGGCTATTGAAGCACGTGTAAAATGCCTGGCGCTTTTTCATTATTCACCAGACCTTACAGACGACGACCTGGATAATATTCTCATTGAAGCTCGCGCACGCTTCCCTCAAACCATTCTGGCACGTGAAGGGCTAACTATTTCATTACCTTTAGGAAAATTGCCAGATTGATCCATTTTTATGTAATAACTCCTTTGCTGGAAAAAAAGAATAGTTTACAATAAATGTGTTGCCAGCTGGAATCAGTTGGAACGCAAAATTTTTAGAAGATTTATTTGCAAATAGGTATTTATCTTGGCCCGACAATTTAACTCAGCCTCTGGCGATGCCATCCACCAGTCGGTTCTAATCGTAGACGATGAACCAATGGCTCGAACGCTGCTTCGATTAATGCTCGTTCGGGCTGGTTTTCACGTCTCGGAAGCGGAAGATGGGTATGATGCGCTGGAGAAGGTGCGGAAAAATCAGCCAGACGTTGTGCTGTTGGATGTGATGATGCCGGGCATGGATGGTTTTACTGTTTGTGAAAAGTTGCGGAATGAGGCTGCCACGGCCGAATTGCCCATCATTATGCTTAGTGCCAAAACTGACTTGGACAGTATTAATAAAGGGCTGCGCGCTGGGGCAACTATTTATTTGACAAAACCTATTTCTCCAGAAGAACTCACCCAACACGTCAAAGATGCTCTTGTCCAATTTGACGAGGATGTTTAGGGTGTAGTTTGGAAATTTAAGGGTTAGGTTTCGTTGCCGATTCGCTGTATTTGTGATAAAAAATACAAGTGATTGTTTATCATTAATTCGAGAAATGCCAAATTATTTTTGGAGGCTATTTGAAGATGTTAGTTAAGCGTTTGTTGGTTGTATTGATCTCTCTTGCGATTGGATTTGGTTTGACGGTAGCGGTTGTTTATGCTCCGTTTATTGCAGATACTACTTTGGAAGAGTTTGGCTTTTACTATACATTTTTTACCTCCCTTGCTTTTGGGGGCGCGGCCGCTATTTGGCTAGACAAGTTCCTTGGCACGAACATGCTGCCGAAGTAGCTTGTTGTAGACTGGTTACACAACCATGCGGTTCTTTTGATATTGAGTTTCGAGGTCTCCTGGTGGAGACCTTTTTGTTTTCGCACTATTTGTAAACGGCCGTTTCCTACCAATCCAGTCGTTTACCCACTTGTTAAAAAGGATGTAAGTTTATGTCAGCACAAATAATTGATGGCAAAAAAGTAGCTGCTCGCGTTCGCGACGAAGTGGCGGCTGCGGTTGCCGAAATGAAAGAAAAGCACAACTATACGCCAGGTCTGGCCACCGTTTTGGTTGGCGAGGACCCCGCCTCAGACACCTATGTTCGCAGCAAGCAGCGCATGTGCGAACGGCTCGGCCTTCGCTCTGTAGGCCATAAGCTGCCCGCCGATGCCAGCCAGGAAGAGGTTGTTGCCCTGGTTGCCAGGCTCAATGCCGATCCTGAGATTAACGGCATTTTGGTGCAGCTTCCCCTGCCCAAGCACATCGACGAAGAGGCTGTCCTCAACACTATTGATCTGGAAAAAGACGTCGATGGCTTCCACCCCGTGAATATCGGCCGTTTAGCGATGAAAGGTCGTGAGCCACTATTTATCCCCTGCACGCCCGCGGGCTGCATGGAACTGCTGGCGGATGCCGGTGTAGAAACGAATGGGGCCGAAGCAGTCATTGTCGGGCGGTCTAACATTGTGGGGCTGCCAATGGCCATGCTCCTGCAAAAAGCAAATGCAACCGTCACTATTTGCCACAGCCGCACCAAGGATTTAACTGAGCACCTGAAGCGAGCCGACATTGTGGTAGCTGCCATTGGTTGGGCCGAGATGATTAAAGGGGATATGCTGAAACCCGGCGTTGCTATTATCGATGTTGGCATCAATCGCGTGGATGATGACACACGGGAACGTGGCTACCGCTTGGTGGGCGATGTGGAGTACGACAGCGCCGCCGAAGTCGCTGGCGCTATCACCCCGGTGCCGGGTGGCGTTGGCCCTATGACCATTGCCATGTTGATGAAAAACACGCTCCGCGCGGCCGAAATTGCGCTAGAAAAGCAGTAATCAGTTTTCTGTGAATCAGTAGGTCAGTGTTCTGAATACTGACCTACTGAATACTGACCTACTGACCACCGGCTTCTTCCAAATCCTCTGGCGAATTAATGTTGGCAAAGGAACGGCCGTTCCTATCAAACTGTTCAATCTCCGCCCGCTCCACAAACCGCACCGCCAC